>NZ_VFBC01000011.1:0-111689 GCF_011319755.1 Cobetia sp. MB87 | reverse complement strand
AGCCATGATCAAACTCTTCAGTTGAAAGCTTGATAGTCTGTTAAGCAGACCAAACTTGGTTCAGAGTCAAACTTCTCGTGAGAGGCTTGCTCCGATATTTGGTGACCTTGTCACCACTCATCGGCAAGCGCTCACACGAATTACCTGATCAAATTTTTAAAGAGCGTCGCTGTTAAGCGAGGAGGCATATTCTACCCGGAACGCTTGAGAAGTCAAGCACTTGATGATGAGTCAATCGACTGCCTCTAAGCATCAGCAAGCGGTGAGGAGCGTTGCTCGATCACCTGTTCCGTAAGGAGTGCGGCGTATTCTAGCGAATCGCCCGGGATTGTCAATCGATGATTTGGAAGCGGACTTCAAAAACATCAAACAAAACAACCACCTGCAAACCTCTTTCACCGCTGGTAACGCCATGCGTCCCCGGCAGCGGATGCGTACTTTACGCACGAACCGACGTGAGGGCAAGGGCTTTTTCAAGAGAATGTCATTCTCGGGACATACGGGTGACATCTCTGCTCTGCCTTTCTCTTCCCTCCTCATTCTGCTTCTCTTTTCTAGTCCTCGTCTCTCCTTTGCTTGCTGACACACCCCTTCCCCGGCCAGAAACGCATTCGGCCCCGCCAGGAATGACGGGGCCGAATATCGATCATCACATTGATGACAGCTGACGCCTACTTGTTGCCGCGCAACTTGCGCCCCAGCGCCATGATCGGGCCACTGGCGACATAGCAACCGAACAGGCCCAGCAGCATCACGGACGGCTCCAGCGAGATGACCACGAAGGCCAGCACGATGGCGAGCAGCGCGACGAAGGGCACCGGCCCCTTGAGGTCGATCTCCTTGAAGCTGTAATAGCGGATGTTCGACACCATCAGGATACCGGCAGCCGCGACCACGAAGACCATCAGCGACTTGAAGGCGAAGGTCTCGGCGTCGAAGTTGTGCATGGTCCATACGCAGCCAGCCACGAGTGCCGCCGCGGCCGGGCTCGGCAAACCGATGAACCACTTCTTGTCGGTGGAGCCGATCTGGACGTTGAAGCGCGCCAGACGCAGCGCAGCGCCTGCCACGTAGACGAAGGCGGCGATCCAGCCGATCTTGCCGACATCCTGCAGAATCCAGCTGAAAGTGACCAGCGCCGGCGCCACGCCGAAGGACAACATGTCCGCAAGGCTGTCGTACTCGGCACCGAAGGCGCTCTGGGTATTGGTCAGGCGCGCCACACGACCGTCCAGGCCGTCGAGCACCATCGAGACGAAGATGGCGATGGAGGCGTTGGCAAACTCCCCGTTCAGCGCGCACACCACAGCGAAGAAGCCGGAGAACAGTGCCGAGGTGGTGAACAGATTGGGCAGCAGATAGATGCCACGCCGACGAACGGGCTTGCCGTCCTCAATGGCCTCTTCCACGACTTCGCTGTCGTCGGTGAATTCTTCCACCACCTTGTCCAACACGGAACTGCTACGGCGGGTCGGTTCTTCGGGGGCTTCTTCTGCGCCGGGATGTCGATTGTCGTCAGTCATGGGATTCCTTGCATCATGCCTCGTCGTGGCAGGGTAATCACATTCTACACCTGCCAGTGAGCGCGAATAGTGGTGACACCCTAGCGGCCTCACCGTCGACTGTCACTTCCCTCTCCCATTCGATAGCGCTTATAGAGCAACAACGCAAGCGGGGCGCCCTCCTGATGGAGAGCGCCCCGCTCATTTCACGCTAGATCCAGAACGAAGGATCAGTTGCGTGACTTGTCGACCAGCTGGTTGGCAGTGATCCACGGCATCATGCCGCGCAGCTTCTCACCAGTCTGCTCGATCGGATGCTCGGCGTTCTGGCGACGACGGGCCGTCATGGACGGGTAGTTGGTGTTGCCTTCCTGGATGAACATCTTGGCGTATTCACCGCTCTGGATGCGCTTGAGTGCATTGCGCATGGCGACACGGGACTGCTCGTTGATGACTTCGGTGCCGGTCACGTACTCGCCATACTCCGCATTGTTGGAGATGGAGTAGTTCATGTTGGCGATGCCGCCTTCGTACATCAGGTCGACGATCAGCTTGAGCTCGTGCAGACACTCGAAGTAGGCCATTTCCGGTGCGTAGCCCGCTTCGGTCAGGGTCTCGAAGCCCATCTTGACCAGCTCGACCGCGCCACCACACAGGACAGCCTGCTCACCGAACAGATCGGTTTCGGTCTCGTCCTTGAAGGTGGTCTCGATGATGCCGGTACGGCCGCCACCGACGCCTGCCGCGTAGGACAGCGCGATGTCCTTGGCCTGGCCAGTCGCATCCTGATGGATGGCGATCAGGTCCGGGATACCGCCGCCCTTCACGAACTCGGAACGCACGGTGTGACCCGGTGCCTTCGGCGCGATCATGATGACGTCGAGGTCAGCACGCGGCACGACCTGGTTGTAATGAACGTTGAAGCCGTGAGCGAAGGCCAGGGTCGCACCCTGCTTCAGGTTCGGTTCCACCTGGTTCTCGTAGATGGCCTTCTGGTTCTCGTCCGGCGCCAGGATCATGACCAGGTCGGCCGCCTTGACCGCTTCCTCGACTTCAGCAACCTTCAGGCCAGCCGCTTCGGCCTTGGCCCAGCTGGAGGAAGAGCGACGCAGGGCTACGGTGACGTCGACGCCGGATTCCTTCAGGTTGTTCGCGTGGGCGTGGCCCTGGGAACCGTAACCGAGGATGACCACTTTCTTGCCCTGGATGAGGGAGAGGTCACAATCCTTGTCGTAATAAAGTTTCATCGTCATTGCTCCTGGCGGCTCACCCCGTCAGCGGGATGGCGTGAGATCTTGAAAGAGTGTCTGTTGTTCTTGCGCCCCTTCCCGCAAGGGAAAGGCTTGTGTCAGTGTCCAGCGCCGACGGCCATCTGTCTCGGCCGCTCTGCGTCCCCGGGAGGTCGTGCACCTTGGATCAAGGTCTGCCGTCCTCCTCCTGCGCGGCGATGAGTCCACCTTACCTGCACCTCGACATTGCGTAAAATGCTATATTTGCACCATCATATGCCATATAGCGCAACACAAGACATTTCCCTCTTCAGCACTCATCGACAGCGGACCCCGGCATGGACAATCGTCAACTCAAGCAATTCCTGACCCTCGCCGAAACGCTGCATTTCGGGCGCGCCAGCACTGCCTGCCACCTGAGCGCCTCTGCCCTGTCACGTGCCATTCGTGCCATGGAGGAGGAACTGGGCGTCAGTCTGTTCGAACGCGACAACCGCAGCGTCGCGCTGACGCCGGCAGGAGAACGCTTCCGTCGTCATGCTCGCGAATTACTGAGTCAATGGGATGACATTCGCCAGTCACTGCTGGAAGACAGCGATGAGCTGCGTGGCGAGCTATCCCTGTACTGCTCGGTGACCGCCAGCTACAGCTTCCTGTATGAGATTCTGGCCTCCTTCCGTGCCCGCCATCCGCATGTGGAGCTCAAGCTGCATACCGGTGACCCCGCCGTGGCATTGGAGCGCGTCTTGATGGGCCACGAGGACCTGGCGATCGCCGCGCGCCCCGATGTGCTGCCTTCACGTCTCGCCTTCACTGACTTCGCCGAGTCACCGCTGCGCTTCATTGCCCCGCGTCGTGATGGCCCCGGCCAGCAACTGGAAGGCATCGGCGAGGCGGACGATTCGGCGGCGGGCGACGACCACATCGACTGGACACGCGTGCCGATGATCCTGTCGGAGACCGGCCTGGCACGTGAGCGCTTCGATGCCTGGTGCCATGAGCGTGGCATCAAGCCGCGCCTGTATGCCCAGGTCGCCGGCAACGAGGCCATCGTCAGCATGGTGGGACTGGGCTTCGGGATCGGCGTGGTGCCACAGATCGTGCTCGACAATTCGCCGCTGGCCGATCAGGTGCGCATCCTCGATGTCGATCCGCCCCTGACTCCCTACAAGGTCGGCCTGTGCGTACAGGAAAAACGCCTGCGTCATCCGCTGGTGCGCGCGTTATGGGAGCAACTGCCCGGCTCGCCGCAGCGACCCGCTGACTGATGCCTGATAGTGATCCAACGAAAACGGCGCCCCGAGGGGCGCCGTTCTTGTCTTGCGATTCCACCACCGTCTTACAGGCTCAACACCTTCTCGCCGCGGGCGATGCCGGAGACACCGGTACGTGCCACTTCCAGCACGCCTACCGGCTGCATCGCCGCCAGGAAGGCATCCAGCTTGCCACCGTCACCGGTGATCTGGATGGTGTAGAGGCTCGGCGTGATGTCGACGATCTGGGCACGGAAGATGTCCGCCGTACGCTTGATCTCGTCACGCTGGGCGCCCAACGCCTTGACCTTGACCAGCATCAGCTCGCGCTCGATGTGGCTGCCCTCGGTGAGATCCACCAGCTTGACCACATCCACCAGCTTGTTGAGGTGCTTGGTGATCTGCTCGATGACGCGATCTTCACCGACCGTGGTGACGGTCAGACGGGACAGGGTCGCGTCTTCGGTCGGGGCCACGTTGAGGGTCTCGATGTTGAAGTTGCGCTGTGAAAACAGGCCGACGACCCGTGACAGCGCGCCCGGTTCGTTTTCCATCAGAATGGAGATGATATGGCGCATCAGGTCCGCTCCGTCTTCGTAAGCAGCATGTCACGCATGGAGCCGAGAGGCACCTGCATCGGATAGACGTGTTCACGCGGGTCGACATAGATGTCGAGGAACACCAGCTCGTCCTTGTTGCGGAAGGCTTCTTCCAGCGCAGGTTCGAGCTCCTCCACCGTGTGCACCTTGATGGCACGGAAGCCATAGGCGCCCGCCAGCTGCACGAAGTCAGGCAGCGACTCCATATAGGAATGCGAGTGACGGGACTTGTAGTTCAGGTCCTGCCACTGACGCACCATGCCCAGCGACTGGTTGTTGAGGTTGATGATCTTGACCCCGATCCCGTACTGCTTACAGGTCGAGAACTCCTGCATCATCATCTGGAAGCTGCCTTCCCCGGTGAACAGCACCACATCGTCTTCCGGGTAGGACATCTTGATGCCCATGGCCGCCGGGAAGCCGAAGCCCATGGTGCCCAGACCACCGGAGGTGATCCAGCGGTTGGGGCGCTGGAACTTGTAGTACTGGGCGGCGAACATCTGGTGCTGACCGACATCGGTGGCAACGAAGGCTTCGCCACGGGTCGCACGGTGTACGGCTTCCACCACCTGCTGCGGCTTGAGTGGCTCGCCCGGGGCGGACGGTTCATACAGCTTGCCTTCACGCTCGGCACGCCAGCCATCGATCTGGGTCCACCAGGCCTCCAGTGCATCAGGGTTGGCCAGCTCACGCCCCTGCACGAGGCTGATCATCTCGTTGATCACGGCATCGGCCGGACCGACGATCGGCACATCGGCGCGCACGGTCTTGGAGACCGAGCTCGGGTCGATGTCGACGTGGATGATCTTGGCCGTCGGGCAGAACTTCGAGGTGTTGTTGGTCACGCGGTCATCGAAGCGCGCACCGATGCAGATGATCAGATCGGTGTGGTGCATGGCATTGTTCGACTCGTAGGAGCCGTGCATGCCGGGCCAGCCCAGACACTGCCGATCGCCCTGCGGGTAGGCACCGATGCCCATCAGCGAGGTGGTGATCGGGAAGTTGAGGCGGCGCACTAGGTCAGTCAGCGCTTCGCTAGCACGCCCGGACACCACTCCACCGCCGGTGAAGAACAGCGGGCGACGTGCCTTGAGCATCAGCTCGACGGCCTTCTTGATCTGGCCGCTGTGGCCACGGGTGACCGGGCTGTAGGAGCGCATGCGTACCTTCTTGGGGTAGCTGTACTCGTAACGCTCGGTCGGGGCGGTCATGTCCTTCGGGATGTCGATGACGACCGGCCCCGGGCGTCCGCTGGAGGCCAGATAGAAGGCCTTCTTGATGACTTCCGGAATCTCGCTCGGGTGCTTGATCGAGAAGCTGTGCTTCACGATCGGGCGAGTCACACCGACGATGTCGGTTTCCTGGAAGGCGTCTTCACCGATCAGGTGACTGGCGACCTGGCCACACAGCACGACCATGGGAATCGAGTCCATGTAGGCCGTGGCGATACCGGTCACGGCATTGGTCGCGCCGGGGCCTGAGGTGACCAGCACGACTCCGGGCTTGCCGGAAGCGCGTGCGTAGCCATCGGCGGCGTGGGTAGCAGCCTGTTCGTGGCGGACCAGAATGTGCTGGACCTTGTCCTGACGGAACAGGGCGTCATAGATGTGCAGCGCCGCTCCACCGGGATAGCCGTATATATATTCCACGCCCTCGTCGTGCAGGGCGCGGGCGATCATGTCAGCGCCGGAAAGCAATTCCACTTGGTTATTCTCCCCTGGAGGTCTCGAGTGCGTCCGGCGGCAATGCGCAAGCCGGATCGAGTGCGACCTGAATGTCGCTACCGCAGAAATTGCGGCACCTGATGCCAAACCCTGGCGTCTGCGGCCCGGTTAGGGCCTGCACTCTTGTCGCATCGGTTGGATGCGGTCGGGGCTGATGGCCGGTCGGTACGGTTGGCGCACCCGGACCGGCGTATCCTTTGACAGGCGGACAGCGACTCAGCGTCTGTCCTTCACGCGGCGCTTCGAGGGTCGCCCGAATGGCCGCGCCCGCAATCAGGAATGGTCAAGAGTCCAACAGCCGCAAGGGGCTGTCAACTCAACCTTACGCCAGTGTGCGCCGCCTGCGCCAAATGCCACACCGATAACAATGAATCAGGCCATAAGCGTGCGTGAAACCTCACCAATGGCAATAAATTCGCAATTTTCTGCTTCGTGAATTTCAGCCTGCCTCACCCCGGGTTGTCATTTTGCGCCCGGACGGCAGACACGAAAACGCCCCACCGCAAGCGGAAGACAGACTTCCGTCACGGTGGGGCGTCACTCACGGGTGCGCGATTCAGCGCGTGAAGGTCAGTTCTCCGCCCTCTTCGCCGACCTGGATCACGTCACCGGGCACGAATTCACCGCCCAGCAGCGCCTGGGCCAGCGGGTTCTCGATACGGCTCTGGATGGCGCGCTTGAGCGGACGCGCACCGTAGACCGGATCGAAGCCTGCCTTGGCCAGCAGCGCCATCGCGGCATCGGTGATCTCGAAGCCGAGATCGCGATCGGCCAGACGCGCCTTGAGCCGCTCGAGCTGAATGCCGGCGATGGAGGCGATCTGCGCCTGTCCCAAGGCGTGGAACACGACCACTTCATCGATGCGGTTGATCAGCTCCGGGCGGAAGTGATTGCCGACGACTTCCATGACTGCCGTCTTCATGTCGTCGTACTGGAAGGCCGCCTTGCGATCGACACTCTCTTGCGTGTCTTCCTCGTCCGCGAGCTCGCCATTGAGGCCACTCATGCGCTGGATCATTTCCGACCCCAGGTTGGAGGTCATCACGATCACGGTATTGCGGAAGTCGACGGTGCGCCCCTGGCCATCGGTCAGACGGCCATCTTCCAGCACCTGCAGCAGGATGTTGAAGACATCCGGATGCGCCTTCTCGACCTCGTCGAGCAGCAGCACGGAGTACGGCTTGCGGCGCACGGCCTCAGTCAGATAGCCGCCCTCTTCATAGCCGACATAGCCGGGAGGCGCGCCGATCAGGCGAGCCACGGAGTGCTTCTCCATGAACTCGGACATGTCGATGCGCACCATCGCCTCTTCGGTATCGAACAGGAAGTTGGCCAGCGACTTGCAGAGCTCCGTCTTGCCGACCCCGGTCGGGCCGAGGAACAGGAAGGAGCCGTTGGGACGGTTCGGGTCCGACAGCCCCGCGCGTGAGCGCCGCACCGCATTGGATACCGCGATCACCGCCTCGTCCTGGCCGATCACCTTCTCGTGCAGCGCCTCTTCCATGCGCAGCAGCTTGTCACGCTCGCCCTCGAGCATCTTGGCGACCGGAATACCGGTCCAGCGCGAGACGACCTCGGCAATCTCCTCCTCGGTGACATTGGAGCGCAGCAGCACGTGGGCGGAGGTATCCGCCTCGCCTTCGCCGGCTTCGCTGATCTGCTTCTCGAGCCCCGGAATCACGCCGTACTGCAGTTCCGACATGCGGCTGAGGTCGCCGGCACGCCGCGCCTGCTCCAGATCGATACGTGCCTGTTCCAGCTCGGCCTTGAACTGGGCCGCGCCCTGGATGCTGGACTTTTCGGCCTTCCAGACTTCATCGAGGTCGGCGTATTCCCGCTCCAGCTCCGAGATCTGGTCCTCAAGCGCGCCGAGACGCTTGAGCGCCGCCTCATCGGTCTCCTTCTTGAGCGCCTCACGCTCCATCTTGAGCTGGATCAGGCGGCGGTCGAGACGGTCCATCTCCTCCGGCTTGGAATCCAGCTCCATGCGGATGCGTGACGCGGCCTCATCGATCAGGTCGATCGCCTTGTCCGGCAGCTGGCGGTCCGTGATGTAACGCGAGGACAGCCGTGCGGCGGCGATGATGGCACTGTCGGTGATGTCGACACCGTGGTGCACCTCGTAGCGCTCCTTCAGGCCACGCAGGATGGCGATGGTGTCTTCCTCGCTGGGCTGGTCGACCTGCACCTTCTGGAAGCGGCGCTCCAGCGCGGCGTCCTTCTCGATGTACTGACGATACTCATCAAGGGTTGTGGCACCGACACAGTGCAGCTCGCCACGCGCCAGTGCCGGCTTGAGCATGTTGCCGGCATCCATCGCGCCTTCGGCCTTGCCCGCGCCGACCATGGTGTGCAGCTCGTCGATGAACAGGATGACCTGGCCTTCTTCCTGCGCCAGCTCCTTGAGGACGGACTTGAGACGCTCCTCGAATTCGCCGCGGAACTTGGCCCCTGCCAGCAGCGAGCCCATGTCGAGAGACAGCACGCGCTTGTTCTTGAGGCCTTCCGGCACCTCGCCATTGACGATACGGCTGGCCAGCCCCTCGACGATGGCGGTCTTGCCCACGCCGGGCTCACCGATCAGCACCGGGTTGTTCTTGGTGCGACGCTGAAGGACCTGGATCGTGCGGCGAATTTCCTCGTCACGCCCGATCACCGGGTCGAGCTTGCCATCCCGCGCGCGCTCGGTGAGATCCAGCGTGTATTTGTTGAGCGCTTCACGATTGTTCTCGGCATCGGCGTCGCCCACGGCTTCGCCACCACGCAGTGCATCAATGGCGGAGGTCAGTGCGGGCTTCTTGATGCCCGATGAGGTGAACAGCTTGCCCAGATCACCACCCAGCTCCAGCGCGGCCAGCAGCGCGAGCTCAGAGGCGATGTATTGATCGCCGCGCTTCTGCGCTTCACGATCGGCCAGATTCAGAAGCTTGCCGAGGGCCTGCGAGGGCGCGACATTGCCATCGAACTGGGACACGGTCGGCAGATCATCCAGCTGACGCTTGAGGCCACTCATCAGGCTGGTGGCATCGCCGCCCGCCTTGTTGACCAGTGCCTTGAGACCGCCATCGCGGTCTTCCAGCAGTGCCAGTAGCAGATGCTGCGGGTGAATTTCATTGTGGCCTCGCCCGACGGCGAGCGACTGGGCATCCGCCAGAGCGTTCTGCAGCTTGCTGGTGAGTTTGTCGATGCGCATGGTGCCTTCTCCTGAGAGTCATGGCGGTACTCCTTTTCTCAGGAGCTTCGCCTGTAACATTTCGTATCTGACTCTCAAGATGGGGGCTGGCGCACGGCTTTCAAGGCAGGATTCGCCGCGCTGCAGCATGGTGTGACATTTGCCTGATCCAGGTCAGATTCCCGCCGCCACGATGACGACCCGCCGGCCATCATCTTTGCCACATGCAGAAACGCCCCGCCAACCTGAGACATCAGGTCAACGGGGCGTTTGTGGGTACTGCATGTCGAGCTTGCGGAATGCGCTGACCCAATTCCTGATCAGAGATTCCTGATCAGCGCCTCAGCGCAGCCAGATCACCGTGGCGAGGCGTCCGGTCACGCCATCGTCACGCCGGTGTGAATAGAAGCGGGATTCCGAGGCGGTACAGAAGTGGCCGCCACTGACATGACCGACTCCGGCACGCTCGAGACGCAGGCGTGCCAGCTTGTAGAGATCCCCCATGTAGTGACCGAGCCGGTAGGGGCTGGCCTCGAAGGCATCATCGGCCTCGGGCAGATCCGCGATGAAGGCATCACGCACCTCGGGGCCTACCTCGAACTGGGCATTGGAGATCGCCGGGCCCAGCCAGGCCATCAGCTCGCCGGGGTCATCACCAAGACGCTCGATGGTGGCTTCCAGCACGCCTTCGACCAGCCCGCGCCAACCCGCATGCGCCACGCCGACACGCGTGCCCTGCCGATCACAGAACAGCACCGGCAGGCAGTCCGCCGTCATCACCACACAGGCCTGCCCGGTGCCGGTACTGATGCAGGCATCCGCCCGTGGCGGAGTATCCGGCCGGCCCTCGGCGTGGCAGACATCGAAGGCATCTACCACCTGAGTGCCGTGCACCTGGTCCAGCCACGCCAGCGGACGGCCGTCATCGACTTCCGCGGCGAGCAGCTCGCGCACCTGCGCCACCATCGCCGGGTCATCGCCGACATGCAGCGCCGGATTGAAGCCGGCATACGGCCCCTGACTGGGGCCGCTCTCACGCGTGGTCACGAAGGCCTGCACCGGGCTCGGCGCGGGCCAGTCCGGCAGTATCAGGGTCGGGCGTAGACTCTCGTCGTGCATAACCTCTCCTTGTGCGGCGTGTCGCGCGAGCCTGCCGCCTCAGCGAGCGATGTCTTCCTTGAGATAGTCGATCAACACCAGCATGTCGCCCGGCATCTCGGCGCGGAATTCGACTTCCTTGCCCGTGATCGGGTGGATGAAGGCGAGACGGCGGGCATGCAGTGCCTGACGCGGGAACTGACGCAGCAGCTCCTTGAGCGGGTCACTGGCCCCCGGCGGCAGCTTCAGACGCCCGCCGTAGACCGGGTCTCCGACCAGCGGATAGCGCTGGTGTGCCATGTGCACGCGA
The DNA here is from genome assembly GCF_011319755.1 of Cobetia sp. MB87. Classification (NCBI taxonomy): domain Bacteria; kingdom Pseudomonadati; phylum Pseudomonadota; class Gammaproteobacteria; order Oceanospirillales; family Halomonadaceae; genus Cobetia; species Cobetia sp. MB87. The sequence continues at coordinate 100,802 of NZ_VFBC01000011.1, read as the reverse complement.
ATCTGGTGGGTACGCCCGGTTTCCAGCTTGCAGCGGATATGGGTGTGCCCCCGGAAACGCTCGACCACGCGGAAATGCGTGATCGCCGGCTTGCCGCTGTGGGTGACGGCCTGACGCTTGCGGTCCTTGGGGTGACGCCCGATGGGCGCATCCACGGTGGCACCGGAGGTCAGCACGCCCGTGACGACGGCATCGTACTCGCGTGACACGGTACGGGCCTGCAGCTGCTCGACCAGGTCCGCCTGGGCGGTCAATGACTTGGCCACCACCATCAGTCCGCTGGTGTCCTTGTCGAGACGATGCACGATACCGGCACGCGGCATCATGGAATTGCCCGGGCAATGATGCAGGATGGCGTTGAGCAGCGTGCCATCATGGTTACCCGCGCCCGGGTGCACGACCATGCCGTGCTCCTTGTTGATGACCAGCACGTCGTCATCTTCATAGACGATCTCGAGCTCGATATCTTCCGGCTCGTGGCTGACTTCTTCTTCCAGCTCGGCGGTCAGGGCCAGACGTTCACCGCCATAGACCTTCTCGCGGGGTTTGACGGCGGCACCGTCGAGGGTCAGCGCACCGGTCTTGATCCAGTGCTTGAGACGCTCGCGGGAATAGTCGGAGAAGATCTCGGCGCAGGCCTGATCAAGGCGCATGCCAATCATCGCCTCCGGGATCCGCTCTTCGCGGTTGATGGTGTCTGCCATATTGCTCTCTGAGGCCGTTTCGCACGAAAGGGCCTTTGCTTTATAGTGAGTGCGGATCGGCGGATTCTAGCATGCCCGCCATGGATTGCCCGAGATGAGGAAACCGATGCGCGCCCTTCCCTTGACTGCCCTCGCCCTGGCCAGCACCTTGCTGGCTGGCTGTGCGTCCAACGAGCCGGCACCGGATCTTCAGGAGCAGGACCTGTATCGTCAGGCCCAGGTTTCCCTGGATACCAGCCGCTTCAACTCCGCTGTGCAACAACTTGAAGCCCTGGATACTCGCTTCCCGTTCGGCAGCTACGCCGAACAGTCGCAGCTGGAGCTGATCTACGCCTATTACCAGGTCGACAACTGGGAGGCGGCACGTGCCGCGGCCAGCCGTTTCATTCGCCTGCACCCCGATCACCCGCAGGTCGATTATGCCTACTACATGCGTGGACTGGCAGCGTACAGCGCGGGTCGTTTCAGCCTGGAATCCCTCGATCTGATCGATATTTCCAAGCGTGACCTGGGCGCGACACGCGATGCCTACGTCGACTTCGGTGAGCTGGTGCGTCGCTTCCCCAACAGCACCTACGCGGCAGATTCCCGTCAGCGCATCATCTATCTGCGCAACGTACTGGCGCGCGGCGAGCTGCAGACTGCCGATTTCTACCTGCGCAAGCAGGCCTATCTGGCTGCCGTGAAGCGTGGTGAGTGGGTCATTGAGCACTACCCTAACACTCCTGCCACCCGCGATGCGCTGGCCGTGATGGTCGAGGGCTATCTGGGCCTCGGTCTGCGTGACCGTGCCAGCGAGACGCTCAAGGTGCTGATCCAGAATGATCCGGACAACGAACGTCTGGATGGCCGTACCTTCGAGCCGCGTTACGTGAAGGCTGACGACCTGACGGTCTGACGACCGGCAGTCGTCACCATCGAAAAGCCCGTGATCATCGATCACGGGCTTTTTTCGTGCTGACAGCATGGCCAGAATCGTCGGATTCAGGCGCTTTCAGCGGCTTGCGCAAAGAATCCGCAATCCCTGACACCGGACATGAATCGCCTCAATCGCCGGCCACCCAGCCATTGACGATCGGGTAGCGACGATCACGCCCGAAGCCGCGTGGCGTGACGCGCACGCCCACCGGCGCCTGACGACGCTTGTACTCGGTGCGGTCGACCAGACGCACCACGCGATAGACATCCTCTTCCTCGAAGCCGGAGCGAATGATCGCCTCGGCGCTCATGTCACCCTCGATGTAGTGGGTGAGAATCGCATCCAGGGTGTCGTAATCCGGCAGCGAATCACTGTCGAGCTGGTCTTCGGCCAGCTCTGCGGACGGCGGGCGCGTGATGACACGCTCCGGAATCGCCGGGCCCATGGTGTTGCGCCAGTTGGCGAGGCGGAACACCCAGCTCTTGTAGACATCCTTGAGCGCGTTGTAGCCGCCGACCATATCGCCGTAGAGCGTGGCGTAACCCACCGCCATCTCGCTCTTGTTGCCGGTGGTCAGCACCATCAGGCCCTTCTTGTTGGAGATGGCCATCAGCAGCACGCCACGACAGCGCGACTGCAGATTCTCCTCGGTGGTGTCGCGCTCGCTGCCGGCGAAGCTCTCAGCCAGGGTCTCGGTGAAGGCCTCGACCATCGGCGCGATGGGCATCACCTCGTAATTCACGCCCAGCAGCCTGGCCTGCTCGGCAGCGTCTTCCTTGGAGATGTCCGCGGTGTAGTGATACGGCATCATCACGGCGTGTACGCGGTCCGCACCCAGCGCATCGACGGCGATCGCCAGCGACAGGCCGGAATCGATGCCGCCGGAAAGCCCCAGCACCACACCCTTGAAGCCGCTCTTGTTGACGTAGTCACGCAGCCCGGTGACCAGCGCACAGTAGAGTGACTCTTCCGGCGACAGCAGCTCGGCGATCTCGCCGCTCTGCGGCGCCCAGCTGCCACCTTCCTCCTTGAGGAACTGCACCGGCATCAGGCCGACATCCCACCACGGCGCCTGCACGCAGGTCTTGCCGTCGGCATCGATGGCGGCGGAGCCACCATCGAAGACCAGCTCATCCTGACCACCGATCTGATTGACGTAGACCAGCGGGCAATTGACTTCGGCTGCCCGCTCGGCGAACAGCTGATTGCGCTCGGCCGGCTTCTCCAGGTGATAGGGCGAGGCATTGAGACTGACGAGAATCTCGGCACCGGCATCGCGCGCCTGACGGATCGGCGCGCCGTCCCAGAGGTCTTCGCAGATGACGATGCCCAGGCGGGCACCACGGCACTCGACCACACACGGCTCGCTGCCCGGCGTGAAATAGCGCTGCTCATCGAAGACCTGATAGTTGGGCAAGGCCTGCTTGGCATACTCGGCGATCCACTCACCATCCTTGAGCACGCCGGCCAGGTTGTAGCGCTTGCCGTCACGCATGCCGGGGTAGCCGACGATGACCATCACGCCCGGCGCGACCTTCTTCGCCATCTGGGCGCGCGCCTCCTCGAGGCGGGATTCCATGGACTCGCGCAGCAGCAGGTCTTCCGGCGGGTAGCCGGTCAGACACAACTCGGGCAGCACTACGACATCGGCCTTGTGCTCAAGACTCGCTTCACGCACCGATTCGATGGCACGCGCAGTGTTGCCGGGAATATCACCGACCAGCGGGTCGAGCTGGGCCATCACCAGAGTCAGATCTTGCATGCGGTAAGGATCTCTCGATTGGCGGTTCGATAAGGGGCCAGTACACTGTGGCCAGACATCTGGCTCAGATCACTGAGCCGTGCACCGGCCCACCTGTCATCATGTTGGCCGCCATTGTCCCGCAAGGTCGCGCCGCTGGCAAAAGCCACGCGCGCCGCCTCATCTGGGAGTCATATAGGAATGAGCCTGTTGATCATCCGTCTGCTGGTTTTCGTCGCCCTGTTCTGGGCCGGCCTGCGCCTTTACCGCATGTATCGCCAATGGAAGCTGAGCCAGGACAGCCACAATGACGGCCAGCCTGCCGAGCGCGAGGCGCAGAACATGGTGCGCTGCGCCTACTGCGATCTGCATCTGCCGGAAAATGACGCCATCCGCCATGAGGCGCTGCACTTCTGCTGCCAGGAACACCAGCAACACTTCCTCGATGAAGGACCGCGCAAATGATTCGCCACCGAGGCAAAGCGCTCGATGACGAAAGACGGCACACAATCACTCAGGCCCAGCGGGTCTCACCGGCATTTGACGCCGTATCCAGGGTGGCGATCTCGGCCAGCAGGGCCTCAGGCTGGTAGGGGGCGGGGTCGATGATCGGTGTACGTCCGAGCAGTTGATCTGCCAGCAGGCGGGTCGAGGCCGGCGCCAGCACCAAGCCATTGCGGTAGTGGCCCGCGTTGACGTGCAGACGGCGGCGCTCCGGCACGGCGCCGATGAACGGCGTGCCGGTCGGCGAACCGGGGCGCAGTCCCGCCCAGTGGTGCTCGACCTCACACTCGGCAAGCGCGGGGATGATCTCGCAGGCGCTCTTGATCAGTGACTCGCGAGCTTCCTCGGTGGTGGCCTTGTCGAAACCGACCTCTTCCAGCGTCGACCCCGCGACCACACGACCATCGGCACGCGGAATCACGTAGCGTCCATTCTTGAGCACCACGCGCTCCACCAGCCCCTTGGGTGCCTTGAACAGCACCATCTGACCGCGCACCGGACGTACCGGCAGCTCGAGCCCCGCTTCGCTCAGAATCTCACGACTCCAGGCACCACCGCAGACCACGACCTGCCCGGCAGACAACACCGAATTGGCGGTCTGTACGCCAATGGCGGTGTCGTCCTGCAGCAGAATGCCCTGCACCGCGACATTCTCCAGCAGGCGCACGCGCGGGTGAGCGTCGAGTGCGGCACGCAGTGACTTGCCCAGACGCGGATTGCGGATGCTGCCCAGCGTCGGCATCCACAGCGCCGACTCGCAACCGGGCGCGACCGCCGGTGCCTTGTCATAGACGAAGCCGGCGTCCACGCGCGTCAGCGGCTTGGCATATTCACGGGACCAGGCCAGTGCCTGCTCGGCATCCTCGACATTCAGGTACAGCAGACCCTGCTGGCGATATTCGGGGTCGATGCCAGTGGTCTCGATCAGACGCTCGGCCAGCGTGGGATAGAAGCCTTCCGACCAGGCAGACAGGCGCGAGATCGGCGCGCTATAACGCCACGGATACAACGGTGAGACGATACCACCGCCCGCCCATGACGCCTCACGCCCACACTGGCCTCGCTCGATCAGCGTGACCTCGGCACCGCCATCCGCCAGCTCCAGCGCGGTCAGCATGCCGATCACGCCACCGCCTACCACCACAAAGTCATTCACGCCTGTTCGCTCCTGCCATCAGCCCGGGAAAGGGGTCAAGAATACGCCGCCCGCAAGGCGGTGCAAGCGAGCCACATGCAATCGAGCATTGCGCCAAGTCTCCAGCATTGAGCAGAGTCTCCAGCATCGTGCAGAGCGAGCGCTTCGCGGCTACCAGCAATCGCCATCGCCGGTCGTATCGCGGACACCGGTATTGGTGAGGGTCAGCGCGGGGCAGTCGGTATCGGCACTCTGAGGCGCCACCGCGGTTGCGATGAGCGTGAAGCGGGTCGTCGTGGCGCCATCCTCCAGGCTCAGGGCGTAATAGCCTTCCGGCGACTCGGTGGCACGTCCCAGCCCTTCCTCATCACAATCACTGTCGCCGGCGATGCTGGTCGCGTAGCCGCCGCAACGCGCCATGTAGCGCTCCTGGGCCTGGGCCAATGACATCAGTGCCGCCTGCCCATCGGCACGACGCGAGCGGATCACCTGATCCTGATAGCTCGGGTAGGCGATCGCCGCGAGGATGCCGACGATGACGATCACGATCATGATCTCCGTCAGGGTGAAGCCTGAGGCGTACCTGCGGTGAGACAGATGCGAACGGGAGGAGAGAAGACTGGCCATGAAGTGCTTCCTTGAAGAACGTGAATGAAGGACTTGGGTGAAAGGCTAAGACGAAGGACTTGAGTGAAAGACCAAGGCGCAAGACTCGGCAAAAGGCTCCGGGCAAGCCTGCCTGAAGGAAGTACACCTTGCTGAAAGGCAAGGCGCCGCCACCCCGGGAAAGGCGTGGCGGCGCAGCATGTCATCCTTACCTCATGACCGAGACGGGCTCAGCGCAGCTGATACCAGGAGACACGGCCGGTATCCGTCGAGCTGGATACGTTGAGATCGTAGGACGAGACACCGCCCTCCTCGCTACCTAGCGAACTGGTACCCACGTAGACCGTATCGCCGACACTGACACTGGATGTCGGTGTGCCGCTCAACTTGACGCTGACGATGACATTGCCGACGGCGACGGTGTCATCAACGAGAGTGCCGACCAGGTCATCGGCGCTGAAGGCCTCATCCTGGTTGAAGTCGAAGATGGTCACATAGCTGCCCTGACTATCGTCATAGGTCGGCAGCCCTGTCTCGGTGTCCAGCGCGACCAGCCAGCCACCGCCGGTACTTTCACAGAAGTTGGTTCCGGTACTGGACGTGCTGGTGGAGAAGACCACCAGGTTGGAGAGCAGATTGGCCGGCTCGACCAGCTCTTCCTGCTCGGAGGCGTCCAGATCCAGATACCAGCCGAAGCGATCGCTGTCCTGATCTTCCAGCTGGCTGGGGTAATAGCTGAAGCTGTCGCCGCCAAGGGTCCGGCCTGTCAGCTCGCCGTTGGTGTAGCTGCCACTGACGAAAGTCCGCTCCTCGAGGTTGCTGCGCATCAAGCTGGTATGGCTGCCACCAGCATCCAGCACGGTGTAGAGGCTCTGGGTGACCCAGGCCTCGTCCTCGGCATCAGCGTACATGTCCTGCCCTGTTCCGAAGGACACCAGCAGGTTGGGCGAGGCCATAGTCTGGGTGCCGCCGGAGTAGCGGCTCAGGGTCGGCTTGACGGTGATCGGCTGCAGCGCATCCGTCTGGCACTCCCCACCGGTCAGGCTGGTAGCACAGGCCGTGAACAGGCGCGTGACACTCCACTTGCTGCTGTCGTCGTCACTGAGGTCAAACTTCCACAGCCGTCCCTGCAGATCCCCACCATAGGCGAAATCGACGGTGCCATTGCTGTCGAGGTCCGCGACCTGCAGGTTTGCCAATCCGCCGGTCACTCCGCTGGGGGACAGCTTGGCGATCACGCCGCCGGCATTGACTCCATCAAGCTCCAGCGCGAACAACGTCGGCGCGGCGTTCTCATCGGCCGTTTCCAGCCCGTTGCCGACCAGCACCGCGCTGTCGCCGTTGTTCAATGTGACGATATGCGCGCTGCCGTAGACATGCCCCATGTCATCATCGTCGCTGGCACCGAATTCCCAGCGCACCACATCATCTTCGTCGAAGTCTTCGCCTGCCACGGCCTTGGTGACATTGAGCGCGAACAGGCCGCGCCCACCACCGGCGAGACCGGATACCAGCCACTCCTCACCATTCAGGCTGGCCAGACGCAGTTCACCGTCGACATAGTAGCGATGCTGATAGCCCGGGTCCGTCAGATACCCCAGCCCTGCGTCGTCCTCTTCGCTGTAGAGCAGTTCCGGAATATAGGCGAACTGCTCGTTGCCGGTCTTGAGGTCGAAAGCATGCAGCATGCCGTCGTTGGCCCCGACGAAGACACTGCCCTCTGTCGTTGAGTCGTCACGTGTCACGACGACAGGCGACGAGCCGATGATGTCGCCCAGCTGGACGCCAGTGCGATTGCGCAGGCCATCACCTTCGTATTCATCGCTGCCCCGCAGCCACTCGATCGCCGCCTCCACGTAGTCATCGGTGGAGTTGCCACCGACCTCCATGCGCGCGAGATCATTGCGCTGGCTGGAGCTCAGGCGGCCCGCGTTGTCGGGCGTGAACTCGACTCCGTTGCCGCCGGACATGGTAAAGACCGTACGCGATTCAAGGCCATCCTCATCCTCCAATGCCTCACTCAGCTGGGTGGCAGCACTCCAGACCTGGTCGTCGTCCTCGACATCCTTGCCCTCCTGAACCGACGAAGCCACCACATCTCCCGTCCAGGTCGAGGCGGAATAGCGGCTCTCGACCAGTCGGCTGTCCGTCTCGACACTGGCCGTCGTCAGGTTGGTGGAGAGACCACTGACACTGTTGCCTACCGCGACGATCTCGGAGGCGATTGCCGCCAGCGCCGAGACGAGGTCCGTCGGGCTGGAGGCATTGAAGTAGGAGCCGCCGCCATCGATGGCCGCCTGTTCCAGATCATCGATGGTGCTGGAGCTGCTCTCGATGACGCGATCCTTGTCATCCCAATCATTACTGGTCGACTCGACACCGAATGCCACCGTATAGGTCGTCATCACCTGTTTTTCATAGGTCCCGCTTCCAAGCTTCGGCAACAGATCATTATGGGCATAATAATAAGCAACATCCGCCAACGTGGCATAACCGCCATAATTGTAGTTATAACTTTCCCGCCAGGTCCGTCCGTCACCATTGGCATCGCCGATCTTGCTTTCAATGTTATTGGAGGCGGTAGAGTTCTCGGAATTCCAGAAACCATCCGTGATCAAAACAGTGAAGTTCTGCTGACACATGCCACCTTCATCTTCGGAAAGAATCGGTGTGGAGCCCAGGCTGGAGTAATTGTCACTGTAATATTCACCAGCGCGATAGAGTGCCTCACGCAAGGGCGTCGATACATAGGTGTTGCTTGAGCTGATTTCCGTTTTGACGATGGCATCCTTGATATCATCAAGATGATCGTTGCCACTGTCACTTGTCGTGACGACTGATACCAGATTACCCAGTACATTGGTGACATATTCTATGATCGAATCCAGAATATCATCGACCTTCACCTTGGTGGCCGTTTCAGAACCGGGGTTGATGGTAATGAAGCCGGTACGATATTCGATATCTGAAAGCAGCTCGAGCCCGGCAGCCTTGCCGACATTCAGGCGACTGCGATAATAAGTGAACCAGTTGGCATAGTTGACCTGCTCATCCAGGGTGAGATCCGAGACCTGGACTTCACTACTGTCACTACAATTGCTGCCAGTATAATAACGAAACTCGAGGTCCGGGTCCGTCAGGTCAACCAGATTGTCTTCATCATCGCCTTCATTGAAATCAATCCACGCCGCTGTCGGGTCCATGTCATCGTAGCGCTCGTCACCATTGCCCAATTTCCAGGGCAGATAAGTCTGATCCGGGTCATAGGCCTGGCTATTGGAATCGGCACAGAAGTATTTATTGGAAAGGTCTTGCGGCTTGAAGACATCTTCGCAGGTTGTCGTCGTTCTATTGTTCCTCCTGCCGTTCCCGTTGTTCGTCGTGGTGGTGCAAACTTCCTGCTCTGCATACAGCATGCTGTAACCCTGGTAGGAGCTACCACCATCAAAGGTGTCTTCCCAGGTCATCGAGCCCGAATCATCCAATACCAGCAGGACGTTGGGGGTAACGCCGACGCTCTGGGTGGTGGGCAACTGGAGTAGCGTGTCGCTGTCTGCCAGCACGGGCAAGGAGACCAGCAGTCCGCCTGACAGCAAGGCTGGCAGGTGAAGACGACGCAAGCCGCTGCGGCGGGGTGAGTGCTTCGATTTCATCGATAGATTCCCTTCAATCGGCCATCATGATTTCGCTTTGCACCACTGCCAGTGCACGCTTCTTGCTCTCAGGGTCACCTGCGCTCTCAAGACTCCAGCCAGCGGCCGTGATGCGGAAGGCATTCAACAACTTGCTGCTGCTCAGGTTATCGTCATTCAGAACGCCTTCCGTCGTCTCCCCGAGGTACTCGATGACATAGTTGCCGTTGTCAGCCGCATCACCGCTCAAGACACCCTCTCCCTCCCAGGCGTCTGCCTGCAGAGGATCGAAGCCCAGCTCCTCCCCCGCCGTCACGTCGTAGAAGCCGTCCCCGCCGAAATCATCCAGGGTCAGCTCCCCCTCGAGCAGACGACTCTCCGCCTGTTGCTGAAGACTTTCGGCCTCCGCATAGGCGTTGTCGTAGAACTGGGTATTCATCAACATGCGGGTCTGCAACTGGGTATCTTCATTGCCTGTCACCGCCATCACGCCCACCACGATCAGCATGATCAGCACGACCAGCAATGCCATGCCTTGCTGGCGCGGCGGCCGGGGAGAACTCAACTGGTTCATAGACCGATATTCCTCGGGCTCAGGGTGATATCGAAGGTGCGTTGCAACTCACCGTCCCCCTCTCCCTCGACATTGATCGTCGGCGGCGTCTTGAGGGTCAGACTGATGTGGATCCGTCTGACACTGCTCCAGTCGTTCGCGGCTTCCACTTCCGCCACGCTACGCTCCACGGCAAAGCGACTCGCGCTACCGCTGCCGGAGGCCGTATCGAAGGTCAGGTTGAACGCTTCGACGTATCGCGCCACTTCTTCGCCACAGCCTGCTGCCGGATCGCCATTGAGATCCTCGCCGTTCAGACAGAGCCGAACGGGGGAATCGTCATCGGCCTGTGACAGCAACAGGTACCAACGCTGCAGCGGATAGACATACGCCTGGGTCTGTATGGTGCCGCCATAGCCGTGCTCGACGGCGCTCGACAGCTCGAGCGAGTTGTTGCCATCGCCCGAGAGGCGTGCAATGTCGCCGCTCTCGCAGTCGCTGATCAGCACGACGCTATCCGTTTCCAGTGTGCCGGAGGTGTAGTCTTCCAGGGTCAGCGAGGTATCGCCCTGGGCGACGCTCGCCCCGAGTTGCCAACCGCGTTGCGCCCCCAGCGCCGGTACCTGCAAGGCCAGACGGTCATAGGTGATCTCCGCCACCGTGTCGGACTCGGCCGTCAGAGGAGAATCGGACAGCGCATGGCTGCCGGTACCATCACTGACACTGCTCACCGACGCACAGCCGGAAAAGCCGGCATTGCGCACCAATGGCTGCAGGCGGCGTGTGACATGGCGCGCAGATTCCTGCAGGTAAGACACGGCAGACGTGGTGTTGAGGGTAGAGCGCGAGGCCAGAAAGTATTCCAGCGCCATGGCGGAAATGAACAGTCCCAGCACCAGCGCCAGCATCAATTCGACCAGGCCGACGCCCTGCTGGGCACGCCGTGAGGGAATCGAGCGCGGCGCCCGAGGCGAGCGCGATGCAAAGGCTCGCAGCGAGGGGAAGGCTTTCGACGACATCAAGGCACCACGCGTATCTGTAGGGTCTCGCTCAATGCCTGGGCATCGGCGTCCATGCTGTCTTCGTTCTGCCCGAGCTGCGCGGCGCCGCTCCAGCCAAGGGTCAGAGTGAGAAGATCACTACCGCTACTGGCGATGGAGCCGACCGGCGCGTTCAGACTGCTGTCCTCGAGCCTGTCCGCCCACACCGCCACGTCACGGGCGGCAAGCTCGGCAACACTGCAGGGGCACCCCCCCGGATTTCCTGCCCCCGCGGTGGAAAGACCATCATAGTCATCCACACCATCGGGGTTGGCCTGGATGCGCTCAGCCATGCTGACCAGGAGAATACGAGCTTCGGTGCGCGCATAACTCTCGTTGTTGGCCTGCAGGCTCTCCATCTGCATGAGCCCGAAACCCAGCAATGTCAGCCCCATCAACAGCAGCGCGATCAACGCCTCAAGCAGGCTGGTACCTTGCTGACCGTCGCTCGCGCGGGACACGCCAAGCTCAGCAACTCTGGTCATCGCTGCCATAAGTCTCCGTCAATACTCGTCCGATGGGCGTCAATTCAAGCTGGCGATGACCCTGCCCGCCCGACTGGTCGCAGATCAACAACCAGGTGGAATCAGAGGTCGCACCCTGATCATCGAAGGTCACGCCGGCAACACTCGCCTGCACGGTGATGGCGGCATCAAACACGCGCAACAGGTCATCGCCCAGCGACGCCCGTGCCTCGGCCTGACTGCCCTGCACCACCGCCCAGCCATTGCTCCAGCTGGTGGAATTCATGCAGGCATCACCCTGGGCATTCAGGGGGCAGAGCGTGATGTCGTTGCCGCTGGCCACCGCCTCGCTACGCGCATAGTTGATGGAAGCCACGAGCGTCTCGGCCGTGCCGGTGACGGCGTTGCGCGCGACTACCCCTTGCCAGGCGGGCACGGCGATCGTGATGGTGATCACGAGAATGGCCAGCGTGATCATCAGTTCAATCAACGTGAAGCCTTGCTGGCGGCCCTGCCGACATCCATGCCGAAGTGCAGGAAAAAGCTGCATCGTCTTACCCCTGAAAGCCACGCAGGCCAAAGCACCCTGCAGGGCGTGAAATTGGGCAATTTAACGTCTATGAACCACAGATGGAATCATTATGTTACACAAGATTACCCATCATTCCGAAAACTCCCCATAATCACCGTTATTCCATATTTCTGGGCTGAGCCTCACCCACCAGACAAAAAAGCCCCGATCATCGTAGATCGAGGCTTCAGGCGCTTGCCATGCAATGTCGGTTGTCAGTGCCTACCAACAATCACTGCTGTCGGTATCTTCCGAGTCCTCAAGGACTGCCGCTCCCTTCACTCCCAACTCCGTGAGTGTAAAGGTGGCGCAGTCCTGATCATTGGCCTGACTGCCGGTGGCAGTGGCGGTCAGGGTATAGCTGTCTGCATCTCCTGCGACGGCCAGGTTGTAGAAACCTTCCTCACTGACGGCATCTGCCTGTCCCAGCCCGATACCATCGCCGCCACCTCCGAGCGCATCTCCACAGCTGGTCGCCGCTGTCACGCTGGCCGTCGCGTATTCACCGCAGGTTGCCATGATGCGCTCCTGGGTCTGGGCAAGCGCCAGCAAGGCGGTGGTGGCATCGGTACGACGTGAGCGCTCCACCTGATCCTGATAGCTGGGATAGGCGATCGCCGCCAGAATGCCGATGATGGCCACGGCTATCATGAGCTCCAGCAGACCGAAGCCGCCTTGTGCCCGAGCCCCCCCTGTTCGCCTGCTCATCAGCGCCCCCGACGCAGCAGCGTGATGTCGATGACCTGCTTCGGCTCACCACGTGGGTCGAAGCGCACCTCGACCTCCTGCCCCGGCGTGAGATGGAAGGCCTTCAGCTCGCGCCCATTGCGATTGAGTATCCGGCTATCCGGCTGAAGCACGAACCCCATGTCGTCGACGAGCAGCTGATCTCCCTCTCGCTCGTCGATGACGCCCGTGATGCTCTGCTCCATGACCAGCGGTATCGGGGTATCTTCCGCCAGAGCTCGGGCGCTCCAGCTCGTGAAGAGCAAGCCTGCCGCCAGCAACAGTCCACTACCAGCCAGCTTGAGTCGTGATGTCTTCATGGTCTCTCTCCTAGCGCAGCTGATACCAGGCACTACGGCCTTCCAGCCCATCGATCCCGAAGTCCATGGCCATTTCGACCACCTGATTGGTGCCACCCTGACCGACATACTGGGTATCACCCAGGAATTTCGGTGAGGTGGGCTCGCCTTCTGTCTTTATCGAGAGCACGACCTGATTGTTGACGTTGTCGCTCGCGTTGACCTCGCCATCCGCGTTGTAATCAAAGACCTGCTGCACATTGTTGTAACTGCGTACCGGTTGCAGGCCGTTGCGCAAGCTGAGGGCATTCAGCCAACCACTGGCCCCGCCAGTACAGGGGCCATTGGAGCCCGGGATGGTGGTATTGAAGACAATCAGATCACCGCGGACAGCCGGAATGGTCACCAGGCGCTCACCGGAGTCCGGTAGCTCCAGGTACCAACCGTACTGGATACCATTGTTGTTCTGATTGGAATAATCGACACCTACCCCCGTGACCGTACGCGCGTCACTCACGCCACTGATATTGGAGAAGCTCTGCTTTTCCAGCTGGCCATGATGACGACGAGTCGAAGACCCGGTATGCAGCACGCTGTAGAAGGATTGCGTCGAGGTATCGACCGCATCCTGCAGGGTCAGCAATTGCCCGGTGCCCCAGTACACATTCAGGTACGGCGTATCGACAGTGCTGTTGAAGACACCGCTGCGTGCCACGGCTACCCGCGACGTGATGGGCTGACGGGAAGCTGCCGGGCAGGTCGATGACGTGCTGTTCAAGGCAACGGCACATGACTGGAACAGACGCGACATCTCGCTGCTGCCGATGTTGCTCAGCGAGAAGTCGCGCATGTCGAATACCCAGACATTGCCATGCAGATCGCCGGCATAGACCCAGTCGGTGATGCCATCGGCATCGATGTCAGCCAGTTCAGGACTCGACATGCCATTGCAGTCACTGCTGGCAGAGGTGCACGACCCACCGGCATTGCTGCCCTGTTGAGAATCCAGCAGCGCATAGTTGTCGGGATCTTCCAGGTCCACGATGAACAACTTGGCACGTCCGTCGCTGTCGGCGTTGTAACCATTGCCGAAGATGGCATACCACTTGCCATCATCCAGGCGCGCTACCTGGATATCGCTGAAGGTATAGCCGAGGTCCTCGTGGGTGAATTCCCACTGCACGATATCGGCCGGCGAGGTGCCATTGGACTCCCCCAATGACTCGAAGCCTTCAGGATCGGTGATATCCAGCATGTAGACCGCCTTGCCACCAGCGCCCAGTCCACCCAACAGGACCGAGTGCCAACCGGGCGCATCCTCATCCCCCAGTTGAACATGCACGTCACGCGCAACTGGCGTGGCATCGACATAGTACTGGTGGACATAGTTCTGATCAGCGAGCTGGCGAATACCACGCCCGTTCTCGATGCTGAAGGCGGCGTACGGCATGTAGGCGAACTTCTCTTCACCGGTCTCCATGTCGATGGCGTGCAGCATGCCGTCGTTGGCACCGATGTAGATCATGTTCTGGCGATCCTCATACAGCGTCTTGAAGGAGCGGTACGAGGACACTTCCATATCATTGCGATAGCTGGCCGAAGGCGGCCCGACGATCGCCGGGGAGGCGTGGACGATATCCCCGAGATAGTTGTCGTCACGCTCGCGGAACAAGGTCCCTTCATAGGCATCATCACCCTTGAGATAGCCGATCAGGTTCTCGAGATCCGATGTTCTGACGCCAAGATTGGTGCCATCCAGCTTCAGGAAGGTACCGGTAGTGTCCAGGACGCGTCCCGTCAGCTGAGCCACGCCATTGGTGACGCCTCCGACCACTGAGCCGACTCCACCTAGAATGCCATCATCATCATCATCGTCATCGTCGTCGTCGTCGTCGTCGTCGTCATCATCCCGAACGGTTCTACGCAGCGTTGCCAACAGAGTTTCTGACAGCAGGGTTTCATCGAGGAAACCCACGAGGTCCAGTACCTGTTCGGCCTCCAGTGATCCGGCCTCCTCGATATCGAAGAAGAAGGCCTTCTCGTCCACTTCCGCGATTCCCGGGTTATAGGTAATTACCTTGCGACTGGAGCTACGGCTATCATCGTCACGCAACCACTCCGCGACGGACCAATCCGAGGTGGCGCTCAAGGTGCCATTGGTGCCGATCTTGCGTGCAACGACATCACCCGACCAATCAGCGGGATCATAGATGGTCTGAATCACGTACGCGCCGCTGGTCTGTCCACCACTGCTGATGTCCAGGCTACCGGTGCTGGCCGCGCGTCCTGCGATCGACTGAGCGATATTGTTCAACGCATCAATCAATGCCTGCGGATTGGCGGCGCTGAGATATTCACCACGCCCGTTCCAGGCCGCATGGCGCAGATCGTCGATGGTGGTATTGGCGTTGGCAACCGGCTGTGGCCAGGTAAAGGCAGATTCGAGATCAGCAGGGTTCTCGGACAGTGAGCCATCCACACCGAACCCGACGGTGTAGGTCACCATGTGCTGAGCGGAATTTTCATCCACTCCCGGTATGGTCGGCACGCTGTCGATCAAGTCAGTCCGCAGGTCCTCGCGATAATATTTCATCGCGACATCGCCAAGCGTATTGGAATAGCTGTCACGATGACTGGCACTGATGAAGTCGCCACTGCCACCGTCGACGTTGCCGACGCTGGGACTGGAGCCATTCCAGTAGCCATCGGTCATCATGATGGAATAGTTCTGCTGGCACATGCCGCCCTCATCCGCACTCAGAATGGGGGCCGAACGACCAGTGCTGGAGTAATACTCCCCGGCATTCTTGAGCGCGGTACGCAGAGGGGTGCCACCGGAGGGATAGGCGGTAAACAGCTCCTCCAGCAGGGCTTCACGTTCATCAGTATCCGTCATGTCCGCAACGTTGCGATTGTTGCGGCCCTGGATGGTGCGCAGCCCTACCCGGGACTCATTGGCGTTGATCACACCGGCCATGGCAGATTTGGCCACCAGCATGCGGTCGCGATAGTAGGTGAACCAGTTGGCGAAATTGACTTGCTGTGCAGCGGACAGGTCATCCACCTCTACGACATGATCTTCGTCCAGATACAGGCGCCCCGCACCATCCCGGTAGAGCCCGCATTCACCGTAGTCATAGTCCCCATCACCATTGTCGTCCCAGCGGACGTAGTAGGCGTCATCGCTCATCCTGGCCCAGCTGGTAGGCTCGTAGGGATCTTCACGGACATTCGACAGGCTCATGTTCTGATAGGCGATTCCCGCTCGATCAGCACCCGCCCACGGGGTGTAGGTCAGCGCAGGATTGTAGGCCATGACATTGAAGCCCATACAGGCCCCGATCGCCCCGCCAAGATCCGTATAGGAAACGATACGATCATCGGCATCATGATTGTTTCTTACCGTAACAAGGCTCTTGGAATACACCCCTGTGTAACCCATCAGCGAGGAAGCCGGCTGGAGGCTCCAGTGTTCCACCCCCTTGTTGAGAGTATCTTCCCAGGCCATGCTGCCCGAATCATCCAGAATGAACAGGATATTGGGCTGGACCCCGGTCGCTTCCGTGACCGGGGCGCGGGCGATTTCCCCCGGGGCCGCCAGACAGGGCAAGGCGACAAGGCACAGGGCACCACTCAGCAGATAACGCATGTTCATGCTCCTCTCAGAAGTAAGGGCCCAGTTCCATCTCGCTTTGCACTACTGTCCAGGAGGCACCATTGCCGCCTCCTGTGCCCATCGCATTGATACGGAAGGCATCCAGGCGCGTGCCCACCGCATTCACTTCGTTGCTGGCATTCAGCGGCGGCTCGCCGACCTTGCCCAGATACTCGATCACATAGGCCCCGATGACCGCGCCGGTATCACTGTCCAGCGTCTGGATACCGCTGGCTTGCCAATCCGCTTCCGAGAGCGGGTTGATCGGCGGTGCATCCTCGGGCAGTGCCAGCATCAGGCCAGCCGAGTCATCGAAGCTGTTCAGGCTCCAGGTGCCATCCTCCAGGCTTTCCTGCAGCGCACGCTCACCGATACTCAGGCTGGTTTCCGCGTTGTAATAGGACTGCTCGAAGTTTCGGCTGTTGACGGCCATGCGTGTCTGCAGCTGACTGTCCTCGACCCCGGTGACGGCCAGCAGACCGATCACGACCAGCATGACCAACACGATCAGCAAGGCGATGCCTTGCTGACGTGCTGGCCCCGGGGTGGCCGCGCAGACTCTGGACGGTGAAGACGATGCATTCATCAGCTGCCCCTCAGTTGAAGGTTGCGCGGTGTGAACGTGAGATTGAAGGTTCGCGTCAAACGGCCATCGTTATCCCCGCCCGGCACCACTCCCGGCAGGCTCTCGAGCGTCAGAGCGATCTCGATACGGCGTACCTCATCCCAACGGCCTTCGCTGCGCACCGTGGCGGCCGGCACCTTGACGCGATCGACACTGCCATTGCCGGTGGTATCCAGGCTGAAACTGACATCGAAGCCCTGCACGCCGGAGGCCAGTTCTTCGCGCGCGAAATTGGCATCGATACGGTCGAGATACAGTGAACGCACCGAAGAGTCGTTGGCCTGGTCATCCAGCCGTAGCTCCCAGGCCTGTACCGGGTAGAGATAGGCATTCGAGGACTGAGAGCTGCCGTAGGAACGTGACAGGGTGTCGTTGGTTTCCACATTGCCCTGGGTAGTGCCCGACACCCTGAAGACATCGGTGCTGCTGCAATCACTGACCAGCGCATACTCGTTGGTCACGAAGGCATCTTCGCTACTATTGCGCACGGACAGAGGGCCGCCCAGTGACGTCATGCTGCTGGTCAGCGTGGTTTCATCGCCATCCTTGCTGGCAGCGACGAACGTCAGATTGAAATAGCTGAGGCCCCGCTGGGTACGCTGCTGACCACCGAAAGGCGCCGTGAGGTCGTGTGATGCATCCACTGAGCTGGCATTGGTGATATCGCGGCTATTGGCACAGCCTGCGTAGCCCACATTGCGCATCAGCGGCTGAAGCCGGAAGGACACGTAACGGGCCGATTCCTGCAGATAGGAAAGCGCCTCCTGGGTGCTCACGGTGCTGCGTGAGGTCGAGAACATCTGCACCGCCATCGCCGTGATCAGCAGCCCCAGCACCAGGCTGATCATCAGCTCGACAAGCCCCACGCCCGCCTGGCGCTTCAAGCCATGAGGACGGGCGGTGTCGGGGGCCAAGCGTCGGCGGACCGATTCAGGGGAACAGCGATTCATGGCTCTACCTCAAAACGATAGGTCTGCTGGTCAACTCCCCCGCTGATGGGGTCACTCCACTGTACCTGGACACTCACATCATGGACGCCGATACCGGCGCCGCCGACAACACGCTCGTCGACTTCCACACTGCCGACGCCGCTGGTCAACGTGGAGTTGATGATGGCGTCACGCCAATCAATGATGTCCTGGTCCGCCAGCTCTGCGGGCACGCAATCCGAGCTGCATCCATCCGCCGGCGCATCGGTGGTGTCGGCCTCATCATATTGATCGATGGCCTCAAGGTTGGCGCGGATACGCTCGGCCATGTCCAGCGACAGCAGTTGTGCCACGGTATTGCTGTAGCTGACGCGCTGATGCTGAAGCGTCTGAACTTGCAACAACCCCAGGCCCAGCAGGGAAACCCCCAGCAGCATGACCGCGACCAGCGCCTCGATCAGGCCGACGCCGCGCTGAGAGTGACGAGCGGAACGGCGCTGTTGCAGGCGAGACAGCAATGTCTTCCTCAGCGCTCTCGGCTGCCGGGCTTGCTTGAGGGATGTGGTCATCAGCGATGCTGTCATGAGCAGTCCCCTCCTGATTCAAGACGAACACGGCCTGAAGGCGCCACTACCACAGAGGTCGCATCGGATGCCGCACAGAACACCAGCGTACTGTTGCCACTAGTCAGCGTGCCGCGATCGTTGTAGGTGATCCTGGAGGCACCACCCGACTGGGCAACCGCATTGCTGTCCTGATGGATCCACAGGCGGTCGTCGAGGGTGAAGTTGGAAGTACTCCCGACATAGACGACCCAGCCATTCGCCCAATCGTCGTCGCAGGTCGTGGGATCGGGGGTGGCAACACTCGGCGCATAGGGACAGACACTCACATCCACACCGCGCGTGGTGGCGGTGCTGCGCGCCATGCCGAGCGCATGGGTCAGGGCACGCACATCGGACTCCACCTGAGAGCGCTGCACCAGACCTTGCCAGGCTGGCACCGCCCAGGTCGCGATGATGGCAATGATCGCCACTGTCACGACCAGCTCGATCAGGGTGAAACCACGGGATTGGCGCATGAGAGATACTTCTCCTTGCCGCTAGGGGTCGACCGGCCATGCCGGACTCGAGTCTGTCTTCTGGGGCCCACCATCACCAGCACCGGCCTCCTCCTTCGGCACCGGTATTCATGTCCTGGTCCATCCACAATACGCCGCAGTCATCATTGAGTTGTGCCCCTTGAGGCGTCGCCTGCAGGACGAAGGCCGAGGCAGACAGACTGCGATACGTGATCAGGTAGCGAAGATTGCCACCGCTGTCCTCTATACGACTGACGCCATCCGTCGGCTGGTCATCATCCCCCACGGGTGCCTCGGAGAAATTCTGGTAGTAGAAGCCATGCAGCTGTCTGGCCTGCTGCCCCAGCGCCTGCTGGGCATGTGAGCGCCAGCTGCGCTCCACATAACCCAGATAGGAGGGTATTGCGACCGCCGCCAGAATGCCGATGATCGCGACCACCATCATCATCTCGATCAAGGTGAAGCCCTGAGCCCGACGTCTGCCAGATGCCCCGCGCCCCGGTTTCGGCTCACGGCGTGCAACTGCACTGCTGACACCGGTGACCGACAACAGTCGCGGCATGGGGAATTCTCCAGAATACGAACCATACCTCTATTATGTATCATTTTGGTAACTGCGCATTACATTTTTTTTCAATGTGTGCCAAATGGATCAACGATCCTGCTCAAGAGTACTGTGACTTATACAAGAAACTGCTGAATTGAATGGCAAATTGCGAATGGCGCGCACAAAAAAGCCGCGACGAGGTCGCGGCTTCTTCACTGGCAGAAACTTACAAGGCGTTACAGCTCGCGAATCTGATCCGAGGCGATCAAGCGCTCCTTGAGCTCCTTGGGCATGGAGAAGACGATGTTTTCCTCCTGCCCCTCGAGCTCCTCGGGTGCTGAGGCTCCCAGCGCCATCAGGCGATCGATCACACCCTGCACCAGCACTTCGGGCGCACTGGCCCCTGCGGTGATACCGATACTGCCGATACCCTCGAGCCAGGCGGCCTCGATCTGCTCGGCATCATCGATCAACCAGGCCGGAGTCTGCATGCGCTCGGCCAATTCACGCAG
Source organism: Cobetia sp. MB87 (assembly GCF_011319755.1). Taxonomy (NCBI): domain Bacteria; kingdom Pseudomonadati; phylum Pseudomonadota; class Gammaproteobacteria; order Oceanospirillales; family Halomonadaceae; genus Cobetia; species Cobetia sp. MB87. Next base: position 80,559 of record NZ_VFBC01000011.1, on the reverse strand, counting down.
ACGATTGGAGTTGGAGCTATTGGGGCTGCCGACCACCAGCACCACATCGCAGGCTTCCGCCAGCATACGAACGGCATCCTGACGATTCTGGGTCGCATAGCAGATGTCATCCTTGCGCGGCCCCTGAATCGCCGGGAAGCGTTCGCGCAGCGCGTCGATCACCCGCGCCGTATCATCCATCGAGAGCGTGGTCTGGGTGACGAAGGCCAGCTGCTCCGGGTCCTTGACCTCCAGACGCGCCACATCGGACTCGTCTTCCACCAGATGGATGGTGCCACCCCTGGAAGTGTCATAGCGGCCCATGGTGCCCTCGACCTCCGGGTGGCCCTCATGACCGATCAGCACGCAATCCTGGCCCTTGCGCGCATAGCGCAGGACTTCCATGTGCACCTTGGTCACCAGCGGACAGGTGGCATCGAAGACCTTGAGGTTGCGACGCTCGGCCTCTTCCTGCACGGCACGCGAGACACCGTGCGCCGAGAAGATGACGATGACGTCATCCGGCACTTCGTGCAGTTCCTCGACGAAGATGGCGCCGCGCTCCTTGAGGGAGTCGACCACGAAACGGTTGTGCACCACCTCGTGACGCACGTAGATCGGCGGCCCGAACACGTCGAGCGCCCCGTTGACGATATCGATGGCGCGATCCACTCCGGCGCAGAAACCGCGCGGGTTGGCCAGCTTGATCTGCATGACAGGCTCCGCTTGATGGCGAGGTGCGTTCACGGGGAGCGCACCTTTGAAAAGAAGACTCAGTGCGTGGTCGCGGGGGCGACTGACAGTACCTCGACCTCGAAGGTCAGGGTACGCCCGGCCAGCGGGTGATTGAAGTCGACCTTGACGTCACGCTCGTCAATCTCGCGGATGATGCCCGGCAGCTCCGAACCCGACGGCTCGGCGAAGGACATCACCATGCCGACCTCGACCTCGTCATCGAAGCTCTTGCGCGCCACGGTCTGGACGTTCTGCGGATTGTGCTGACCGAAGGCATGCTCCGGCGTGATCGTGAAGCTGCCGGTCTCGCCCGCCGCCATGCCCATGATCGAACGCTCGAAGCCCGGCGGCAGATTGCCGTCACCCACCTGGAAGGTGGCCGGTGTCTTGTCGAAGGTGGAGTCCACCTCGGTGCCGTCTTCCAGACGCAGACGGAAATGGAGGCTGACCTCCATGTTATCGGCGATACGATGCTCGCTCATGCTGACCTCGCTAGTGGCGCTCATTCGGAGCGGCCACGGAAAGATTCAAGAATCAGTGCCACGGCTCCCAGGCTGATGGCGACGTCCGCCACATTGAAGGCCGGGAAGAAGGCATTGCCCCAGTGGAAGGACAGGAAGTCCACCACGAAGCCATGCACGACACGATCATAGAGATTGCCAAGCGCGCCCCCCAGCACCAGCGCGATGCCCAGCGCGGTGAAGGTCTCGTGACGCTTGAGGCGCGCAAGCCAGATGCTCAGGCCGATGGCTGCCACCACCGCGATGCCCGCAAACAACCAGCGCTGCCAGCCATCATGGCCGGCCAGAAAGCTGAACGCCGCGCCGGTGTTGTGGAGCAGCGTCAGATTGAAGATCGGCAGCACTTCGTTGGCCTGACCATAGACCAGCGAACTGCTGGCCAGCCACTTGGTGGCCAGGTCCAGCACCACGATCACCAGCGACAGCCACAGCCAGCGCAGCGGCGAGCGCATCGGCTCACTACCGGCCGAGGGGGTATTCGTCGCGGGGCCTTGTGAAGAAGACGTCATGTTACCTTCCTGTCGTGAAATGAGTCTGCGACCGGCAAGACACGAACGCCGGGCCAGAGCCCGGCGTTCGATATCAGCGCTCAGCGGGGGCTGAACGATCCCGCGGCCGCATCAGCGATCAAGCGAAGTGACGCGTCTCGCCTTCGCCGTCCGGCAGGTTGGTCACGCAGCGGCTGCACAGCGTCGGATGTTCCGGCAGGGTGCCGACTTCCGGACGGTGGTGCCAGCAACGCTCGCACTTGGCATTCTCGCTGACCTTGACCGCCACCTTGAGGCCGGACACGTCGGTCTCTTCTGCCGCGCCAGCCGCCTCGAGAGGCGCCAGGGTCACGCCGCTGGTCAGCATCACGAAGCGCAGCTCGTCGCCGAGACTTGCCAGCAGCGTATTGAGCTCGTCATTGACGTAAAGGGTGACTTCCGCCGCCAGGCCATTCTTGACCAGACCGGCGTTGCGCGCGCCTTCCAGCGTCTTGTTGACCGCCTGCTTGACGTGCAGCACCTGCTCCCAGAACTCACGCCCCATGGCCGCATCATCCGCCAGGGTGGTCAGGCCGGTGTAGGCCGTCTCGAGGAAGATGGTGTCCTTGCGCGGGCCCGGGATGTTGGCGTAGATCTCTTCACCTGTGAAGGAGAGGATCGGCGCCATCCAGCGTGCCAGTGCCTCGATCACGTGATACAGCGCCGTCTGACAGCTGCGGCGCGCACGCGAGTTCGGCTGCGTGGTGTACTGGCGGTCCTTGATGACATCCAGATAGAAGCCGCCCAGCTCACGCGAGCAGAAGGTCAGCACCTGCTGATAGATGTCGAGGAAGCGATATTCCTCGTAGGCCAGCTCGACACGTGCCTGCAGCTGGGCGGCACGATCGACCACCCACTGGTCCAGCGCCAGCATGTCGTCGAAGGCCAGCGCATCACGCTCGGGCTCGAAGCCGTTCAGATTGGACAGCAGGAAGCGCGAGGTGTTGCGGATACGACGATAGGCATCGGCGGTCCGCTTGAGGATCTCGTCCGAGACGGCCATTTCGCCGGAATAGTCGTTGGAGGACACCCATAGACGCAGGATGTCAGCACCCAGCTTGTCCATCACCTGTTGAGGTGCGACCACGTTGCCGACGGACTTGGACATCTTGCGGCCCTGCGCATCCACGGTGAAACCGTGAGTCAGCAGTGCCTTGTAGGGCGCGTGGCCATCGATGGCACAGCCGGTCAGCAGTGACGAGTGGAACCAGCCACGGTGCTGGTCGGAACCTTCCAGGTACAGGTCGGCACGCGGGCCTTGATCGTGACCATGCGGGTGCGAGCCACGCAGCACATGCCAGTGGGTCGTCCCGGAGTCGAACCACACGTCCAGCGTGTCGGTGACCTTCTCGTAGTTCTCGGCCTCATCGCCCAGCAGCTCCTGGCTGTCGAGTGACCACCAGGCATCGATACCGTGCTCGGCGACGCGATCCGCCACCGCTTCCATCAGCGCCACGCTGTCGGGGTGCAGTTCCCCCGTCGCGCGATGCAGGAACAGCGGAATCGGCACGCCCCAGTTGCGCTGACGCGAGATGCACCAGTCCGGACGGTTGGCGATCATGCTCTTCAGACGCGCCTGACCCCAGGCCGGGATGAAGGCGGTGTCCTCGATGGCGGACAGCGCCTTGTCACGCAGGGTCACGCCGTCGGTGCCGGCAATGTCCATGCCGACGAACCACTGGGCCGTCGCGCGGTAGATGACCGGGGTCTTGTGGCGCCAGCAGTGCATGTAGCTGTGGGAGATCTTCTCGTGCGCCATCAGCGCGCCGAGCTCTTCCAGACGCGCGACGATGTTCGGGTTGGCCTTCCAGATGAACTGGCCACCGAATTCCGGCAGGTCCGGCACGTAGACGCCGTTGCCCTGCACCGGGCTTTCGATCTCGTCGAAGCTCATGCCGTAACGACGGCAGGTATGGAAGTCATCCTCGCCGTAGGCCGGCGCGGAGTGGACGATACCGGTACCGGCGCCGGTCTCGACGTAGTCGGCCAGATAGACCGGCGACAGACGATCGTAGATCGGGTGACGGAAGTTGATCAGCTCCAGCGCCGCGCCGTTGACGGTCGCCAGCGTCTCGCCGCTCAGGCCGAAGCGCGCCAGGCTGTCCTCGACCAGCTCCTCGGCGAGCACCAGCAGGCGCTCGCCGGTATCGACCAGCGAGTAGACGAAGTCCGGATGAACGTTGAGCACCTGGTTGGCCGGGATGGTCCACGGAGTGGTGGTCCAGATCACGATCGCTGCCGGCTTGTTCAGTGACTCGAGGCCGAAGGCCTTGGCCAGCGCCGCGCTGTCGTCTGCCGCGAAGGCGACGTCGATGGCATCAGAGGTCTTGTCGGCGTACTCGACTTCCGCCTCCGCCAGCGCAGAGCCGCAGTCGAAGCACCAGTTGACCGGCTTCAGGCCCTTGAAGACATAACCGCCCTTGACCATCTCGGCCAGCGCACGGATCTCGCCGGCTTCGTTGGCGAAGTCCATGGAGCGATACGGGTTGCCCCAGTCACCGACGATGCCGAGACGGATGAACTCGTGCTTCTGACCTTCCACCTGTACGCCGGCGTATTCACGGCACAGGTGGCGGGCTTTCTCGGACTCGAGATGCTTGCCGTGGGTCGTCTCGACCTTGTGCTCGATGGGCAGACCATGACAGTCCCAGCCCGGCACGTACGGCGCGTCAAAGCCCGCCATCGTCTTGGACTTGACGATGATGTCCTTGAGAATCTTGTTGACGGCATGACCGATGTGAATATTGCCGTTGGCATAGGGAGGGCCGTCGTGGAGCACGAAGCTCGGACGGCCCTTGCCTGCTTCACGCAGACGCGCATAGAGGTCAATCTCGTTCCAGCGCGCCAGTTGGTCCGGCTCACGCTTGGGGAGATTGCCGCGCATCGGGAAGTCGGTATCGGGCAGATTCAAAGTGTGCTTGTAGTCGCTCATAGCCTTTCGGGTCAGCCGTCGTGGGGGCGGGAAGCCTGGGCTTCCCGAGCTGTGGAATCAGACACCTCAGCAGTGCCGTGTAAGGGTGCCGTCGGCGCATCCGTCATCAATGCGCTCAGCGGACGGCTGGCCAGCGGCAGGTCAGCCATCGAGGTCATGCAATCAAGCAACGCCTGCTCGTCACCGGCAGGCGTCTCGCCCGCGGCCAGCGCGAAGAAGCGTCGCGCCAGGGCGATGTCGGCGTAGATGGCGGCCTTGAGGGCTTCCAGGCCATCGAAGCGCTGCTCACCGCGCAGGAAGGCGCAGAAGCTGACGCGCATCGGCTGGCCGTAGAGGTCTTCCGCGAAGTCGAGCAGATGGACCTCGAGCACCGGCCGCGGCGTACCGACCGTCGGGCGCCAGCCGATATTGGCCACCGCCGGGCAGTCGCGGCCATCGGCCAGATGCGCCATCACCGCATAGACGCCGGAGACCGCCAGCGGCGCATTCGGCAACGGCAGGTTGGCGGTCGGCACGCCCAGCGTGCGACCCAGCTGGCGGTCCGCGACCACGCGCCCCTGCCAGTGGTGGGCACGCCCCAGCAGTCTGGCGGCCAGCGCCATGTCGCCTGCGGCCAGCACCTCACGCACGCGGGTGCTGGACACACGCTCGTCGGCGATCTCGAAGGTGCGGGTATGCTCCACCGCAAAGCCTTCGGCGGCGCCGATGCGTTCCAGCAACGCGAAGTCTCCGGCGCGATCGCAGCCAAAGCGGAAGTCGTCACCGACCACCAGGTGACGCACACCGAGCCCATCGATCAGTACCTGCTCGATGAATTCACGTGCCGACAGCGAGCGCAGCGCCTCATTGAAGGGCAGACACAGTACGCGCTCGGCGCCATGACTGCCCAGCAGACGCACCTTGTCCGCCAGACGCGTCAGCCGCGGCGGCGCCTTGTCACCCGCGAAGAACTCACGCGGCTGCGGCTCGAACACCACCACCGTGGCGGGCAGACCATAGGCTGCCGCGCGCTCGCGAAGTTGCTCCAGAATCGCCTGGTGGCCGAGATGCACGCCATCGAAATTGCCGATGGTGGCCACACAGCCGCGACTGCCATCCTGCTTGCGCAGGCGGGCGAGATTGTGGAGTCCTCTGATCAAGTCCATGCGTGCATCACACAAGCCGCCGAAAGTGGTCGATTATAGCGAAGGGGCACGGCGCTGACAGCCACCGTTGCCCCGCCAGGGAGAAAACAGCTGGTACCGAGGGCACCAACCTGGGTGGTAGTGGTGCCCGGGCAGCAGGCTCAGCTCTGCATGCGGAAATGGCGCGGGCGGACACCGCACAGCCCCAACCACACCGCATAGGCCAGCACACCGCCCACGACCAGTGCTCCCATCATCGCACAGCGCTCCCACAGGCCCCAACCAAGCCAGGTGGTCCAGTCCGGCGATAGCCACATCAGGCCGCCGCCCATCAGAGCGCAACCGCCGATCAGCGTCAGCGAATAGCGTCCCCAGCCGGGCTGGAAGCGCAGCACGCCATCACGATACAGGCCGCGCGCCAGCAGGCCCGCATTGAGGAAGGCCGACAGCGCCGTGGCCAGCGCGAGCCCGGCATGCGCCAGCGGCACGATCAGCGCCAGATTGAAGGCCATGTTGGCAACCATCGCGATGATACCGATCTTGACCGGCGTTTTCGTGTCCTGACGCGCATAGAAGCCCGGCGCCAGCACCTTGATCAGCATGAAGGCCAACAGGCCGAAGCTGTAGGCACGCAGACTCTGGGCCGACATCACCACATCGTTGTCGGTCATCGCGCCGTAGTGGAACAGCGTGATCAGCAGGGGCTCGGCCAGCACGCCAAGCGCCAATGCCGCCGGCACACCAATCAACAGCACCGAGCGCAGCGCCCAGTCGAGCATCTTCTGGAAATGCTCCAGTGATTGCTCGGCGTGGCGCTTGGAGAGCGCCGGCAGAATCACCGTCCCGATGGCAATGCCGATGATGCCCAGCGGCAGCTCGACCAGACGGTCGGAGTAATAGAGCCACGACACGCTGCCGGTAACCAGAAACGAGGCCAGCACGGTATCCAGCAGCAGATTGATCTGCGAGACCGAGACACCGAACAGCGCCGGGGTCATCAGCCTGAGGATGCGGCGTACGCCTTCATGGGCGAAATTCGGCCATGGTTTGGGCATCAGGCCAAGCCGCAGCAGGAATGGCACCTGGAACAGCAACTGCACGCCACCTGCGATCAACACGCCCCAGGCCAGCGCCATGGCGGGGGTCTCGAAGCGCGGGGCCAGCAACAGCGCCGCGCCGATCAGGCTCAGGTTGAGCAGCACCGGCGTGATGGCCGGTACCGCAAAGCGATTCCAGGTATTGAGCACGCTGCCGGCGAAGGCGGTCAACGAGATCAGCAGCAGATACGGGAAGGTCAGGCGCAGCATGTCACCGGTCAGCGCCAGCTTGCCGGCATCATCACCGAATCCGGGTGCGAAGACCCACACCAGCCAGGGCGCACACAGCATCGCCAGCGCGGTGATCAACGCGAGTATGACACCAAGACTGCCGCTGACGGCGTCCAGCAACTCGCGGACCTCTTCCCGTGTCCGGCGAGTCGCATACTCCGACAGCACCGGAATGAAGGCCTGGTTGAAGGCACCCTCGGCAAACAGGCGGCGCATGAAGTTGGGGATCTTGAAGGCGACGAAGAAGGCATCCGCCCCGCTGCCGGCACCCAGCAGGGATGCGATGGTCACATCGCGCGCCAGCCCCAGCACGCGCGACAGCATCGTCATCACGCTGACGATCAACCCGGAACGCAACAGGCCACCCCGCACCGGCAGGCTGTCGCCCGAGCGAGTCTCGCCCTGGGCACTCGCCTGTGAGGCGGACTGCGCGGCGGCCTCGGCCTTGCCGTCTTCTCCCCTGACTTCCTTTTCGCCTGCGGGCGACTCATCCTGCGGCTTGCTCACCCTGACACCCCTCTCGCTTCCCTGACCTGACACCGATGTCATCCACTCGACAGACAGACACAAAAAAACCGGCCGAAGCCGGTTTTTTCACACTCACACGTCTTAGACAGCCAGTGCCTTGACGCGAGTGTTCAGACGGCTCTTCAGACGAGCGGCCTTCTTCTTGGACAGAATGTCCTTGTCGGCGTAACGGTCGAGGACCTTCTGCGCGACATTGAAAGCGGCCATGGAAGCAGCGTGATCGCCAGTCTTGACGGTCTTCAGCACGTTCTTGATGCTGGTACGCACGGCGGAACGCTGTGCGGAGTTGTGCTGACGACGAACTTCAGCCTGACGAGCGCGCTTACGTGCTTGCTTGGAATTTGCCACTTTGATGCTCCTTATGAGTCCACCCGTAGGCGCGTACTCATGAACTTGAATTTGGAAGACGTTGTCGCACCGCGACAGCGAGTCCGATCATCTCTCGCCTTTCGACACTGAAGTGAAGACTTTCGAGAAATCAGCGACTTGACGTGGAAGCCCCGTCAAACCTTCGCCATCGGGGCGGACCAGCACCCGACAGGACGGCAGAGTCTAGCATGACCCGAGCGCATATCGCCAGTCTGAGCTTGCCTGCGCCGGCCCCAGGCACAGAGCCAGGAAGCAGGCCTCATGGGTGCTACAGCACGATGAGGTTGTCGCGGTGGATCAGTTCCGGCGCCTCGATATAGCCCAGCGTCGCCTCGATCTGATGGCTGGGCAGGCCGAGAATCCGCCCGGCGTCTTCGGCGCTGTAATTCACCAGCCCCTTGGCGATGCGCTGACCGGACTCATCGACGCACTGCACCAGATCACCACGCTTGAAGGCGCCTTCGATCTTCCTGACACCCACCGGCAACAGGCTGGAGCCACGCGTGGTCAACACATTGACGGCACCGGCATCCAGCGTCAGGGTGCCGCGCACCTGCAGCTGCCCCGCGATCCAGCGCTTGCGCGCCGCGATCGGTGCATGCTCTGGCAGCAGGAGCGTGCCGAAGCGCTCACCTGAGGCCAGCCGGGTGATCACCTCGGGCTGACGACCGGACGCGATCACCGTCAGCGCACCGCTACGTGCCGCCAGACGCGCTGCGCGCACCTTGGTCGCCATGCCGCCACGCCCGAGCAGGCCCCCGCCGCCCGCCACCTTGACCAGAATCGGGTCATCGGCCTGGGCTTCCTCGATCAGGCTGGCCGCCGGGTCATGACGCGGGTCGGCATCATAGAGGCCTTCCTGATCGGTGAGCAGCAACAACGCATCGGCCTCGAGCAGGTTGGCGACCAGTGCACCGAGGGTGTCGTTGTCGCCGAAGCGGATCTCGTCGGTGACCACGGTGTCGTTCTCGTTGATCACCGGCACCACCCGCAGGTCGACCAGGGTGCGCAGCGCCGAGCGTGCATTCAGGTAGCGCTTGCGATTGGAGAGGTCATCGTGGGTCAGCAGAATCTGCGCCGTGGTCAGGCCGTGACGATGGAAATGCTCTTCATAGCACTGGGTCAGGCCATTCTGACCGACCGCCGCTGCCGCCTGCAGCTCATGCACGCCGCTGGGGCGAGCCGACCAGCCCAGCCGCGACATGCCGACGGCGATCGCCCCGGAGGACACCACGATCACCTCGACACCCCGCGCGTGCAGTGCCGCGATCTGATCGACCCAGCGGCCGATGCCGGCATCATCCAGCCCGCGGCCGTCATCGGTCAGCAGCGCACTGCCGATCTTGACCACCACGCGTCGTGCATTGGCCAAGGCCTCGCGCCCCGTCTGACTGCCCAGTTCCGCCACTTCCGCCACCTTCTGCTCCGACACCGCGCTCTCTCCTGTCATGTAATCCCTCGCCCGGCAGGCCCTGCCTCCCTGCTTGCCATTGTCTGCTCCCGCCAGCCCGCTGTCATCACTCCTCGCCGGCCCCGACAACGAAAACGCCCCGCCGCGAGACCATGAGGCTCGGGGCGGGGCGTGAATCGCGAAGCGGGTCGCTCGTTACTCAGAGGCTGTCGCGCAGGACAGCCACCGAACGAACCGAGACCTCAGGGCGCGTATTCGACTTCGACGTCGTAATCGTCGTCATTGAAGTCGTCATCGTCCTCTTCTTCGTCATCCTTCTTGCGCTTGCGACGCGTCAGGCGCTCTTCAGCGCGCTCCAGCGACTCGTTCTCCATGCGCGCCAGCAGGGCGGCATGTGCCTCGGCAGCTTCCGGATCTTCCGCCAGCTGCAGGCGCTGCTCGCCCAGCCAGCGGTGAGCGGCCTGCACCAGCTCCTGAGTGCCGATACCGCTGGCCGCGGAGACGACGAACAGCTCGCCCTCCCAGCCCAGGCGCTCGACGAGGTCCTTGACCATCGCGTCGCGATCGTCCTCCGGCAGCAGGTCGATCTTGTTGATCACCAGCCAGCGCGGCAGCTCCGTCAATGCCGCGGAGAAGTTCTTGAGCTCCTTGAGGATCGCCTCGACCGCATAGGCCGGGTCGCTCTCGTCATAGGGCGCAATATCCACCACGTGCAGCAACAGACGCGTACGCGTCAGGTGCTTGAGGAAGCGCAGCCCCAGGCCAGCGCCGTCAGCAGCGCCTTCGATCAGGCCGGGAATATCGGCCATCACGAAGTGCTGGTGGCTACCGATCTTCACGACACCGAGGTTCGGCACCAGGGTGGTGAACGGATAGTTGGCGACCTTGGGCTTGGCAGCGGAAACGGCGCGGATCAGCGTCGACTTGCCGGCGTTCGGCATGCCGAGCAGACCGACATCTGCCATCACCTTCATCTCGAAGCGCAGGTTGCGACGCTCGCCCCAGGTTCCCTTGGAGGTCTGGCGCGGCGCGCGGTTGGTCGAGGACTTGAAGTGGATGTTGCCCAGACCACGACGCCCACCCTGCGCGACCAGCAACAGCTGACCGATTTCCGTCACGTCACCGATGATCTCGAGGGTTTCCTCGTCGATCACGGTGGTGCCGACCGGCACCTTGACGATCAGGTCCTCGCCCGCCTTGCCTGCCATCTGACGGCCTTGACCGGCATCGCCGCTCTCCGCCTGATAGTAGCGCTGGAACTTGAAGTCGATCAGGGTATTGAGCGAGTCATCCCCGATCAGGTACACACTGCCGCCGTGCCCGCCGTCGCCCCCATCGGGACCACCGCGCGGCACGTATTTTTCACGGCGAAAACTCAGGCAACCATTGCCGCCACGTCCGGCCTCTACAATGATCGACGCTTCATCAAGGAACTGCATGCTGCTCTCTCCTGACGACGACCCGGGCCGTCATGCGACAAAAAAGCCCCGCCTGAGCGGGGCTTCCTTGCAGACTGCCATGCGACACCGGGGCATCGAGCAGTCTGCGTAAGCTGTCAGACGCTTCAGGCAGAAACGATGCTGACGAACTTGCGGTTCTTCGGACCCTTGGTCTCGAACTTCACGTGGCCGTCGGCCAGAGCGAAGAGAGTGTGGTCCTTGCCGATGCCGACGCCAGTACCAGCGTGGAAACGGGTGCCGCGCTGACGCACGATGATGTTGCCGGCGATAGCCGCTTGGCCACCGAACAGCTTCACACCAAGGCGCTTGGATTCAGAATCGCGACCGTTGCGGGTAGAGCCCGCCGCCTTCTTATGTGCCATTGGATAATTCTCCTATGGTGGGTAGCGCTGCAATTAAGCAGAGATACCAGTGATCTTGACTTCGGTGAACCACTGACGGTGGCCCGCACGACGCATGGAGTGCTTCCGGCGACGGAACTTGATGATGGTGACCTTGTCGCCACGGCCGTGAGACACGACCTCGGCAGAAACCTTGGCACCTTCAACCAGCGGAGCGCCGACCTTGATGTCGTCGCCTTCAGCGACCATCAGGACTTCGTCAAACTGGATAGCTTCGCCAGTCGCGACTTCAAGCTTCTCGAGCTTCAGGGTCTGGCCTTCCTGAACGCGGTACTGCTTGCCACCGCTCTTGATAACTGCGTACATGATTCTCTCCATCGGACTCATCAAGGGTGTGCTCTTGGGTGGCCTGCTGCGAGTGGCGCCCCTTCTGGAGCCATCTGACAGGGAGCGGGATGAGTCACGGCCGCGTATTATAGCGCCACGTGCCGCGACCGACAAGCAATGTCAAGGTTTACGCGACCAATCGGCCGCCAGCCACCGTCCTTGCGCGGGTGCACGCCTTGACGGCCATAGGGGTGCCCCATAGCATTACCGCCAAACGGCACGCCACGGCGGCCTCACCTCTCGCTACGGGCACGACGATCTCATGCAAGCCGACGCATCGACCCTTCACGCGGCAGTGGCAGATGACTTCGCCGCCGTCGACCGCACCATCCTCGCGCAGCTCGAGTCGCGCGTGCCGCTGGTCCAGACCATCGGTCAGTACATCATCCAGAGTGGTGGCAAACGCCTGCGCCCGGTGCTGGTGCTGCTGGCAGCCCGCGCACTGGGCTATCAAGGCGAGAAACACGTTCATCTGGCCGCGCTGATCGAATTCATGCATACCTCGACCCTGCTGCACGATGATGTCGTGGATGAATCCAGTCTGCGTCGCGGTCGCTCCACCGCCAATGACACCTGGGGCAATGCGCCTTCGGTGCTGGTCGGTGACTTCCTCTATTCGCGTTCCTTCCAGATGATGGTCGAGGTCGGCTCGATGGACGTGATGGCGATTCTCTCCGCCGCCACCTGCACCATCGCCGAAGGGGAAGTCCTGCAGCTGACCAATATCGGCAACGCCGACATCGATGAAGCCGCCTACTTCGAGACCATCCACGGCAAGACCGCCATGCTGTTCGAGGCGGCCGCGCATGCCGGCGCGATTCTGGCCAGGGAAACCGACGACAGCGTCACGCCTGCACAGGTCGGCGCACTGCAGAACTATGGCCGCTATCTGGGCCTCGCCTTCCAGCTGATCGATGATCTGCTCGACTATCAGGGCGATGCCGAGACCATGGGCAAGAACGTCGGTGATGACCTGGCCGAAGGCAAGCCGACCCTGCCGTTGATTCGCGCCATGCAGGTCGGAAGCCCGGCGCAGGCCAGTCTGGTGCGCGGCGCCATCGAGAAAGGTGGGCTGGAGCAGCTCGACGAGGTGCTGGAAGTCGTGCGCCTCACGGGTGGCCTCGACTATACCCGCAGCCGCGCACAGGAGATGGCCGACAACGCCCTGAACGAGCTCAAGGCGCTGCCGGAGAGCGAATTCCGCGACAGCCTCGAGCGCATCGCGCTATTGAGCGTCGGCCGCCAGGCCTGATCGCACTCGAGGCAGTCATCATCTCGACAGCCGAATTGCCCCTTGAGACTCAGATAAAACTTTTTGACCTCAAGGGCTTGCAAAGCAAAGCTGCCTGCGTATAATTCACCTCCGTCGAGACAAGCTCACGACGCATCGGAGTATAGCTCAGCTTGGTAGAGCGCTGCCTTCGGGAGGCAGAGGTCGTAGGTTCGAATCCTGCTACTCCGACCAGATATCTGAAAAAGCCGCTGATCACTGATCAGCGGCTTTTTTGATGCTGGAAGGTTTTCCTGCGGCTCATGCTGCCCAGTGACAAACTCCCCTCCAACGCCTTACATCCCTCAGGATGCCACATGCACACACTGCGCCTTGCCATGCTGTCCCTGCTGCTCACGTCCCTGCTCTCCGCCTGCGCCTCTACCCGTACCCAATGGGAGAAGCCCGGCGCCAACAGCACGGAGGCTCACAACACCTGGGCCGGCTGCCAGTACGAACTTGGCCTGACTGACAAGTCAGACAACGAGAAACAGACGCTGCTGAAGTACTGCATGGAGCGTGAAGGCTACCGACTGCAGAGCTACTGAGTCGCTCACCTGCCTCAATCGGACATCCAGGTATCACTCGCCTTGCGGGCCCGCTCGCGACCAGCACGCTCTCGGTCGCGGCGGGCCTTTTGCTTGAGGTAGTAACTGCGCAGGGCAAGGCCGAGACCGAAGGCCAGCATCAAGGCGAACACCAGCCCCTGCCAAGGGCGGGCGGCATCGCCAAGCCAGGTTTCCAGCGCGACGATGGCGATCAGGCCGGTGGCCTGACTGGCAACGGCGATCGCACGGCTACGGTCATAATGATGTGACAGCATGAGGATATCCTTGGAGCGTCCTCGGCGGCAGAGCAATGCTCAGCGCGAGGCGTGGATGTCGAAGTCCGTCGATTATCGCATACTCGAGCCTCGCGCCTGCAGCGCGCTTGCCACATGCAGGCCGACAGGCATAGCTGCCCTGAACGCTTCCCCGGACACCGCCAAAGGATAACCGCATGGATGCCATCGCCCTGGGCCCTGCCCTGATTTCCGTCGAACGCCTCTATGCCTTCGTGGCAGCCCTGGTGATGCTGATCGAGTTCTCGCTGCTGATGCGTCTGCTGACACGCATGCACGCCAGGGGTACGTCCGCGCCCGCTCATGACTCTCGCCCGCTGAGCCCCTCGCACTGGTTCAATCGCATGCTGGTCAGCTGGGTGATCGGCGCACGCCTCACTCATGTCGCCCTGCACTGGGCAAGTTATCAGCAGGCACCGCTGGATATCCTCAAGCTGTGGCAACCGGGCTACCACCTGCTCGGCGGCATGCTGGTCGCGACCCTGGCCAGCCTGTGGCTGCTGCGCCAGCATGGCACGATTCGCCAGGTCATCGCGCTGGGCAGCCTGACCCTGGGGCTGACCGCCTTCCTCGGACTCAAGCAACTCGACCCGCTGGGCAACGACTCCGCCATCGACGCGATGCCTGCCATCACTCTCAATCATCTGGACCGCCGCCCCGTGGCGCTGAATGACATCCAGGACGAGCGCGTGATCGTCAATCTGTGGGCCACCTGGTGCCCGCCCTGCCGACGCGAGATGCCACTGCTGGCAGAGGCCGATCAGAGACCCGGCGTCACCGTGGTATTGGCCAATCAGGGCGAGCAGGCACTGGCGGTGACCCGCTATCTGAACAGCGAGCAGCTGACGCTCGAGTACACGCTGCTCGACCCCGCCATGCAACTGATGGCACTGGCCGAGGCGCCGGGACTGCCCGCGACCCTGGTCTTCGATGGCGACGGACAGCTGATCGAGCGTCATGTCGGCGAGCTGAGCCGCGCCCAGCTGGACACCCTGCTACCGGCGTCACAACCATAGTGCGACACGCCGCTGGCCTCGCTCGATGCGACAAAGACGCTCGCTGGAAGAAAAGGCGCTTAAGCCACGGCGTCTGATCCGGTAAGATACCGCGCCCCTGTATTCCCGATTCCCGTCTTTGTCCTACCCCGAGGCTTCATGAGCGACTTCATTCCCGGTCAGCGCTGGATCAGTGACGGCGAGGCTGATCTCGGCCTTGGCACCATCCTCAATGTCGACTTCCGCACCGTCACCGTGCTCTTTGCCGCCAGCGAAGAAACCCGCACCTACAGTCTGCGCGAAGCGCCCCTTACCCGGGTGGCCTTCGGCAATGGCGACCGCATCCAGTCCGACGATGGCGAATGGCTGATCGTCGATGACTTCAAGGAAGTGCGCGGCCAGATCGTCTACATCTGTGAGCGCGGCGGCGAGCATGCCGGCGAGCTCATCGAGCTTCCCGAAGCCCGCCTGAACGACAAGATGCAGTTCAATCAGGCACGTGACCGCCTGCTGACCGGCCAGGTCGACCGCAATGACTGGTTCGACCTGCGCTACCGCACCCTGCGTCACTTCCATCGTGTCGAGCAGAGCCCGGCGCTGGGACTGTCCGGCCCCAAGGTCGACCTGGTACCGCACCAGCTGTACATCGCTGATGAAGTCTCGCGCCGTCACGCGCCGCGCGTACTGCTGGCCGATGAAGTCGGCCTGGGCAAGACCATCGAAGCCGGCCTGATCCTGCATCGCCTGCTGCTCAGCGGTCGTGCGCGTCGCGCCCTGATTCTGGTACCGGCAAGCCTGACTCACCAGTGGCTGGTCGAAATGCTGCGCCGCTTCGCGCTGGAGGTCTCGCTGCTCGATGAGGAGCAGTGCAAGGCCTATGGCACGAGCAATCCCTTCGAAGGCAATCAGATCATCCTGGCAAGCCAGGACTGGCTGTTCGCCAACCCGTCGCGTCAGGTCCAGGCTGCCGCCTGCGACTGGGACATGCTGATCGTCGATGAGGCCCACCACCTCGACTGGAGCGAAGACAAGGTCGGCCCGGGCTACGCCTGTGTCGAGTCCCTCGCTCGTCAGACCGCCGGCGTGCTGCTGCTGACCGCCACGCCGGAGCAGATGGGGCTCGAAAGCCACTTCGCACGCCTGCGCCTGCTCGACCCGGAGCGCTATCACGACATCGAGCGCTTCAAGGCCGAAGAACAAGGCTATGTGGCCGTCGCCAGCGCCATCGACGCCCTGGAAGCGCTGCCCGCCGATCAGTCCGGTCTCGACAGCCTCGCCAGCGTGCTGGATGACAGCGACAGCCGCGCCCTGCTCGACACCCTGATGGACAGCGATGCCGACGATGCCCAGCGCGACAGCGCGCGTCGCCAGCTGCGTGACCAGCTGCTCGACCGCCACGGCACTGGCCGCGTGATGTTCCGCAACTCGCGTACCCACGTCGAAGGCTTCCCCGAGCGTCGTCTGCACGTCCACGAGCTGGAGCTGCCCTCCTCCTACCGTCGCGTGGTGCGCAAGCTGGAGCGTGACGAGGACTATCTCGATGACCTGCTGATCGAGACCGGCATGAACCACCCCGAGGTGGTGCTGTTCCTCGACGAGATGTATCGCGCCCTGCCCGATGACCGCATGAACGCGGAACCCTGGTGGCAGATCGACCCGCGCGTCATGTGGCTGCTGGAAACCCTGACCGACCTCGGCAACGAGAAGGCACTGGTGATCTGTCATACCGCCGATACCGCGCGTGAGCTGTCCGAAGGCCTGCGCGTGCTGGGCGGCGTGCATGCGCCGGTCTTCCACGAGGGCATGAGCCTGGTCGAGCGCGACCGTGCCGCCGCGGCCTTCGCCTCCGAAGAGGAAGGCGTGCAGCTGCTGGTATGTTCGGAAATCGGCTCGGAAGGTCGCAACTTCCAGTTCTGTCACCACCTGGTGATGTTCGACCTGCCGGTACACCCGGACCAGCTCGAACAGCGCATCGGGCGTCTGGACCGTATCGGCCAGAAATTCCCGATCGAGATCCACGTGCCGGTCTTCGAAGGCTCCCCGGGCGCCCAGCTGCTGCGCTGGTACCGCGATGGCATGGACGCCTTCAGCGCGCCGCACGGCATCGGCAGCGAGCTTTACGCCCAGTTCGGCGACGAGCTGGAAGAGGCCCTGCTCGACAGCGAAGAGATCGACAGCATCATCGAGCAGACCCGCGAGCGCTTCGATGCCCTGCAGGAAGAACGTCAGTCCGGTCGCAATCGCCTGCTGGAACTCAATGCCTGCCGTCACGAGCGCGCCGAGGAAGTCATCGCCGCCATCGAGACGCTGGACAACGACAAGGCGCTGCCGGGCTATCTGGAGCGCGCCTTCGACATCTTCGGTATCGAGAGCCGGGACCTCGGCGATGGCATCACCTATCTGGCACCAGGCCCGCACATGCTCGACGGCCTGCCAGGGCTGGTGAAGGGCGAGGAAGGCTTCAGCGTCACCAGTGACCGCGCCACCGCGCTGTCACGCGAAGACGTGCAGCATCTGTCGTGGGAGCATCCGCTGGTCCGCGAGATGCTGGTCCGCATCCTGGACGGCTCGATGGGCAACACCGCGCTGGCGCTGCTCAAGCACCCGGCGATTCCCGGTGGCCGCCTGATGACGGAAGTGGTGTTCCGCACCCAGTCCACCGCGCCGCGCGGCCTGCGTCTGGGACGTTTCCTGCCGCCGACCGCCATCCGCGTCCTGTTGGATGAAACCGGCAGCAACCTGTCCGACAAGGTGTCCTTCGGTGGTCTGGCCAAGAACCTCAAGCCGGTCAAGAAGGCGGTCGCGCGTGACCTCATCAAGCAGAGCCACGCCACGCTGCGCAAGCTGATGAGCGATGCCGAGCAGGAAGCCGAGCGCGAACTGCCGACCATCGTCGAGCAGGCCCAGCAGCAGATGCGCGAGCAGCTCAGTGCCGAACTGGCGCGCCTGGAAGCCCTGGCCAGCCACAACCCGGCCGTGCGCGAGGAAGAGCTCGAAGCGCTGCGGCAGGAACGTGCCGCGCTGGATGGCGCCATCGAGACCACCCGTCTGCGTCTGGACAGCGTACGCGTCATCGTCACCGTGGATGCCCACGAGCGTTGAGCTGACCGCAGGCGCCAGTGATGAACCTGAAACGCCCCACCTGCCATCGGCCGGTGGGGCGTTTTGCCATGTGCGCCAGCGACAATGCCTCGCGGGACTTGCCAGATCGACCCGCGGCCGCGACGATGCCATCGCTTGCACATCGCGACTCGCGGCCCATCACTTCCACTTCATCCCTATCGCTTCATTACTACAGAGCACCCCCATGGCGAGATCATATCCAGAGAGCGACGAGACAGCGTCAGGGCAGAGCTGGCAGGGAGAGCGCCTGGCCGAGGAAGGCGAGCGTGTCGCAAGGGTGGGGCTATCGCTACTGGCGGCGGGCGATGACTGGTGGGCGATCGACAAGCCGGCCGAGCTGCCCTCCGTGCCGGGGCGTGATCCCTCGCGCTTCGACAGTGTCCATTCGCGCCTGTGCCAGCTGAGCGACGATACCCGCGCCGTGCACCGTCTGGACGTGGCGACCTCCGGGGTGCTGCTGGTGGCACGCAATGTCGAGGGCCAGCGGCGGCTGTCGCGGCTCTTCCAGTCGCGCGCCCTCGAGAAACGCTACCTGGCCGTGGTAGCAGGGCATCTCACGCCCGCCGAGGGCAGCATCGCCCTGCCGCTGCGCTGTGACTGGCCACGCCGACCGCGTCAGATCGTCGACTTCACGCATGGCAAGTCGGCACTGACGCATTATCGGGTCGAGCAGCGTCTGACGCTCGAGGGCCAGCGCCCGGATGGTACGCCTCAGACTCTCGCCGCCAGCCGAGTGCAGCTCACACCGCATACCGGCCGTTCGCATCAGCTGCGCCTGCATATGCTGGCACTCGGCCACCCGATCATCGGTGATGGCTTCTATGCGCGTGGGGCGGCACTCAATGCCAGTCCACGCCTGTTGCTGCATGCACAGCGGTTGGTGATTCCGCCAACCAGCGACAGCGATGCCCCACCACTGGTGCTGGAAGCGCCACTACCCTTCTAGCACTGCCTTCCTGTCAAGGCTCACTTGCGTGACAGGATATCGGCGAAGGCCACGTCGAGGGTCGGGTAATCGAAGGTGAAGCCGGCAGCCAGCAGACGCGCCGGCACCATGCGGGCGCCCTCCAGCAGCAGGGTGCTCATTTCCCCCAGCCCCAGCTTTAGCGCCTTGGCCGGTAGCGGCAGGATCGCCGGACGCCCCAGACCCCGAGCCAGAGCGTGGGTGAAGCCCATGTTGGTGACCGGATGCGGCGCGCTGGCATTGAAGGCGCCGCTGAGACTGTCATCCGTCAACAGGCGCTCGATGATGCGAATCATGTCGTGGCGGTGGATCCACGGCATGTAATGGCGCCCATCGCCCAGCCGCCCCCCGAGCCCGAGCTTGAAGGGCGTCAGCAGCTTGGCCAGCGTGCCGCCATCGGCTTCCATCACCAGGCCTGTGCGGATGATGGCCAGTCGCACGCCGTATTCGGTGACGGGCATGGCGGCCGCTTCCCAGTCACGACACAGGCGATGGTTGAAATCATCATGGGGCGTCGCCTGTTCATCGATCTCGACATCGCCCGGCTCGCCCGCCTTGGGCTGTGCGCCGTAATAGCCCATCGCCGAACCGGACACCATCACCTGCGGCGGATGACCTTCGGCGGCCAGCTGCTGACACAGCATCACCAGATGTTCGGTGGTCTCCAGCCGCGAACGGCGCAGCTCACGCTTGTGATCCTCGCTCCAGCGCCGCCCGGCGATCGACTCCCCCGCCAGATTGACGATGCCCTCCGGCTGCCAATCCTTGAAGGCCAGCGACGAATCCGCCACGACGACCGTCAGCCCAAGGTCGGCAAACTGGCGCTCAGCACGCTCCGGGCGGCGCGATACGACCGCCAGCGAGTGACCCGCAGCGGCCAGTGACTGACATAGCGCCTGGCCGACGAACCCCGTTGCACCCGTTATCAATATTCGCATGTTGCCCTCCTCGGCGATGAAGCATCGAGTGTGCCGACTTTCGCCATAAATCTATACTTATATTGTACAATTATGCGCAAGAAGTTAACTTTAGCGTATCTGCTGTCGAGTCACATGACGGCCCGTACCCCCTGAACACCGCCCGCGCAGGAGTCGCCTCCAGATGCCAGTATCGTCCATCGCCATCATCGGTGCCGGTATCGCCGGATTGTCAGCCGCCACCCGACTGGCCGCCCAGGGCCATGCGGTGACGATATTCGAGAAGGCACGCGGCCCCGGCGGACGCCTGGCCAGTCGCCGCACGAGCGAAGGCCCCATCGACATCGGCGCGCAATACTTCACGGCGCGTGATCCACGCTTCCAGTCCGCGCTCGAGCAGTGGCGGGCCGCAGGCGTCGTCGCACCCTGGGGCGAGAGACTGTTGAGCCTCGGCAAGTCAGCCTCTGACGAGAGCCAATGGCAGCGGCTGCGCGATGATTCCACCCGCTACGTGGCCAGCCCGCGAATGAGCGCCCTGAGCCGCCACCTCAGTGAACAGCTGCCGGCCCACGCCAGCCTGCACAGCGAAACGCGCATCACGCGCCTGATCGCGAGCGAAGGCACAGGCTGGCGGCTCGAGGACAGTCACGGCAATCACCACGGCCCCTACGATCACGTGGTGATCAGCGCACCGGCGCCGCAGGCACTCGCCCTGCTGAGCGCATCCGGCACCGACGCCCAGGGGGCGGCGCTCTGCGAGGACTCGCTTGCCCCGGCCCTGAGTGAGGCGCTGACGCAGGTGGAGATGGCACCGACCTGGACACTGATGGCCACTCTGGAGACACCGCTTCCCGCGCTGGGGGGCGACGCTGATTGGCAAGGGCTGCTGGTCAGCCGCGGTGATGATGGTCCGCTGCGCTGCGTGATGCGCCAGCATTCGCGCCCCGGCCGCCAGGCACCGACACATGCCCGGGAGACCCTGAGCCTGCTGGCGACCGCCGGCTGGAGCCGAGCGAATCTCGAGAAGTCGCCGCAGGAGGTCGCGACCTTGCTGTGGCAGGCCTTCGAGGCACTGCCGGAGCTCCGCGAGCTGGCGCCGGGCTGGAGCCAGGGCAAGGTCACCCTTGCGGCGCATCGCTGGCGCTACGCCCACCCGACCCGGACGCTGCAGCAGACCTCAGCGGCAGCCGGCCACAATGGCTATGACCACAATGTCTGCGGCCAGGGGACATCCGGGCTATGGCTGGCCGGAGACGCCCTGCGTGGCCCGCGTGTCGAGGACGCCTGGCTGTCAGGACACGAGGTAGCCGAACAGCTGCTCAACACCCTCGCCGTCAGCTGATACGCTGCCTCGACCCCTCATCGCCCACAGGATAGCTGCATGACTACGTCCACAGATCACGACAACGCCTTGATTCTATTGGCTCATGGGTCACGTGACCCGCGCTGGCGCGAGCCCTTCGAGGCACTGGAAGCCACGCTGGCCTCCCGCCTCAAGCGTCCGACGCGCCTGGCCTATATGGAGCTGTGCGATCCGCTGCTGACCGACACCATCGAGGCCCTGGCAGCAGACGGGGCCGCACGTATCGACATCCTGCCGCTGTTCTTCGCGGCCGGCCGTCATCTGCGCGAGGACGTGCCCGCCATGTTGGAAGACTCGCAGCGCCAGCACCCCGACTGCCCCATCAGCCTGCTCGACCCGGTGGGTGCACATCCAGCCTTTGTCGAGGCCTTGATCCAGATTGTGGAGCAACAGGACAACGCCTAGACGGCCGATTTCATGACGGGACCTAAGGCGTCGAAGGCGCTGTGATGCACCTTCAAAAACATGCGCACCGGGGATGCGACGCAGCTTGCCTCTTGTCAGGCTCTGGCGGCTGCGCCATCCTGATGCCCACATGTACAGCTAGTGCACAAGATGCATTGCCGGTATCCCACAGCGCCCCATGTGACGACACTTCAACTTTACCCTGTGTGTCGTCCACACCTGTGCTTCACCCGGGATGCCTCGTCACCGCCAGAGGTAACACCATTCATGACTGACAAGGCCACGGAAACTGCCAGTTCGCCGCTGTTTCCGATCCGCGAAGTCTCTCGCCTGACCGGCGTCAATTCGGTCACGCTGAGAGCCTGGGAACGCCGCTACGGACTGATCGAGCCCCGCCGGACGCCCAAGGGGCATCGCCTGTATGCCCGCGAGGACATCGAGCGGATCGAACACATCCTGCAGTGGCTCAACCGCGGAGTACCTGTCAGCCAGGTACGCGAGCTGCTCGACCAGCCGCAGCCGGAAAGCACGCCGATGCCGGACGAAGGCAGCTGGAGCGGCCAGCAGCAGCTGGCACTGGCCGCCATCGATGCCCAGGACGAGGCGCGCCTGGCCGAGCTGTACAACCAGAGTCTGGCGCTGTACCCGGTCAGCAGCGTGGTCGAGCGCCTGTGGCGTCCGCTGCTCGAGCAGCTTGAGGAGCGCGGCACCGCTACCTTCGGCACCCGCCTGGCACAGTGCTTCTTCGAGAGCTTCCTGCGTTCGCGCATCGGCGCCCGGCTGGTGTTTGCCAATCAGGAGCGTCACGCCCCGCACATCACGCTGACGCGCCTGCCGGAAGAGCCGGGGCTCAGCTGGCTGCTGCTGTTCGCGCTGGTCGCCAGTGACGCCGGCTATCACGTCAGCCTGCTGGATGGCCCACTGCCGCTGGCAGAGTTGCCGCTGGCCGCAGAGCGCCTGCAGGCGCAGGCCGTGGTACTGGTCGGCACCCAGGCCGAGCGCTCGGATGTCATGCGCCGCCAGCTGCCACGGGTCGCAGAACAATTGAGCGTGCCGCTGGCCATCGCTGGCCCGGCCGCCCAGATTCGCCAGCAGGAGCTGGTAGACGGGCCCATTGAAGGCCTGGGGGCCGACCCGATTCAGGCGGTCGCTCGCCTGAGGTCCTTGATGGCACGTTGATCGCAGGCTCCTGCTCGGCATTGGTTTCACCGATCGCCAAGGAGCCCCGATGTCATCTGTCTCACCATCCGCCTCTTCCCCCGCCTCCGCACCAGCGGGGGCTCCCCTGCAGCTGGTCTGGCTGCGCAGTGACCTGCGCGTACACGACAATACCGCGCTCTCGCAGGCCGCCACACGCGGCCCGGTCGTGGCCGTCGTCGCCCCCTGCCTGGCGCAGTGGGTCGAGCACGGCCATGGCGCCAACAAGCTCGACTTCCTGCGCCGCGGCCTGCATGTCCTGCAACAGGCACTCGCCGGCTATCATATCCCGCTCAAGGTGCTCGACTGCGACACCTTCGCTGAGGTGCCCGAGGCACTGGCCACGCTGTGTGATCAGATCGGCGTCCAGGCCCTGCACTTCAATGACGAATATGCCGTCAATGAGCGTGAGCGCGACAGGCGCGTGCGTGAGCGCCTTGCCGAGAGCGACGTCCGCCTGCATCGCTACACCGACATGCTGGCCTTCACGCCCGGCGAGCTGCTGACCGGCAAGGGCGATTACTACGGCGTCTTCACGCCCTTCTCCAAGCGCTGGCATAAGGAAGTCGATTCCCGTCGTCTGGCGCTGAATGAGGCACCTCAAGTGCAAGCCACGCTCCGTGACGCCCAGGGGCGCGAGATCCATGGCGACGCCATCCCGCCACTGCCCGAGACGCTCAAGGGCGAGCCGGCGACAGCGCTGGACGCCGAGCTGTGGCCGGCCGGCGAAGAGGCCGCGCAGGAGCGTCTGGAGCGCTTCCTGACCTTCCGCGCGCGCCGCTACCACGAGCAGCGCGACATCCCCGCCACCCGGGGCACCAGCGAACTGTCGCCCTACCTGGCACTGGGCATGATATCGGCCCGCCAATGCTACGCCGCCGTGCTGGCAGAGAATGGCAGCCTCGCCGATGGCGATGTCGGCCTGACTACCTGGGTCAACGAGCTGATCTGGCGCGAGTTCTATCAGCACATCCTGGTCGGCTTCCCGCGCGTCAATCGCCACCGTCCCTTCCAGCGCCATACCGAAGCCCTGCAATGGCGCGATGACGACGCAGGCTACGCCGCCTGGTGCGAGGGCCGTACCGGTTACCCCATCGTCGATGCTGCCATGCGTCAGCTGGTGCAGACCGGCTGGATGCACAATCGCCTGCGCATGGTGACGGCGATGTTCCTCACCAAGCATCTTCTGATCGACTGGCGGCGCGGCGAGGCCTTCTTCATGACCCATCTCGTCGATGGTGAGCTGGGCGCCAACAATGGTGGCTGGCAATGGGCGGCCTCCACCGGCACCGATGCCGCGCCCTATTTCCGCATCTTCAATCCGACCACCCAGGGCCAACGCTTCGACAAGGATGGCGAGTTCATCGCGAGCATGGTGCCGGAACTGGCCGAGCTGCCGGCCAAGCGGCGCCACCAGCCCAGTGCGGATGACTGCCAGCAGACGGGCTACCCACGACCGATCGTCGACCACAAGGCCGCCCGCCAGCGGGCGCTGGATACCTTCAAGGCGCTGTCAAAAAGCGAATGACCCCTCAAGCGGCCTGCTGATCTTCAGTAGGACGCTCTTGTCTCCCTCCCCTTCAGGAGCATTGCCATGCAATCGCTGCCCGACGAGATGAGCCCGGCCCTGACTCGGGTATGTCGTCTTTACGAAAAACTGGACAAAACCTCTACAGAACTGCTCAAATCAGTCTACAGTGACGATATCGTCTTCCGCGACCCCCTGCATGAAGTCCGCGGCCTGACGGCACTCAACGCCTATTTCTCAGGGCTGTACATGAATGTCGCCGCCATCGACTTCGTCTTTCATCACCCGCTGGGGCCGATGCCAGCACAAGACGCCGGCCCTGCGGCTGAAGGCAAGGCGGATGAAGGCGATGAACAGGGACTTGCCTGGCTCAGCTGGACGATGACCTATCGCCATCCCCGTCTGAACGGGGGCAAGGACATCAGCGTGCAGGGCGCCTCACGCCTCGAGTTCCGAGACGGGAAGGTCACCCAGCACCGTGACTTCTTCGATGCCGGCGAGCTGCTCTACGAGCAGCTGCCCGTACTGCGCAACGTGATTGGCCTGCTGAAGCGACGCATGGGTTGAACAGAGATAGCCATCGTCCCTTCAAGCTGACATCCGCGAAGGTAAGCCCAGCGTTATATGAGTCGTTATCGAAACAACATGCCAAGGAGAGGAGATGGCCAGTCATAGCTCTACCACCTCAAAGGCTCGCAAACGCATCTGGCTGACCGGCGCCAGCTCCGGCATCGGCGAAGGGCTGGCGCGCCGGCTGCTGGCGGATGGCCACCGGGTCGCCCTGAGCGCCCGCTCCGCCGACAAGCTTGAGGCCATCGCAGCCGATGCCGCGCAAGGCCCCGGGGAGGCGCTGGTCGTGACGCTCGACCTCACCGACCGTGAGGCCATCCGCGCGGCGGCCAGTCAGATAGAGGCCAGCTTTGGTGGACTCGACCTTGCACTGCTCAACGCTGGCACCTGCGAATATCTGGATGCACGTGAATTCGAGGCAGATCTGGTCCATCGCGTGTTCGCGACCAACTTCCAGGCCGCCGTGGATGTGATCGAAAGCGCCTTGCCGCTGCTGCGCATGGCAGCGGCAGACGGCGGTGAGCGGCCGCAGCTGGCAGCGGTCTCCAGCGCTTCGGCCTACCTGCCGCTGCCTCGCGCGGAGGCGTATGGCGCTTCCAAGGCCGCGGTGAGCTACTTCCTGGAGTCGCTGCGGCTGGACCTCGACAGCCAGGGCATCGATGTCAGCGTGATTCACCCCGGCTTCGTCAAGACACCGCTGACCGAGCGCAATGACTTCCCGATGCCGATGCAGGTCACTGTCGATCAGGCGGTCGAGGCGATCGTGGCGGGACTCGCGCGTCATCGGCTCGACATACATTTCCCGCGACGCTTCACGCTGCTGGTCAAGTTGCTGGGCATCCTGCCCGCCCCCTTGCGACGCAGCATCGGTCTACGCATGACCCGTGACTGAGTGCACGGCAGGCAAGACCGACAATACCTGCCCGCGCCGATTACCCGGCAACGCTTCTGCTCATGACGACATGGTTCGATCTTCTTCTGGAGTGGCATGAACACGACAACGACCTACGCGACAGCGCCTCTACCCCGCCAGCGCATTGCCGTCATCGGCAGCGGTATCAGCGGCATGTCAGCGGCCTATTACCTGAGTCGCAAGCATGAAGTGCATGTCTTCGAGTCAGCCGAGCGTCTGGGCGGCCACACTGCCACCATGGATGTGCAGGGCGCCGATGGCAGCGACTGGGCCATCGACACCGGCTTCATCGTCTTCAACGACCGCACCTACCCGCATTTCCAGCGCCTGCTGGAACGCCTCGCCGTGGCCTATCAGCCCACCGAGATGAGCTTCTCGGTGCACACCACCGCCGAGGACTTCGAGTACAACGGCCACACCCTGCTGTCGCTGTTCGCCCAGAAGAGCAATCTGCTGCGCCCGCGCTTCTATCGCCTGTTGCGCGACATCCTGCGCTTCAACAAGCAGGCTGCCGACGATCTGGACGACGGCAAGCTCGCCGAGGGCGCGACCCTGGGCAGCTACCTGGATGCCAATGGCTACTCGCAGGTCTTCCGTGAGCATTACCTGCTGCCGATGGGCGCGGCGATCTGGTCCGCCAGCATCGCGGATATCGCGCAGTTCCCGCTGCTGTTCTTCGTGCGCTTCTTCCGCCATCACGGCCTGCTGTCGGTCAATGATCGACCGCAGTGGTTCACGCTGGCCGGTGGCTCACGTACCTACATTGCGCCGCTGACCGAGGGCTACGCCGAGCGCATTCGCCTCAACAGCAAGATCACTCGTGTCCTGCGCGACGCCGACGGGGTGACGCTTGAGCATGCCGATGGCCGCCGTGAACGCTTCGACCAGGTGGTGATGGCGTGTCATGCGCCACAGGCACTGGCACTGCTCGGCGATGCCAGCGAGCTGGAACATGCGGTACTGGGAGCGATCACGACCCAGCGCAATGAGGTAGTGATGCATACCGACACCTCGCTGCTGCCCAGGCGCAAGGCGGCCTGGGCGAGCTGGAACTACCGCCTCGACGGACGCGACGACGCCCAGCGGGCCAGCGTCACCTATGACATGAACATCCTGCAGCGCCTTGATGAGCGCGAGCATCCGCCCCGTGAGACCTTCTGCATCACCCTCAACGACAGTGACGCGATTGATCCCGCTCGGGTGCTGGGCCGTTATGCCTATGACCACCCGCGCTTCACGCTGGCCGCCGAAGCCGCCAAGGCGCGCTTTGCGCAGATTTCCGGCGCACAAGCCAAGGCGGAGGGCCCGGTGGGCCGCACCCATTTCTGTGGTGCCTGGTGGCGCAATGGCTTTCACGAGGATGGCGTATGGAGCGCGCTGCGGGTCGCCGAGGCATTGGGTGCGCGCGAGGCAGACGATTGAGGGCGCCCGCCAGCCGCATCGGCTATGGCACGCTGCGCCACCGCCGCCACGCGCCGCGCCAGCATGCCTTTCGCTATCGTGTCGCCATGGCGTGGCTGGCACTGGATGAGTTGCCAACGCTGATGGCCGGCAAGCGCCTGGTGAGTGCCAGTCATGCCGCGCCACTGGCCTTTCGCGACAGTGACCATCTACCAGCCGCGGTCCACGACATTGCCGATGGTCCACTCGAGGAACGGGTGCGTGCCGCCTGTCAGCGCGAGCTTGCCCACAGTGGTGATCACGCGCCGCTGCCACAGGGACGCATCTTTCTGCTGACCCAACTGCGTCACTTCGGGATCGGCTTCAACCCGATTCGCGTCTATTACCTCTATCACGTCTCCGGCCAGCTGGGCGCCGTGCTCGGAGAGGTAACCAATATCCCCTGGGGGGAGCGCGTGCTGTATGCCGCCCGTACGGACCCGCAGCGTCGCATGCAGGCGGCGCAGTTCGACAAGCGCATGCATGTCTCGCCCTTCATGCCGATGGGCATGCGCTATCACTGGCGCTTCAACGACCCCAGCGCAGATGAGCTGTTGCTGCACATGGAAAACCATCCCCTTACCGGGGATACGGCGCGGATAGCACAGCATTCGCTGTTCGATGCCAGCCTGAGCCTGCATCTGGAACCGGCTACCCCGCGCGCCTTTCATCGCCTGCTGCTGCGCTTCCCCTGGATGACGCTCAAGACGGTCGCAGGCATACATTTCGAGGCGCTGCGTCTGGCGCTCAAGCGCGTGCCGATCTTCGACCATCCGCGCTCGCCGTCTTCATCATGAGGAACTCATCATGAGCCAATTCGAACCCGCCCCCCCCACGCTGGCCACGACCCGGGCACCGGCAGACCGCCTGACCCGGCTATTGCGGCCACGCCTGCTGCGCATGCTCGACAAGCTCGAGGGTGGCAGCCTGACGGTGCTGGAAGGTCGGGAGCGCCACGTGCTGGGTCAGGGCGGCGCGCGCAACGTCACGCTGCGTATCCATGACTCACGCGCGTGGCGGCGTATGGCACTGGGAGGCACCGTCGCGGCGGCGGAGGCCTACATGGATGGCCAGTGGGAGACGGATGATCTGGTCGGGCTGGTACGCCTGTTCGCCTACAATCTCGAACAGGTCAATGACTCGGTGGACAGCGGGACGTCACGCCTGTCCAAGTGGGCGTTGAGCGTCGCCTACGCGCTGGCACGCAATACGCTGGAGGGGTCGAAGCGCAATATCTCGGCGCATTACGATCTCGGCAATGATCTCTTCGAGCTGTTCCTCGATCGCGAGCACCGCATGTATTCCGCGGCGGTGTTCCCCTATCCCGAAGCCAGTCTGGAGGCGGCCTCGACACACAAGCTGGAGAAGCTGTTCAACCTGCTGGAACTGGGGCCGCAGCATCACCTGCTGGAGATCGGCACCGGCTGGGGCGGGCTGGCGATCCATGCCGCAAGAACACGTGGCTGCCGCGTGACCACTACGACCATTTCCGATGAGCAGCACGCCTATACCCAGGCGCGTATCGCCGCGGAAGGGCTGGAGGATCGCATCACCCTGCTCAAGGAAGACTACCGAGCACTGGAAGGTCGCTTCGATCGCATCGTCTCGGTGGAGATGATCGAGGCGGTCGGCCATCAGTACCTGCCGACCTATCTGAAGACCCTCGAGCGCCTGCTCGAGCCGCAAGGCCTGATCGCGCTTCAGGCCATCACGATTCGTGATCAGCGCTTTGCGGCCGCCAGCCGCGAAATGGACTTCATCAAGCGCTACATCTTCCCTGGCGGCTTCCTGCCATCCCATGCGGCGATTCTCACCGCCATGCAGCAGGATACCCAGCTGAACCTGTTGCAGCTCGAGGATATCGGCCTGCACTACGCCGCCACGCTCAAGGCCTGGGGGCAGCGCTTCGAGGCGCGTCTCGGGGAGGTCTATGCACAGGGCTACGACGAGCGCTTCGTGCGCATGTGGCGTTACTACCTGGCGTACTGCGAGGGGGGCTTCCGCGAGCGCACCATCGGCACCTGTCAGCTGTTGCTGGGAGGGCCGGGGGCGCGTCCGATACAGGCGGGGCTCCAGGATTGGGACGCCTGAACATGCTGTCCGAGCGCCCTGGAGCACTGCTCAATGCCGGGCTTTTCCAGCTCGGCTGGTTCTGCTGCGTGCTGGGCGGCTCGACAGTCGCCCTGCTGGCCACGCCTATGATACTGACCGTGCATCTGGGGCTGATCGTGCCAACGGGTGAGCGCCTGCGCGAGCTGCGCTGGCTGGCGGCCTTCCTGGCGTTGGGGATGGTAGTGGATGGCAGCCTGTCACTGGCCGGCGGCTACACCATCACCTCGGACACGCCTGACTGGGCGCACTGGCTGCCCCTGCCTGTCTGGATGTGGTGTCTGTGGCCGCTGTTCGCCAGCACGATCCATCATGCGCTGCGCTGGTTGTGGCAGCGGCCCTGGCTGGCGGCGGCTGGCGGTGCCATCAGCGCGCCGCTGTCCTATTACGGCGGGGCGCAGCTCGCGAATGTGACCCTCGCCGACTGGCTGCTACCCGCCCAGGCATTGATCTGGGGCGGGCTGTGTCTGGGTATCGCACGCCTTCACGGGCCTGCCCAGCGCGCCTGAGAGCATCAGGCAGCCTTGATGGCCAGATTGCCGGCCTCGTAGCCGTTGAGTCGCTCGATGACCTCACCCGCGGGCGCCGGCCGCGAGAAGTAGAATCCCTGGATCCAGCCGCAGCCATTCGATACCAGGTATTCACGCTGCTCAGCGGTCTCGACACCTTCCGCGATCATCTCCATGCCCAGGCCCTTGGCCATCGCCAGCACCGCCATGGTGATGGCGGCATCCGCACGCTCGCCGGGCAGGCTGCGGATGAAGGCGCGGTCCAGCTTGAGCTTGTCCACCGGCAGGTCCTTCAGATAGGCAAGTGACGAATAGCCGGTACCGAAGTCATCCACCGCGATCTGGTGGCCGCGAGCGCGTAGTGCCGCCAGGCGCCGTGAGACGTCGCCGGCACGCTCATCCAGTAATACCGACTCCGTCAGCTCCAGCCCAATGGAGCTGGCAGGCACGTCATACTCCATCAACAGGCCCGCCAGCGAGGCCTCAAAGCCACCCTGGATCAGCTGCAAGGCCGAGACATTGACCCAGATGCACAGGCGATGACCGCCACGCCGCCAGCTGGCCTGCTGCTGTACTGCCTCGCGCAGCACCCAGTTGCCCAGGCGCAACATCAGGCCATGGCGCTCGGCCAGCGGCACGAACTCAGCCGGTGAGATGGCACCCCGCAGCGGGTGCTTCCAGCGCAACAGCGCCTCGACACTCGCGACCTTGCCGGTGCTGGCGTCGTGCTGACATTGATAGTGCAGCTGCAATTGCCCCTGGCTTTCGATGGCGATCCGCAGGTCATTCGCCAGCCCCAGTTGCAGGTCACCACCTGCATCCAGTGCGGGCTGGAAGCGCATGTCGGTATTACGGCCATGTCGCTTGGCGGCATATAGGGCGCTTTCCAGGCGCTGCATCAGCACATCGGCGTCAGCGCCATCATCTGGGGCGCGGCAGCTGCCGATTGACAGCGCAAGGTGTAGCGCCTGATCGCCGATCTCGAAGGGCTTGGTCAGCACCTGGCGCAGCTCATCCACCCAGGCGGTGTGCTCACCACCCGCCGTGGAGCGCAGAATGACGAACTCGTCGCCACCGATGCGCCCTACCACGCCACCACGCGCCAGCGCCGTCAGTCGCTGGGAGAACTGCTGCAACAGGCGATCGCCCCCTTCCGCGCCCAGAGCATCATTGATGCTCTTGAGCGCATCGATATCGATCAACGCCAGGTCCATCGCTTCCCCGGCGCGCAAGCCATTGAGGCGACTGACCAGCAGGTCGCCCAGCCGGCGACGGTTGGGCAGGCCCGTCAGGGCATCTTCCAGTCCCAGACGCTGCAAATCCTGCTCGCGCGCCTTGTGGCGGGTGATATCGGTAAAGAGAGCGACATGGAAGACATCTCCCCCCTGCTCGATACGGCGTGCCCGCAGCCACTCGGGGTATTCATCTCCCTGCTTGCGCCGATTCCAGACCTCGCCCTCCCAGTGGCCATTGACCTCGAGCGCCTGGCGATAACGGGCGTGAAACTCCTCGTCATGACGCCCGGAAGAGAGCAGGGAAGGGTTGCGACCAATGATCTCTTCCGGTGCGTAACCGGTGATATGACTGAAGGCGGCATTCACGGCCAGCACCCGATTGTGGCGATCACTGATCACCAGACCATCACTGCTCAGGTGCACGGCGGCTTCCAGCAGCTGACGATGCAGCAGCTGGCGGCGACGCTGGCGCGCGATGTCCAGACCCGCCAGAACGGCAGGCAGCAACGCGGCGACACGCAGCTCGAGCCCCGGCAACCAGGGCAGCGCTATCAAGGCAACGAGCGCCCCGATGATCAGGGGCCGATTGAAGTGGGCTTGCGGCCACATAAGCAGCTCTCGGTGGAAGGGGGCATCGGGAGTGATCCTGCATTTGCAGGAGCGAGCCACTCTCGGCACGGCTCCAGCGGATTGCGACCGATGCCGGCAAAGGGGATCCCGCGCGAATCACACACTAGCTCCTATCGACCACTTTCGCCCCAGCTGTAGGACTTATTTGCACCCGCCCTTGCTGCCCTTTAGTCTGGCCCCCACGTGCATTCGGGGGTGCCAGCCATTAGACTAGCCCCATTCAGGCGCTCAGGTGCCTCGTACGGCATTACCATCCCGCTACTCGGAATGACTCAGTGACCAAGCAACACTCCTTTACTCGCGACGAGCTGCTGGCCTGTGGCCAGGGCGAACTCTTCGGCCCGGGCAATGCGCAACTGCCTGCTCCCAACATGCTGATGCTGGATCGCATCACTCACATCAGTGAGGAAGGCGGTAGCCACGGCAAGGGTCAGCTGATTGCTGAGCTGGATATCTCTCCGGACCTGTGGTTCTTCGACTGCCACTTCCCGGGTGATCCGGTGATGCCGGGCTGCCTGGGCCTCGATGCCATGTGGCAGCTGGTGGGCTTCCACCTCGGCTGGCTCGGCAATCCGGGCCGTGGCCGCGCGCTGGGCTGCGGCGAGGTCAAATTCTCTGGCCAGGTGCTGCCGACCGCCAAGAAAGTGACCTACACCATCAACATCAAGCGAGTCATCACTCGCAAGCTGATCCTCGGCATCGCCGATGGTACAGTGACAGTTGACGGTCGCGACATCTATCAGGCCAACGACCTGCGCGTCGGTCTGTTCACCTCCACTGCGAACTTCTGAACGGGAGGCTCCCATGCGTAGAGTGGTAGTCACCGGGCTGGGCATTGTTTCCTGCCTGGGCAATGATCGCCAGCAGGTCCTGGAATCGCTCCGCGAAGGACGTTCTGGTATCCGCCGCAAAGAGGAATACGCCGAGCTGGGCTTCCGTAGCCATGTGGCCGGCGTTGTCGACATCAATCTCGAAGACCACATCGATCGCAAGCAATTGCGCTTCATGGGGGATGCTGCAGCCTATGCCTACATCTCCATGGCGCAGGCGATTGCCGATTCCGGTCTCACCGAAGAGCAGGTTTCCCACGAGCGTACCGGCCTGATCGCCGGTTCCGGTGGCGCTTCTTCCGCGAACCAGGTCGAGGCCGCAGACGTGATGCGCGCCAAGGGCCTGCGTCGCGTCGGTCCCTACCGCGTCACTCGCACCATGGGCTCGACCGTTTCTGCCTGTCTGGCCACGCCGTTCAAGATCAAGGGCATCAACTACTCGATTTCCTCGGCCTGTGCCACGTCTGCCCACTGCATCGGTAGCGCCGTGGAACAGATCCAGCTGAACAAGCAGGACATCGTGTTTGCCGGTGGCGGTGAAGAAGAGCACTGGACCCTGTCCTGCCTGTTCGATGCCATGGGCGCCCTGTCCACCAGCTACAACGACACGCCGGAAACCGCATCGCGTCCGTACGACAAGACCCGCGATGGCTTCGTCATCGCTGGCGGCGGCGGCATGCTGGTGCTTGAGGAACTGGAACACGCCAAGGCACGCGGTGCGAAGATCTACGCCGAAGTGACCGGCTATGGCGCGACCTCCGATGGTCACGACATGGTGGCACCGTCCGGCGAAGGTGCAGCACGCTGCATGCGCCAGGCGATGGCGACCGTGAATGGCGATATCGACTACATCAACACCCACGGCACCTCGACGCCGGTGGGTGATGTGGCTGAACTCAAGGCCATCCAGGAAGTCTTCGGTGCCGCCAGCCCGGCAATGAGCTCGACCAAGTCGCTGACGGGTCACTCGCTGGGCGCTACAGGTGTGCAGGAAGCCATCTACTCCATGCTGATGATGGAGAACGACTTCATTGCCGCGTCTGCCAATGTCAGCGAGCTGGATGACCGCGCCGAAGG
The DNA here is from genome assembly GCF_011319755.1 of Cobetia sp. MB87. Taxonomy (NCBI): domain Bacteria; kingdom Pseudomonadati; phylum Pseudomonadota; class Gammaproteobacteria; order Oceanospirillales; family Halomonadaceae; genus Cobetia; species Cobetia sp. MB87. The sequence goes on along the minus strand of NZ_VFBC01000011.1, from coordinate 47,001 downwards.
CCTCGACATCGTCACGACCCGTCGTGATGGCGTCAAGATCGACCGTGTGCTGTCCAACAGCTTCGGCTTCGGTGGCACCAACGCCTGCTTGATTCTGGAACGTTTCCAGGACTGATTCAGCACGCGTTCAGCAGACATGCAGTCTGCAGATACGCGCTGGTGTGAGACACGAAAAGGCCGCCCTTCGGGGCGGCCTTTTTGCTGGCTGTCCGGTGCTTGCTGGAGCACCGGATGCATCAGATGAACAACAGGGAAAGCGTCAGAAAGTCAGGCACCGACACTATCGGCCGCCGCTTCCTCTTCCAGCGGCGGACGCTGGACGCTGGAGATTTCCTGCAGCTTGGCCTCGACCCAGGCCTCGACGTCGGCGATCACCGCATCCGGCTTGCGCCCTGCCGTCTCGATGGCCGGGCCATAGGCGACATGGATGGTGCCCGGGCGCTTGATCCAACTGTCATTGGGCCAGATCTCACCGGCATTGTGCGCCACCGGCACCACCGGCACGCCGGCACGGCAGGCAATCGCGGCACCGGACTTGTTGAACTTCTTGCGCGTCCCCGGCGCGATGCGCGTGCCTTCCGGGAAGATCAGCACGGTAAAGCCGTCCTTGAGGCGCTGAGTGCCCACTGACAGCACCTGCTTGAGCGCCTTGGCCGGCTGGGTGCGATCCAGCGGAATCGGCTCCAGCAGTTTCAGCCCCCAGCCGAAGACCGGAATCTTCAGCAGCTCCTGCTTGAGCACGGTGCATAGCGGGCGCTTGGCCACCTGCAGATAGATGGTTTCCCACTCGCTCTGGTGGTTGGCCAGCAGCACGCAGGCCCCCTCAGGCAAGGCGTCACGTCCAGTCACCTGCACCTTCACGCCGCAGGTCAGTCGGAACCACCACAGCACGATATGGTTGTAGCTATGCAGGACACGGTAGCGCGCCTGTAGCGGAAGGCAGGCCGCCAGCGGCACCAGCACCACGGCGCTGAGCAGCAACGCCATGAAATAACCTACATAAAACAGCACGCTACGCAGCGCATTCACAGGCACAGTCTCCACAGGTCAGATCGAATCAGGGCGAGATGAGCCGGAGGCGCGCTGCGCGATCCAGTCATCCATCAGGCGGGATAGTTCGAGGCGCCACGGCTTCTGATGCACACCGAAGGTGTCCAGCACGCGACGGCAGTTGAGCACACGCCGCAGCGGCGTACCGGCGTTGAGGGTCAGCGCCTTGAGCGGGCCTGCGGCCACCGTCTCGCCCAGCCCCTCGAGGCGGGTGATCAACTGGGTGCGCACGACACTGACGAAGGCGTAGGTGCTGATGGGCTCGGTGCCGGCCAGATGATAGGCCCCCCAGGCATCCGCACCGCAGCGCTGTTGCTGAAGCATGCCGATCAACGCCATCGCCACGGCATCGACACTGGTCGGGCACAGTATGACGTCCTCGGCGGCACGCACCTCCTCCCCCGCCAGCAGGCGTTCGATCAACGTCGGCAACCAGGCATCGCGCCCTTCCGGACCGAACAGCGGGCCCAGGCGCACGATCAGGTGATTGGGCAGCTCGGCACGGATGCGATCACCGGTCGCGATGACACGGCGCAGCGCCGTATCGATCGGCGAGGGCACTTCGTCCTCGTCGAGTAAGCCTTCGCCGCCCTGCTCGAACATCTGATCTGCCACGCACCATACCAGCGGTGTACCGGTCTCGATGCAGGCAGCCAGCACTTGCTCCACCGCCTCGGCATGCGCCATCACCTCGGCAGGTGCGGAATCGGCCGGACGTGCGAACGGCGGCACGATGACGACATCCGCCTGGCTGGCACGGATGTCATCGGCATCGATACGGTCTGACTCGACGGCATTGAGCTCCAGGTCAGCGCGCGTACCGGCCGCACGGATAAGACCCAGGCCAAGACAATGCCCAGCATCTAGCAGCAAGAGTTTCACAGGCAGGCTCCAGCAAACAGGCGCATCGCCGCAAGAGGCGACGATGCAAAGATGTCATTCTATCAACCTTGCAGACTGGCTGCAGGCCCGTTGTTGCGTGGAGTGATGGGGATCAGCGGGGCGCCGATCGGGTGAGGGCGGCCGATGCCGTAGCCTTGCACGAAGTCGACACCGATCAACTCGAGGGCGGGAATCAGCTCAAGACGCTCGACATATTCCGCCACCGTGATGATGCCCATCTGGGCACAGATGCCACAGATGGCGGAGACGATGGCGGCGTCAAGGCTATCGCGTGTCAGGTTGCGCACGAAGGCGCCGTCGATCTTGAGCTGATTGACCGGCAGCTCCTTGAGATAGGCAAAGGACGACATGCCGCTGCCAAAGTCGTCCAGAGCGAAGCTGCAGCCGAGCCGGCGCATGCTGTAGATGAACTCGCGCGCCTGGGCCAGATTGCTGATGGCCGCCGTCTCGGTGATCTCGAAACATAGCCGCTGTGGCATGACGGAGCTTTGCGTGACCAGCGACGCCAGCTGATCGCGCATGCGCAGATCGCCCATGCTCTGGCCGGAGAGATTGATCGCCAGCACGGCATCCGACTCGATGCGACCGTCATCAGACTCAAGAACCTGCAGCGCCTGGGTGACGACCCAGATATCAATCTCGGGCATCAGGCCGAATCGCTCCGCCGTCGCCATGAAGTGCGCCGGGGCCAGGTGCTCGCCCGAGTCGTTGACGTAGCGCAGCAGCACCTCGTAGTAGGGCTTGCTGGTGACATCACTCAGCGAGCGGATCGGCTGGATATACAGCGTGAAGCGATCATTCTCCAGCGCCTCGTGCAGCAGCGGCAGCCACTGCACCTCGCGCTGGGCACGCTCGAATCCCGCATCTCCGTCATGGTAGGCATGCACCTGATTGCGCCCGCTCTGCTTGGCCATGTAGCAGGCACCATCCGCCTGACGCAGGACCTCGGAGGCCTGGACACCACTTTCGACCGGCGCGACCCCGATGCTGACGCCCAACTGGAATGGCCGTCCCTCATCGTAGTAGCGATAGGCACTGACGGCCGCGCACAGCGCTTCGGCACGCTCGATGGCCTGCTCGCGAGAGCAGCGATAGAGCAACACGGCGAACTCATCGCCCCCCAGGCGCGCCAGCACATCCGTTTCCCGCACATGTGCTCGCATCAGCGCGGAGAGCTCGCGCAATACGGTGTCTCCGGCCGCGTGGCCGCAGGTATCATTGACCACCTTGAAGAAGTCGAGGTCCAGGTACAGCAGCTGATGAAAACCGCCATCGGCCAACGCCTCGGTGAGAGAGTCATCGAAGGCGGTGCGATTGTGCAGCCCTGTCAGGCTGTCGTGATGTGCCTGGAAGTTGAGGCGCCGAATCATGGCCTGGCGATAGCTGATGTCGCGGAAGACCAGTACCGCCCCCTCGACATCCCCACTGCGACGGCGCACGGGCGAGGCCTTGAGCTCAACGGCACATTCACTGCCATCGCGTGCCACCAGTAGCGTCTGGCTGGACATGTGGACCACTTCGCCGCGCTGCAAGACCCCTTCCAGCTGGTTGGCAACGGACTGCAACGTACCTTCATGGCGCAGCTGCAAGATACGCGTCCAGGGGCGCCCGCGGGCCAGCGACGGGTCCCAGCCACACAATTCGGCAGCGATGGGGTTGATGTGCTGGATGTGGCCCTCGCGATCGAGGCTGATCACTCCCTCATCGATGGAATCCAGCATGACCGCCACCTGATCGCGCTCATGACGCAGCTCCCGGGTCCGATACTCCAGCAGACCATCCAGACGCGAACGGTAATGACGGCTGCGACGCATGCGCTGCTCGGCACTGATGGCCAGGAGTGCCAGCCCCAGTACAGCCAGGGTCGCGATCGCGATGGCCAGGGCCAGCCACAGATTCTGCCCGGAGTTCATGCCCGCCCCGGCGGGGGAGATGATGGGCGTGGTCAACGGCATCATCTCCATCGCCGCCATGCCGATGTAATGCATGCCGGCGATGGCAAGCCCCATCGCGCCGGCCGCCAAGGCCTGATAAGTGCGATTGGGGCGACGCTGGCGCAAGAAGAAGCCTCCCAGCCACAGGGCCGCCGTCGCGGCCACCACCGCCACCACGATGGACACCGCGAACAGCAGCGGGTCATAGCGGTAGGGCATGTTCATCTGCATCGCCGCCATGCCGGTGTAGTGCATCGTGGCGATGCCACCGCCCATGATGGCCCCGCTCGTCATCAACAACATCGGCGTCAGACGTGGCAGCGTATTCACCCAGAGCGCCAGCCCCGAGGCCAGCATCGCGATCAGCACCGACAACGCCGTCAGACCGGGCGCATAGGTGACCGAAGTCTGACTTTCATATGCCAGCATGCCGATGAAATGCATGGCCCAGATACCCAGCCCCATCGCCACGGATCCGCCCACCAGCCAACCCAGGCTGGTGGCGCGCGAAGGGGCCAGCGCGACCTGACGAATCAGCTGCAGCGCTGCATGTGAAGCCAGCACGGCGACCACGATTGACAGGGCGACCAGTGGATAGGAATAACTGCCATGCATGAATAACCTCGATCATCAGGGGCATGCCACAGTCGGCAAGGATAGGGGCAGAAATCCGACAACGGCGTCATGTCGCCAGCACCCTCTCTGGAGTACCACGACAGGCTTCTCAGACCATGGATTGCCACCCGACAACCTTGGCAGCCCAGCGGCGAGATAACAAAAGAATACGGACACGAAGCGTTATTGCACAACGCTCGTTTGCAACGCATGTATGACTCGCGCCCAACCATCCTTACGCGCGGCACAAGCCACTGGATGTCGCGCTCGAAATCATTTTTCAATATCAGCGATAACTCATGAAAAAACAGTTGTTTATATAAACAGAATCAAGAAAACCTCATGGTTAATTCAAAAAAAAGCCCTCGCTTAACGAGGGCCTTTTCATCGTCATCGCTTGCGCGTTCTATCGGCGCACAGGCGAAAAACTTTATTCAGAACGGGATTTCATCATCGAAATCATCGAAGCTGCCCGCGGGCGGTGCACCGAAATTGTTGTTCTGGGAGTTGTTCTGCTGGGCAGGCTGCTGGCCACCGAAGTTGTTGCCCTGCTGGGGTGTCGGCTGCTGACCACCGAACTGACCGCCTTGCTGAGGGGCCGGCTGCTGACCACCGAACTGGCCACCTTGCTGCGGGGCCGGCTGCTGAGCACCGAACTGGCCACCTTGCTGGGGAGCTGCGGCCGGTTGCTGGCCGCCCTGCTGGGGCGCCTGCTGCGGGCGACCACCAGCGAAGTTGCCGCCGCCACCTTCCCCACGCGTATCCAGCATCTGCATGTCGTTGGCCACGATTTCCGTGCTGTAACGGTCATTGCCGTTCTGATCCTGCCACTTGCGCGTCTGCAGGCGGCCTTCAATATACAGGCGAGAGCCTTTCTTGACGTATTGCTGAGCCACTTCAGCCAGCTTGTTGAACATCACCACACGGTGCCATTCGGTGCGTTCCTGACGCTGACCGCTCTGGCGATCGTTCCAGGTGTCCGTCGTCGCGAGGTTCAGGTTGCACACCGCACTACCGGACGGGGTGAAGCGAACTTCCGGGTCTTGACCGAGATTACCGATCAGAATGACCTTGTTTACGCCACGAGCCATGAAGATTACTCCTGCAAATAGACCAGTGCGCCATGGGCACCGGAGAAGGTATCAAGTGCACCGGCAATGTATTGCCGATGTCAGGGTTCAGCTGGCAGGCACTTCCGCGCCTGCCGGAGTTTCGTCATCACGCTGGCGAGTGAATCGGGCCAGCGCCTTGTCATCCAGTGTATCGCGTGTGACCTTGAGATAAGCGACCCGCTCCTCACGCACCACGAGCGCCTCTTCCACGCCGACGATGGCCAGCAGGCGTGTCTGCAGCTCAACGGCCGACAATTGCGAGGCCTCGGGGGACAGGCCGATCACTTCACTGCCCAGATGTCGCGGCGGTTGCATGCCCCACACCACGGCCAGCCACAGAATGGCGACCAGTCCCATGGCGAAGAACACTCCACTCAGACCGAAATGCCCGGTCAGCCAGCCACCCCCGACACCACCCACGAAGGCACCCAGGAATTGACTGGTGGAATAGACCCCCATCGCCGTGCCCTTGGCACCGGCCGGGGCCAGTTTGGAGATCATCGACGGCAAGGTCGCCTCAAGCAGGTTGAAGGCGACGAAGAACAGCCACAGCAGGCCGAGGAACATCGCCAGCCCCGCATGCTCGATGCCATCGACTCCCAGCAGCAGCAAGCTTGTCGCGATGGTCGCGACGGCCCCCAGGAAGACAGGCTTCATGCGCCGATACTTCTCGGCCACGATGACCAGCGGCAGCATGGCGATAAAGGCCAGCCCCATCAATGGTAGGTAGATCCAGCCGTGATGTGCAGGAGCGATGCCGAAATTGACCAGCTGCTGGGGGATGGCCACGAAGCAGGCGGTCAGGATCATGTGCAGCGCAAAGATCGACACATCCATGCGCAACAATGCGGAATTCGCGAGGATACCCTTGAGCTGGCGCCTATCAAGCCCCACATCCTGATGTTGACGCCTGGGCGCAGCTGGCACCAGTTTCCAGAGCACGAACAGGCTCGCGACGGCCATCACGGCGGTCAACCAGAAGACCCCCGACAGGCCGAAGGCGTCTGCGGCCAATGGCCCTGCGACCATCGCCAGCGCAAAGGCGACCCCGATCGACATGCCGATGGAGGCCATCGCCATGGTGCGAACCTCCTCCCGGGTCTGATCGGCCAGCAGTGCCATGATCGCCCCCGCCACGGCGCCGCTGCCTTGCAGACAGCGCCCGAGGATGATCATCTCGATGCTGTTGGCCGTCGCCGCGACCAGCGAGCCCAGAATGAACAACCCGAGCCCGAAGCCGATCACGGCCTTGCGCCCCAGCCGGTCTGACAGCCAGCCGAACGGAATCTGCAGCAATGCCTGGGTCAGCCCGTAGCCGCCCAGCGCCACACCGACCAGAGTCGGCGTCGCACCGGTCAGGTCACGGGTATAGAGCGCCAGTACCGGCAACACCATGAACAGCCCCAGCATGCGAGTCGCATAGAGGCTGGCAAGGCCGACGATGGCGCGGCGTTCCGGCGCGAGCAGTCGAGAGGTTTTCATGGGCGGCGGCGGGCTCCGGAGCATGACAGTCAAGAAGAGGGAGGCCGACCACGTGGGTCGCCGAGATGTGACGTCCAAGGGTGGTCGCCCACCAATGGACTGCATATTCTAAGGCCCGCTTGGCGGCTTTGAAAGCATGCAGCCTTTGCCGGGTGTTTCACCCGCGCCTTATAATCGTTGCTTTTATCGACGCAGCCCGAGGTGGCAATGGACAGGATTCAGGTGAGGGGTGCGCGCACCCACAACCTCAAGAACATCGATGTCGAACTGCCGCGTGACAAGCTGATCGTGGTGACCGGACTTTCCGGTTCCGGCAAGTCATCACTTGCCTTTGACACTCTCTACGCCGAGGGACAGCGGCGCTACGTCGAATCACTGTCCACCTACGCACGTCAGTTCCTGTCGATGATGGAAAAGCCGGACATCGACCATATCGAAGGTCTGTCGCCGGCGATTTCCATCGAACAGAAATCGACCTCGCACAACCCGCGCTCCACCGTCGGCACCATCACCGAGATCTATGACTATCTGCGCCTGCTGTATGCCCGCGCCGGTACGCCACGCTGTCCGGATCACGGCATCGACCTGGAAGCCCAGACCATCTCGCAGATGGTCGATCAGGCCCTCGCCCTGCCGGAAGGCAGCAAGCTGATGTTGTTGGCTCCAGTGGTCAGTGGTCGCAAGGGGGAGCATCTACAGCTGCTCTCCGAGCTGCGCGCCCAAGGCTTCGTACGGGCTCGCATCGACGGCGTGATCGTCGAGCTGGATGACCTCAAGCCGCTGGAGAAGAACAAGAAGCATGACATCGACGTCGTCGTCGATCGCTTCAAGGTGCGCGAAGACCTCAAGCAGCGCCTGGCCGAATCCTTCGAGACCGCGCTGAATCTGGCCGACGGTAGCGCTCGCCTGCACTTCATGGATGGCGAACAGGAAGACTTGGTCTTCTCTTCGCGCTTCGCCTGTCCGGTGTGTGGCTATGCGCTGGCCGAGCTGGAACCGCGCCTGTTCTCCTTCAACAACCCGGCCGGCGCCTGCCCGACCTGTGACGGCCTGGGCGTGAAGCAGTATTTCGATCCCGAGAAACTGATCAGCCACCCTGAACTGTCACTGGCCGAAGGCGTCATCAAGGGCTGGGACCGCCGCAGTGTCTACTACTTCAGCCAGCTGCAGGCCGTTGCCGAGCATTATGGCTTCGCGCTGGAAGCGGCCTGGGAGTCGCTCAGCGATGAAGCGCGTGACGCCGTGCTCAACGGCAGCGGCCGCGAGGACATCGCCTTCAGCTACGTGAATGACCGTGGCCGCAAGGTGACCCGCGAGCACCCCTTCGAGGGCGTGCTGCCCAACATGGAGCGCCGTTACCGCGAGACCGAATCCAACATGGTGCGCGAGGACCTCGCCCGCTATCTGGCGGTCCAGCCGTGCCCGAGCTGCGACGGCTCGCGCCTGCGTCGTGAAGCGCGCAACGTCTATGTCGATGACCGCACACTCTCCGAGGTCGTGCGTCAGCCGATCGGTGAAGCATGGGAAGAGTTCGGCAAGCTGAGCCTGCCGGGACGCAAGGGCGAGATCGCCGCCAAGATCGTGCATGAGATCCAGGCGCGCCTCGAATTTCTCGTCAATGTCGGCCTCGACTATCTGACCCTGGAGCGCAGCGCCGACACCCTGTCTGGCGGTGAGGCGCAGCGTATCCGTCTCGCCAGCCAGATCGGTGCCGGCCTGGTCGGGGTGATGTACATCCTCGATGAGCCGTCCATCGGCCTGCATCAGCGTGACAATGATCGCCTGCTCAAGACGCTGATCCATCTGCGCGACCTGGGCAACACCGTGATCGTGGTCGAGCATGATGAGGACGCGATTCGCGCCGCCGACCACGTGCTGGATATCGGCCCGGGCGCCGGCGTGCATGGTGGCGAGATCGTCGCCCAGGGCACGCCGGAGCAGATCGAGGCGACGCCTGGCTCATTGACCGGGCAATACCTGAGCGGCGAGCGCGAGATCGCCGTGCCGCCCTACCGCCTTCCGGCCAACCCTGACAAGGTGCTGCGCCTGACCGGCGCCACCGGCAACAACCTGCAGGATGTGACGCTGACGCTGCCGACAGGCCTGCTGACGTGCATCACCGGGGTCTCGGGCTCAGGCAAGTCGACGCTGATCAATGCCACCCTGATGCCGCTGGCGGCGCGTGAGCTCAATCGGGCCACCACCCTGACGCCTGCGCCCTATGGCACCATCGAAGGGCTGGATCTGTTCGACAAGATGGTCGATATCGACCAGAGCCCCATCGGACGGACGCCGCGCTCCAACCCGGCGACCTATACCGGCATCTTCACGCCGATTCGCGAGCTGTTCTCCGGCACCCAGGAAGCACGTGCCCGCGGCTACAAGCCGGGCCGCTTCAGCTTCAACGTCAAGGGTGGCCGCTGTGAGGCCTGTCAGGGCGATGGCCTGATCAAGGTCGAGATGCACTTCCTGCCCGACATGTACGTGCCCTGCGATGTCTGCAAGGGCAAGCGCTATAACCGCGAGACCCTCGAGGTTCAGTACAAGGGCAAGAACATCCACGAAGTGCTGGAGATGACCATCGAGGAGGCGCTGGAGTTCTTCTCGCCGGTTCCGGCCATTGCCCGCCGTCTGCAGACACTGATGGATGTCGGCCTCTCCTACGTCCGCCTCGGCCAGAGCGCGACCACGCTGTCCGGCGGTGAAGCCCAGCGCGTCAAGCTGGCGCGCGAGCTGGCCAAGCGCGATACCGGCAAGACGCTCTATATTCTCGATGAGCCGACCACCGGTCTGCACTTCGAGGATATTCGCCAGCTGCTGGTCGTGTTGCACCGCCTGCGTGATCACGGCAATACCGTGGTCGTGATCGAGCACAACCTGGATGTGATCAAGACCGCCGACTGGCTGATCGACCTTGGTCCGGAAGGTGGCTCAGGCGGCGGTCAGATCATCGCCGAAGGCACGCCGGAGCAACTGGCCACGCAGGAGATCTCGCACACCGGCCGCTTCCTGGCCCCGTTGCTGGAGCGCCAGAAAGCCACCAGTGCCACCGCGAGCAGCAAGAAGAAGGCCGAGACCAGCAGCTAGGCGCCGGCTTGGGCCCCTCAGCTCCTCTGATTCACCTCGCCCCAGCACACTCTCAACACCCGGGGCGAGGTGAACCTTTCGGCAAATGACACGCCCGTGTCACCCGACCAACTGCCAGGCATATGCCAGGTATAAAAAAAGGCCAACCCGTGAGGGTTGGCCTTTTCTTGTGGACGAAGCAAGCCGAAGCTTACTCTTCGCCCGCTGCCTCGGAGGCAACCGGACGATCGACCAGCTCGACGAATGCCATCGGGGCATTGTCACCGGCGCGATAGCCGCACTTCAGGATGCGCAGGTAACCGCCCGGACGGGAGGTGTAGCGCGGGCCGAGCTCATTGAAGAGCTTGCCGACCGCTTCCTTGGAGCGCGTGCGAGAGAACGCCAAACGGCGGTTCGCAACGGTGTCCTGCTTGGCCAGGGTGATCAGCGGCTCGATATGACGACGCAGTTCCTTGGCTTTCGGCAGGGTAGTCTTGATGACTTCGTGCTCTACCAGAGAGATGCACATGTTCTTGAACATGGCTTCACGGTGAGAGCTGGTACGGTTCAGGTGACGACCACTCTTACGATGACGCATGGTTGTGATTCCTTACCAGTCTGGGGCTTGAGCCGACCGGGCTTCCTTAAGCGGAAGCCTTGTCGTCCTTCAGGCTTGCGGGCGGCCAGTTTTCCAACCGCATGCCGAGGGACAGACCACGCGCGGACAGCACGTCCTTGATTTCATTCAAGGACTTCTTGCCGAGATTCGGGGTCTTCAGCAGCTCAACTTCGGTGCGCTGAATGAGATCACCGATGTAATAGATATTCTCGGCCTTGAGACAGTTCGCACTGCGAACAGTCAGCTCAAGATCGTCTACGGGACGGAGAAGGATCGGATCGATTTGATCTTCCTCTTCTTCGACTTCCTGTTCCTTGTCTGCTTCCAGATCAACGAAGGCGGCCAGCTGCTCCTGCAGGATAGTTGCGGAGCGGCGGATCGCTTCTTCCGGATCCAGTGTGCCGTCGGTTTCCAGGTCGATCACCAGCTTGTCGAGGTTGGTGCGCTGTTCAACACGCGCAGCCTCGACGGCATAGGAGACCCGACGAACCGGGGTAAAGGTCGCATCCAGCTGGAGGCGGCCAATGGCACGTGATTCGTCATCAGCAGAGATACGAGCATCTGCCGCTTCGTAGCCGCGGCCACGAGCGATCTTGAGCTGCATCTTCAGCTCGCCACCATCATTGAGGTGAGCGATGACGTGATCCGGATTCACGATTTCGAGATCGTGGTCGCCAGCGATATCGCCAGCAGTCACGATACCCGGGCCCTTCTTGTTCAGCGCCAGCACAGCTTCGTCGCGACCATGCATCTTGATGGCCACGTCCTTGAGGTTCAGCAGGATTTCGATTACATCCTCCTGCACCCCTTCAATGGCGCTGTACTCGTGCAGAACGCCTTCGATCTCAGCTTCCACGACGGCACAGCCGGGCATGGAAGAAAGCAGGATGCGACGCAGAGCATTCCCCAGGGTGTGGCCGAAACCACGCTCGAAGGGTTCGAGGACGATTCGCGCGTGATGGGCGCTGACTTCCTCGACCTTGATATCGCGAGGACGGAGAAACTCTGTCACTGAGCGCTGCATAAGAACACCTTTAAGGCTGCCAAACGGATAATCTGGGTACTCCAGCCGGGCCGACGAATCGGCCCGGCGTTACATTACTTGGAGTACAGCTCGACGATCAGGTTTTCGTTGATATCGGCAGACAGGTCGCCACGCTCGGGGACAGCCTTGAAAGTGCCTTCCATCTTCTTGGAGTCGACGTCGACCCAGGAGACATCACCGCGGTTGGCAGCGAGTGCCAGAGACTGCTGGATGCGAGCCTGGTTCTTGGCCTTCTCACGAACGGTGACCACATCGCCAGCCTTCACTTTGAAGGAAGCAACGTTGACGGTACGGCCGTTCACGGCGATCGCCTTGTGGCTGACCAGCTGACGTGCCTCGGAACGCGTGGAGCCGAAGCCCATGCGGTAGACGACGTTGTCGAGACGAGTCTCGAGGAGCTGGAGCAGAACCTCACCGGTCGCACCCTTGAGGCGAGCGGCTTCTTTGTAGTAGTTGCGGAATTGCTTTTCCAGCACGCCGTACATGCGACGTACCTTCTGCTTTTCACGCAGCTGCAGGCCGTAGTCTGAAAGACGCTGACGGCGCTGGCCATGAACACCCGGGGGTTGTTCGGATTTGCACTTCTTCTCGAACGGAGTCACGCCACTCTTCAGGAAGAGGTCGGTGCCTTCACGACGAGACAGTTTGCACTTCGGTCCAATATAACGAGCCATGAGTCTGTCTCCTTAAACGCGGCGTTTCTTCGGCGGACGGCACCCATTATGCGGGATGGGGGTCACGTCGGTGATGCTTTGCACGCGGAAGCCTGCGGCATTGAGAGCACGCACGGCGGACTCACGACCCGGACCCGGGCCCTTGACCAGCACGTCGACGTTCTTCACACCATATTCGGCTGCAGCGGTCGCTGCACGTTCACTTGCGACTTGCGCAGCGAACGGGGTGCTCTTGCGAGAACCACGAAAACCCGAACCACCGGCAGTTGCCCAGGAAAGAGCATTGCCCTGGCGGTCTGTGATCGTCACGATAGTGTTGTTAAAAGAGGCGTGGATATGCGCGATGGCATCCACTACCTGCTTTTTAACCTTCTTGCGCTTACTCGGGTTAGCCATTAGATGTTTCCTGTCTAAACGCCAGTTCGTTTACTTGCGAATCGGTTTACGCGGACCTTTGCGTGTACGTGCGTTGGTCTTGGTGCGCTGACCGCGCAACGGAAGACCACGACGATGGCGCAGGCCACGATAGCAACCGAGGTCCATGAGACGCTTGATGTTCAGCGTGATCTCACGACGCAGGTCGCCTTCGACGGTGTACTTACCCACCTCGGCACGAACCAGGTCCAGTTGTTCAACAGACAGATCAGCGATCTTGACGCTCGGTTCTAAACCGAGAGCGGCGCAGATCTGCTGTGCACGCGTACGGCCAATCCCGAAGATATAAGTCAGCGAGATCGCCGCGTGCTTGTTGTCCGGGATATTGACGCCAGCAATACGGGCCATCAGTTTTCTCCGAAAGGTTAGCGGCGGATTTTACATCCACAAAGGGCGCAATAGCATACCCCTTGATCCCATTGGGAACAAGGGGGTATGCCAGCACCCGAGCTTGTATTCAGCTAAGCGGGTCGAGGGAATTAACCCTGACGCTGCTTGTGGCGGGGCTCAGTGCAGATGACCCGCACTGCGCCACGACGCCGAATGATCTTGCAGTTACGGCAAATTTTCTTGACGGAAGCTCGAACTTTCATCGTTCTCTCCAGTTTGCTAACAGGGGCTGCGCAATCAGCGCATCATGCCACCGCTGCCATAGCCTTTGAGGTTGGCCTTCTTCATCACCGACGCATACTGATTCGACATCAGATGCGACTGCACCTGGGCCATGAAGTCCATGACCACCACGACCACGATGAGCAGAGAGGTGCCGCCGAAATAGAACGGAACCTGCCATGCAACAACGAGGAATTGAGGCATCAGGGAGACTAGGGTGATGTAGAGGGCGCCGAACAGCGTCAGGCGAGTCATCACCTTATCGATGTAACGGGCGGTCTGTTCGCCTGGGCGAATACCCGGCAGAAACGCTCCTGACTTCTTGAGGTTGTCAGCAACATCCTTCGGATTGAAGACCAGCGCCGTGTAGAAGAAGCAGAAGAATACTACAGCGGCAGCGAAAAGCAAGATATACAGTGGCTGACCCGGCCCGAGAGCCTGAGATGCCGTCTGCAACCATTGCATGCTTTCACTCTGGCCAAACCATTGACCCATCGACGCAGGGAACAGCAGGATGCTTGACGCGAAGATCGGCGGGATGACCCCGGCCATGTTGACCTTCATCGGCAAGTAGCTGCTCTGACCTGCATACATCTTGTTGCCAACCTGACGGCGCGGATAGTTCACCGTGATGCGGCGTTGGCCGCGCTCGATGAACACCACGAAGGCAACGGTAATGACTGCGAGCAGCGTCAGCGCCAGCAGCGGAAGCACATTCCAGGCACCATCATTGCGCGCCAGTTCGAAAGACTGGCCGATGGCACTCGGCAGCCCGGCGACAATACCAGCAAAGATGATCAGTGAGATCCCGTTGCCGATACCCTTCTCGGTGATCTGCTCTCCCAGCCACATCAGGAACACTGCACCAGCCACGAACGTACTCACGGCGGTGAAGTAGAAGCTGAAGTCAGCGGAATAGGCGACACCGTTTCCGACCAGTCCGACTGCCATGCCGATCGATTGGACCAGGGCCAGTACTACCGTGCCGTAGCGCGTGTACTGGCTGATCTTGCGACGGCCGGCCTCGCCTTCCTTTTTCAACTGCTCAAGCTGAGGCGAGACCACCGTCAGGAGCTGCATGATGATCGACGCGGATATGTAGGGCATGATGCCCAGCGCGAAGATACTCATTCGCTCCAGTGCACCACCGGAGAACATGTTGAACATGCTCAGGATGGTGCCCTGGTTTTCCCTGAACAAGGCAGCAAGCTGGTCAGGATTGATACCGGGAACGGGGATGTGTGCACCGATTCGGTACACCACGATGGCGATGAACACGAAGCGCAAACGCGCCCAGAGTTCGCTCAACCCACTTCCCTGCATCGCCGGTACGTTTCCTGACTTAGCCATTTAGTCCTCTACCTTGCCACCGGCAGCTTCGATCGCAGCACGGGCACCCTTGGTGACCTTAATGCCGCGAACCGTGACTGCCTTGTCCAGTTCGCCGGAGAGCATGACCTTCGCGAACTTCGTGGAATCACGAAGCACGTTGGCCTTCTTCAGCGTTTCGAGGTCGACGATCTCGCCGTCTACCAGTGCCAGTTCGCTCAGGCGCACTTCTTCGGAAATCAGAGACTTCGCGGAAGTGAAACCAAACTTCGGCAGGCGACGCTGCATAGGCATCTGACCGCCTTCGAAGCCCGGCTTGACGCTGCCACCGGAACGGGACTTCTGGCCCTTGTGGCCACGACCGCCGGTCTTACCAAGACCGGAGCCGATACCACGACCGACACGCTTTGCAGCGTGCTTGGAGCCCGGGGCCGGACTCAGGGTATTCAATTTCATGGATTACTCTCCCTCAACACGGACAAGGTAGTGAACCTTGTTGATCATGCCGCGTACCGCGGGGGTGTCTTCCAGCTCGACAGTGTGACCGATGCGGCGCAGGCCAAGACCTTTCATAGTGGCCTTGTGCTTTTCGAGGACGCCGATGGTGCTGCGGATCTGGGTTACCGTGATCTTAGCTGCCATGGTGCCTTACCCCGCAATCTTGTCGACAGACAGGCCACGCTTGGCGGCGATGTCTTCCGGAGATTTCATGGCAGCGAGACCGTTGATGGTCGCGCGCACCACGTTGACCGGATTGGTGGAACCGTAGCACTTGGCCAGGACGTCATGGACGCCTGCCAGTTCGAGCACGGAACGCATCGCACCGCCGGCAATGATGCCGGTACCTTCGGACGCTGGCTGCATGTAGATCTTGGATGCGCCGTGACGAGCCTTCACCGGGTACTGCAGGGTGTGGCCCTTCAGGTCAACCTTGATCATGTTGCGACGAGCTTGGTCCATTGCCTTCTGGATCGCGACCGGCACTTCACGCGCCTTGCCACGGCCGAAGCCAACACGACCATTGCCGTCACCAACGACAGTCAGAGCGGTGAAACCGAAGATACGGCCGCCCTTGACTACCTTGGCGACGCGGTTGATCTGCACGAGCTTCTCTTGCAGGTCACCGCCCTTCTGTTCGATATTCGCCATCGTAAAACCCTTTAGAATTCCAGGCCGCCTTCACGTGCGGCATCGGCCAGGGCCTTCACGCGACCGTGGTACTTGTACCCGGAGCGATCGAAAGCCACTTGCTTGATACCCGCTTCCTTCGCGCGCTCGGCAATCAGAGCACCCACCTTGGCGGCGGAGTCCGAGTTACCGGTAGAACCTTCGCGCAGGCTCTTGTCGAGCGTGGATGCGGTGGCCAGGACCTGGCCGCCATCCGGCGAGATGATCTGCGCGTAGATGTGACGCGGGGTGCGGTTCACGCACAGGCGAAACACGCCCAGCTCGCGGATTTTCGCACGAGCGCGGCGGGCACGACGGAGACGAGATTCTTTCTTCGCGTTCATAACCCTGCCTTACTTCTTCTTGGCTTCTTTACGACGGACGACTTCGTCGCTGTACCGAATACCTTTGCCCTTGTAGGGCTCCGGCGGACGGAATGCGCGAATCTCTGCGGCGACCTGACCCAAAGCCTGCTTGTCAGCAGACGTGAGGACGATCTGAGTGTTCTTCGGCGTTTCAGCCGTAACACTTGCCGGCAGTTCATAGTCGACCGGGTGTGAGAAGCCCAGTGTCAGGTTGATTGTCTGGCCTTTGGCCTGGGCACGATAACCCACACCATTGATTTCCAGAGACTTGGTGAAGCCTTCGGAAACACCAGACACCATGTTGTTGACCAGAGCACGAGTGGTACCAACCATTGCCCAGTTCTTGGCGGTCTCGGACGGAGCGAAGGTCATCTGACCTTCTTCCATAGAGATGACCACGTCCTGGTGGACGGTCAGTTCCAGCTGGCCTTTGCTGCCCTTCACGGTCAGCTTGTCGCCGTCGAGCTTTGCCTCGACGCCGTTCGGCAATTTAACCGGATACTTGGCTACGCGGGACATTCCAAACTCCTAGAATACGGTGCAGAGGACTTCGCCGCCGACACCAGCTTGACGGGCCGCACGATCGGTCATCACGCCCCGGGAGGTGGAAACGATCGCAATACCCAGGCCATCTGCGACTTTCGGAAGCTCACCCTTGCCTTTGTACTGGCGCAGGGACGGCTTGGAAATACGCTTGATGCTCTCGATAACCGACTTGCCTTCGAAGTACTTGAGGGTCACGGTCAGTTCCGGCTTGGCGCCTTCTGCGACGGCAAACTCGGAAATATAACCCTCTTCCTTCAATACGCGGGCCACTTCAACCTTGAGCTTGGAAGACGGCATGGTAACCGTCTCCTTGGTGGCCATCTGCGCATTGCGGATACGAGTGAACATATCCGCCAGAGTGTCTTGCATGCTCATTTACGTTGCGCTCCTGAATTCTTGCAGTGGTGTTACCAGCTGGACTTGGTCAGACCAGGCACGTCACCACGCATAGCGGCTTCACGCAGCTTGTTGCGGCTCAGGCCGAACTTGTTGTAGTAGCCGTGCGGACGGCCAGTGATACGGCAGCGGTTACGCTGACGGACCGGGCTGGCATCACGCGGCAGCTGCTGCAGCTTCAGCTGTGCGTCGAAGCGCTCTTCTTCAGAAGCGTTGACGTCGTTGATGATGGTCTTCAGTGCGTCGCGTTTGGCGGCGTACTTAGCGACCAGCTTGGTGCGCTTGAGCTCGCGCTCAACCATGCTTTTCTTTGCCATGATCCACCCTTATTTCTTGAACGGGAAGTTCAGCGCGCCCAGCAACGCACGACCTTCATCATCGGTGTTGGCGCTAGTGGTGATGGTGATGTCCAGGCCACGAATCCGGTCGATCTTATCATACTCGATCTCCGGGAAGATGATCTGCTCACGCACACCCATGGAGTAGTTTCCACGGCCATCGAAGGACTTCGGGTTCAGACCACGGAAGTCACGAACGCGCGGGATAGCCACGTTCACGAGACGGTCCAGGAAGTCCCACATACGATCGCTGCGCAGGGTCACCTTAACACCGATCGGCCATCCTTCGCGGACCTTGAAGCCAGCGATGGACTTGCGTGCCTTGGTGACGATGGGCTTCTGACCAGAAAGCATCTGGAGATCGGCAAACGCGTTGTCGATCAGCTTCTTGTCAGCGGTGGCTTCACCGATACCCATGTTCAGGGTCACCTTGGTGATGCGGGGAACCTGCATCACATTGGCGTAGCCGAACTGCTCTTTAAGCTGGGCGGCCACTTCGTTCTGATAACGTTCTTTCAAGTTCGCCATGTTGTACCCGACTCGCGTTAGGCGTCGATCAGCTTCTGAGTCGACTTAAAGATGCGTACCTTAGTACCGTCTTCCTGTACCTGGATTCCGACACGATCCGCCTTGCCGGTCTCCTGGTTGAAGATGGCCACGTTGGACGCGTGAATCGGAGCCTCGCGCTCGACGATACCCCCCTGGGTGCCCAGCATCGGGTTGGGCTTGGTGTGACGCTTGATCATATTCACACCGGACACGAGCAGACGCTCACCTTTCAGCACCTTGCTGATGGTACCGCGCTTGCCCTTGTCCTTCCCGGCGATGACGATGACTTCATCGTCACGTTTGATCTTTTGCATATCCGCTTCCGCTCCTTACAGCACTTCGGGCGCCAGGGAAATGATCTTCATGAACTTCTCACTGCGAAGTTCACGGGTAACCGGGCCGAAGATACGGGTACCGATCGGCTGTTCGTTGGTGTTGTTCAACAGAACGGCCGCATTACCGTCGAAGCGGATCACGGAACCGTCATTACGACGGACACCGGCTTTGGTACGAACGACCACTGCCTTCATGACCTGGCCTTTCTTGACCTTGCCACGCGGGATAGCTTCTTTGACGGTGACCTTGATGATGTCTCCAACACGAGCGTAACGGCGGTGTGAACCACCCAGCACCTTGATGCATTGCACCCGGCGCGCGCCACTGTTGTCGGCGACATCCAGCATTGTCTGAGTCTGAATCATCGGTTTTCTCCAAACCTAATCTGACTGCCTGGTGGGAACTGGCCTAGGGATTAACCCTTGGCCTGTTCAACCACCTCGACCAGGGTCCAGGCTTTCTTCTTGGACAGCGGACGAGTCTCGGCGATAGAGACGGTGTCACCGATCCGAGCCTGATTCGCCTCATCATGGGCGTGCAGCTTGGTGGAGCGTCTCAGGTACTTGCCATAGATCGGGTGACGCTCACGGCGCTCGACCATGACAACGATGGATTTTTCCATCTTGTCACTCACCACCTTGCCGGTGAGTGTGCGTGCTTTAGTTTCTTCGGCCATTTTACTCACCTGACTTCTGGTTGAGCACAGTCTTAACCTGAGCAATTTGGCGACGAGTCTGCTTGAGCAGGTGAACCTGGCTCAGCTGGCCTGTTGCCTTCTGCATGCGCAGATTGAATTGCTCACGCAGCAGTTCGAACAACTGCTCCTGGAGCGCCTCGACTGACTTTTCACGGAGTTCTTGGGCTTTCATCACATCACCGTCCGCTTAACAAAGGTGGTGGAGATCGGCATCTTCATAGCGGCCAGGCTAAATGCTTCACGGGCCAGCTCTTCGGATACACCTTCGATCTCGTAGAGGACCTTGCCGGGCTGGATCTGAGCGACCCAGTACTCGACAGAACCCTTACCTTTACCCATACGAACTTCCAACGGCTTGTTGGAGATCGGCTTGTCTGGGAAGACACGGATCCAGATCTTACCGCCACGCTTGACGTGACGGGTGATGGCACGACGGCCAGCTTCGATCTGACGAGCGGTGATACGACCACGGCCGGTGGCTTTCAGGCCAAACTCACCAAAGCTTACCTTGCTTCCGCGATGCGCCAGGCCACGGTTGCGACCTTTCTGCATCTTGCGGAATTTCATACGCTTGGGCTGTAACATCGATTACCCCCTTACTTGCCTTTCTTCTTGGGTGCGGACGCGGGCTGCTTCGCCTTGGCTCGCACCTCTTCGATGCCACCGAGGATCTCGCCTTTGAAGATCCAGACCTTGACACCAATGATGCCGTAGGTGGTGTGAGCTTCGAAGGTGGAGTAATCAATGTCAGCACGCAGGGTGTGAAGCGGAACGCGGCCTTCGCGGTACCATTCGGTACGGGCGATTTCGGCACCGCCGAGACGACCAGAGAGCTGAATCTTGATGCCCTTGGCGCCCAGACGCATTGCGTTCTGCACAGCACGCTTCATCGCACGACGGAACATGACACGACGCTCGAGCTGACCTGCCACATTGGCAGCAACCAGCTTGGCATCGAGTTCCGGCTTGCGAATCTCCTCGATGTTGATGTGGACGGGAACGCCCATCATCTCGGAAACTTCACGACGAAGGCGGTCGACATCTTCACCTTTCTTACCGATCACGATACCCGGACGGGCAGTGTGAATGGTAATACGGGCGTTGTTTGCCGGACGCTCGATGCTGATGCGGCTCACGGAAGCGCTTTTCAGACGCTCTTCCAGGAATCCACGCACCTGCAGATCGTTGTTCAGTTTGTCGGCATAGGTAGCGCCTTCGGCGTACCAGACAGAGGTATGATCCTTGACAATACCCAGTCGGAAACCTGTCGGATTAACTTTCTGACCCATTGGTCGTCTCCTACTTCTCGGCTACCTTGACGGTGATATGACAAGTGCGCTTCAAGATACGATCCGCACGGCCTTTGGCACGTGGCTGGATGCGCTTGAGCGTCATGCCCTCGTCGACACAGATAGTCGAGACGCGAAGCTCGTCAATGTCCATGCCGTTGTTTTCTTCCGCATTCGCGATCGCGGACTGCAGAACCTTGCGAACAATCTTCGCGGCCTTCTTCGGTGAGAAAGCGAGCAGATTCAGCGCCTCGGCGACCGGCTTACCGCGCACCTGGTCAGCCACCAAACGGGCCTTCTGGGCGGATAAACGAGCGCCGCGCAGCTTAGCAGCTACTTCCATCTCTTAAATCCTCTCTGGCTTACCGTTTGGCTTTTTTATCTGCAGCGTGCCCGCGGTATGTGCGGGTGGCAGCAAACTCGCCGAGCTTGTGACCGACCATTTCCTCAGAAACGAGAACCGGGACATGCTGGCGACCGTTATGGACGGCAATGGTGAGCCCGACCATGTTCGGCAGGATCATGGAACGACGCGACCAGGTCTTGATCGGTTTGCGGTCGTTCTTTTCCACTGCTGTCTCAACCTTCTTCAGCAGATGAAGGTCAATAAAAGGACCTTTCTTCAGTGAACGTGGCACAGCCGTTACCCCTCAATATCTGTTACTTGGCCTTGCGGCGACGGACGATAAGCTTATCGGTGCGCTTGTTCTTGCGAGTCTTGTGACCCTTGGTCGGGACGCCCCACGGGCTGACCGGGTGACGGCCACCAGAGGTACGACCTTCACCACCACCATGCGGGTGATCGACCGGGTTCATCGCGACACCGCGAACAGTCGGGCGCACGCCTCTCCAACGCTTAGCACCGGCCTTGCCCAGTTGACGGAGGCTGTGCTCGGAGTTGCCCACTTCGCCGAGAGTTGCACGGCATTCGGACAGCACCTTACGCATCTCGCCAGAGCGCAGACGCAGCGTGGTGTAGTTACCGTCACGTGCCACGACCTGGGCACTGGTACCTGCACTACGAGCGATCTGGGCGCCCTTGCCTGGCTTCAGCTCTACACAGTGAACGGTGGAACCCACCGGGACATTGCGCAGCGGCAGAGCGTTGCCTTTCTTGATCGGTGCGTTAACACCAGACTCGAGACGATCGCCAGCAGAGACACCTTTCGGTGCAATGATGTAGCGACGTTCGCCGTCAAGGTACTTCACCAGCGCGATGTTCGCGCTACGGTTCGGATCGTACTCCAGACGCTCAACGATGGCCGGAATGCCATCCTTGTTGCGCTTGAAATCGACCAGACGGTAATGGTGACGATGACCACCGCCGATGTGGCGAGTAGTGATGCGACCATTATTGTTACGACCACCGGACTTTGACTGCTTTTCAAGCAGCGGAGCGTACGCGCGACCTTTGAAAAGCTCGTCATTGACGACCTTTACCAGGTGGCGGCGACCGGCGGAGGTAGGTTTTGTCTTAACAATTGCCATGTTCCGTACTCCTGCCTTACTCGGCGCCAGAGAAGTCTTCGATGGTCTCGCCGGCGGCCAGAGTTACATAGGCCTTGCGATAACCAGCGCGACGACCAACACCGCGAGCGGTGCGCTTGGTCTTGCCTTTCATGTTCAGAACCTGAACACGATCGACTTTCTTACCAAACAGCGCTTCGACGGCTTTCTTGATTTCGGGCTTTGTCGCGTCGCTGGCAACCTTGAACACGTACTGGTTGTTCTCGGCAGCGACCGCGGCCTTCTCGGTCATGTGAGGACCAAGCAGGACCTTGAATACGCGTTCCTGATTCATCCCAGGTTCTCCTCGAACTTGCGCAGGGCAGCGACAGTCATCAGCACCTTGTCGTAACCGACGAGGCTGACCGGGTCAGCGCCAGCGACATTGACGACGTCAACATACGGGATGTTGCGCGCGGCCAGGTACAGGTTGACGTCCTGCTCTTCAGTGACGATCAGCGCTTTCTCAAGGCCCAGTTCCTGGAGCTTGGCGATCAGCAGCTTGGTCTTCGGAGCTTCGACGCTGATAGCGTCGACCGCGACCAGGCGATCCTGACGGACCAGCTCGGACAGGATGGAACGCATGGCAGCGCGATACATCTTGCGGTTGACCTTGTGCGAGTGGTCCTGAGGACGCGCTGCAAAGGTCACACCGCCAGAACGCCACAGCGGGGAACGGATGGTACCGGCACGTGCACGACCAGTACCTTTCTGACGCCACGGCTTCTTGCCACCGCCGGACACGTCAGAACGGGTCTTCTGAGCCACGGTACCTTGACGTGCACCAGCCAGATAGGCGGTGACGACCTGGTGAACCAGAGCCTCGTTGAAGTCCTTACCAAAGGTGGCATCGGAGACGTCTACTGCGCCGCCTGCACCTGCAAGATTAAGATTCATCGGTTAATTCCCCTCAGCGAGCTTTCACAGCGGAACGCACGATCACTTCGCCGCCCGGAGCACCTGGAACGGCACCCTTGACCAGCAGAAGATTGCGTTCAGCGTCGACGCGGACCACTTCCAGGCTCTGGACGGTGGAACGGACGTTGCCCATCTGGCCAGCCATCTTCTTACCTTTGAAGACGCGGCCCGGGGTCTGACAGTTACCGATGGAACCCGGCGCGCGGTGCGACAGTGAGTTACCGTGGGTAGCGTCTTGGGTGCGGAAGTTCCAGCGCTTAACTGCGCCCTGGAAACCTTTACCCTTGGAGGTGCCGGTCACGTCAATCTTTTGACCAGCTTCAAAGAGGGATACGGTGAGTTCGCCGCCCACTGCAGGAGCTTCATCGCCTTCGTTCAGGCGGAATTCCATCAGGGTACGGCCAGCCTCAACACCCGCCTTGGCATACTGACCAGCAGTTGCCTTGGTGAGGTGCTTGGCTTTACGAGAGCCAGTTGTCACCTGAATAGCATTGTAGCCGTCAGTCTCGAGAGACTTGATGGTCACGATGCGGTTCGGCTCAACTTCAATCACGGTAACCGGCACAGAGGCGCCAGCTTCGGTGAAGACACGGGTCATCCCGGCCTTCTTACCGACTAAACCGATAGACATGTTCAGTCTCCTTTAGTGTACGGGGCTGTCACCCGCTATGGCTGCCCTTTCCAGAGCATTCCACTAGCACATTGTATGACGCCATCCCGGCGTGGCGGCTGCTGCTCTATCAGTGAGAGCGCTGGGCCGCAGTGACTAGTGAGGTATCAGTCAACCTTGATCTGGACGTCCACACCGGCAGCCAGGTCAAGCTTCATCAGCGCGTCGACAGTCTTCTCTGTCGGCTCGACGATGTCGAGAACGCGCTTGTGGGTACGAATCTCATACTGGTCACGCGCGTCCTTGTTGACGTGCGGAGAGACCAGGATGGTGTAACGCTCGCGACGGGTCGGCAGCGGGATCGGGCCACGAACCTGAGCACCGGTACGCTTTGCAGTTTCAACGATCTCTGCAGAGGACTGGTCGATCAGACGGTGGTCGAATGCTTTCAACCGGATGCGAATCTTCTGGTTTTGCATTGCCCAAAACTCCAATGGATGTCGACGGCGTAGGCCGTCACCCACGCATTCAAAGGATGCGCATTATAGGCAGACTGACATCAGGTGTCAAACATGCGAGAAAAGGGGGCCCATCAGGGCCCCCCTTCTGTGTCAGGTAAGGAGAACCTTACTCGACGATTTTGGCCACGACGCCAGCGCCGACGGTACGACCGCCTTCACGGATAGCGAAACGCAGACCATCTTCCATGGCGATCGGAGCGATCAGAGACACGACCATCTGGACGTTGTCGCCCGGCATGACCATCTCGACGCCTTCCGGCAGCTCACAGGTACCAGTGATGTCAGTGGTACGGAAGTAGAACTGCGGACGATAGCCTTTGAAGAACGGAGTGTGACGACCGCCTTCTTCCTTGGACAGGACGTAGACTTCGGCTTCGAACTTGGTGTGCGGCTTGATGGAGCCCGGCTTGGCCAGAACCTGGCCACGCTCGACGTCATCACGCTTGGTGCCGCGCAGCAGGGCGCCGACGTTTTCGCCAGCACGACCTTCGTCCAGCAGCTTGCGGAACATCTCGACACCGGTAACGGTAGTCTTGGTGGTGTCACGCACGCCGATGATCTCGATCTCTTCGCCAGTCTTGACCAGACCACGCTCGATACGGCCAGTGACGACGGTACCGCGGCCAGAGATGGAGAAGACGTCTTCGATCGGCATCAGGAACGGCTGGTCGATAGCACGCTCCGGCTCCGGGATGTACGCATCCAGGGCCTTGATCAGGTTGGCAACGGCGGTAGTACCCATGCCGTTGTCGTCCTTGCCTTCCAGAGCCATCAGGGCAGAGCCGATGATGATCGGAGTGTCGTCGCCCGGGAAGTCGTACTCGCTCAGGAGTTCACGAACTTCCATCTCGACCAGCTCGAGCAGCTCTTCGTCATCGACCATGTCAGCCTTGTTCAGGAAGACAACGATGAACGGAACGCCGACCTGACGGGACAGCAGGATGTGCTCGCGAGTCTGCGGCATGGGGCCGTCAGCAGCGGAACAGACCAGGATAGCGCCGTCCATCTGGGCAGCACCGGTGATCATGTTCTTGACGTAGTCGGCGTGACCCGGGCAGTCGACGTGCGCGTAGTGGCGCTCTTCGGACTGGTATTCCACGTGAGCGGTGGAGATGGTGATACCACGCTCACGCTCTTCCGGGGCATTATCGATGGAGTCAAACGCACGCGCGTCACCACCGAAGACTTCTGCAGAGACGCGAGTCAGAGCCGCAGTCAGAGTGGTCTTGCCGTGATCGACGTGACCAATGGTGCCGACGTTGACGTGCGGCTTCGAACGCTCAAATTTTTCCTTAGCCACTGCTATAACCTCTTTCGTTAGCTAATCGGTTACTTCTGATTGATGACGGCTTCGACGATGCTGTTCGGTGCTTCGTCGTATTTCGCAAACTCCATGGAGTAGCTTGCGCGGCCCTGGGTCTGTGAGCGCAGGTCGGTCGCATAACCGAACATCTCACCCAGCGGCACCAGTGCATTGATGATCTTGCCAGTGGAAGAATCATCCATGCCCTGAACGAGGCCACGACGACGGTTCAGGTCGCCCATGACGTCACCCATGAAATCTTCAGGCGTGACGAC
This sequence comes from Cobetia sp. MB87, assembly GCF_011319755.1. Classification (NCBI taxonomy): domain Bacteria; kingdom Pseudomonadati; phylum Pseudomonadota; class Gammaproteobacteria; order Oceanospirillales; family Halomonadaceae; genus Cobetia; species Cobetia sp. MB87. The sequence continues at coordinate 21,309 of NZ_VFBC01000011.1, read as the reverse complement.
TTCGACTTTCATGAGCGGCTCAAGCAGCACTGCACCCGCTTTCGGGGCACCGGCCTTGATCGCCATGGAAGAGGCGACCTTGAACGCAGTCTCGTTGGAGTCGACGTCGTGGTAGGAACCATCGAACAGCGTGACCTTGACGTCGATCATCGGATAACCGGCGATGACACCATTCTTGAGCTGCTCAGCGGCGCCCTTCTCGACGGCCGGCACGTATTCCTTCGGAACCGCACCACCGACGATCTCGGACTCGAACTTGAAGGTCATTTCTTCGTCTTCGCCCTTGTCCTCTGCAGTGAGAGGCTCAATGCGCAGCCAGACGTGACCAAACTGACCACGACCGCCAGACTGACGAACGAACTTGCCTTCCTGCTCGACCTTGGTACGGATGGTCTCACGGTAAGCCACCTGCGGCTTGCCGATGTTCGCCTCGACATTGAACTCACGACGCATGCGGTCGACGAGGATGTCCAGGTGAAGCTCACCCATACCGGAGATGATGGTCTGACCAGACTCTTCGTCGGTCTCGACGCGGAAGGACGGATCTTCCTGGGCCAGCTTGCCCAGTGCAACACCCATCTTTTCCTGGTCTGCCTTGGACTTCGGCTCGACGGCGACGGAGATGACCGGCTCAGGGAATTCCATGCGCTCAAGCACGATCTTGTGATCCGGGTCACACAGGGTGTCACCGGTGGTCACGTCTTTCAGACCGATACATGCGGCGATATCGCCAGCATAGACCTCCTTGATCTCCTCACGAGAGTTGGAGTGCATCTGGACGATACGACCGACACGCTCCTTCTTGCTCTTGACGGAGTTGAAGACGCCATCACCAGACTTCAGCACGCCCGAGTAGACGCGGATGAAGGTCAGGGTACCAACGAACGGATCGGTCGCGATCTTGAACGCCAGCGCCGCGAACGGAGCCTTGTCGTCAGCTTCGCGGGTCTCGATGGTACCGTCCTTGTCGTCAAGCTCACCTTCGATGGCCTTGACTTCAAGCGGAGACGGCATGTATTCGATGACCGCATCCAGAACCGCCTGGACACCCTTGTTCTTGAAGGCAGAACCACAGGTCACGAGGCAGATTTCGTTGGCCAGGGTACGCTGACGCAGCGCAGCCTTGACTTCTTCCTCGGACAGCTCGCCTTCTTCAAGGTACTTGTCCATCAGCTCTTCGGACGCTTCAGCAGCAGACTCGAGCATGTGTTCACGCCATTCGGCAGCTGTATCTTGCAGCTCGGCCGGAATGTCGATCAGCTCGTAGTTCATGCCGTGATTGTCTTCGTCCCAGACAATGGCCTTCATCTTGATCAGGTCGATGACGCCCTTGAACTCGTCTTCCGCACCCCAGTTGATCTGGATCGGGACGGCGTTCGCGCCCAGGCGCTTGCGCACCTGCTCGACGACCATGAAGAAGTCCGCGCCAGCGCGGTCCATCTTGTTGACGAAGATCATGCGCGGAACTTCGTAACGGTTGGCCTGACGCCAGACAGTCTCTGTCTGCGGCTGGACACCGGAAGAACCACACAGCACCACGACCGCGCCATCGAGAACACGCAGTGAACGCTCGACTTCAACAGTGAAGTCAACGTGCCCCGGAGTATCGATGATGTTGATACGGTGCTCGTCGAACTGCTTGTTCATGCCCTGCCAGAAGCAGGTGGTCGCCGCAGAGGTGATCGTGATGCCACGTTCCTGCTCCTGCTCCATCCAGTCCATGGTGGCAGCACCATCGTGGACTTCGCCGACCTTGTGAGACAGGCCGGTATAGAACAGGACGCGCTCGGTAGTGGTAGTCTTACCGGCGTCGACGTGGGCACAGATACCGATATTGCGGTAACGCTTAAGTGGAGTCTTGCGTGCCACGGTGAGTATCCCCGTTGTTTAGAAGCGGTAGTGGGAGAAGGCCTTGTTGGCTTCTGCCATGCGGTGCACGTCTTCACGCTTCTTCACAGCAGAACCCTTGCCTTCAGCGGCATCCAGGATCTCGCCAGAGAGGCGCTGCACCATGGTCTTTTCGCCGCGCTTGCGCGCAGCGTCCACCAGCCAACGCATGGCCAGTGCCTGACGACGGGAAGGACGAACTTCAACCGGCACCTGGTAGGTTGCACCACCAACACGACGGGACTTCACCTCGACCATCGGCTGGATGGCTTCCAGCGCCTTGTCGAAGAGGTCCAGCGGCTCGTCATTGGAGCGTTCGGCAACACGATCGAGAGCACCGTAAACGATGCGCTCAGCTGCAGACTTCTTGCCGCTGATCATCAGGTGGTTCATGAACTTGGCCAGGCGCTCGCTTCCGAACTTCGGATCCGGCAGGATTTCGCGCTTAGCTGCTACACGTCTTCTAGGCATGATAAGCCCTCAGTAGAAGGGTCCTTCAGGTAAACCCGGGACGCCTCGCGTTGGACGCGACGCCCGACCTTACTCTTATCAGACCGATATTAAACTTTGAATTACGCCTTCGGACGCTTGGCGCCGTACTTGGAACGGCCCTGCTTACGGTTCTGCACGCCAGAGGTATCCAGTGCACCACGAACGGTGTGGTAACGGACACCCGGCAAATCCTTCACACGACCGCCACGGATCAGAACAACAGAGTGTTCCTGAAGGTTGTGACCTTCACCGCCGATGTAGGAAGTGACTTCGAAGCCGTTGGTCAGGCGAACACGGCAAACCTTACGGAGTGCGGAGTTCGGCTTCTTCGGGGTAGTAGTGTATACACGGGTACACACGCCACGCTTCTGCGGACATGCCTGCAGCGCAGGGACGTCGCTCTTGGACGCCTGACGCTTGCGCGGCTTGCGCACGAGCTGGTTAACGGTTGCCATTTGCTTGCTCCAATGGGTTGTACTGCCTTCCAACAACAGGGCAGGATGCACCTGCCCTACTGTTAAAGGCTGCATATTCTAGGGCTTGGGCCACAAGGGCGTCAACCCCGCCGTCAGAGACGGCGGGGCGCAAGACCTCAGAGGTCGTCGTCGTCCGCGTCGAGGGCAGTGAGCTGAGCGCCCAATTCCTGCTCGACGTCCTGTGCCGACGGGGCCGGTGCGAGCGGCAGGCCATCGCGACGGCGGCGACGCTCGTCGTGATAGGCCAGGCCAGTACCCGCCGGAATCAGGCGACCGACCACGACGTTCTCCTTCAGGCCACGGAGATAATCGCGCTTGCCGGTGACAGATGCCTCGGTCAGAACTCGCGTGGTTTCCTGGAAGGATGCCGCGGAGATGAACGATTCAGTTGCCAGGCTCGCCTTGGTGATACCGAGCAGGATGCGATCGAACTTGGCCGGGAACTTGCCGTCGGCCTCGAGACGCATGTTTTCTTCGACGACGCGGGCGTATTCCACCTGGTCGCCTGTAATGAAGGTGGAATCACCAGAATCGGTGATCTCGACCTTGCGCAGCATCTGACGCACGATGACTTCGATGTGCTTGTCGTTGATGCCGACACCCTGGAGGCGATAGACCTCCTGGACTTCGGTGGTGATGTACTTGGTCATTTCCGCAACGCCGAGCAGACGCAGGATATCGTGCGGGTTGCTCGGGCCATCGGAGATGACTTCACCCTTCTCGACCGTTTCACCTTCGAAGACGCTGATCTGGCGCCATTTCGGGATCAACAGCTCGAACGGATCACCTTCCACCGGCGTGATGGTCAGACGACGCTTGCCTTTGGTTTCCTTGCCGAAGGTCACGGTGCCGGAGATCTCGGCCAGAATGGCCGGCTCTTTCGGACGACGTGCTTCGAAGAGGTCGGCAACGCGCGGCAGACCACCGGTGATGTCCTTGTTACCGGACGCTTCCATCGGGATACGTGCGATGACGTCACCCACGCCGACGGCCGCGCCATTCTCGGCGGACACCACGGCATTGCCCGGCAGCAGGTACTGGACCGGCGTGTTGGAGCCCGGCAGTGTCACGTGCTTGCCGTTACCGTCTACCAGCATGATCATCGGACGCTTGTCACGGGCCGCGGACGGACGTGAAGCGCTTTCGATGACCTCGATGGAGGACAGGCCGGTCATTTCGTCAGTGGTACGGTTGATGGTCTGGCCATCTTCCATGTCCGTGAACTGCACCTGACCCGCGACTTCCGCGACGATCGGGTGAGTGTGCGGATCCCACTTGGCGACGGACTGGCCAGAGGCCACCGGATCGCCGTCACGCACGGACAGTTCAGCACCGTACGGGAGCTTGTAGAATTCGCGCTCACGGCCGTGGTCATCCGCCACTGCCAATGCGCTGGAACGCGAGACGACAATCAGCTTGCCATCGGCACGTTCGACCGACTTGATGTTGTGCAGACGCACGCTGCCGCCATGCTTGACCTGGACACTGTCCACGGCGGAGGCACGCGAAGCGGCACCACCGATGTGGAAGGTACGCATGGTCAGCTGGGTACCCGGCTCACCGATGGACTGTGCCGCGATGACACCGATGGCTTCACCGACGTTGACCTGATGGCCACGCGCCAGGTCACGACCGTAACAGGCCGAGCAGACACCATGCACGGTTTCACAACCGATGGTGGTACGCACGATGATCTCATCGACGCCCATGGTATCGAGCTGTGCACACCAGGCTTCGTCGAGCAGCGTGCCGCGTGCGATCAGAACCTCATCGGAGACCGGATCGATCACGTCCTGCGCCACGACACGACCCAGCACACGCTGGGACAGCGGGACGATGATGTCGCCGCCTTCGATGACCGGGTGCAGAATCAGACCTTCCTGAGTGCCGCAATCCGCTTCGGTGATGACCAGATCCTGGGCAACATCGACCAGACGACGGGTCAGGTAACCGGAGTTGGCGGTCTTCAGTGCCGTATCCGCCAGACCCTTACGGGCACCGTGCGTGGAGATGAAGTACTGGAGTACGTTCAGACCTTCACGGAAGTTGGCGGTGATCGGCGTCTCGATGATCGAGCCATCCGGCTTGGCCATCAGGCCACGCATACCAGCCAGCTGACGAATCTGTGCGGCGGAACCACGCGCACCGGAGTCGGCCATGATGAAGACGCTGTTGAAGGAGTCCTGCTCCATCGGCTTGCCGTCTTCGTCATTGACCACTTCGCCTTTCCAGTTGACGACGGTCTCTTTCGAGATACCTGCCATCATCTCCTTGGCGACACGGTCGTTGGCACGCGCCCAGATATCGATGACCTTGTTGTACTTCTCGCCCGCGGTCACGAGACCGGAGGAGAACTGGTCTTCGATCTCTTTCACTTCGTCTTCGGCCGCGTCGATGATGACCTTCTTCGCGTCCGGGATGACGAAGTCGTTGACGCCGATGGAGGCGCCGGACCAGGTCGCGAGACGGAAGCCGGTGTACATCAGCTGGTCAGCGAAGATGACGGTGTCCTTCAGACCGACACGACGGTACGCCTCGTTGATCAGACCGGAGATGGCTTTCTTCTTCATCACCTGGTTGATCAGCTCGAACGGCATGCCCTTCGGCAGAATGCGGAACAGCAGTGCGCGACCGATGGTGGTGTCGTGCAGGGACGTCTTCTCGTACAGCTCGCCGGACTCTTCGTCCTTGAGTGTCTCGGTCAGACGGACCTTGACCATCGCGTGCAGGTGAGCGCTGTGAGTGCCGAAGGCACGCTCGACTTCACCCAGGTTCGCGAAGGCCATGCCCTCACCCTTGGCACCGATCTTCTCGCGGGTCATGTAGTACAGACCCAGCACGACGTCCTGGGACGGCACGATGATCGGCTCGCCGTTGGCCGGCGACAGCACGTTGTTGGTCGACATCATCAACGCACGCGCTTCCAGCTGGGCTTCCAGCGTCAGCGGTACGTGGACAGCCATCTGGTCACCATCAAAGTCGGCGTTGTACGCAGCGCAGACCAGCGGGTGCAGTTGGATGGCCTTGCCTTCGATCAGCAGTGGCTCGAACGCCTGGATACCCAGACGGTGCAGAGTCGGGGCACGGTTCAGCAGCACCGGGTGCTCGCGGATGACGTCGGCGAGGAAATCCCAGACTTCCGGGGCTTCGCGCTCGACCATCTTCTTGGCGGCCTTGATGGTGCTGGCGTGACCGGAGGCCTGCAGCTTGGCGTAGATGAACGGCTTGAACAGCTCAAGCGCCATCTTCTTCGGCAGACCACACTGGTGCAGACGCAGGGTCGGGCCGACGGTGATGACGGAACGACCGGAGTAGTCGACACGCTTGCCCAGCAGGTTCTGACGGAAACGACCCTGCTTGCCCTTGATCATGTCGGCCAGCGACTTCAGCGGACGCTTGTTGGAACCGGTGATGGCGCGACCGCGACGACCGTTGTCGAGCAGTGCGTCCACGGATTCCTGCAGCATGCGCTTCTCGTTGCGCACGATGATGTCCGGCGCATTGAGGTCGAGCAGACGCTTGAGGCGGTTGTTGCGGTTGATCACACGACGATACAGATCGTTCAGATCCGAGGTCGCGAAGCGGCCGCCGTCCAGCGGTACCAGCGGACGCAGGTCCGGCGGCAGCACTGGCAGCACTTCCATGATCATCCAGCCCGGCTTGTTGCCGGAATAGTAGAAGGCTTCCAGCAGCTTGAGGCGCTTGGACAGCTTCTTGATCTTGGTTTCGGAGTTGGTCTGCGGAATCTCTTCACGCAGACGCTCGACCTCTTCTTCCAGCTCGATGTCCTCGAGCAGCGCCTTGATGGCTTCGGCACCCATGCGGGCGTCGAAATCATCACCGAATTCTTCCAGCGCTTCGAAGTACTGCTCATCGTTGAGCAGATGCCCCTTCTCGAGAGTCGTCATGCCCGGATCGATGACCACGAAGCTTTCGAAGTACAGCACGCGCTCGATATCACGCAGGGTCATGTCGAGCAGCATGCCGATACGGGACGGCAGAGACTTCAGGAACCAGATATGTGCGACCGGGCTCGCCAGTTCGATGTGAGCCATACGCTCACGACGCACTGCCGCCTTGGTCACTTCAACGCCACACTTCTCACAGATGATGCCGCGATGCTTCATCCGCTTGTACTTGCCACACAGGCACTCGTAGTCCTTCACCGGGCCAAAGATCTTGGCACAGAAAAGACCATCACGTTCCGGCTTGAATGTCCGGTAATTGATGGTTTCAGGCTTCTTCACTTCACCAAAAGACCACGAGCGAATCATGTCCGGAGACGCCAGGGTAATCTTGATGGCGTCGAATTCTTCGGACTGCGCCTGCGATTTGAGAACTTTCACCAAATCTTTCATGGGTCGCTCCGTTGCGGAGTTGTCATGGGCAAAGCCTGGCTGCTGACACCAGGCTTTGCGGACCGTCAATACTTGTGGCTTTTCGGCGTCAGCCTTCCAGCTCCATGTCGATACCCAGCGAGCGGATTTCCTTCACCAGCACGTTGAAGGATTCGGGCATGCCCGCCTGCATGGTGTGATCGCCATCTACGATGCTCTTGTACATCTTGGTACGGCCTTCCACGTCATCGGACTTGACCGTGAGCATCTCCTGGAGGGTGTAGGCAGCGCCGTACGCCTCGAGGGCCCAGACCTCCATCTCACCGAAGCGCTGACCACCAAACTGCGCCTTACCACCCAGCGGCTGCTGCGTGACGAGGGAGTAGGAGCCGGTCGAACGCGCATGCATCTTGTCATCCACCAGGTGGTTGAGCTTGAGCATGTACATGTAACCGACGGTCACCTTGCGATCGAACTTCTCGCCGGTGCGGCCATCGTAGAGGTCCATCTGTCCGGAATCAGGGATACCGGCCAGCGTGAGCAACTGCTTGATCTCGTGTTCCTTGGCGCCATCGAAGACCGGCGTTGCCATCGGCACGCCCTTCTTCAGGTTGTGCGCCATGGTGATGATTTCATCATCGCTGAGCACGGAGAGGTCTTCCTGGCGACCGCCGACGGTGTTGTACACCTTGTCGAGGAATTCGCGGATCTGCTTGACCTGCTCGGCACGCTCTTCGCGCAGCATGTGTTCGATCTTCACGCCCAGACCACGCGCGGCCATGCCGAGGTGGGTCTCGAGGATCTGACCGACGTTCATGCGCGACGGAACACCCAGCGGGTTCAGCACGACGTCAACCGACTCGCCATTGCCATCGAACGGCATGTCTTCCACCGGCATGATCGCGGAGATGACACCCTTGTTACCGTGACGACCGGCCATCTTGTCACCCGGCTGGATACGACGCTTCACGGCAACGTAGACCTTGACGATCTTGAGCACGCCCGGTGCCAGATCATCACCCTGGGTGAGCTTGCGCTTCTTGTCTTCGAAGCGCTCGTCCATCTCGCGACGACGGATCTCGAGCTGCTCATCGGCCTGGGCCAGCAGTTCATTGAGAGACTCATCCTGCAGACGCAGCTTGAACCACTCCTGACGCGGCAGTGTTTCCAGGTAGTCATCGGTCAGCACGTCGCCCTTCTTGAGCTTCGGACCACCGTTGACGGCCTGACCGACCAGGTTGCGCTGCATACGCTCGAAGGTCGCCTCTTCCGCGATGCGGTAGGTTTCCTGCAGGTCCTTGCGGACCTCGGCCAGCTGCATCTGCTCGATGGAGAGCGCACGCTGATCCTTCTCGACGCCGTCACGGGTGAAGACCTGAACGTCGATGACGGTGGCCTTCATGCCGGTCGGGGCACGCAGAGAGGTGTCCTTAACGTCGGACGCCTTCTCGCCGAAGATGGCACGCAGCAGCTTCTCTTCCGGCGTCAGCTGGGTCTCGCCCTTCGGCGTGACCTTGCCGACCAGGATGTCGCCCGGGTTCAGCTCGGCACCGATGTAGACGACACCGGACTCATCCAGCTTGGAGAGTGCGGATTCGCCGACATTCGGGATATCGGAAGTGATTTCTTCCGGCCCGAGCTTGGTGTCACGCGCGACACAGGTCAGTTCCTGGATGTGGATGGTGGTGAAGCGATCTTCCTGCACCACACGCTCCGAGAACAGGATGGAATCCTCGAAGTTGAAGCCGTTCCAGGGCATGAACGCCAGGCGCATGTTCTGACCCAGGGCCAGATCACCCATGTCGACGGACGGGCCGTCGGCCAGGATGTCGCCGATGGCGACTTCGTCGCCAGGACGCACGATCGGGCGCTGGTTCTGACAGGTGTTCTGGTTCGAACGCACGTACTTGGTCAGGTTGTAGATATCAACGCCGGCTTCACCGCCGATGATCTCTTCTTCCCGAACACGTACGACGATGCGCTTGGCATCGACGGAATCGATGACACCGCCACGACGTGCCACGGCGCAGACGCCGGAGTCACGCGCCACGAAGCGCTCCATGCCGGTACCGACCAGTGGCTTGTCAGCCTTCAGAGTCGGAACGGCCTGACGCTGCATGTTCGCACCCATCAAGGCGCGGTTGGCATCATCGTGCTCGAGGAACGGGATCAGTGCAGCAGCGACAGAGACGACCTGGCGCGGAGACACGTCCATCATGGTGACCTTTTCCGGTGCCATGAAGGTGGTCTCGCCACGGTGACGAACCTGAACCAGGTCGTCGACCAGACGGCCGTTCTCGTCGACGGTCGCGGAGGCCTGGGCGATGATGAAGTCGCCTTCCTCGATCGCGGACAGATCGACGACATCGTCGGTGACCTGACAATCCACGACCTTGCGGTACGGCGTCTCGAGGAAGCCATAGCTGTTGGTCTTGGAGTAGGTCGCCAGCGAGTTGATAAGACCGATGTTCGGGCCTTCCGGCGTCTCGATCGGGCACAGACGGCCGTAGTGCGTGGCGTGAACGTCACGAACTTCGAAGCCGGCGCGCTCACGGGTCAGACCACCCGGGCCAAGCGCGGAGACACGGCGCTTGTGCGTCACTTCGGACAGCGGGTTGTTCTGATCCATGAACTGGGAGAGCTGGCTGGAACCGAAGAATTCCTTCACCGCCGCCGCAACCGGCTTGGCGTTGATGAGATCCTGCGGCATCAGGCCTTCGCTCTCGGCCATGGACAGACGCTCCTTGACCGCACGCTCGACGCGGACCAGACCGACACGGAACTGGTTTTCCGCCATTTCACCCACAGAGCGAATACGACGGTTGCCCAGGTGGTCGATGTCATCGACATCGCCATTGCCGTTACGGATGCTGATCAGCTCCTTCATGACGGTCAGGATATCGTCCTGATCGAGCACGCCGCTGCCGGTATCGCTTTCGCGACGCAGGCGACGGTTGAACTTCATGCGGCCCACGCCCGACAGGTCGTAGCGGTCTTCGCTGAAGAACAGGTTCTGGAACAGTGACTCTGCTGCATCCTTGGTGGGCGGCTCGCCCGGACGCATCATGCGGTAGATCTCGACCAATGCCTCAAGCTGGTTACGCGTGGTATCCAGTTTCAGGGTATCGGACACGAACGGACCGCAATCCAGGTCGTTGGTGTAGATGACTTCGAACTGGGTGATCTTGGCCTGAGCCATCTTCTCCAGCAGTTCCGGAGTGATCTCGCTGTTGCTTTCGCAGACCAGCTCACCAGTGGCCGGATCGATCTGATCCTTGGCCAGCACCTTGCCGTACAGGTAGTCCATCGGCACTTCGAGACGCTCGAGGCCGGAGGCTTCCATCTGACGGACGTGCTTCTGTGTAATACGACGACCTTCCTCCACGATCACGCTACCGTCGGCATCCTTGATGTCGAAGGCGGCGGTCTCGCCACGCAGACGTGCCGGCACCAGCTCAACGGAGAAGCCGCTGCGCTCGATGTGGTACATCGTGGTGTCGAAGAACGTACCGAGAATCTCTTCGCTGGTCATGCCCATGGCACGCAGCAGAACGGAAGCCGGCAGCTTGCGACGACGGTCGATACGGACGTAGACGTTGTCCTTCGGATCAAACTCGAAGTCCAACCAGGAACCGCGGTAAGGAATCACACGTGCGGAGTACAGCAGCTTGCCGGACGAGTGGCTCTTGCCCTTGTCGTGGTCGAAGAACACACCCGGTGAGCGGTGCAGCTGTGACACGATGACACGTTCAGTACCATTGATGACGAAGGTACCGTTCTCTGTCATCAGGGGGATTTCCCCCATGTAGACTTCCTGCTCCTTGATGTCCTTGATCGCCTTGTTCGACGATTCCTTGTCATAGATCATCAGGCGCACTTTCACGCGCAGCGGTGCAGAGTAAGTGACTCCGCGCAGCTGACATTCCTTGACGTCGAACGCCGGCGTACCGAAGCGGTAGCTGACATACTCGAGCGCTGCGTTGCCAGAGAAGCTGGCAATCGGGAACACGGACTTGAAGGCAGCGTGAAGGCCGACTTCCAGGCGCTGTTCTGGCGCCCTGTCCTGCTGGAGAAAGTCGTGGTAGGAATCAAGCTGGATGGCCAGCAGGTAAGGCACATCCATCACTTGGGGCAGTTTGCCAAAATCCTTGCGGATGCGTTTTTTCTCAGTGTATGAGTAAGCCATCTGTATTCCCCAGCTTGTTCACCTTGGGTGACCGATGCGTGGTCGGCTCATACCTGATGGCGCGGCGATGTCCATCAGGCGCGGACGGCAAGCCTCCCTTGCGGGCTGGCTCGCCGTCATAATTCGTCTTGCAACAGAAAAAGGCTGGTGGCGGAGTCCGCCACCAGCCAGGAAGCTTACGCAGCGTGCGCAGCCTGGAACACGAGTTACTTGAGTTCCACGGACGCGCCAGCTTCTTCCAGCTTCTTCTTAGCTGCTTCTGCGTCTTCCTTGCTCACGCCTTCTTTCAGGGTGGCCGGAGCGCCGTCAACAGCTGCCTTGGCTTCTTTCAGGCCCAGGCCAGTCAGTTCACGAACAGCCTTGATGACGTTGACTTTCTTGTCACCAGCAGCAGTCAGAACGATGTCGAACTCGGTCTGTTCTTCAGCGGCTTCACCAGCAGCGGCCGGGCCAGCGACGACGGCGGCAGCGGCGGAAACGCCGAACTTCTCTTCCATTGCTTCGATCAGCTCAGCCACTTCCATGACGGTCATGTCAGCGACGGCGTTGATGATGTCTTCTTTGGTCAGTGCCATTTTAGCAATCCTAAACTTTGCGGAGCAAAGATGCTCGGTCAAACGGAAATCGATTCAGGCTGCACGAGACAGCCAGGAGGTCAAAGCGCTGCTTACGCGGCGGCTTCGGCTTCCTTCTGATCGCGCAGTGCTGCGATAGTACGGACCAGCTTGCCTGCAGAAGCTTCCTTCATGACAGACAGCAGCTTGGACAGTGCTTCATCGCGGGTCGGCAGAGATGCCAGACGGTCGATATTCGCCGCCGGGATGAACTCGCCTTCGTAGGCCAATGCCTTGACTTCGAACGCCTCGACCTTCTTGGCAAATTCCTTGAACAGACGAGCGCCAGCGCCCGGGTGTTCCATGGAGAATGCAAGCAGAGTCGGGCCGACGAAGGACTCGTTCAGCACCTCGTAAGAGGTACCGGACAGCGCACGACGAGCCAGAGTGTTGCGAACAACACGCAGCTGGACGCCCGCTTCGCGGCACTGTTTGCGCAATTCGGTCATTGCACCAACAGTTACACCACGAGAGTCGGCAGCGACTACGGAGAGAGCACCCTTGGCGGTTTCGCTGACCTCAGCAACAATTGCCTTCTTGTCTTCGAGACCTAAAGCCACGGTGTTGACTCCATTTCGTGCCGGGGAACGAATTCCCCAGTGGTTTACCATCTCTCTCACCAGAACTGCGCGGGAGAGTCTTGGAGGATGGCTGCCACCAGCAGGGCTGGGACACCATCTGCGCAGGCTACGCGCAATGCAAGCATCGCGGCGCGATTAAGCCGGCCCCGTCACCGAAGTGACAAGGCCAGCGCCTGCGGTCTTTGACGGCGCCCCGCGGCTGAGCACGGGGACCGCAAAGTGAAACATTCTGAGACTGCCTTACGCGTACTTGGCGTGATCGACAGTCAGACCCGGACCCATGGTGCTGGACAGGGTGATCTTCTTCAGGTAGATACCTTTGGAAGTGCTCGGCTTCAGCTTCTTGACTTCGGCCACCAGGGCGTCAATGTTACCCTGAATGGAGTCAGCACTGAAGTCGATCTTGCCGATACCGGCGTGAATGATACCGTTCTTGTCAGTACGGAAACGCACCTGACCAGCCTTGGCATTCTTCACGGCAGTCGCGACGTCAGGCGTCACGGTACCGACCTTCGGGTTCGGCATCAGGCCGCGCGGACCGAGGATCTGGCCCAGCTGACCGACAACGCGCATGGCATCCGGAGAAGCGATGACGACGTCGAAGTCCATCACGCCTTTCTTGACCTGTTCTGCCAGGTCGTCCATGCCGATCACGTCTGCACCGGCTTCCTTCGCTGCTTCAGCGTTGGCACCCTGGGTGAAGACAGCGACGCGCACTTCGTTACCGGTGCCATTCGGCATCACGGTAGCGCCGCGAACGACCTGATCGGATTTACGCGGGTCAACACCCAGGTTCAGAGAGACTTCGATGGTCTCCTTGAACTTGACGGTGGACAGCTCGGACAGCAGAGCAACAGCTTCTTCGACGCTGTAGACCTTGCCGGATTCAACTTTCGCGTTGATCGCCTGGGCGCGCTTTGAAATCTTGGCCATGATCAAAGACCCTCCACGTTCAGGCCCATGCTACGGGCAGTACCGGCGATGGTGCGAACAGCAGCGTCCAGATTGGAAGCTGTCAGGTCCGGTTCCTTGGTGGTCGCGATCTCTTCGAGCTGAGCGCGAGTCACGGTACCGACCTTCTTCTTGTTCGGCTCGCCAGAACCGGACTTCAGACCAGCCGCTTTCAGCAGCAGTACGGCCGCAGGCGGCGTCTTGGTGACGAAAGTGAAGCTACGGTCTGAATAGACAGTGATGACCACGGGAGTCGGGAGGCCCGGCTCGACGTTCTGGGTAGCGGCGTTGAACGCTTTACAGAACTCCATGATGTTGACACCGTGCTGACCGAGGGCAGGACCCACGGGCGGGCTCGGGTTAGCTTTACCGGCTGCAACCTGCAGCTTGATGTAAGCCTGTACTTTCTTGGCCATGATAGGACTCCAGTATGGGTGGTAGCGCCTTGCGGCTCCCCGTAAAACCGGGCCGCCTCAGGCGACCCGTCGTGTTGCCGTGATGCTCGTATTCAAACAGGTGAGATGATGATCCTGAGATCAGTCCTTCTCGACCTGGGAGAACTCGAGTTCCACCGGCGTAGCACGTCCGAAGATCAGCACGCTGACCTGCAGACGGCTCTTTTCGTAATTCACTTCTTCGACTACACCATTGAAGTCCGCGAACGGACCATCAGTGACACGCACCGTCTCACCCGGCTCGAAGAGAGTCTTCGGACGCGGCTTGTCGGTGCCATCCTGAACGCGACGCAGCATGGCGTCGGCTTCTTTCTGGGTAATCGCTGCCGGCTTCTCCGGGGTTCCGCCAATGAAACCCATGACGCGCGGGGTTTCATTCACCAGGTGCCAGGACTGATCATTCATGTCCATCTCGACCAGCACGTAGCCCGGGTAGAACTTGCGCTCGCTCTTGCGGCGCTTGCCGTCACGCATTTCGACGATTTCTTCGACCGGCACGAGAATCTCACCGAAATGATCTTCCATGGCGTAAAGCTTCACACGCTCGTTGAGCGAACGCATGACCTGCTTTTCGAAACCGGAATAGGCGTGTATGACATACCAACGCTTGGACATGGAAACTCCGTTAACTGACGATGCCGGACATCAGCCAGCCTAGGGTGGTATCGATGAGCCATAGCAACAGGCCCACGATAAGCACGGCACCCAGCACGATGGCAGTTGTCTGGACAGTTTCCTGTCGGGTCGGCCAAACGACGCGCTGGATCTCGCGGCGCGCACTACTTGCCAGCTCGACAACATCACGGCCTTTGTTGGTCGTGATCGCCAGAGCAGCCGCTGCAACACCAAGCACGACGACGCCAAGCACGCGATAAAGCAGCGCTTGGTCAGCAAAATAGGCGTTGCCAGCAACAGCCAGCACAAGAAGAATGACAACGACCGACCACTTGAACCCGTCGTGGCGCGCTTCCTGCACCTCGGCGTTCTGTTTCATCAAAGAGACTCCTCAAGGGTGCAGCGATCGCTAGAATCGAGAATCGGTAAGAAGTCGAATACCATCCTGGGGAAGGATGGCAGGCCAGGAGGGAATCGAACCCCCAACCTGCGGTTTTGGAGACCGCTGCTCTGCCAATTGAGCTACTGGCCTGTAACACTTGCGTGTTCCAGAGACTAAAAACAAGGCTGAATGAACAGCGGGCGCCATCATAGCTGAGACAACCCAAACTGACAAGCCTTATCTTTGACCGCGACCTGGGAGGTCGTCGGAAACGAAAAAGACGAGCCAAACTGCGACTCGCCTTTCCGTTGTATGGAGCTCGTGGGCGGATTTGAACCGCCGACCTCACCCTTACCAAGGGTGTGCTCTACCCCTGAGCTACACGAGCAAAACCTTTGCGCAATCTCGACTGACGAGATGAACTGGAGCGGGCAGCGGGAATCGAACCCGCGTCATCAGCTTGGAAGGCTGAGGTTCTACCATTAAACTATGCCCGCTTTCCAACTCTTGCTGCCCTGATGCACATGGCATCATAAGCGAATCTGGTGGTGGGGGAAGGATTCGAACCTTCGAAGCTTTCGCGGCAGATTTACAGTCTGCTCCCTTTGGCCACTCGGGAACCCCACCATCTGTGACGACGAATCTTACGCCGCTTGGGATACGCTGTCAAGTGCTTGATTTTATTCTACTTCAAGCGCTTGAGGGAATGTATCGCCTCAGAACGGGACGTAGTATGTCAAAGCATCTGGGTGAGCGCAAGCCCTGAGCGAAGTTTTTCTAGATCAGGCACTCGCGGCTGGTCGGGCGCACCCGACAGGCGCCCTGCCCGCTCGGCAGCGGTCAAGGGATACAGCGCCTCCAGGCCGGCGTATACCATGTCCGGCCACAGCGCATGTGGCACCCGCAGACCGCGCGCCACTACCCGCGCGTCACCGCCGGTCAGCAGTAGCGGCAAGGCAACCCCTTCACGATCGCAGACCTCGGCATAGAGACGATTGACCGCACTGACGGCCGCCATGTAGATGCCGTGATTGACGGCCTCTACCGTATTGCGGCCCGGCGCGAGCAGCGTATCCACCTCGGTATCCGGGTCGATGGCCACATTGCGTGTGCCCAGCTTGAGGCTTTCCTTCATCAGACGCAGCCCCGGGAGAATATAGCCTCCTAGATGCTTGCCACCCGGCAGTACGAAATCCACCGTGATCGCGCTGCCGCAATCGACGCTGCAACAGCCCCCGGTGAGATGATGACCGGCAAGTGCGCCCAACCAGCGATCGACGCCCAGGCGTTGCGGCTCTTCATAGCCACAGGTGACGCCCAGCGCCTCCCGCGTCGAGTGCGCGACATGCACGACGCCGACCTGCTTGCGCAGCAACTCCACCGTCTCATCCAGCACCTGCTTGCGCGCCACGCTGGAGATACGCACGGCCGTGACGACATCCAGATCAGGAATGTCCGCGCCCGGCCGCCACTCCTCTCGCGTCCAGACGGCGCCGCGCGAGCGGATCTCGCTGGAAACGGTGTCCTTGAGACGCCATTTCGACAAGGTGTTGCCGATATCAAGATCCAGAATCATGAGACGGCGCGCAGACTGATCTCGCCACCGGCGAGAGTGATGGTTTCGCCATTCATGCGCACCTCGAGATTTCCATTGATATCGACACCTTCTGCCACGGCCTCTTCTCGCCGGTCTCCACGCAGAATCACTACATCACGTCCCTTGAAGGCATTGCGCTCATTCCAGCGTGCCTGCCATCCGGCAAAGCCCTGCGACTCGAACTCGGGCAACAGCGCCAGCAACGACTCCATCAGGCGCGCGGCATAGCGATTGCGTGAAGCACCGGGAATGATGTCTCGTACCGCAGCCACCGGCTGGGTGATCGCCTCGCGTCGGGATGCCGGCAATTCGATGTTCATGCCGATGCCGATGACGACATCACAGGGACCGGACACATCCCCCGTCACCTCGACCAGGATGCCGGCGATCTTGGGTTGATCCTTCTGGATCTGCAGCAGGACATCGTTGGGCCACTTGAGGCGCGCGGGCAGGCCATCGGCTTCGAGCACCTCCGCCACTGCCACACCGATCGCCAGACTCAGGCCCTCAAGCGATGCGGCACCTGATTCGAAGCGCCAGCCAAGCGAGAAGACCAGGCTGCGCCCCCAGGGGGTCTCCCACTCACGCCCACGACGGCCACGCCCAGCCGATTGCACCTCAGCCAGACAGACCTCGGCATGGCCGGCTCCCTGACGAAAGCGCTCGCGGATGAAGGTATTGGTCGAGTCCACCGACTCCTCGACGAACAGGCGCGTCAGGTGTTTGCGAGTCTCGCGCGGCAGCGCCTCGATGATCTGTTGACCATCGAGCAACTCGATGGGGTTGGCCAGTCGATAGCCAAGCCCCTTGATGGCTTCCAGCGGAATGTCGAGCGCCTCAAGTTTCTTGAGCTGCTTCCAGACCGCCGTACGCGACACCCCGAGCTCTTCGCCCAGGGCCTCTCCGGAGTGGTAGCCACCATCTCCAAGCAGACGAATGAGATCACGGATGGTCATGCGGAGGCCTATCCCTGTGCAAAAGCGCACATTCTATCGGATTCATGGGCTTGCGAGCCAAGAACAACGACCAAAGATAACGCTCTTTTCGTCAATTCCGCTCCCCGGCACGCATTCCCGCCCCAGCCAGACGATTGAACAAGGCGGAAAGCAGCATCAGGACACTGCCCAGTCCCAGCCATGAACCTACTCGCCACAGCCCCTCAAGGGTGGCGGTATCCCATACCCCCACCTTGATCACGGTGAGGATCAGAATGCCCTGTCCGATGCGCTGCCAGTGCTGCTGCCCCACCTTGGCACCACTCACGACCAAGGCCGCCGCGACGACCAGCATCAGCACGCTGTAGGCATATAGCTCCGCCTGCTCGATGCCCTGCCATAGCCCCAGCTCAGCGCCATGCCAGCAATGCCGCAAGTTGAGCGCCAACCACAATCCGGCTGACAGCAGACCGAGCACTTCGCTTAGCCCGCGCATTCGTAAGCGTGTCGCGGCGCTTCCCATATCCGATGCGTGCATGGATGTCATGCGCCAGTGAATTGCGGCCCCGAGTGCAGGCAGGCCGTATGCCGGCAGAAGCCAATTGACCAGCGGCCAGCTCCCGACATCCCCCGGGTGCCAGAGCGGATTGAAGATGCCCAGCACGCCGACACTCCAGAGGATCACGGCCGCTCCGCCGACCACCCGTGCCAGCACGCGATACAGCTGTGTCCCTGCCCGCGCCTCAGCGTCGCCTCCACGAGCACGCCAGGCGTAGCTTGCCGCCACTCCTGTCAGCGCCAATACCTGCAGGGAAAGTTCTGCCAGGGTGAGGCTGCCCTCGAAGGGCTGTCCACCGGTCAACACATAGCGGATTTCCATCACCACCGTCGCGACGGCAAGCTGGACAACGGCGCCTTCCAGCCAGCGCTGTGTCCGCGGGCGGTGACGCATGCCGAGACTGGTCATGGCAACACAGGCCAATACCGGCAGCAGTATCTGCAGCGGCCAGTGCGCGATATCGGCGTAGTCGTCATGCGCCATGCCATACATCAAGCGAGCCACGACACCCCACGCCAGCAGGCGTGACAGCTCAGCAAACACGGAGCGCGCCGCGGTACGCCCCTCGCGATACCAGCGCCATTCACAAGCGGTCAACCCCAACAGCTGCAGCGCCAGCGCCAGGGTCAGTGATGGCCCCTCCAGCACGGCCACCAGGGCGAGGAAGATCCCAGCCTGCGCCGGCAGCCACAGTCCTGCGGCAAGCTGAGCGCCTTCACGCGTCTGGAAACGCATGGCACCTGCCCAGCACACCAACCCCCAGACCAACGGCGGCAGCCCTGTATTGATCAGCCTCCCTGCATCGCTCGCTTCCATCGCCCATGGCATGACGCCCTGCCAGAGGGCCAGGGCCCACGCCAACAGCGGCACCATGGTCGCCAATGCCCACCAACAGGCTGCAAGCGGCCTCTGTGCCCCTTCACCCGCATCATGACGTGGTCGCCAACTCGCCAGCGACAACAGACCGACACTCAAGATCAACGGGCTGAACATCACGCTGCCCGATAGCGGTGCCGTCAAAGCAAGCCCCCACACCAGCAACCAGAGTCCGTTACCAGCAACCACCATCGACCACAGCACCGCATGGCGGCGACTGGACCAGGCAATCACCAGCATCGGCATGAGGCTAGCCAGCCACCCCCGATGCCACAGGGACATACCGGAACCGGCCATGTCGGAAGGCGCCACCTGTGAGTCAAAGGACACACCATGCACGAGACTCCCCAGCCAGGGCAGCCAGAGCCCCAGCACGGCACTCAACGAGACAAGGCCCCCGGCGAGCCAATGCCGACGCAGGTCAGGAGATGCGCGCCAGGGCAACCAGGTCGCAAGTGAGGCCTGAGCCTGTCGCTCATCCTTTTCTGCGGCGCCAGTGGATGATTCCCACGCCTCCTCCCACAGATACCCCAACGCCAGCACGGCCAGCCAGACACCACCCACCCAGGGCAACAGCCCCACCAGCAATGTCGCGGCAGAAGAGATACCGAAGGGCATCAACAACCACCACCAGGTGAGCGCTCCCACCAGGCCGCCCCAATACAGCCAGCTCACCGCAACCTGGCGGTACAGCACACGACACGCTGCCGCAATCACACCCGCATACCCCAGCAACAGCAAGGTCGAGGCTTCCTGCCATTGCTGCTGAATGGGCAGCGCCAAGGGCAGAGCATATCCGCCCAACATGCCCAATGCTGCCAGCCACGGCCCATGATGCCGCGCTCGCTCCAGCATCCACAGGCTCAAGGCTGCCAGCAGTACGAAGGTGACCGGCACGGACACCAGCGAAAGCAGAAAGTGACCAGCCAGCAGGCTCGCCGCGAGTACCAGACTGCCGGCACCGCTGACGGCACCGGTCAGACTCGATGACTGGGACGTACGAAGCCTCAGCCACTCGGCCAATACCGTCATGCTCAGGCCGAACCCGAGTCCCAGCGCCAGCCGTACCCCCGGCCCCAGCAAGCCCTGCTCAAGGGAGTACCCAACGAGCAGGATGCCGGCCATCACCAGAGACAAGGCACCCACAAGAATCATCCAATGTTCCCGAAGGACCGTCAGCAGACGTGACATTCCCCCCGGCAGCATCTCTGATGCCTTGCTTGCAGCGTCTGCGCCCTGCCCCTTCTCGCTTGAACGACTGGAGGCAGCTCCATGCAACAAGCGCTGAAGTAGCCGGTAGGACAGAGAGTGGCCGCCACTGGATGATGCAGTGGTCCGCAAGTCGCTGATCGATGGCGTTGCTCCGGATGCTGTCAGCCCCTCCCGGGGCTGCACTTCGCCAGACGATTTGTCCACACCCCCTTCTCGCAAGGGGGTGTGCATAACCGGAGCGCCATGGGCAGGAAGTTCGTGAGCAAGCCTGGCCTCCATGTCGCGCAGTCGCTGCTCCAGCGCCTTAATGCGCAGCATGCTGAGCCACCCCATCAAGGAGCCGCCCAGTACCAGCAACGCCATCATGACGCCCACCAACATCAGCTCATCCATCGTCCAGCCCGTCATCGAAGAGTCGTGCTCAGAGATTACGGCATTTTGCCTGGCACCTCATGCTGTCAGTCTCTCAGCACCGTATTTGCACATTGAACGCAAAAAGCCCGACTCCTGGGGGAGCCGGGCTTTCTCAATTGATCCTGGGTGCTCTGAGAGCACTGCTCTCAGCTCAAGCTCACCCCACTCAGCATTCTTCGCTCAGTGCAGCTCCTGTCTCGTACATGACTCTCTCTGTACACGGCTTTTTCTGAGTACCACTTTTCCCGAGCACCACTTTTTCTACGCACAAAGAGAACCGCCCCTGCAGCAAGGCTACAGGGGCGGTTCAGTATAAGTGCCTGACGATGACCTACTCTCACATGGAGAAACTCCACACTACCATCGGCGCTAAGCGGTTTCACTTCCGAGTTCGGCATGGGATCGGGTGGTTCACGCTCGCTATGGTCGTCAGGCGAAACGGTGGCACCTTGCGGTGCCTGAGTCTCGAGGCTTGTGACCTCGCGACTCGCAATATGAATCATGCTGACCGATATGTCGTCGATCCTGTCGCAATCCCGGCGGTTTGCCTGGGCAAACCCCTTGGGTGTTATATGGTCAAGCCTCACGGGCAATTAGTACTGGTTAGCTCAACACATTGCTGTGCTTCCACACCCAGCCTATCAACCTTGTAGTCTTCAAGGGCCCTTCAGGAGGCGCAAGGCCTCAGGGAAGTCTCATCTTGAAGGGGGCTTCCCGCTTAGATGCTTTCAGCGGTTATC
>NZ_VFBC01000005.1:0-495494 GCF_011319755.1 Cobetia sp. MB87 | reverse complement strand
GCGGGAATAGCTCAGTGGTAGAGCACAACCTTGCCAAGGTTGGGGTCGCGAGTTCGAATCTCGTTTCCCGCTCCATTCGGAACAAGTGGTGTGACAAGGTCGCGAGCTGGAGTGCCAGTCCAATGGCCCGCCAGTCCGATCGAATCTCGTTTCCCGCTCCATTTAGATTAAGCATGGCTTTTTCTAACGTGTGTCCCATTCGTCTAGTGGTCTAGGACACCGCCCTTTCACGGCGGTAACAGGGGTTCGAACCCCCTATGGGACGCCATTCTGTTTTACGCCGCAGTTTTGTGTTTCGACAGGCGGGAATAGCTCAGTGGTAGAGCACAACCTTGCCAAGGTTGGGGTCGCGAGTTCGAATCTCGTTTCCCGCTCCAGTCGAATGTCGCTCCAGTCGAATGTGACGTTGCAAGCAAAAGCATGACATAGCAGTACACCATCGCCTGACAGACACGATCATCGTGTTACGTCACTGGCGATTTTTTTGTGCCTGAAATTCCTCTCCACCCTGTTCTGCGCCTCTCGCTGGTGCTGCCCCTGGCGTGATTTTCACCCTCTGCTTGTTTCCCGTGGCGCACTAATGCCTTTCTGCCGTGTGTCTGATGTGGCAGCGCCGAATGCGTTACCATGCGCATCCAATATCTTGCATCTGATTTTCATGTTCGCGGACTGCGAGAAACGGTGCCATCACTGTTGCGCAATTGTTCTCAGATGCGTCTTTTCTGCTGTGCTGGCTGACAGCGTCAATCGATTACAGGTGTCCGATGTCACGACCTGCCTTGTCTATCCGTGGCCTGACCAAGGTCTACGGCAACGGTTTTGAGGCGCTCAAGGGGATTGATCTTGACGTCCCCGAGGGCGATTTCTTCGCGCTGCTGGGCCCCAATGGGGCCGGAAAGTCCACGACCCTCGGCGTGGTGAGTTCGCTGGTGCAGAAGACCGCAGGCAAGGTCGAGATCTCAGGAATCGATATCGACAAGGACTTCTCGAAGGCCAAGTATCACCTTGGTGTGGTGCCGCAGGAGTTCAACTTCAATCAGTTCGAGAAGGTGCAGGACATCGTGATGACCCAGGCGGGTTATTACGGCATGCCGATGAAGGAAGCGCGCCCGCGTGCCGAGCGCCTGCTCAGGGATCTCGGGCTGTGGGACAAGCGCGACACCCCGTCACGCATGCTGTCCGGTGGCATGAAGCGCCGTCTGATGATTGCCCGTGCGTTGATCCACAAGCCGCGCCTGCTGATTCTCGATGAGCCGACCGCTGGCGTGGATATCGAATTGCGCCGCTCGATGTGGGAGTTCATGCGCCGCATCAATCGGGAGGAGGGCACCACCATCATCCTCACCACGCATTACCTGGAAGAGGCCGAGAGCCTGTGCCGCAATATCGCCATCATCAACCATGGCGAGATCGTGCATAACACCAGCATGCGTGAGCTGCTCAAGGAGCTGGATGCGGAAACCTTCCTGCTCGACATTCGTGAGCCGCTGACCAAGGCGCCGGTGATTGCCGGGTTCGAGGTCTCCTTGAGTGACCCTCAGCAGCTGGCGCTCGCCGTGCGCAAGGGCCAGTCGATCAATACCGCCTTCGCGGCGCTGGATCGCGCCGGCATCACCGTGGTGTCGATGCGCAATCGTGCCAATCGCCTCGAGGAGCTGTTCGTCGACCTGGTCGAGCGCTCCAACGCCGAAAGCGGTATCGCCTCCAATGTCGCCAAGGAGATCACGCAGTGAACCCCCGTCAGCTATGGGTGGCTCTGGTCACCATCGTCGTCAAGGAAGTCCGTCGTTTCACGCGCATCTGGCCGCAGACGCTGTTGCCGCCTTCCATCACCATGACGCTCTATTTCGTCATCTTCGGCAATCTCATCGGCTCGCGCATCGGCACCATGGATGGCATCAGCTACATGGATTACATCGTGCCGGGGCTGATCATGATGTCGGTGATCACCAACTCGTATTCCAACGTGGCCTCGTCATTCTTCTCCAACAAGTTCCAGCGCAGCATCGAGGAGCTGATGGTCTCGCCGCTGCCCTCGTGGATCATCCTGCTCGGCTACATCATCGGTGGCGCCGTGCGCGGGCTGGGGGTCGGCATCATCGTGACCGCCGTGGCCTTCCTGTTCACGGATCTCGATATCCATCACCCCTTCCTGACCATCATGGTCGTGGTGCTGACGGCGCTGCTGTTCTCCATCGGTGGCTTCATCAATGCGCTGTTCGCGCGCAAGTTCGATGACATCTCGATCATTCCGACCTTCGTGCTGACTCCGCTGACCTACCTGGGGGGCGTCTTCTATTCCATCCACATGCTGCCGGAATTCTGGCAGACGGTGTCGCTGGCCAACCCGATCCTTTACATGGTCAACACCTTCCGCTACGGCATTCTGGGGGTCTCGGACATCAGCGTCGGCCCGGCGATGGCGGCCATCGTGGCCTTCATCATCGGCCTATTCGCCTTCGCGCTGTGGCTGCTGGAGCGTGGCAAGGGCATCCGCAGCTGAAGATGTCGCCCAGACGATGATGGTAAGATGCGCGCTATCGCGCCAGTGCATGCAACGCCGGCTTCTGCCGGCGTTCTGCTGTCTGCGCCCCTGATATCGATGCGTTATTGGCCTATTTCACTGGAGTGCTGTCATGGCTCACCCCACTGCCGTCAACGTGCCCGACGAGGCACGCCCCGAGACTCTCAAGGATGCCCCGCTCGGGCGAGAGTCCGCCTATCCCGAGCACTACGATGCCAGCCTGCTGTTTCCCATCGCGCGGGCAGCCAATCGTGGCCCCATTGGCATCGATGACGCGGCGCTGCCGTTCGTCGGTGAGGATGAGTGGCACGCCTTTGAAGTCTCCTGGCTGGATGAGGCCGGCAAGCCGTGGGTGCGCGTGGCACGCTTCCGCCTGCCGGCAGCCTCGCCGAACCTGATCGAATCCAAGTCCTGGAAGCTCTATCTCAACAGTCTCAATCAGAGCCGTTTCCCCGATCAGGCGGCGGTGCAGGCAACGCTGGAGCGTGACCTCGCCGCCGCGGCCGGTGCGCCGGTCGAGGTGCGTCTGCTGAAGCTGGACGATAGCGAGCTGGACGTCGGGCGTCTGCCGGGAGAGTGCCTCGATGACTTGCCGATCAGCGTCGAGCACTACACGCCGTCGCCGGAGGTGCTCAGCGCCGATGCCGCCGACATCGTTAGCGAAGACCTGCACAGCCACCTGCTCAAGTCCAACTGCCCGGTCACCGGCCAGCCGGACTGGGGTAGCGTGTGGATCCGTTATCGCGGCCCGCGTATCGATCGCGAGCGCCTGCTGGCCTATCTGATCAGCTATCGCCAGCATCAGGACTTCCACGAGCACTGTGTCGAGCATCTGTTCGTTGATCTGATGGCACGCGTGAAGCCAGAGTCTTTGCTGGTGATGGCGCGCTATGTACGTCGTGGTGGCCTGGACATCAGCCCGTGGCGTGCTACGCCAGATCTCGAGGCAGAGGCCCGTGCCAGCCTGCCGCTGCGTCTCTCGCGTCAGTAGTTCTCTCTATGCTCATGTCGTCTGATCGGCTTGCCAATCAGGCAGATAGCAGCGAGTGATGAGACGGCGTACCGGCGACATGCTAGTGTGAGAATCATTCTTATCTTAAGTCTGTGACAGGAGAGACGATGGACGCGCTGACGTTACTGCATGAACGCAATTCCATGGGCAAGCTGATGGCGCCGGCCCCGAGCGAGACGCAGATGGAGGCCATCTACCAGGCCGCCCTGCGCGCGCCGGACCACGCCGAGCTGACGCCTTGGCGCTTCATCGAATTCACGGGCAGCGGGCTTGAGCGTCTCGGCGAGCTGTTCGCCGAGGCGGAGCGCAACAAGTCGCCGGCGGGTGACGAGACCGCCCAGGCAGCGGCCAGCAAGAAGCCGCTGCGTGCGCCGATGGTGATCGCGGTGATCGCCAGGGTCACGCCGGACCACCCCAAGGTGCCGCGTGTCGAGCAGGTGGTCAGCGCCGGCTGTGCCGCCCACGCCATGCTGTATGCCGCTCAGGCCCAGGGGCTCGGTGGCATGTGGCGCACCGGCGGCTACGCCTTTGACCCCATCGTGCACGCAGGGCTGGGCATGGGTGAGCAGGATGAGCTGGTCGGCTTCCTTTATCTCGGCACTCCGGGCGGACGCCTCAAGCCATTGCCGAACCGCAAAAGTGCCGACTTCGTCGAACGCTGGCAGTGAGACGCTGAATGAACGAGCAGTTGCGCTCGAGTGGTGAAGCCTGGCCACCGCTGCCTTTGTCGCGTGACGGGCAGGGGCGGTCGGGCACTCTCGCGGCGCCGGTCAGTGACGATCTTTCACGGTTCCGTGATTGGCTGAGTCAGGCGATCCCGCTGGCCGCTCATCTGGGGCTTGTCGAGATGCAGTGGTCAGAGCCCGAGCGTGCGACGGGGCAGCTGAGCTGGCACCTGCGTCTGCCGCCCAATCTCAATGACAAGGGCACCGCCTTCGGAGGCGCCATGAGTCTCGAGGCGACCCTGTGTGGCTGGAGCTGGCTGACGCTCTGGCTGCGTGCCCGCGGTATCCAGCGCGATATCGTGGTGTCGCAGGCCAGTCAGCGGTTTCTGGCCCCGGTCAGTGGCGACTATCACATCCTCTGCGCGCCGGATGACATGGCAGCGCTGGACGAAGTGGGCGAGCGCCTGGCGGCAGGGCGGCGAGCGCGACTGTCGCTGACCCAGCAGCTGTGGTGTCAGGCCGAAGGGCAGTCCGCTCCGCGACTGTGTTTCGAGGCCCGCGGCGATTACGTGGTGCTGGGGCCGTGACGATGAGCACGCCCTTGGGCCAGTGCGCGGGTTGAGAGCACAGGGTGCAAGCGCAGGGTGAGGGCGCAGGGTCAGTGAGCAGAGTGAGAGCGCTGACGCTATCTATCTGAAAGTTTTTGGAAAAAAGGCTTGCGCCACTCGAAGGTTATCGATAATATACGCCGCGTTCTCAAGGGAAACACGACGCAGTCGGGTGACCAATGAGAGCACTGATCTGGAGGGGTGTCCGAGTGGTCGAAGGAGCACGCCTGGAAAGTGTGTAAGTCGAAAGGCTTCGAGGGTTCGAATCCCTCCTCCTCCACCAGATTCAGAAAAGCCCGCATCTCACGATGCGGGCTTTTCGCGTTTCTGAGCGAGCTATCGAGCTTGCACTACAGCGTCTGTCATCCTGAGCTGTTATCATGCCCGCCTTCAGACTCACCCCATCGCCTGTCTCACCTTCCCCGAACGCCTGATCTCGCGTCATGACGACTGTCATGCCGCCAGTGGCGTGGTCGGGTGACGTCGGGCCTGCTTCCGGGATATCCGGGGCATAAGATGGCGTGAGGCAAGACCGATTCCGCCTGCAAGAGGACACGAGATGGCTCGTATTGCCATGGCACGCCACATTCTGGTGAAGACCGAGGCCGAGGCGCAGCGTCTCAAGCAGTCACTGGAGCGCGGCCAGCCGTTCGAGAAACTGGCGAAGAAGCACTCCACCTGTCCCTCCGGCAAGCAGGGCGGTGACCTGGGCGAAGTGCGCCCCGGCCAGATGGTCGGCGGCATTGATCGCGCCATCTTCAAGGGCCCGCTCAATACCCTGCAGGGGCCGCTGAAGAGCAAGTTCGGCTATCACCTGCTGGAAGTCTTCTTCCGCGGCTGATGCCTGCCAGGCCTTTGCGGCCCCCGTGTTTCCCGGCGCCAGCGTGACGCTTCGTCACCGCCCACCTTTTTCATTTCAAACGGATATTCCCTCGTGATCTCTACCGCCAATCTCACCATGCAGTTCGGTGCCAAGCCGCTGTTTGAAGACGTCTCCGCCAAGTTCGGGCGTGGCAATCGCTACGGCTTGATCGGTGCCAACGGCTGCGGCAAGTCGACCATGATGAAGATTCTCGGTGGCGATCTGGAGCCGTCCGGTGGTCACGTCATGCTCGAGCCCAACATCCGTCTGGGCAAGCTGCGTCAGGACCAGTTCGCCTATGAGGAATACACGGTGCTCGACACCGTCATCATGGGCCACGAGCGTCTGGCCGTGGTCAAGGCCGAGCGTGACCGCATCTACTCGCTGCCGGAGATGAGCGAGGAAGACGGCATGAAGGTCGCCGACCTCGAGGTCGAATTCGCCGAGCTTGACGGCTACACCGCCGAAGCGCGTGCCGGTGAGCTGCTGATGGGCCTCGATATCCCCATCGAGCAGCACCTGGGACCGATGAGCGAAGTCGCGCCGGGCTGGAAGCTGCGCGTGCTGCTGGCACAGGCGCTGTTCTCCGATCCTGACGTCCTGCTGCTCGATGAGCCGACCAACCACCTGGACATCAACACCATCCGCTGGTTGGAAGGCGTGCTGACCGCGCGGTCCAGCACCATGATCATCATCTCGCACGACCGTCACTTCCTGAACAGTGTCTGCACCCACATGGCGGACCTGGATTACGGTGAGCTGCGCCTGTTCCCGGGCAACTACGACGAGTACATGACCGCCGCCACCCAGGCGCGTGAACAGCTGCAGGCCGACAACGCCAAGAAGAAGGCGCAGATCGCCGAGCTGCAGTCCTTCGTCAGCCGCTTCTCCGCCAACGCCTCCAAGGCCAAGCAGGCGACCTCGCGTGCCAAGCAGATCGACAAGATCCAGCTCAACGAGATCAAGCCGTCCTCACGCGTCAGCCCGTTCATCCGCTTCGAGCAGACCAGGAAGGTCCACAACAACGCGGTGATGATCGACAAGCTCTCCAAGGGCTTCGACGGCAACACCCTGTTCGAGAACTTCAGCTTCACGGTCGCCGCCGGTGAGCGTGTCGCCATCATCGGCCCGAACGGCATCGGCAAGACCACGCTGCTGCGCACCCTGGTCGGCGAGATGCACCCGGACGCCGGTGAAGTGAAGTGGACCGACGCCGCGGACGTCGGCTACTACGCGCAGGACCACGCCCATGACTTCGCCAACGACATGAGCCTCTATGACTGGATGGCGCAGTGGACCGGCGGCGGTGAGCAGGTCGTGCGTGGCACCCTGGGTCGCATGCTGTTCTCCAATGATGACATCCAGAAGTCGGTCAAGGTCATCTCCGGTGGCGAGCAGGGCCGCATGCTGTTCGGCAAGCTGATCCTCAAGCAGCCCAACGTGCTGGTGATGGATGAGCCGACCAACCACCTGGACATGGAATCCATCGAGGCGCTCAACCTCGCGCTGGAAAACTACCCGGGCACCCTGATCTTCGTCAGCCACGACCGTGAATTCGTCGGCTCGCTGGCCACCCGCATCATCGAGCTGAAGGCCGATGGCGTGGTCGACTTCTCCGGCACCTACGATGATTACCTGCGCAGCCAGGGCGTCATCGTCTGAGACGCGCCGTGACTGGCTAGTCTGTCCGGTCTGACAAGACACCCTCATCGTCTCTGACGGTGGGGGTGTCGTGCATTCAGGGCGAGGGTGGGAATGAGAAGTGAAGAGGTAGGGCCGGGCTGGTGGGCGAGGCTGGTGAGAGGTGACAGGCAGGCAGATAGGCAGGCCAGGTAGATATGGCCGGCAGATGGTCTACAGGGCTTCAGCACACGTCGGCGAAGGTCTTGTCAGTCTCTGGAGCTTGCTGGACAACTCCCAGCAAGACCTGACATCTGACCGGGCTGAAAATTATTTTCAACCATGACATCTGTGGCCCTCTCATCGTCGTACTGAAGGAGCGCACCACTGAATTAACCGGTAACAGCGCTTGTTCATCCGATGGTCAACAAGAATAAATCGCATTGATGGATGCTGCGTTTTTTCAGCGTTTACTTGATATCCTGGCCTGAAAGTTACACCGGGTTACGCAATGAATGAGATGAGTAGTCCTTGCGATGGGGTTAGAGTCTGAGGATGGTCGTGGCGTCAGGGCGGCATGAGTCACGCTTTAATAGTGTTTCCGATATTTTGTTGAATCACGGATTATTATCCTTTTAAATTGCGATCTCACCGAAAGAGAGGAATGAGTTCTGTTGATGATTGATTTCTTTCGTTGAAATCACACTTCATTGAACGGTCGAATAGTTAACGCTGATGGTGACGAGATATAGTGGCGTTTCGAGCTGATGAGTGTTCATCAATAGTGCCTCATTGTCGTGATGCTGGCATGTGATGTCAGTCGACTTTCACAAAGTCTATTGCTCATCCTGGGATGGCCTGTAGTCCATGTGTTTCAAATGACGAATGGCTTTTCAGTCACTCAGCTGTGAAGTGGCTCGCCAATCGTGGTGCTCTTCAGGATTCATAAGCATTTGCTGTTGATGACGTTTCCGGTCTTGATGCAAACGAGTCCCGGTTGTATGGCGTATCTGCAGCCACTGGCGCCATGCCATGGAAGTGATGATGCCTGATGCGCTTTTATATGCCGGGAATGTGTCTTGCGCCATTCACCTGTTGCGGGTTTCGGATGTCATCAACACATTGTTTGTCATTTTGTATTTGGCGATCAGGTATTTGATACACCGAGTTGCCAAGTCGCATTGTATGAATAATCACCTCGAGACAATACCGTCATTGGTTCACGCCACTGACTGAAATCGTGTGCGGATGATCAGTGGGCTCAGGAAGTAGCCAAGTGTCTATATCGCTGACAGGCACCCCTGTTTTTCCCATGAATATTTGTCGGTGATGGCATATCTCATGTCTGAACTAAGGCAAAAGACTTACGTAAACTGGAAGAGAAATTCTCGATGCCCATCTGTCGTTGGCTGCCCCATCTCCTGCTTGCTGTCCTGCCTGTCATCGCTCAGGCAGACGGGGCGATGTCACCTGCTGATCTTGCAGGTCCCGATGTGAAGGCCGCCGGCACTGCTGACGCGCCGAGTGTGGCGTTCTACTACGGCAATGATCTTCCGTATGAGCAGCTCGATCAGTTCGACTGGGTCGTGGTGGAAGCGGATAGCGTCAAGGGGCGCCACTCGTCCTCCTCGTCAGACGACAGCGAGCCCGAGGATACAGCGAGCGGCAATGCGATGCCGCAGGGCCTCAAGCGTCTGGCTGCCCATGGCAGTGAGGTCTTTGCCTATCTGAGCGTCGGTGAACTGGAAGGCTGGCGTCAGGGTGTCTCGGGTGATCTCGAGGCGGCGACACGTGGCGTCAATGCCGATTGGAACAGCAAGGTCGCGGATCTTTCTGACCCGCGTTGGCAGCAGCATCTGGCTCAGCGAGCTGATGCACTCTGGCAGCAGGGTTATCGAGGGTTGTTTCTCGATACGCTGGACAGCTATTGGCGCTTCACCGATGACGCCGCCGAGGCCAGAGTTCAACAGCAATCGCTGGTCTCCATCATCAAGCGGATTCATCAACGCCATCCCGAGATGAAGCTGATCATGAATCGCGGCTTCGAGGTGCTCGATGCCGTGCAGGAGGATGTTGTCGGTGTGGCGGCGGAATCTCTCTATCGACGCTGGAATCCGAAAAGCGAGCACTATGCGCGGGTGAGCGATGAGGATAGCGAATGGCTCGCCGACAAGCTGCAACACGTGACGGATCTTGGTCTGACGGCGATTGCCATCGACTACGTGCCCCCCGCCCAGCGCAAGCTGGCGCGCAAGACTGCCAGGCGTATCCACGACGCCGGTTTCGTGCCGTGGGTCAGCGTGCCTGCCCTCAATCAGATGGGGGTCGGACTGATCGAGCCGGTACCGCGCCGCATTCTGGCGTTCTACGACAAGGCCAGTGCACATGAGAATGACATCGCGGATACCGACCTCTTCCGCTATCTGGGCGTGATTCTCGAGTACATGGGGTACGCGGTGGAATATCGCGATATCAATGCACCGCTGCCGACAGATGTGCTCAAGGGACGCTATGCCGGCATTGTCACCTGGTTGCCTTCCTCTGATAGCGCGCCCATCGACTTTGACCGCTGGCTGGCACGGCAGATGCGGGAAGGTACCCGCATCGCGATGCTGGGGTCGCCTGCGGTGGATTTCCATGGGGAAGTCGGTGCCTTGACCGGCCTGCGCGGTTATTCGGCAGACGGCAGTACCTCTCACAAGGAAATCCATCATGATGCGATGATTGATTTCGAGGGAATGCTGCAGGGCAATCCGAAATTCCAGGGGGGCTTCAACAGCCAGCGCGAGGACAACATTTCCCACCTGGAGCTTGAGGACAATCGCGGCAATCGCTTTTCACCGGTCATGACAGGTGACTGGGGCGGCGTGGCGGTCGCTCCCTGGGTCTTGAGTGGCATCGGCTCACAGTCACGCTGGATCATTGACCCCTTCGCCTTCCTGAAGACGTCGCTGAACCTGAAACCTTTCCCGATGCCGGACGCCACGACCGAGAATGGCGCGCGTTACTGGGAGACGCATATCGATGGTGACGCCTTCATCAGTCACGCGGAGTTCCCCGGCACCCCCTTCACCGGCAAGGTGCTCTATGACGAGGTGCTCAGCAAGTACAAGGTGCCGACCACTGTCTCCGTGGTAGAAGGCGAGTTCGGCCCGGTCAGCATGCGCCCGCAGGATGGCCCCGAGCTTGAGCCCTTGGCGCGGCGTATCTTCGCCCTGCCATGGGTAGAGGCGGCCACCCATACCTTCAGTCACCCCTTTTCCTGGTTGCAGATCAAGGAAGGGGATCTGGCAGGTGAGGGTGAGACGGCAGCAGGCTTTGGCTACAACCTGCCACTGGGTGATTACCGCTTCGACTACAAGCGCGAGATCATCGGGTCTTCCGATTACATCGAAAAGACGCTGCTGCCTCCGAACAAGAAGGTGAAGATGATTCTGTGGTCCGGTGATGCACTGCCACCGGAGAAGCCACTGGCCATCACGCGTGAGTACGGGCTCGCCAACCTCAATGGCGGCAATACCGATATCACCAGGGACAATCCGTCGCTGACCCAGATGTCACCGATGCTGCGTCCGGTGGGGGATGAGTTGCAGGTACTGGCAGCGCAGATCAATGAGAACGTCTACACCAACGAGATGCAGGGGCCGCTCTGGGGTTACCGTCGTGTCATCGAGACCTTCCAGCTGACGGACGAGCCACGTCGCTTCAAGTCACTCAGCATCTACTACCACTTCTATTCCGCCGCGACCCCGGCGGCGTTGCGGGCCCTCAAGCAGGTCTATGACTACGTGCTGACCCTCGACACCTTGCCGCTGCATACCTCCGCCTGGAGCAAGGTGGCACGCGACTGGTATTCCGTGGGTGTTGCTCGCCGTCTGGAGGGGGGCTGGCAGGTCACCGGCACCCGCAATACCCGCACGCTGCGCCTGCCGCGTGAAATGGGATGGCCGGATCTGTCTGCCTCGCAGGGCGTGGCCGGTGTGCGAGATATCAAGCCGGGACGTTATGTGGCCCTCAGCGGAGGTGACAAGGCGGTGCTGATCACGCAGGACACCCCTCCGAATGCACCCTATCTCAAGCATGCCAATGGTCGTCTGATGGCAGAGCCGGTGCGCCATGATGGCTCGCTGAGCATGACGCTGGCCGCTGATACCGTGGATCTCAAGGTCGAGCTTGGTGCCACCCGAGGATGTCGTGTCACGGCGCCGGGCGCGCAGGCCACTGAGGATGGGGATGGTACCCGATTGAATTACGCAGGCCCCGGCCCCGTGACCATCGAGGTGGCTTGCCATGCGTCTGACTGATCGTTTGCTCTCGCCGCTGGGCCTCAAGGTGGCTGGCGTCGGCATGGTGCTGACCCTGGTGGCTGTCTTCCCGGCACGCCATCTGCTGGATGAAGAGGCACCGGATGCTGACAACGACCGCCACGCGGCCTTGCTGTTCGCCCAGGCGCGTCTGAATTCCGCCCCGGATGAACTGGACAACCGCATGGCCGTGGCGCGTCTGCAGATCGCCAGTGGTGATTATCTCAATGCCGAGCACACGCTGGCTCCGGTAGAGGCATCCAACAGGCCTGATGTGCGCTGGGCATTGCTGGAAGTGAAGTGGGGGCAGTATCTGGCATCATCGCCCGATGTCCGGGAGCAAAAGTTGCCGGCGTTGAGTCGGGCGCTACATCAGTATGCCCAGCAGATGGTCGCTGGCGATGAAAGTGCCTTGCCGGAAAGGGCGGTGGGGCAGCTCAACAAGATCGCCAGCTGGTGGCTGAATATCGGTGAGCCGGCTCAGGCCGCTGCCTGTTATGAACTGCTGGGCGATCGCGCCGATGATCAGCGCGTGCACTGGTACGGAGAGGCGGCGCGTGTCTGGTTGCAGGCCAATCGCCCTGAACGCTCTGCCGAGGCCTGGCACAAGGCCTGGCGCCTCTCCACCGATGATGCCCCGATGGCCAGCCTGGTGCAGTGGGTGATACCTGCTGCCATGGCGGCGGAAATCACGCCGCTCGAGGCGGCCAGGCGATCATTGACGGCGGCGCTGCAGGCGGATGATTCGCGCCAGGCCATGCGTTATGCCCGAGAGTATCTGGCGCATGACCCGCAGGATGCCGAGCTGCTCAAGATCGGCATCGGCATTGCGCTCGACAGTGATGAGCCCGAGCAGGCCTATCGCTGGTCAGCCGATCTGCTGGCACTCGATCCGGATGACCTTGAGGGCGTGCAGCGCCATGCAGCGCTGGCCATGGGGCTCGGGCATCTGGATGAGGCGACCCGGTTGCTCAAGTCCCTGCACGAGCGCGAGCCCGATGATCTCGAACATCTTCGTTCATTGGCGGATGTCGAACGCTGGAACGGCAATCCCGCTGCTGCTCTGAAATATGAGCAGGAGCTGGCCGAGCGAACCCGAACACCGCAAGACCTGCGCAAGGTCGCGGCACTGGCGATCGGGCTGAGTGATTATCCAGCGTCTCGCCAGGCACTGGAGCAGCTTCAGCGCACCGGCGCCATGAACATCACCGATCGCACCCGCTACATTCACGTGCTGGACCATCTTGGCTATCCCGACGTTGCCATCAGCGTGCTGCGTGATTGGCAGCAGCATGACCTGCTCGACGCCAACCTGATGGCGCGCCTGGCTACTTTCCTGGAGCAGACCGGTCAGCTGAAGGCGTCTTCTGATGCTTGGGCGGCGCTATCGGAGCGTTTCAAGAGCCAACGCTCCGTCACCGCGATGGATCAAAGCCGAGTGCTGATCAAACGCTGGGATTTCAAGGGCGCTCTTGCGGTCCTTGACCAGGTCGCACCGCCGAGTGATCCCGAACCCCGAGCGGACTACTGGCAGAAGCGTGCGTTGCTCGCGACGACGCTGGGTGATCGTCAGGACATGGTGGTATCGCTGAGCCACAAGAGCCTTGCGACACCGTTGGAGTCCTGGGAAAACAATCAGTTGATGCAGGCTGCCAGTGAAGATCGTGATCTTGAGTTGGTGACGCGCCTGGCCAGGCAGCGCTGGCACCAGCAACAGGATGGGTCGGCGTTGCTGCGTGCCGTTCAGCTGGCATTGGAGCTGGGGCAGCCTGAAGAGGCGCGTGAGCTGATGAAGCTCGCGAAGCAGCACCCTGACAAGGTGGAAAGCCTGGCCGAGTACTGGAGCGTACGCGGCAGCCTTGCGCTGCGTGACCACAGGAACCATCACGCCATCGAGATCTATCGTCAGGCGCTGGTGCGCTTTCCGGACCATCGTGAACTGGCGGCGGGCGGCCTGCAGGCCATGGCGGCTGCCGGCGAACTCGACCTGCTGCGTGAGCACCTCAAGCGCTGGGATCAGGAAGGGCGTAACTCACTGGTGATGGCCGAAGCCGTGGCGACCGGTTATCGCACTCTGGGTGACACGGCGCGGGCGACCCATTGGTATCGCTACATGATGGCCAACTATCCCGCCGATTCCACTCGCCAGATCGTGCTGGCAGACCTGATGCGCAAGGCGGGTCATGGCAATGAAGCCTTCCGTCTGCGCCGTCATGCCCTGAGCGAACTGGCCCCGGAACTGGTTCGTCAACTGGACCAACTGGATGATCGCGATCGACTGCAGGCCCAGATTGATGCACTCGGCGCATCGCGGGAGCAGATGGGCGCTGAGCAGAGCACCCGATGGCATGATCTGATATTGGCTCGACTCGCACCTCTGGCGTCAAGTGACGAGGGAAATCTTGCCCAGCAGACACTGGCTGGCATGGACCAGACCGCCCGTCAGCGCTATCTGTGGCGCGTGCAGAAACAGTTCGGGCAGACCCCCGACATCAGCCACACGCTGCAGGTCGCCATCAGTCGGCGTGACACCGCCACGCTGACCCGACTGCTGGAACAGCGTGAGCCTGCCTTGCAACTCGATGAGCGTTTTCTTGCCTATTCCGCCCTGGGGCGCGATGCAGATGCCCTGCGGGTTGCCGAGCAGCTGCAGGCCGGCGGCAATGACATGCGCAGCGAAATCGCCAGCCTGCGCCGTGAGCTGCCTGAGCGCGCGGCGGTCACGGTGTCCCATCAGGAGATCAGTGATCTCGAGATCGAGCAACAGCAGGCGATGTTCGAGACTAGCAGTGACGATTTCACCAGCCGTCTGACGCTGGGAACTCGTCAGCTCGACAGTGATGGCACTGCTCCGGAAGTGGATGCCGATGGACTGGAGAACGAGCGCTATCTGGAGCTTTCCAGCAAGCGTCGGGACCAGGATGGCGCCGGGAGCACCCGGCTGTCTCTCGGCAGCGTGGCGAGTGACGCTGATTCGCGTCTGACAGCAAGTCTGCGTCGTGACTGGAACTGGAGCGACAACCTGAATCTTGGCCTGTTTGCCAGCTACAACCAGACCACCGATGCCAGTGATCTACTGCGCCTGCTCGCGGTGGAAGACCGTGTCGGCATGGAATTCGGCTGGCAGCTGACCGCGCGTGACCAACTCTCGATGACGGCCTACCAGCGTCAGTTCAGCTCGATGGATTCCCGTGAATCTCTGGCCGAGGGCTCGGTTTTCGATGCCCAGTGGCGTCATGCCGTGATTTCCGGTGCGCGTTACCGCCTCGAGACCCGCGTATTCGCCAACCATGAATCCAGCGATCTGGCCTCGAGCCTGCCGGAGGAAACGGCAGCACGCCTCACGTCAGGCAGCACGATCGGTTCTCTGTTCAGCGATGACTCGAGCTATGTCGGCGGTGGCTTCCAGATTAGTCGAGGCCTGCCGGGCAGTGCCTATCCACAGGTGGCCTCACCGCGCATGAGTCTTGACGTCAGCGGTGGCTATCGCATGCCGACGGGCGATTTCAGCACCCGAGTCGGCGTAGGTCTGGGCGCCAGCATTCTGGGCGGAGACGAACTGAGTCTCGAATTCACCGCTGATGATGGCACCGGTGTCGATGACGCCACACGGCTGGGCTCGGCTCTCACCTATCAGATGTTTCTGGGTAGCTGACGTCATGTCAGCGAAGCCTGGCAAAAGCTGAACCGATGTCGCGCTGGCGGGGTTGAGACACGCGCGTGACTCCCGACATTTTTTGCGGGCCCTGCGAAGGCCCTCTCACAAGGAAGACAAGCAATGCGTTTGATGACTGCAAGCAAGACCCTGGCAACCGCCGCCCTGGCACTGGCTCTGACGGCCTGCGCGGGCACCACGCGTGTCCACCAGTCCACGTCGCTTCAGGCCGATGCCGCCTGGGCCATCGCTCCGTTGGCCAATCACTCCGAAACCCCGCTGGCAGGGGAAAAGGCCCGCGGCATGCTGGTCACCAGCCTGGCGCGTGAAGGCATCGCCTCGCCGCGTATCGTGCCGCGCAAGACACCGGTCAATCCGCTGGCCATCAATGATGATGTCGATCAGCAGGAAGCCTTGAGCTGGGCGCAGCAGCATGGCGTGCGCTATCTGGTCACCGGTGCGGTGGAGGAGTGGCATTACAAGGCCGGTCTGGATGGAGAGCCTGCCGTAGGCATGACGCTGCAAGTGGTCGATGTCAGCTCCGGCAACCTGCTGTGGAGTGGTAGTGGTGCACGTGGCGGTTGGGGCTTCTCGACCTTGAGCGGTGAAGCCAATGACCTGCTGGATGACCTGGTAGACGACATCGCCCTGGCGCAATGAGGTGACCGTGAACGCTCCCCAATCCTTCAACGATCTTCCGAAGATCGAACAGGTCAGTGCCGAGCAGTCCGATAGTGACCTGCAAGCGGCGCTGGCAGGTACTGCCGGTAGCCGACGCTGGTGGATGGACATGCTGTTGCTGGCAGTCCTGCTGCCGCTGGCGGGTGTGGTGCTGCATCCGCAGGACCCGCTGCTGCTGGCGACCGGCATGCCCTGGCTGCTGATGGCCGGCCCCATTCTGATGGGGGGCAAGCATGGTGTGGCCGCGGGTCTGGTGGCCGGTCTGATCGGTATCGTGCTGATGGCGGCCGAGAGCCTGCTGTTGGCAGGTGCCGATGTCTCAGGTACTGGCCTGGCATCACTGGCCGAGGGCTTGAATGGCAGCTTCGCGGTCAATGCTGCCGCACTGCTGGTGCTTGGCCTGCTGTGTGGTGAAATCACCGCACACTGGCGGCGCCAGTATCGGCGTGTCGTGCTGGCAGGCCACCACCAGGCCCGCCGCCAGGAAACCTTCCTGCGTCACTACCACACGCTGCGTGTCTCGCATGACCAGCTGGCGGAGCGCATGGCAGCCACGCCCTTCACGCTGCGTGATGCCTTGACCCGGCTTGGGCGTCAGTTCCATGCGCGCATGCTGTCTGAAGCGGTGCGTGACAGTCGCCACACCCTGGAACTCATGGGTGAGGAAATGCTGGCCTTCGTCGCTCAGTATTCTCGTGTGCGTCAGATGGCATTGGTGCCTGTTGACGCGAATGGAGCGCTGGGCGCTCCGTCAGCCTGGCTGGGTGCGCGTGGCAAGCTGGCACTGGATCATCCGATGCTGACCGATTGCGTGATGCATGGCGAGATGACAAGCCTTGAGGATTACACCGAGGTTGCGGAGGGCATGCCGCTCTGCGTGGTGCCGCTGGTGGACCTCGATGGACAGGTGCATGGACTGTTCGTGGTGCTCGACATGCCGTTTGTCGATTTCCATGAGGGCCAGTTGCAGTTGCTGTCCGTCATCGGTGCGCGCCTTGGCGAGCACATGGCCATCACGCCGCGTGATGAAAGTGCGCTGCACGGCAGTCTGGCGCGTTGGCAGCAGCATGTGCGGCGCAATCGGGTCGAAGCGGTCGCGATCACGCTGACTCTCGGTTACACGGTGACCGATGAGCAGGCCCACGACATCAGTGGTGCCATCGATGAGCAGCGCCGTGGACTGGATGAGTGCTTCGATCTTTCTCTCAAGAGCGGGCAGCGCAGCTGGGTGACGATCATGCCGCTGACGGGAGAGCGCGCGATGACCTCCTATCGCGCCCGCATGTCGGCCGCACTGGACCGTCTGTTCGAGGACCCGGCCGTGGCACGGTCGTTGATGTTCGAGGCCATGCCGCTGGACGGCAAGACCTCCGTGACCGAGCTGATGGAGTCCTTGCGACGCACCCCGTGCGTTCAGTCCCATTCGCATGCGGTCTCTCTCGAGAAGCCCTGGCAGCAGCCCGTATCGACCAGAAGGGGGCAGCAGGCTGCCAGTGCTGGAACGGATGCGTCGGGCAAGCCTGATCTGAAGAACTCCACGCTGCACAAGGTAGCCACTCGGCAGACCGCGTCGGGCGAGATTGTCGATGAGGCCGTGCATGTCAACTCCTGAGCCTCATTCACAAGACCGTGCCCAGGGTCTGCTCCAGAGTCCGTCCCAAGACCCTGAGCGCAGGCAGGAGTCGCATGCTCGTTCATCACACGGTCGTTCATCACACGCAATGGTTACGGGAGCAGGAGCGCCATCAGTCACCTCCGGTGTGCTGGGGCATGCAGGCCGTGTGCTCGGCTTCCTGTTGCTGGTCGTGGCCAGCCTGATGGAGCTGATGGCCTGGGCACATTGGCTGGCGCCCATCAGTGATGCCCTGCAATCGGTGCTGGATCTGCAAGCCTTGTTCAGCAGTGAGCTTTCGTCACTGGCCAGCATTCATGGTGGGCTTTACTGGCATCTGGGCGGCGCCTGTCTACAGACCCTGGCGCTTTACCTGATGTTGCCGGCGCGCCTGCAGCAGCGCTTCTCGTCAGGTCTGACCGTGTGGCTCGCTCTGCTCTGTCTGTTGCTGCCGTTGATTGGCGGTGTGGGGCTGGGGCTCTTCGTGATTCCGGGGTTGGCGCGAGCGCGACCGCCAGCGGAAGTCCGCTGGCGTCGTATCAGTGCGCCGGATTTCCCGGAACAGGCTCCGACCTCATTGAACGTGGACAGTCAGGTGTTGCGTGAAGGACTGGCCAGCGTGCTGGAGCAGTCCGGCAATGTGCGCCAGCGTCAGCAGGCATTGATGCAGGCGCGCCATCTGCCGCGTGCACGCGCCGTGGCGCTGATGCGTCAGGGCGTGGGGGATGAGGTGGATGAGGTGCGTCTGTTGGCCTATTCGATGCTCAGCAATCTCGAGGATGACCTGATGGCGCAGCTTGCGGAGCTGGAGCAGGAGCGTGCACAACGTCCAGACCCTGAAGGACGAATCGCGGAAACCACCGCGCAGCTCTATGCCGAATTCGGCTTGATAGGGCTGGCGCAGGGTGGCTCGCTCGATGTGTTGCTCGACAAGGGGCTTGTGGCATTGGATGACGCTCTTTCCCGCAAGGAAACGGCCTCACGCTGGGCCTTGCGTGCACAGCTGTGCCTGCTCAAGGGGCAGCTGGGCGAGGCCCGCGAGGGTCTTGATGCGGCCAGGCGTCTGGGCATCAGCCCCATCAGTCTGGCGGAAATCGAGGGAGAGCTTGCCCTGCGCCAGCGGCACCTGCCGGACATTCGCCAGCTGTTCACCTCTCTCAAGACGCGGGACTGCGTCCCCGTCAGCTTGTTGAAACCCATGGAGTACTGGCAATGAGCCTGCCGCGATTGCACAAGGATGACCCGGCTGCGGATGTGGTGCTGCTGTTGGAAGGCACCTATCCGATGGTGCGTGGCGGGGTGGCAGGGTGGGTCGACCAGTTGATCCGCGGTCTGGCCACGACACGATTTGCCATCGTGTTTCTTGGCAGCCGCCCCGAGGACTACGAGGGCGTGCGCTACGAGTTGCCGGACAACGTCGTGCATCTGGAGTGTCATTACTTGATGGGTGATGAAGACATACATGCACAGCATCAGGTACAGAATCTGCCCAGGATGAAGGGCAAGGGCTGTCCGATGGCCTTCGCGGCCAGTCGTGAGCTGCATGACAATCTCAAGACGGGAGACGCTGCGCCGGAAGATCTCGCCCGCGTCTCACGCCTGCTGGAGGCGCCGGGAGGACTGAGTCGCAAGGACTTTCTGCACAGCCGTCTGGCGTGGGAAGAAATCGTGCGTCATTACGAGAATGACTACACCGAAACTTCCTTCCTTCATTACTTCTGGTCGGTGCGCAACATGCACGCGCCGATGTTCAAGCTGGCAAGTCTCGCCCGTCAGTTGCCGCGCGGACGCAGTCTGCATGCCATCTCGACAGGCTATGCCGGCTTTCTCGGTGCGATGGCGCATCACCACACCGGTGCGCCATTGCAGATCACCGAGCACGGGATCTACACCAAGGAACGCCATATCGATCTGTTGGAAGCGAGCTGGATCCGGACACCGACAGACCCGCTGAGTCATGGACTGCGTTCAGACTCCGGCTATCTGCGTGAACTGTGGGTGCGCTTCTTCCAGAGCCTGGGACGCATGACCTATGCAGCCGCCAGTGATGTGACGACGCTCTACGCCGGCAATCAGCAGCGCCAGCTGCGTGATGGCGTGACGGCGGAGAAGTCGAGCATCATTCCCAACGGCATTCAGCTGGAACGCTTCCGGCGTCTGCGCGAGCGCACCCGGCAGGGACGCGAGCAGGGCAGAATCGTGCTGATCGGGCGTGTCAGTCCCATCAAGGACATCAAGACCTTCATCCGCTCGCTGCGTCATCTGTTGGTCAAGATGCCGCACGCACAAGGCGTGGTGGTGGGCCCCTCGGATGAGAACCCGGTATATGCCAAGGAATGTCATTCACTGGCGCAGCAGCTGATGCTGGATGACCACCTGACCTT
The DNA here is from genome assembly GCF_011319755.1 of Cobetia sp. MB87. Lineage (NCBI taxonomy): Bacteria > Pseudomonadati > Pseudomonadota > Gammaproteobacteria > Oceanospirillales > Halomonadaceae > Cobetia > Cobetia sp. MB87. The sequence goes on along the minus strand of NZ_VFBC01000005.1, from coordinate 475,567 downwards.
CCTGGGCTTCCAGGACATTGATGAGGTGCTGGCCAGTGCCAGTCTGATCGTGCTGACCTCGATCAGCGAAGCGCAGCCTCTGGTCGTGCTGGAGGCACTGGCAGCGGGTGTGCCGGTGGTGACGACAGATGTCGGTGCCTGTCGTGAAATGTTGCTGGGGGATGGCTCGCCTGAGCAGGCTGCCGGGCGCGTCGTGCCCATCGCCAGCCCCGAGCGGGTGGCGGAAGCCGCGGCGGAATTGCTGAATGACCCGCTGGCGTGGCAGTCAGCGCGGGATGTCGGTATCGAGCGTGTCGAGCGTGAATACAGCGATACCCTGATGCTGTCGCGATATCAGGCACTGTATGAGCGCGCGCAGCGTGCCGAAATGACCGTGGCGGAGGAAGTCTGAGATGGCCGGTATCGGATTTGAACTTCGTCATCTGCTCAAGCAGGACACCTATCTCGGGGCCATGCGCGCCTATGGTTACGCGGCGCTGATTGGCTCCGGTCCGTGGGTGATCTCCATACTGGCGGTCATGGCGCTGGGCATGCTCAGTGTGGCCAGTCATGAAGGAGCCAGCTGGACGGCAGACTACATCACGCAATTCTCGGTGTCGGTCACCTGGTTGATCGCGGCGTCGCTGATACTTACCGGGCCTTTCCAGCTGATCTTCACGCGCTATGTGTCGGATCGCCTCTACGAGGGCAATGACGGTGCCATCGTGCCCAACATGCTGGGGCTGATGACCTTGATCACGCTACTGTCCGGTGGGGTAGGGCTTGCGCTGGCATTGACCAGCTTCGCCGAGACACCCTGGGCCTATCGGGTGATGATGCTGATGAGCTTCGTGCTGCTCAGCAATGTCTGGGCGGTGGCGGTCTTCGTGGCCGGGCTCAAGGCCTATCGTCAGGTATTGATGGCCTTCCTGCTGGGTTATCTCACCATGATCGGACTGGGACTTCTGCTCAAGGGATTCGGTCGTGAAGGGTTGCTGGCGGCCTTTGCCATCGGTCAGGCAGTGTTGCTGTTCTATCTGTTGGGGCGGGTCTGTCGTGACTATGCCAGTGACAAGGCGTGGGACCGTGATTTTCTGCGCTGGGGACGTTTCAAGCCGCGTCTGTTCATGATCGGCCTGCTCTACAATCTTGGCGTCTGGGTCGACAAGCTGGCCTTCTGGCTGAGTGATATCACGTCGGTGCAGGTCATCGGCCCTCTGAGAGCGGCGCCGCTGCATGATCTGCCGCTGTTCGTGGCCTATCTGTCGATCATTCCCGGCATGGCGATCTTCCTGATGCGTATCGAGACGGACTTCGCCGAGGGCTGTCGTGAATTCGATCGCTCGATCCGGGCCGGACGTTCGCTGGAGGAGATAGAGGGCTGGCGTCTCAGCATGCTCAGCAGTGTGCGCCGCGGCATTCTCGACATCTTCAAGGTGCAGGGGGTGACGGTCGTGCTGCTGTTGCTGGCAGGGCCGAGCCTGATGCAGCTGCTTGGCTTCTCCTCGTGGTACCTGCCGCTGTTCAATGTCTTCCTGATCGGCGTGGCCTTCCAGGTGCTGTTCATGGCGGTGCTCAACGTGCTGTTCTATCTCGACCGCCTGTCGCCGGCGCTGTGGCTGTGTCTGGCCTTCGTGATACTGAATCTGGGGCTGACACTGCTGAGCCAGCAGCTGGGGACGCAGTACTACGGTTATGGCTATGCGGTCTCGACGCTGCTGGTGACCTTGGCAGGCTTCCAGCAACTGGACCGCGCCTTCCGTGACCTCACCTACATGACCTTCATGCGCCAACGCTGATTCAGGCGCCTGCCTGTCCTGTTTGCTGCGCAACGACGCCCGCCCTCCGAGAATCCCTCGGTCGGCGGGCGTTCTGCTAAACTGCGTGGCCGCCAGCATTGCCTGACAGCGTTGGCTGACTTTCTTCTCATCTTTTGCAGTACGGAGTGCCCGGCATGGCCACATATGACGTCATCATCATCGGCGCAGGCGCGGCAGGCCTGATGTGTGCCGCCACGACAGGCTATCAGGGCAAGCGCGTGCTGGTGCTGGACCATGCCAACAAGGCGGGCAAGAAGATCCTGATGTCGGGCGGTGGACGCTGCAACTTCACCAACCTGGATGCCGGCCCCGCCAACTTCTTCTCGCGCAATCCGCACTTCTGCATCTCGGCGCTCAAGCGCTACACGCCGCATCACTTTCTTGAGCTGGTCGAGCGCCATGGGCTGGAGCACGTCGAGAAGAAGCCGGGGCAGCTGTTCTGCGCCGATTCCGCCAAGGACCTGCTGGCGATCCTGATGACGGAGTGTGAGTGGGCCGGGGCGGAGATTCGCCACAGCACGCGCATCACCTCGCTTGAGCGCGCGGGCGAGGGCATGCGGGTCGAGACCAGCAATGGTACGCATACGGCAGGGCGTGTGGTGGTCGCCACCGGCGGCATGTCGATCCCGACGCTGGGTGCGACCGGCTTTGGTTACGACATCGCGCGCCAGTTCGGGCTCGAGGTCACCGATACCTACGCCGCGCTGGTGCCATTCACGCTGACCTCGCAGTGGAAGGAGCGTCTGTCGCCGCTGTCCGGGCTGGCCTGTGACGTGAGCGTGACGGCGGGCAAGGGCCATTATCGCGAGCCGATGCTGATCACCCACCGCGGGCTTTCCGGCCCGGCGATGCTGCAGGCCTCCAGCTGGTGGACACCGGGACAGCCGTTGAGCATCGATCTGCTGCCAGGTACGGACGCCTATGCGGAGCTGCTGGCCCTGCGTGAGCAACACCCCAAACGCCAGATCGGCCCGTGGCTGGGCGAACGTCTGCCCAGGCGTCTCGCCCAATCACTGATCGAATGGCAGGACGCCGATGCCGGCCGCATCAGCGAGCGCAGTCTGGCCGAGCTCTCCAATGCACGTCTTGAACAGCTGGCCCAGTCGCTCAATCATTGGCAGCTAAAGCCAGCGGGTACCGAAGGCTGGCGCACCGCCGAGGTGACGATGGGCGGCGTGGTCACCGATGCCATCTCCCAGAAGGACTTCAGCGTGCGCGATCTGCCGCAGCTGGCCTTCATCGGCGAGGTGCTGGATGTCACCGGCGAGCTTGGCGGCTACAACTTCCAGTGGGCGTGGTCCTCGGCGGTGGCCTGCGGCCTGAACTGTTGACCTGCACCTTCTCGCCACTGGCTGCGTCTCACGCCATCTGCTGGCGGATGACGGGCAGGCGTTGCTCCACCAGCGTGACGAAGGCCTCGATCACCGGGCGGACCGGTGTGGTCGGGTAGTGCAGCTCAAGCGGTACCGCGCCGAGTGCCGGGCGCAGGGGGATGAACTGGCAGCCATCGCGCTGCAGGCGGCGGATGCAGCCTGGTGCGATGGCGATGCCCAGTCCGGCCGCGACCTCACTGAGCAGTGTCTGCATCAAGGCCGGTTGGCGCTGGATGCGGGGCGAGAAGCCGGCATCGCCGCAGGCGCTGATGATCTGATCGAACAGCCCTGTCGCCTGCCCGCGCTGAAACAGCACGAAATCCTCCTGCGCAAGCTCGCTGAGAGCCAGTCGCTTGCGGTGCGCCAGGCGATGCCTCTCGGGCACCACCGCCATCAGCCTATCCTCATAGACGGCCACGGCGGTCAGGCTGTCACGCTGCTCGCTGGGCAGCGGGCGCGACAGGCCGATGTCGATCTCGTCACGCGCGAAGGCATCCAGCTGCTGCTGGGCGCTCATCTCATGCAATGACAGGCTGACCTCGGGATGGTCGCTGGCGAAGTCGCGCATCAGGCCGGGCACGAAGCTTGCGCAGGCCGAGCTCATGTAGCCGATGCGCAGCGTGCCGGTCTGGCCGCTGGCAGCCATCGCCACGCGCCTGCGTGCCTGCGCCTCCAGCGCCAGCATGCGCTGCGCTTCTTCCAGCAACGCCTCCCCCGGTGCCGTCATCTTCACTTCCCGCGTATTGCGCCATAGCAGCTTGACGCCCAGCTCGGCTTCGAGGTCGGCGATCTGGCGGCTGATGGCGGGTTGCACGGTATGCAGCTCCCGCGCGGCGGCCGAGAAGCTTCTGTGCGTCGCCACCGAGACGAAGGTTTTCAGTGTGCGGAGTTCCATACCGGCCCTCGTGGCTGATTGATGTTCAGCCAGTATAAGTCATATCAAGTATTGTCATTTCTATTATAAGCCTGCACTCGCTAGTCTGAAGGCCTGCCAAACCTCCCTTCACCAGTCTCTGCCGTCTCGCCTTGTCTCCTGTCTCTGGCTGCCTGCCGCTGGTCTTGTCTCGCGAGCACGCAAGCAAGCGAGGGGGCGGGGCGCGTGGCGTCTGACAGGAGGGCCCTGTTTCCGAGTGGAGCCGATATGACGACATCAACTTCCCGAGGAATCGCGCAGGATACGCGCGATTCCTCTCGATCACTTTCTGGCGGCGGGCGTTTCACGCTGCTGGCCATCGCCTGTCTGACCATCATGGTGGGAACCGTGGTCGCGCCGGGGCTTCTGAGCATCGCCTCGGCGCTTGAGGTGGAAAACCATGCCAGCTGGCTGATTACCCTGCCGTCGCTGGGTGCCGTGCTGTTCGCGCCCATCGCCGGGCGCATGATCGATCGCATCGGCGCCTATCGTGCGCTGACAGGCGGGCTGTTTCTGTATGGTCTGCTGGGGGCAGGCGGTGCCCTGCTGGAAGGCACCGTCGTCGTGTTCGCCGATCGCATTCTGCTCGGTGGCGTGACCGCGGTGGTCATGGCGGGCGGCACCACGCTGATCTCCGAGTGGTATCACGGTCATGCACGTCTGGCGATGATCGCCCAGCAGGGCATGTCCATCGAACTTGGCGGCGTGATCTTCCTGTTCGTCAGTGGTGTGCTGGCGGGTATCGCCTGGCAGCTGCCTTTCCTGCTCTACCTGCTGGCCTGGCTACTGCTGGTCATGCTGTGGATGATGGTGCCCAGGCAGTCACCTGCAGCCCCTGATGAAACGGCTGGCAAGTCGGGTCAGCAGGCGCTGTCAGCTTCGCTCACCAGTGTCTATCTGGCGGCGGCCATGGCCATGACCCTGTTCTTCACCGCCATTGTCATGCTGCCCAAGCGCCTGAGCCTGCTGGGGCTGAACGAGGCCTCGACCGGCATCTTCCTGGCGTCGATCTCGCTGGTTGCGGTGGTGGCGGCCATGCTGATGCCGAAGGTCTCACGTGCCTTGCGCGAGATGCCGACGCTGGTATTTGCCTTCCTGTTGTATGCCGGCAGCCTGTTCGTCTTCCAGCAGGCCGAGAACATGATGCTGATGAGTATCGGGGCCGTCTTGTCCGGCATGGGGTTCGGCTTCTCGATCCCCTTGCTCAACCACATGACGGTGGAGCGCAGCCACGCCTCGGTGCGCGGTCGCAATCTCTCCTACCTGACGATGGCGATCTTCCTGGGACAGTTCCTGACGTCCTTCCTGGAGTTCCTGCCCGGTGACGGCAGCAATGTCTTCGGCGCCGCCGCCGTGCTGGGGCTGATCTTCGCGGTGTTCTATCTGGGCGTGTATCTGCTCAAGCGTGACAGCCGCAGCGCTTGATCGCGGTAGGATTCACGGAGCTGCACGTCGCAATGACGAAAAAAGCCCCGCCACCTGAGTGCCAGGTGGCGGGGCTTTCGGTATGTATCGTGATTACTTGTCGAACAATATTCTCAGTCGGCGAATCATCACCCAGCCCATCAGGCCGCGCTTGAGCAGGCTCAGGCCCTTCTTTGGCCGGAAACCGCCCCGCGCCGCGATCAGACCGCCCACCAGCACCAACGGGCCGCGGTATTGCTGGACCTTGGCCCAGCCGCGGTCGATGGGGGCGGTGGCCTCCTTGAGTTCGCGCATCGCATGGCTGACATCGAGGCGCTGCTGACTGATGCGTGCTTCGAGTTCCGCACGTTTGGCGTCACGCGGATGGGCTGACCGACGTCCGTTGCCCTGTACGGGAGGTAGCGCCGGCTCGCGTCGCGCGAGGGATTGTCTGGAAGAACTCATCTCGCCTCCTTGGCAGGCACTGGCAAGCGGGGCATCAATGGTTTTCGCGTTGGCGCTGGCGTTCCAGTGCGTCGGCACGCACATCCTTGAGGCTGTCGCTGTCACGGCTCAGGTTGCTGAGCGTGGAGCGCAGCAGGCTGCGCTGGGAAGCGATCACCTTGACGCGCCAGGCGATCAATCCCCCCAATGCCAGCAGGACGCCGCCGCTCAGAGCGATGGCCAGCAGGCGATGGGTATCCCAGAAGGCCACGACCACCAGCAGGATCGCCAGGCCGATGCCGAAGCAGATCAGCATCAGGGCGATACCCGACAGCAGCAGCATCACGAACAGCCGTTCGCGTTCTTCCTCGAGCTCCAGCACGGCGAGACGCAAGCGCGTCTCGCCACTCTCGACCAGGCTCGCAGTCAGACGTCGGATGGCGCCAAGTACGCGTTCAACCGGCCCTTGCTCCTGCATCAGCGACGGCCAAGCAGCATGCCGACGACGACACCGGCGGCCGCGCCGATACCGACACTGGTCCACGGGTTGTCGTGCACGTAGCGATCAGCGCAATCCACGGATTCGCGTGCGCCAGCGGCGAGGCGATCGCCCTGTGCACTGAGGCGGGCGCGGGTAGCTTCCAGGCGAGTCTGGGCGCGGGCGCGGGCTTCCTTCATGCTCTCGCGGGAATCTTCAGCCGAGGCGTGCAGCAGTTCCTCGACGGTCTGGGACAGATGGCGCAGATCTTCCTTCAGCTGGTCGGTGTTGGCACCGGTCGCGGAAGTGGTGTGATCGCCGATCTTTTGCATAGCCATGGTGTAACTCCTTCCCGTATGTCGAATCAGATTTCGCGAATGGTGAGCGCGGTGTTGACTGCGCTTGACTCTCGAACTCTCTCTTCCCTGGGGCGCCGCAGGCGGCAGGGCATGACCTGAATCCGCTTGCGCGAGACTTCCTGCAAGCATCGTCAGCACGTCGTCATGACGCGTCTTGCGTGGTCATGCACAAGTCGTGGGGGTCGAACGCGACAAACACAAGGGCAAGATGGGCACAGAGCACGATATCGCCATGTCATGTGCGGGAGACATGATCTGGATCATGGGCGTGCCACTGGATCCATATGGGCGGTTCACATGGGCGGTGGTCCACATGGGCGGCGCCTACGGGCGGGGCAGATGGCAAGACGGGCAGCCTGGGCTGCCCGTTGCGGGAGGGTCATGCGAGTGCTTGCGTCAGCACTCTTTGATCAGAACTTCTGGATCAGGTCTCTTTGATCAGGTCTCTGGCGAGCCGGCGAAGAAGGTATTGATCGAGAAGCCCAGGCCAAAGCGATTCACGCTGTGGTCGTAGTCGATCAGGCTCTCACCGTAGCCGTGGTAGTACTGCACGTAGCCACGTACCTTGCCGAACAGCGGGAAGGAGTAGTCGAGCTGGTTGCCGTAATTGCCCTTGGAGGGGTTGCCACGCACCATCCAGGTGAATTCGTGCTGATCCGCGGTATAGCCGACCGTGATGTCGCCGTAGCCGATGTAGTTGTAGAGGTCCGGGTTGTCGTCTTCGTCGGACTCCTCCGGCACGCGCCAGTGCGGCGTGACCGCGATGGCCCAGTCGCCGTTCTGGAACATCATGTCGGCGTAGACGCGGTTCCAGCTGCGCGACAACGGGTCGGAACGGCCATTGGACTGATGCGCGAAACCGATGCGGTTGCGGGTATTGGTCCAGCCGAACAGCTCATAACGATTGTCGAACTGCAGGAAGGCTTCCGGCTCGTAATTGGTCTCGCGGAACGGCGCCGAGGCATCGGAGTTGTAGGCCTGCCACCAGCTGCGCTGGGTATAGGCGAAGAACACGTCGCCATTGTCACCGAAGATGTCATCCATCAGCTCGACCTTGAGGCTGAGCTGATATTTTACCTCGGTCTTGTCCACCTCGCCTTCCCGGGTGACTTCGGCAAAGCCATTGGCATCCGGGTTGGTGTTGTAGGCCCAGGGCAGCAGGTAATTGCGCTTGTAGGCGGTGATGGCCAGCGGATTCTTCTCGGCATCGTCCTCAAGAACGACACGCTCCTTGGCACGCTGCTGAGCCAGGCTTTCATCGAGGGGCGCGTCAGCGCTCTGGCCTTGTGCCCGCTCGGTCTCGGCCGCTTCCGCCGAGTAGCGGTCGTAATCCGCATCGTCCCGGTTGGAGAGGAATACCTGCTCGGTACGCGGGTCACTCTCGACGTCCTGCGCCGTGCCCGGCGCAGAAGCGGCCAGTTCGCGCCACTCGGTCTGGCTCATGGCCCCCGCACGGGCCTGGGCGGCAGTCATGCCCAGTGCTTCGGGAGCGAAGCGCTTGCCGTTGACCAGTACCACGCGTCCCTCGGTATCCATGGTGTAGGGCACGTCGGCCGCTGCCGGTGCGGCAGCACCCAGCAGTACTGTGGCCAGCACTCCCGAGAGGCGTGCAGGGACGGACCGGAATCCGATGGAGGCAAGGCGGAGGGGCATGGAAGTATCCTGTCGGTTACACCGCGGCGGGGGAGCAGGGCATTATGGAGCAATGTTCATGACATGTCTGCCATTCTACTGGCGGCGCAGTGTCCGGTTCCAGCACGAAGATTCCGACAGGTGCGTCGCCTCGATGCGACGATGTATGCCGCTCACGCTGGCCTGAAAGCACCGCTTTTCCATCCTGTCATTCTTTGCTTCATTCTTCACTTCGCTCTCTCGTTCATTCTCCCCCTCATCCTATGCTGGGCGCCGCTGGCAGACGTTTGCCGACAAGGATTGCGTGTGATGCAGCGCCAGTCGACAATGCGGCCCTTGCCCGCGTTTGCGACCTGTCACGATGTCATCCTGCATGGCTGACGGCGGCCAGGCGGGGCAGTGGAGCCGATGAAAAAGCGCGGTGGTGACCATTGAGGAGACAGCTGTGACAGGTAACAAGTCCTTGAGACTGATGATGTTGGCAGGCGCCTTGCTGCTGATGGTGCTGCTGGCCTGGGTGCCGGCCACGGCCAGTGCGGACGCCCCGAAGCGTGCTGATGTCCAGACTCAGCTTGAAGACCTGCAGAGCGTCGAGAAGCCGGATGCCGACACGCGTCAGCGTATCGCGGACCTCAAGGATACCCTGACGGTGCTGGACGACCTCGCCGAGGCCAGCAGCAGCCTGAGTTCTCTCAAGAATGAGGTCAAGGAGGCGCCGGCGGAGCTGGCGAAGGCACAGGCTGAGCTGGCGCGTCTGCCCCAGGATTACACCCCACCCAGCATCGCGTCACTTGAAGGCGAGTCGGTCGAGGCCCTGGACAAGCGCATGACCTCGATCCTGGACTCGCTGCAGAACCTGCAGGACAAGCTGGCCGACACCAACCGGCGCCTGATCAATGCCCAGAGCCTGCCGGAGCGTTCGCGCTCGACCCTGGCCGATGCTCAGCAGCAGGTGCAGCGCCTGCAGACCCAGCTGGGTGGCAACACCGATGACGACCTGTCCGGCACCGGACGTGATCTGATCGAGGCCCGTCTGGCATTGGCCGAAACGCGTGGCGAACTGAGTCATTCAGAGCTCAATTCAAGCTCTCTGCTGCGTGAGCTGGCCCAGGTGCGCAAGACACTCTACAGCCGCCAGATCGCCAATCTGGAGCAGGACCTGGAGCAGATCCAGACCCTGGTCAACGACAAGCGCCGCAACCAGTCCGAGCAGACCATCGCCGATGCCACCAGTGGCGAGAACGCCGCGCTGGCCGACAATCCCATCTTCCAGCAGGTACTCAACCGCAACCGCGAGCTCAGCAGCCAGCTGCTGGCGATTACCGATCGCGTCAATGCCGTGATTCGCGATGGGCTGGAGGTGCGCACCCAGCTTGATCGTGTCACCCAGGTCGAGCGCACCATGAGCGAGCAGATCGAGGCCATCAAGGGCAGCGTCCTGCTGGCGCGTATCCTGCGCGAGCAGCAGAGCCGCCTGCCGCAGGTCGATGTGCGCAAGGACTTGAAGGAAGAGATCGCCGACCTGCGCCTCAAGCAGTTCGAGCTCAACAAGGTGCGTGAACAGCTCGCCGATATTCCGGGCTATCTCAATTCGCACGTGCTGGGCGAGGCCGCGGCGCTGGAGCGCCCCGGCGGCAATGCCGATGTCAGCCAGGTCAGCGCCGAGCTGCGTCAGGCATTGATCGGTCAGCTGGAGGCGCGCAAGGAGCTGGTCGACAAGCTCGACAAGGAATACGACAGCCTGTTGGCACGTGCCATTGACCTGCAGCTCAACCAGCAGCAATTGCTCGAAGTCTCCGGACGTCTGCGCCAGACCATCGAGGAGCAGCTGTTCTGGGTCGCCAATGGCAAGCCACTGGATCTGGAATGGCTGTCACGCACCCCGGAAATGCTTGCCGAAGAGCTCAAGCCCACCGTCTGGCGCGGCGTGGTGGCAGGGCTGTCCAAAGGCTTCCAGCTCAATGACCTATGGGTGGCGTTGCCGGGCTTGCTGCTGCTGATCTTCATCACCTGGAAGCGCTCGCGCATCCGCGCGCGCCTGGCGGATCTGCACGCCCAGATAGGGCGCCTGAAGCAGGATACCCAGCTGCATACGCCACGCGCCATTCTGCTCAACGTCCTGTTGGCCATACCCGGCGCGCTGGCGCTGGCACTGGTCGGCAGCGTGCTGTCGCTGGGTGAAAGCGTCATGCTGTGGGCGCTGGGGCAGGCGCTTTTGAAGCTTTCTCTGGCGTGGGGCATCTTCGCCATCTTCCGCCGGCTGCTGGTCAAGGACGGCGTCGCCGAGCGTCACTTCCAGTGGCCGGCCACCTACGTGGCGGAGCTGCGCCGCCACATCTGGTGGCTGGGCTTCGCGCTGCTGCCGGTGGTGCTGACCACCAACATCATCAGCGAGGCTGACCTCAATCTGCTCGAACGTCCGCTGGGGCTGGCCATTCTGTTCGTGGGCCTGATGGCGATGAGCTTCTGTCTGTCGCGGCTGATACTGGCCCACGTCCCCTTCTTCGGCCTCAAGCTGTTCCGACTGATTCTGGGGCTTGCGATGGCGCTGGTGCCGGTGGCGCTGGGCGTGCTGATCTGTCTTGGCTACGAGTACACCGCGCTGCGCCTGTGTGGCCGCTTCATTACCACCATCTTCCTGTTCGGAGCCTGGATTCTGGTGGAAGCCACCGTGGTGCGTGGTCTGGCAGTCGCTGCGCGTCGACTGGCGTATCGTCGCGCCGTGGCGCGTCGCCGCGCTCAGGTTCAGGAGGGCGCCGAAGGCGGTGTCGAGGTGGTGGAAGAGCCGCCGCTGGACATGGAGCAGGTCAACTCCCAGTCATTGCGTCTCTCGAAACTGATTCTGGTCATCAGCTTCCTGGCGATCTTCTATGTGGTGTGGGCCGATCTGCTCAATGTGCTCAGCTATCTCGACAGCGTGGTGGTGTGGGAAATCGCCGCCTCCGTCGAGGGCGATTCGGCGACGCCCATCTCGCTGGCGGATTTGATCGCGGGCATGATCACCCTCGCCGTGGCGGTGATGATGGCGCGCAACCTGCCGGGCCTGCTGGAAGTCTCGATCCTGTCGCGGCTCGAGCTCAAGCAGGGCTCCAGCTATGCGATCACCTCGCTGCTGTCCTATGTGATCATGGCTACCGGTTTCGTGATGACATTGGGCAGCATGGGCGTTAGCTGGGACAAGCTGCAGTGGCTGGTGGCGGCGTTGAGTGTCGGGCTGGGCTTCGGTCTGCAGGAGATCTTCGCCAACTTCATCTCGGGCCTGATCATCCTGTTCGAGCGCCCGGTGCGCATCGGCGACACCATCACCATCGGCAACCTGCATGGCACGGTCAATCGCATCCGGATTCGCGCCACCACGGTGACGGATTTCGATCGCAAGGAGATCATCATCCCCAACAAGACGTTCGTTACCGACCAGCTGATCAACTGGTCGCTGTCGGACAACGTCACGCGGGTGGTGCTCAATTTCGGTGTCGCCCATGGCAGCGATCTGGACTTGGCGCATCGTCTGTTGATGCAGGCTGCCCAGGAAAACAAGCGGGTGCTCAAGGACCCGGAGCCACTGGTATTCTGCCTGACCTACAACCAGGACAACTTCGGTTTCGAGCTGCGCATCTACGTCAATGACCTGACCGATCGCCTCTACGCCACCGATGAGATCAATCGCTGGGTCGATGCACGCTTCCGCGAGCACGGCCTCAAGGTCGCCTTCCAGCAGATGGATGTCTGGCTGCATCGCGCCGATGGCACCGAGCGCCTCGTCGAGCAGCGCAGCGCCTCGGCGGAGCCATTGCGCCCCGCCAGCGGCTCATTGGAAAGCAGCGAGGCGGAAAGTACGCAGTATCAGAGCAGCGAGCACCGGGAAGGTGGCGCGCTGATCGCGCGCCGCAAGCCCGCTGATGGTCTGGCAGGCCGTGAGGACGCCGGGCTGCGTGAGGCCGCACCGAATGCCGAGGACGGCGACGGTGACGGCGGCGGAGATGCTGGTGGCCGTTGATGCCGAGGCCGCTGCTCATGTCATTGAGTGCCGTATGCCATCACGCACAAGGCGCCCCGAGGGGCGCCTTGTGCGTGATGGGCACGGTCCTGTGTCCAGTGCGCCCGGTAATGGCGCCTTTTGCAGATCGAGCCGTGAAAGAGAGGGTGTGCTAGTCAGGCCTGACGACACGGATCATTGGTTCAATTCTGGCGGCGTTGCTGACGGGGGCTGGCCCTGACCCTGACCCAGGCTCGCCTCACCGGCAACGGGAGCGGGTGCCTCGAATTCCAGCACCCAGCGGCTCAGGAAGCTGGCCTGCTTGAGGCGATCGAGTGTCGCCAGCAGGCCAGGGCCGATCTCGATCGGGCGTAGCGCATCGCCCAGCTGCTCGCGCATATGCTGGGCACTGCCCTTGCCACGCACCTCGGGGTGCAGCGCGCCCAGCTGACTGTCGCTGGCCACCGCCTGCTGGCCCTCCAGACTCAGCCACCAGTCGAGAAAGGCTTCACCGGCCTCGGGATGAGGCGCCTGCTGGGGTATGAAGGCCAGCCGGCGCTGAATCAGCACATAGTCTTCCGGCACGATCACCACCAGCTCCGGATGGGCGCGGGCATAGGTCACCGCGTAGGGGCCGACCAGGTTGTAGGCAATGTCCACCTCGCCGCTGGCCAGCGCCTCGAGCATGGCACCGGTGGTGCTGGCCAGCCTGGCATCGGCCTGTCCCATGGCGCGGACCAGCGTCCAGTAGCGCGGCGATTGCCGGGCGTCGGACACGGCATAGGTAAAGCCGGAGCCGCTGCTGCGCGGGTCATAGCTGATGATGCGGCCACGCAGCTGCTCGCGGCGCGTCTCGAGCAGGTGCCAGAAGTCGCGATGACTGCGCAGCACATCGAGGGGATTGCGCAGGCCGTCGAGGTCCGCCAGGCGCTTGAGCGCATCGCGTCGTGCCACCATCACGATCGGCTCGAAGCTCATCGCATACAGCTCATTGCGCCAGCGTGAGTTGGCCGGCCAGGCGGTCAGGTTGGGGGCCTCGAGTGCCAGAGCATGACCCTGATTGGCGAGTCGGTACTGCAGCCCCATGGCCGAGGAGATCATCAGATCCGCCTGCGGTGTCAGCGGTGCCTGCAGGTACTGTGCTTCAAGTCCCAGTGCGGAGCGATTGACGTAGTGCAGCACGCGCTCAGGATGCTGGCGGCTGTAACGCAGCAGCAGCGGGCGAATCTCGGGCAGGTCCAGCGCGGCGTGTATCGTCAGGTCTGCCGCGAGGCTTGCGTCGCTGTCAGGCGCGGGCGCCGTGACTGGCTGGCCGCCCTGCAACCACAGCGATTGATGTTCTTCGAGCAGCGGATCGAACGCCGCCCGGGCCCCCGCCTGGGTTGCGGCCTGACTGACGGGACTCAGAAGCATGGCCAACCCCAGGCAGACCACCAGTCCTCCAGCGCGCTGTCTGGCCGGGCCCTGATTCACAGGACCGTGACTGTCAGAGCCGTGACTGTCAGAGCCGTGACTGTCAGGGCGCTGCCGCCCGATTCGCGGTCGTCGCGCTAGCATGCTGTGCCTCCTGTCCTTGCAGGCTTGCCGGCCTGTGCCGATTCATCGTCCCCATCCACTCTCACCTCAGGCGCTGCACAGGGTGCCAGATGCAGACTGACGCATAGCCCGCTGGACGCGCCTGTCTCGTCTGTCTCGTCTGTCTCGCCTACGTCGTCTGCGTCGGCTGCGTCGGCTGCGCGGGTTGCATCTTCTGTACAGGACGCAGGTTCCGCAGTCTGCGGCACGCTGCGTGCTGTCGCGTCGCTGAGCGTCAGGCGCGCATCATGATGTCGCGCGATGCCATCGACGATCGCCAGCCCCAGTCCGGCACCCTCGTGATGCTTGAGCTCATCGGGCTGCTGCGCTGGCATCTGATCGTGACTGTCCGGCTGGGTGTTGCGGTGGAAGGGGCGCAGCACCAGCAGGCGTCGCTCGGCGTCGATGCCCGGGCCGTCATCCTCGACACTCAGGCGCCAGCGGCCCGCCAGCGTGGCACTGTCCGATAGTGCTGGAAGAGCATCGCTCGGCGCCGCCATCCGGTTCAGGGTGAGTGTGACGGTGCGCGCTCCGTGCTTGCAGGCATTGTCGATCAGATTGGCCAGTGCCTCCTCGAGCTGCCACTCGACGCCCAGCGTCCAGGCGGCACCGTCGATGTCCGGGGCGATCTCGAGGCCGAGGTCCACCCCGGCGCGATCACAGCGCAGGAACAGGCGGCTGACGGTGGCGCGCGCCAGCGCCGACAGCTCCAGCGGCACGCGCGGCGGCTGCACCTCCGGGTTGTTGAGGCGTGTCAGCGACAGCAGTTGATTGGCCAGATGGGCGGTATGGCTGGCGGTGGCCTGCATCTGGCCCAGCGCGGCATGCCAGGCGCTGGGGTCCTGCTGACGCAGTGCCAGCTCGGCGTGAGCGGAGAGTCCCGCCAGCGGGGTGCGCAGCTGGTGCGAGGCGTCGCCGATGAAGCGCTCCTGATTGGCGCGCACGCGGCGCATGCGCGCCAGCAGGTCATTGATGGTGTGCTTGAGTTCCTCGAGCTCGCGCGGCAGGGGCAGGTTGAGCGGCGCCAGACTGCGCGAGTCACGTTCGCGAATGGCGCGCCGCAGGCGGGTCAGCGGCGACAGCGCCAGCCGGACGCCGATCAGCACCACCAGCAGTGCCAGGGTTGCCATCCCCGCCAGACGCACCAGTGAGCCACTGAACAGCTCACGCGTCAGGGTGTCTCGCCCCTCGCGGGTATGGGCGACGCGAATGCTGTAGCGCTGGCCGTGGCGTGGGTCGTCGCCCCAGCCGCCCAGCCGGGTATCCAGGCTGCCCAGCCGCAGTGTCTGTCCCTGCCAGGCGATATCGCGAAACGACAGCTCGCCGCTGCGTCCGAGCGATTCCTGTGGGGCCAGGCGACCATCGGCGGCGCGATTGGCGTCCGGCAGGTGGGTATTGCCGGTGACCTGCTCGCCATCGGCGTCCACCAGGCTGTAGAAGACGCGTTCCTGGGCATCGGTGGCCAGCATCTCGAGGGCGGCGGGCGGCAGGTCGAGCCATAACTGGCCGTCCTGCCATTTGACCTGTTCCGCGATGGTGACCAGCGAGGCCTCGAGCAGCCGGTCGTAGGCGCGGTCCGCTGCCTCGCGCGCCGACAGGAAGGCCTGCACCAGCAATAGAGTGCCCAGCGCCAGCAGGGGCAGCAGCAGCCAGCTCAGCAGACGTCGATAGAGGCTGATGCTGCGTTTTGCCGCCGACTGCGGGCGTGGTGAGGGTGCGGAATTCAAGCGCGGCCGTCCGTGGTCTGTTCCAGTAGATAGCCAAGGCCACGGATGGTTCGCAGATTGACGTCGCTGCCTTCCAGGCGCTTGCGCAGGCGATGCACATAGACCTCGATGGCGTTGTCGCCCACGGCTTCCTCCTCACCGAAGGCCTCGCGGGTCAGACGCGCCTTGTCCACCGGCTCGCCAGCATGCTGGATCAGACAGCCCAGCAGGCGCTGCTCGCGGGGCGGCAGCGCCAACGGGGCATCGGCGAGCAGAAAGCGTGCATTGAGTGGCTCAAAGGCCAGGCTGCCGAGGGTCAGGCGTGGGGCGATGCCAGGCGAGGGCGCCGGCTGCTGGCTGGCCTGCTGACTGGCCTGAAGAGTGGCATGGCGGCGCAGCAGGGCGCGCACGCGGGCTTCCAGCTCATCGAGCACGAAGGGCTTGGCAAGATAGTCATCGGCGCCGAGGTCCAGCCCGCGCACGCGATCTTCGATGGCGCCACGCGCGGTGAGAATCAGCACTGGTGTCTGGCGATCATGCTGGCGCAGCGCGGCGAGAATCTCGAGTCCGGAAGCACCGGGCAGGTTGAGGTCGAGCACGATCAGCGCGAAGCCGTGATCGCGGCTGGCCGCCAGGCGGGCAAGCGCCGCGGCGCCGTCGGCCAGGTGGGTGACCGCAAGCCCCTCGGCGCAAAATACGCTGCACAGCGTGCTGGACAGCAGGGCGTCGTCCTCGACCAGCAGCAGGGCCGGGGGCGGGGCGGTGGCTGGGCCATGCGCTGATGCGTCAGCCGCTGAGGCGTCAGCCGCTGAATCGTCAGTCGCTGAGGGGAGTGAGTCGGGAGAAGTCATCCGGGCTCCGCAAGGGCGCGTCAGGTACGCGACAAGAGTGATGAGAGTCAGGCTCAGGGCCGGTCTGCGACCTGCACGGCCCGCTTGAAGGCACAATATTGCCTCAAACAGGCAGCCAATGGCGCTTGCGCCAGCGTATCATTGGTGGCCTGTTTCGTGTCGCTGACAAGGAAGCCAGCATGCCATCCATTCCGCCATTGCAGCGCCTCAAGGCGCGCGCCTCTCGTCTCTCGCCAGCCCATTGGTTCACGGCTGTCATGTCGCTCAAGGCTGTCATGTCGCTCAAGGCTGTCGCGTCGTTCAGACCGCTGCTGACCTCGCTGGCGCTTGGGGTGGTGGGCGGCTGGCTGTTCCAGCTTACCGGCATGCCGCTGGCATGGATGCTGGGGCCGCTGGTCGCCAACCTGCTGGGCGCGATGGCCGGGCTCAAGCTTGGTGTGCCCGATCGCTTGCGCAACCTGTTTCTGGGTGTACTGGGTCTGACGCTGGGGGCGCGCGTCTCGCCGGAGCTGGTCTCGCACCTTTCCAGCTGGTGGTTGTCGGCGTTGCTGCTGCTGGCGGGGGTGTGGGTCTCGACGCTGGTCTGCGCCGCCTGGTATCGCCGCTGTGGTTTTGACGCCACCAGCGCGTGGTTCTCCTCGGTGCCCGGCGCGCTGACAGCGATGGTGGTAATCGGCGAGCGCATCGGTGGCGATCCGCAGCGCATCGCGGTGGCGCAGTCGTTGCGGGTGCTGCTGGTGATCATGATTCTGCCACCGCTCTATTGGGTGCTGGAGGGCGCGGCGGGTACGCCCGGCATCGGCAGTGATGTGGCGGTAAGCGGCCTGTGGCTGATCGCGGTGCTGCCGATGCTGCTGCCCCTTGCCAGGCGACTGCGCATTCCCAATGCCTCGCTGCTGGCGCCGCTGTTGCTGGCACTGGTGCTGTCGCTGGGTGACGTGGTGCGTTTCTCGCCACCGGTATGGGGGACCGATGTCATGCAGCTGATACTTGGCTGCGCCATCGGGGCGCGCTTCAAGGGCCTCAAGCCGCGTGTGCTGGTCGGGGTGATGGGCCAGTCGGGCGTGGCGACCTTGATCGCGCTGTCGGTGCTGGGCTGTTTTGCCGAACTGATCCATCAGCTGATGGGCGTGCCGCGTGATGTGGCATTTCTCGCTCTGGCCCCCGGCGGTATCGGCGAGATGGCGTTATTGGCGGTGGCGCTCGATCTCGACCCGATCTTCGTCGCCTTCCATCACCTGCTGCGCCTGATCGTCCTGATGCTGTTGCTACCGGTGATGACGCGTCATTTCCGTCACCGCCGAGCGCGTGAGGCAACGCAATAACCCGAGGCGTGATCTCCCCTTGTGAGGGCGGCGATGCGCTGTTATAGTGTGCGCCTTGATCACGCCAAGTGCTTGAAGTTCAAGCGATTGGCTCGGTAGTTCACCGAATGATCATATCTGTGGTGGCCCTGTCGGTCCTCCCGCAATGCTAGGCTGCAAACCCCGCCAGGCCCGGAAGGGAGCAACGGTAGTGGCTGACGCGTGTGCCGGGATGTGGCTGATGGGGCCGCCTCCATTTCAGGGCCCTGAAAGTGGCTGCTCATGAAATGTCCGTATCATCCCGTCTGCTGTACAACGCGCTATCTCGAGCCCTCGCAAGCCCCCCGCTTCACGCTGCCTGAAGCCTTTCGCTACACCCTCGCTGTCTGAATCTGTCATCTCCTGCCTGTCCCGAGCCCCGCTTGGCGTTTCGTCGTGCCCGCAATTCGGGCCGGGTGCCACACCTGTCATCCGGCGTCGCGCCACCAATCCTGCTGCGCAAGTGGCATCGTGCTTTGAAGCCACTCGGCAAGTCGCTAGAATGAGCGCATTCTCAGCGAGGCCTTGTCATCGGTCTCCGTCTGTCGACCGTCGGTGGTGAAGTCCAACCGGGTCGTGCAGGTTTCAGCTCATGTTTCAGATCGCCCAAGGAATGCCCCGCTCAATGAGCTATCAGGTATTGGCGCGCAAGTGGCGCCCGCGCAATTTTCACGAACTGATCGGTCAGGAGCATGTCAGCCGTGCGCTGGTCAATGCCCTCGATCAGGGGCGCCTGCACCATGCCTATCTGTTCACCGGGACCCGCGGTGTCGGCAAGACGACGCTGGCGCGCATTCTGGCCAAGTGCCTGAACTGTGAAGAAGGCGTCAGCTCCAGGCCGTGTGGCGTGTGTGGCACCTGTCGCGAGATCGATGAAGGCCGCTTCGTCGACCTGATCGAAGTCGACGCCGCCTCGCGGACCAAGGTCGAGGACACGCGTGAGCTGCTGGACAACGTCCAGTACGCCCCGACCCAGGGCCGCTACAAGGTGTACCTCATCGATGAGGTGCACATGCTGTCGACCCACAGTTTCAATGCGCTGCTCAAGACGCTGGAAGAGCCGCCGCCCCATGTGAAGTTCCTGCTCGCGACCACGGATCCGCAGAAGCTGCCGGTCACCATCCTGTCGCGCTGCCTGCAGTTCACGCTCAAGAACATGCCGCCGGTGCGTGTGGTCGAGCACCTGTCTGACATTCTCGCCCGCGAGGAAGTCAGCTTCGAGGAAGACGCGCTGTGGCTGCTCGGCAAGGCCGCCGATGGCTCGATGCGTGACGCCATGAGTCTGACGGATCAGGCGATCGCCTTCGGCCATGGACAGGTGCGGCGCGAAGATGTCGCCGCCATGCTCGGCACGCTGGATCACCGCCATGTGCTGGCGCTGCTGGAGTGTCTGGCCTCGCTGGATGCCGCGAGTCTGCTGGCGGAGGTCGCGACACTGGCCGAGCAGGGGCCGGACTATGGCGGGGTGCTGGACGACATGGCCTCCGTCTTCCATCGCCTGGCGATCGCCCAGATGGTGCCGAGCGCACTGGACAACGGCCATGGTGACCGTGATGCGCTGCTGGCACTGGCCAGCCGCTTCACCGGCGAAGACGTGCAGCTCTATTATCAGATCGCCCTGCAGGGACGTGGCGACATGGCCAACGCCCCCGATGCGCGCACTGCGCTGGAAATGACGCTGCTGCGCATGCTGGCCTTCCGCCCGCAGGGCGTACCGCGCCCGGCGCAGACGCCGCTGCCGATGACCGGCCAGGCGGAGGGTGCGAACGCGCCTGGCGCTCAAGCCTCGGCGCCTGTCCAGCAAGCGCCCGTCCAACAGGCTTCTGTTCAAGCAGCTCCGGCTCAGCAGGCCCCTGTTCAAGAAGCCCCGGCTCAGCCTCAGCAAGCGCCGGCGGCCCCGGTGGCGTCCGCGCCCCAGCCTGCTGCACCAGTTGCTGAGCCAGCGACCGAAGCACAGCCGCCGATGGCCGACGAGCCGCCCCCGTGGGCGACGGAGGACGTTCCGCAGGACGCCCGGGATGCCGGCTTTCGCGACGTAGCACAAGACGCGCCTCAGCCAGCGGCCGCGCCAGAACCGGAACCAGCACAGACAGCGGCTCCCGCACAGGCGCCGGCTGCGCCCAGCTCGGCGATGTCACGCCTGAGTGCCGCCTTCGGTTCGTCAGCACAGCCAGAGGCTGCTGAGTCATCGGCCCCGCTGCCCCCTGAAGCTGAAATGGCAGCGCCAGCACGACCCGAGCCCGCTGCATCGCCGGCGCCTGAGCCGGTCGTGTCTGAGTCTGTCACGCCCGAGCCGGTCGCCAGCGAGCCGGCCGTGGCAGCGCAACCAATGCCGGAGCCTGCTCCCGCACCGGAGCCGGCACCTACGGCAGTGCCTGCACCAAGTGCCCCGAGTGCCGATGGTCGCTTGAATCATGCGGCGTGGCTGGAGCTGTTCCCCTCACTGGGGCTGGGCGGCATCACGCGCAATATCGGCGCGCATTGCCTGGTCGAGCACGATGACGGCACCCACCTCAAGTTGAGGCTGGACCCCGCCCAGTCGGCGATGATGGCCGAAGTCCATCAGGATCGCATTCGCAAGGCGCTGGCGGGCCAGGGCGTGGAGCGTGTGCTGGAGATCAGCGTCGCGCCGCTGCCGGAAGGTCTGGAAACGCCGCACAGTCGTCGCATTCGTCTGCTGGGTGAACGTCACGTGCGCGCGGTTGAAGCCTTGCGCGCTGACCCGCATATCCAGTCCATGGAGCAACAGCTGGGCGCGCGCCTGATCGAGGAGAGCGTCAACTCCTTCGAGCCGGACGATTTCTGACGCTCCGGGCAGTTTCGACCGAGTGTCGACGGTGCCGGTCACCACTGATGCTTCCCCGGATTTACGGTGTGTGTGCCGGCAAGGCATGCACACCACAGGCCGGAGGTGCCACGACATGGCACGTCCGCCAGACAGCATTTATCGTTAGGTCATGTTCAACACGTTATTGATGAGGTGAGCCATGTTCGGTGGAAAAGGCGGTATGGGTAACATCATGAAGCAGGCGCAGGAAATGCAGGAGCGCATGCAGAAGGTCCAGGAAGAAGCCGCCAAGGCGGAAGTCCAGGGCGAATCCGGCGCGGGCATGGTCAAGGTCACCATGAACGGTCGTCATGACGTCGCGCGCGTCGAGATCGATCCGAGCCTGATGGAAGAAGACAAGGAGCTGCTGGAAGATCTGCTGGCGGCCGCCGTCAACGACGCGGTGCGCAAGGTCGAAGTCAATTCCAAGAAGCAGATGGAAGAGGCGACTGCTGGCATGAACCTTCCGGCCGGCTTCAAGATGCCGTTCTGATGGGATTCTCGCCGCTGGTCGATCAGTTGCTGGATGCCTTGCGCGTGTTGCCGGGCGTTGGCCCGAGAACGGCACAGCGCATGGCGCTGCATCTGCTGGAGCGTGATCGCATGGGCGCCGACCGTCTGGTCGGCGTGCTGGGCGAGGCGCTGGAGCGCGTCGGCTATTGCGCGCGCTGTCGCACGTTGACCGAGGAAGAGGTCTGTCAGCTGTGCCTGAGTCCGCGGCGTGATGAGCGCGTGCTGTGCGTGGTGGAATCGCCCGCCGATCAGCTCGCCATCGAGGGTGCGGGTGGCTATGTGGGGCGCTATTTCGTGCTGCACGGCCATCTGTCACCGCTGGATGGCATCGGGCCCGAGGATATCGGGCTGGATGCGCTGGAAACCCGCGTCCGTGAGAGCCAGATCGAGGAGCTGGTGCTGGCCACCAACCCGACGGTCGAGGGCGAGGCCACCGCTCATTACATCGCCGAGCAGCTTCGCGATGTGCAGCACGGTGGGCAGCCGCTCAAGCTGACGCGCCTGGCCTATGGCGTGCCGATGGGTGGTGAGCTGGAATACGTCGATGGCGGCACGCTCAGCCGTGCCTTCAGCGGTCGTCTGCCGTTCACCCTCGGCGAGATCTGATGCGATGCCGGTACCGGTTCCGGTGCCGACGATGTTCAGCACCGGCACTGGCTTCAAGGTAGCTTCGGCTTCAAGGCAGCTTCGGTATTGAAGCAACTACAGCAGCACGTCTGCGGGCGTGGTGGTCAGGAACCACCACGCCCGCGGTCGTTTACCGCCCGGTGTCTGGCGAGTGCCCGTCACCTTCAATTTCCGCTTGCCCGGGCAAGCCTGTCACCACGAGATTTCCTTGCTGATGAGTGATCAACCCGCCACCGCACTGCTGTCAGAGCTCGATTTCGAGGCCGTCTGGGTCGAGACCCCCGAGGCGCTGGCTGATGCCTGTGCTGAACTGGAAGGCGCCGATTGGCTGGCGTTGGACACCGAATTCATCCGCGAGTCGACCTTCTTCCCGATTCCGGCACTGGTGCAGCTGATGGCCGCCCGTGACGGCGAGCTGCCCGGTGCGGACGGCAAGACGCCGCGTATCTTCCTCATCGACCCCACCGTGGTGCCGGCCAGCGAGGCACTCAAGCGTCTGCTGGGGGCAGAGGGCCCGCTCAAGCTGCTGCACGCCTGTGGCGAGGACATGGAAGTCTTCCTGCGCTGGGCGGGCGTGGCGCCGACGCCGCTGATCGATACCCAGATCGCCGAAGGCCTGACCGGCGGTGAAGCCTCGATGGGCTATCAGCGTCTGGTCGAGCGCGTGGTGGGCGTCACCGTGCCCAAGGAAGAGACGCGTTCCAACTGGCTCAAGCGCCCCTTGAGTCAGGCGCAGTGCGATTACGCCGCGCTGGACGTGCTGTTCCTGCCGCAGGTGTGGTCCGAGCAGCGTGATGCATTACTCGAGCTGGACCGCATGGCGTGGCTTGAAGAGGATTGCCGGGACCCGGGCAGCAGCGGCGGTGCCACGCCGGACCCGGAGTACTGGAAGCGTCATCGCAGCCTGTGGAAGCTATCACCGCGCGGCCTGGCTGCCTGGCAGGTACTGTGTGACTGGCGTGAGGAGCAGATTCGTCTGCGTGACGTGCCGCGTTCACGCCTGCTGGCCGATGCGCAGCTGTTCGGTATCTGCGAGCGACTGCCGACCAATCGCTTCGAGCTGGCCAAGGTCGATGGCATGCACCCGCCGCAGATCAAGCGCCACGGGGACACCGTGCTGACGCTGCTCAAGGACGTGGCGATGATCGATGACAGTCAGCTGCCGCGCGTGCCGCCATCGCCGTTGGCGCCGGAATGGAAGAGCTGCATGAAGCGCCTCAAGCGTGAGGTCAATGCGGTGGCCGAGGCACAGCAGCTCAAGCCGGAGATTCTCGGCAAGCGCCGTGACATGGAAGCGCTGGTGATCGCCGATCACGAGGGTGAGCCGTTGCCCTTGCCTCAGGGCTGGCGTGGTGAACTGCTGGCCGCGCGCCTGGCCAAGGCGCTCGAGAGCTGACGCTCGCCGCTTCCGTGGGCCAGACTGCAAAGGGGCATGCGCGAGGTTCGCGCAGCCTGGTCTGCCAGCAACACAGGTCGGAAACAGGTCAAACAGGTAGTGAGCTCTCGGGTCATGCCCGTGACGTGAGAGCTCACTGATGCGCGCAAGCGCTGCAAGATGATGGGTAGCCCGATGACAGACGACAAGATGATCTGCGAGATCTACAAGAGCGCCAAGAAGGACGAGATGTACCTCTACGTCGAGAAGGCGCGTGGACTCAAGGATGTGCCGGAATCCCTGCTGGGCATCTTCGGCACGCCGACACCTCTGATGACACTGCTGATTCGTGCCGACAAGCCGCTGGCGCGCGTTGCCAGCACCACGGTGCTCGAGAAGATTCGCGAGCAGGGCTTCTATCTCCAGATGCCGCCGGCCAAGGAAAATCTCCTCAAGGAGATTGGCGTGACGCCGCCGGAAACGCATTACTGACGCCCTGTCCGGCAGACAAGACCGTACTGATGAAACGACCCTGCTGCCCGGCAGGGCGAGGAGAGCAAGATGAGCGATGTTCCGCAGCCTGACGGCGGAAAGCGTGAGCGTTTCTGGGAGCGCCACGCACTCTCGGAGCTGAATACCGCCGAGTGGGAGGCGCTGTGCGATGGCTGTGGCCAATGCTGCCTGCTCAAGTTCGAGGATGAAGACAGTGGTGATATCGCGGTACTCGATGTCGCCTGTCGCCTGCTGGATGTGCGCAAGGTCAGCTGCCGCGATTATCCCAATCGCGCCACGCGCGTACCGGGCTGCATCCCGCTGGATGTCGAGACGGTGGGCAAGCTGCGCTGGCTGCCGGAAACCTGCGGCTATCGTCGCCTGAATGAAGGTCGTGAGCTGCCTGAATGGCACCCGCTGTTGACTGGCGATGCCAGGAGCGTCAAGCGCGCCGGGGTCTCGGTGTCACGCTTTGCCGTCTCCGAGGTATCGGTGCGCCAGCAGGACCTGGAAGACCACATCATCGCGATCATCGATCCCGAGAGTTGAGTCGCGCCGCGGGCGCGTGTCAGTTTTCAGGTGGATGTCTCCAGAGAAGCGCAGCTCGATGAGCTGCGCTTTCTTGTTTCTGACATTCTGTATCTGGCATTCCGTGCCTGTCATTTCGAGTCAGGCAGTTCGAGTCAGGCATTCACTGCCTTGTCGTTGACTCCTCTGACCCTCAGCCACGTTGGATCTTTTATATAAGTTAATTTACATAAGTTGCTTTGCATGAGTTGCTTTGCATGGTCCATGGCGCGTGCATGCATTCAGATGCGCAATGTCTGGTTGTAAATAAATGAACGTTCATTTATTTTGTTGAAATTCGTTCAAGAACAGAACAGACCAGAGGCAGACGGGCCATGCGCCATCGTGATGAACACAAGCAGCAGGCGTTGCTGGAAGCCACGCTGCATGAGGTGGCCGAGCATGGTTTCGCCGTGACCTCCGTGGCGCGCATCGCGCGCGCCGCCGGCATGTCGCCCGGCACGCTCTATCTTTACTACCGTGACAAGGATGCCCTGCTGGAGGCGACCTTTCGTGAGGTCAGTCGGCGCATCATCGCGGTCGCCATCGAGGCCTTCGAGGCCGAACCGGCAGAGGCGATCGAGGCCGAGCCGTCACCGTTGTCGCCGGCTGCCCGGCAGCTGAAGTCGGCACTGTGTCGAGTGTGGAATGCTCTGGTGGCGCTGGGACGCCATCAGCCGGCGTTGTTCCGCTTTCACGATCAGTTTCTGCACTCTTCCCATATGCAGGACGCTCTGAGGGTCGCCAATCAGGAGCGCGCCGCGCCCTTGCTGGACGCCTTCGCGCTGGGCCAGCAGACCGGCATCCTCAAGCAGATCGATCTCGCCCTCATCGAGGTATTCATGTTCCGGTCGATCTACAGCCTGTTGCAGGGCTCCGGGTGCCAGGTACCGGCCATCAGCGCTGCCAGCTTCGACCAGGCCTTCGAGATGGCCTGGGACGCGATCGCGCTTCGCCAGTGAGGGCAGCCAGTCCCGCAGCGCAGCCGGACAGATGACAGATTTTCGCTTATGCCATTCCATTCCAACGACTCAAGGGCCCGCTGATGAAACTTCGACCTGGTGCCAAGCCACACCTGCGTACTCCTTTCGCCTGGCGGGGAGGCCGCGCCCTCAAGCTGTTCGCCGGACTCCTGTTGGCCCTCGGGCTTGCGGCCTGCAGTGAGGCCGAGGCACCGCTGGAGAAGCAGAAGGTACATCCGGTCAAGTTGCTGTCACTCTCGGATGAAGGCGACGGTGTCATCCAGCGCTATCCCGGCGTGGTCGAGGCCTCGGAGCGCTCCAACCTATCGTTCCGCATCGGCGGTGAGCTGCGCGAACTCAAGGTCCAGGCCGGCCAGGAGGTCGAGAAGGGCGAGCTGATCGCGCGTCTGGATGATCGTGATGCCAGAAGCGAGCTCAACAATGCCCGCTCCAGCTTCAATCTGGCGCAGGCGACCTACAAGCGCATGAAGTACTCGGTGGAGAAGGGTGCCATCAGTCGGGCGCGCTTCGATGAGGCGCAGGCCGAATTCCAGTCGGCGCAGGCCCAGTATTCCCAGGCGCAGGACCAGCTCAGCTACACCTATCTCAAGGCACCCTATGACGGGGTGATCGCGCGCGTGCCGGTGGACAACTATCAGGTGGTCGCCGCTCAGGAAACCATTGCCGTGCTGCAGCAGCCGGGGCAGATCGACGTGATCTTCAACATGCCGGAGCGTCAGGTGCGTGCCATCGATCGTGAGCGTGCCGAGGCCGGGCGCCTTGAGGATGCCGCCCTGGCCTGGGTGCGCTTCGGCAGTGGCGAGTCGCGCTATCCGGCCCGTTACAAGGAGCACGACACCAGTGCCAGCGAGGGCTCGCTGAGCTATGAAGTCACCCTGACGCTGCCGGAGCCGCAGGATATCACCGTACTGTCAGGCATGAGCGCTACCGTGGAGCTGGACATGCAGCAGCTGACGGCGGCGACCCAGGGCCAGTGGCGCGTGCCGATCGAGGCGGTGGTCACCCGGGAAGAAAGTCCGGATCAGGCCGTGGTGTGGCGCTATGTGCCCAATGGCGGTGACGCTCAGGCGAGCGAGTCGATCAATGAGAACGCCACCACGGACACCGGCTCAGACGACGGCAAGAATGAGGGCAAGCGCGAGGGCAAGCAGCAGGAAGCTGGCGCCCAGGGCACCGTCGAGGCCGTGCCGGTCACGGTATTGCAGGCCACCGGCGAAGGGCTGGTGATCACGGGAGAACTGAGTGCCGGTGACCGTCTGGTCACGGCGGGCGCCAGTCGCATGGAAGCCGGGGAGCCTGTGCGTCCCTGGGTCAAGGAAGCGGGGCTCTGATCCATGGTCGATTATTTCCTGAGACACAAGGTCATCAGCTGGATGGTCGTGCTGCTGCTGTCGGTGGGCGGCGTGACCTCCTTCTTCGGGCTCGGCCAGCTGGAATTTCCCGAGTTCACCATCCGCAACGCGGTGGTGACTACCCAGTATCCGGGCGCGACGCCCAAGCAGGTGGAAGAGGAAGTCACACTGCCGCTGGAGAAGGCGATCCAGCAGATTCCCAATCTCAAGCGCGTCAGCTCGGTCAACAGCTCCGGTCTTTCCCAGATCACGCTGGAGCTCGAGAGCAGCGTGCGCGAAGGCGAGATGCAGCAGTACTGGGACCTGCTGCGTCGCAAGATCAATGATGCCCAGTCGAGCCTGCCGCCCGGCAGTGGCTCCTCGATCGTCAATGACGACTTCGGCGATGTGTTCGGGCTGCTCTACAACCTGAGCGGCAAGGGCTATTCGGCGCATGACCTCGAGGACCAGGCCGACTTGCTGCAGCGCGAGCTGACGCTGGTGGAGGGGGTCAAGAAGGTCTCCATCGTCGGCGCGCGCAGCGAGCAGGTCATCGTCGCGCTGGATCGTGATCGCATGCAGGCGCTTAACATCTCGCCGGATCAGCTCGCCAATCTGCTCAATGCCCAGAACGTGGTCGGTGACGCCGGGCGTATCCGCCAGAACGGCCTGTCGCTGGAACTGCAGCCAAGTGGCGAGTTCCAGAGCGTGCAGGACCTGGAGCGTCTGGTGGTCGGGCGTCCCGGCAATGGTGGCCTGATTCGTCTCGGCGATATCGCCTCGGTCAGCCGCGAGTACACCGAATCGCCGTCGCGTCTCTACCACACCGATGGTGAGACGGCGCTGTCGCTGGGCATCTCGTTCGCCTCCGGCGTCAATGTGGTCGAGGTCGGCGAACTGGTCGACAAGCATCTTGGCGAGCTTGAGTCGCGCATGCCGCTGGGCATGGAGCTGACGACGGTCTATCACCAGCCGCAGGTGGTGGATGAGGCGGTGTCCGGCTTCTTGATCAATCTGGCCGAGGCCGTCGGCATCGTGATTCTGGTGCTGCTGGTGTTCATGGGCGTCAAGAGTGGCGTGCTGATGGGGCTGGTGCTGTTGATCACCATTCTCGGCACCTTCGTGATGATGTCGATTCATGGCATCGAGCTGCAGAAGATCTCGCTGGGGGCCTTGATCATCGCGCTGGGCATGCTGGTGGACAATGCCATCGTGGTCACCGAGGGCATGTTGATCGGCCTCAAGCGTGGCAAGACCAAGCGTCAGGCCGCCTTCGAGGTCGTCAGCCAGAACCGCATGCCGTTGCTGGGGGCCACGGTGATCGCGATCACCGCCTTCGCGCCCATCGGTCTGTCGCCGGATGCCACCGGCGAGTTCGTCGGGTCATTGTTCTGGGTGCTGTGCTACTCGTTGCTGTTGAGCTGGATCACCGCCCTGACGCTGACGCCGTTCTTCTTCGACATGTTCTTCCGCGAAGCGCGGGAGACGGCAGGCAGTGACGCGGACGAGAATCAGGAGGAAGACCCCTATCGTGGCGTCATCTTCCGTGGCTTCCGCAGCCTGCTGAGCTGGGCGATTCGCCTGCGCTGGCTGACCCTGGGGGGCGCGGTGGCGTTGCTGGTAGTGGCCGTGATGAGCTTCGGGCAGGTCAAGAACGCCTTCTTCCCGGATGCCTCGACACCGCTGTTCTTCGTCGATGTCTGGATGCCGGAAGGCACCGATGTGCTGGCGACGGAAGCGCGCATCGCGGACCTTGAGCAGCAGGTGCTCAAGATGGACAAGGTCAATCATGTCACCAGTGTCACCGGCGGGGGCGCCCAGCGCTTCACGCTGACCTACTCGCCGGAAGACAGCTATGCAAGCTTCGGGCAGCTGATCGTCGAGACCCGGGACCGGGCCAGTCGCGAAGCGCGCATGGAGGAGGTGATACGCCTGATACGCGCCGAGTACCCTGAAGTCGAATACAAGGTGCAGGCGTTGCAGGTCGGGCCCTCGGCGAAGGCGAGTCTCGAGGCGCGCCTCTATGGCGAAGACCCCGCAGTGCTGCGTCAGCTGGCGGGCAAGGTACGTAGCGTCTTCGAGGAGGAGCCGCTGGCCGACAGCATTCGTCTGTCATGGCGCAATCGCGTCAATCGCATCGAGCCAGAATTCCTGGATGATCAGGCGCGGCGTGTCGGTGTGACGCGTGATTCACTGCATCAGGCGCTGCTGATCAACAGCGACGGTGAGAGCGTGGGTGTCTATCGCGAAGGCTCCGAGCTGATCCCGATCCTGCTGCGCGGAGAGGAGCGTCAGCGCTTCGACCTCGACACCCTGGCGAGCCTCAACGTCTGGAGCGATGAGCAGGAGACCTACGTGCCGGCGGGCTCGGTGATGGGGCCGCTCGAGACCGAGCTGCGCGACCCGCTGATCAAGCGTCGCGATCGTCAGCGCATGCTGGCGGTCTACGCCGAGCCGATGCCGCTGTCCGGCGAAACGGCCGCCAGCGTGCTGGGGCGTATCCGTCCCAAGATCGAGGCCATCGAGCTGCCCGAGGGCTACCACCTGGAGTGGGGCGGCGAGTACGAAACCTCATCCGAGGCTCAGCAGGCGCTGTTCTCCTCGCTGCCGATGGGGCTGCTGGGCATGTTCGTGATCACGGTGCTGCTGTTCTCCAATCTGCGTCAGGCGCTGGCCATCTGGTCCATCGTGCCGCTGACGCTGATCGGTATCGTCAGTGGTCTGATCGTGTTCGGCGCACCCTTCACCTTCATGGCGCTGCTCGGCACCTTGAGTCTGATCGGCATGGTACTCAAGAATGCCATCGTGCTGGTGGAAGAGATCAACGTGCAGCTCGATGAGCAGGAGGATCGCTTCCAGGCGGTGGTGCAGGCGGCCGTCAGTCGTGTGCGACCGGTGTCGATGGCGGCGATCACCACCATGCTGGGCATGATTCCGCTGTTCCCGGACGCCTTCTTCTCGAGCATGGCGGTAGTGATCGTGTTCGGGCTGGGCGTGGCGACCCTGCTGACGCTGGTGGTGCTGCCGGTGGCGTACTGCGCCTTCTTCCGCATCCCGACCAGCAAGCATTCCATGAAGACATCCTGATGTGATGATCCTGATGTGATGAGAATGCGGTAATCTTGGTCTGCGCTGTCTGCGGCCACCCACACCATGACGCCCGATGACAGTGCCTTTGTCATCGGGCGTCATGGTGTGGTTCGTGCTCGCTATCCTGCGTGAGGGGCATCGCCGCAAGCCCCTTTCCGTTACACTATGCGCCGCCGGTCGCGAGTTGCCCGGTCGCAAGTGTTGCGTCAGTCGAATCCTATCGAGTCGTGAGGTGTGCCTTGGTCGAACCCCTGAGTGCCTGGTGGGGGCAACAGCTGGTGTTGTGCGGTTGGGGCTTCAGTGCAGCGCCGGAAACGGTGTGGACACCGGCCCAGGCGTGCGCGCGTCTGAAGGCCCAGGAAGTCCCGGATGCGGGCGAGTTGGGATGGCGTCTGCTGGAGGCCTTCCCCAATGACACCCCGGACCCGCTGCACCAGCTGGAGGCGTTGGAACTGCTGGCGCTGGCACGTACCGCGGGCTGGCTGTCAGAGGCGCGCACGCGTGCCTGGCTGATACGTCTGCTGACAGCGATCGGCGGGCGTTTCACCTCGCTGGATGACTGGCTCAAGGCGCTGGCCCATTCGCGCAGCGATGCGGGCTGGACGCGAGGCGATGATGGCTTCTTCGAGGCCAGCCTCGCGTTGTCTCAGTTGGAGCACGAAGACGCCGGCGTCACCTGGCCACGCCTGCAGGAGGCGCTGGAGGCACAGCCTCCGGTGGCGGTCACGCAGCTCTGGCCTCAGGGCGAGCGCGACCGGGTCTGGATGGCGCGCGCCATCTTCTCGCCGTGGCTCGGTGGGCAGTCATTGACCACCGATGACAGCGGCCCGCACGAGGACGGTGCCAGCGGCTTTGACGCCGCGGCGCACTGGCCGGATGTCGCGCGCTGGCTGGCCGAGACCTGGGCGATCACCGGGCGTGATGAGCTGATACGTCTGCTGCTGTGGCTGGCCTCGCAGGGGCATCGCTATGGCTGGGACATCGACAGCGCACGCCTGATGACGGCCAGCGACAGCGAGCGTGCCAAGTGGCTGGATGAGCTGGAAGCGGATGCGGCGCAGGAAGAGGCCGAACGCAAGTCGGAAGGGCGCAAGGGGGCTCCCGCGCATGCTTCCTCGAGTCTCGAAGTCGCCGATGGCGGGCTGGAAAAGCCCCCGTCACCGACGGCCTACGGCGAGCTGCTGTTGCAGTATCTCGATCGTGGTGAGCCACTGGAATTCGCCGCCTGGGACTGGCTGCGTCTGGTCGATCTCGCCTTCGCCGGGTTATGTGCCGGCTGGCTGAGTCGTGAGGAGGGCGAGGACTTCGCCGCCCACGGCATTGACCTGCTGGTGCGCCGCTATGCCGACTGGCAGGGCGTGGCCCGCGCCTATCAGCGTGGTCGCAGCCTGTTCGAGGGTGTCGATCTGACCCGCGACACCGAGAGTGACTGGCGTCCGCTGATGGCGTCGCCGCTGACGCCGCTGCGTTGCGAGCTGCATGCGCTGTTACCTGCCGCCCAGCGTGAGCGCTGCCGCGCGGCGATCCGTGCGTGGCGCAATGACAGCCGCCATTGGGTGCTGGCCATCGCCAGTATCCGCGAGCCGGACCTGCTCTATCGTCAGGGGCTTGTCGCCGAGGTCGATGCGGCGCGCCGCGAAGAGGCACGCCAATATCTCAACGAGACGCTGGCGCTGGATACCCGCGACGGCGTGCAGGGCATGGCACGTTTCTGGCTGCCGGCGCAGGCGCATCATCTCAATCAGCTGGCTGCCGACGCCGCGCGTGGTGCCTTGCCCGACGCCCAGACCCCCTTCGGACGTGCCGATGCCGTCGAGCTTGAGCGCCGTCAACGGTTGGCCGTCTGTCATCGCTATCCCGCCAGCGTGGTGATGGCCGAGAAGTACGCCTTCTATCTGCTGATGGTGCAGGACAGTGGTGATTTCCCGGCCGATGAGCTAGCGCAGTGTGGCGAGCGTTTGCGCAGTGCCCTGTGTCGCTACTACCCGGACGCCATGCGTCTGCTGGAAGCCTGGGCGGTGTGGGAATCCGCGGTGCCGGAACTCGAGGACCATCCGCTGGTCAACGAGATCCGCTGGCATCTCGATGACCCCGGCAGTCTGTTCCATTGGCTCGACTGGCGCGCCAGTGACTGGCAGGAGCCGGGGCTGCGTCCGAGTCTGGATCGCTTCACGGCGCTGGCGCTGAGCGGTCCGCTCAATACACCGTGCTGGGGCGAGCCGATGGTCGAGTACGGGCGGGGCGTCGAGGAACTCAGCGGCTGGCTCGAAGGTCATTATGGTCTCGCCAATGCCGAGGCGCTCAAGGGCTTCCTCGACTTCCTGCGCGATGCCGGTGATCGGGATGAATACCAGATCAATTACGGCCCCTACACTCTCAATCGCGCCCGCCTCGATAACGAGATCGACGTGCTGGAAAGCGCCGAGCGCGGCGATGACGAGCAGGTGCATCTGGACCGTCTGCGTCGCGTCAGAGACAACGAGGCGCGCTGCAACGAGCTGGACATGGCGGCGTGGGACATCGCCCAGATGGTGGACCTCGCGATTGCCGGGCGACAGCTGGGCTGGCTGGACGAGGTGACCTTCACCGCCTATCTGGACAGTGCCTATGCGATGGCGCGCGACCACTACGGCAGCTGGAAGGAATATGCCCGGGGACTGTTTGCCGGCTATGCCTTCTTCATGGGTGACACCGACCAGCGTGACAGCTTCCTGCGCGGCTTCCGCGACGCGCTCATCCAATGGTTGACGGCGGCGCCCCCGCTGGCCGGCGCTTGGTCGAGTCTCGATTTCCCGGGCGCGCGGCCGGGCCATTGGCCGGCATTGCATCTGGATGTGCTGAGCGGAGACGCTCGCACGCTGCACTGAGCGGGACTCAATTCAGGTTGGGTGAGCGGCAGAGGGTACCTTATCTGATACTTTGGTCTAACTTGTGCGGCAATGGCATACGGTTTGCGGAAACATGAACTACTATCCTGCGAACGACTCGGGTTTGTCATCTGACTGTCGTCATCGTGTTGCAAGGTGTGCTGCTGCCTGATTTGGCCCACCCTGTCAGATAGTCGCCGTGTTATCTCTGATCGATCAACGATCATCGTCATGCATCAATGGTTATCGCCGTCCGCAAGCGCTGCTCACCTTCACCCTTCCAGCGCCGGGCCCACGACGAGGAATGCTGGATGCGCCACGCGTTATTATGCTGTTTTCTGATCCTGCCACTGGGTGTGGCAGGCTGTGCCAGTCACTCAACACCGTCCAATGATGTGGCCTACTACGATGTGGACCTGCCGGAATTGCCGAAGCTCAAGCGCTATCGCCAGTCCGCGTCCCAGCCGGCTGCCGAGCCGCAGGACTACGCCATGTCAGGGCCGAGCATCCGCGATGTCCTGCTGGAAGAGCATGACCGCTGGGCCGGGACGCCCTATCGTCTGGGGGGAACCAACACTCGCGGCATCGATTGCTCCGCCTTGATGCAGCATGTCTTCAGTGATGGTTTCGGTATCGATCTGCCGCGTACCACCACCGACCAGGTGAAGCGTGGCAAGCGCATCGACAAGTCGCAGCTCAAGCCGGGCGATCTGGTCTTCTTCCGACCCTCGCGTCGCTATAACCATGTAGGTGTCTACGTCGGCAACGGCTACTTCCTGCATGCGTCCACCTCGCGTGGCGTGAAGCTGTCGCGGCTCGACAACGTCTATTGGTCCCAGCACTACTGGCAGTCGCGTCGCCCGATGCCCTACGAGGCCATGCAGATGAAGCTGGCCATGCGTAGCCAGTGAGCTGATCACGCGCCGCACTGAAACAGACAAGTGTCTTCTTGGACATCACCCGGCCCTGGCCGGGTGATGTCGTTTCTGGACCCGGGAAAATGTCAGCCACTGCTCAGGAAGGGAGCTCCAGCGCAGTGCTGCTTGCCTGATCCCCAGCGCTCTAGGCGTCCGGGGCGGGTCTATCGGCCGCCGAGTGTTCAATGACGAAATCGACCAGCGCCTGCTCGGCACGCGACAGGCCGCGTTCGCGGCGCCAGGCGAGTGACAGCTCAAGCCAGGCGGGCTCATCGAACGATACGGCGGTCAGGTTGTTCTCTTCACGGTCGTCCTCGACCACACGCTTGAGGAAGGTGGTGATTCCGAATCCCCGCGCGACGATCGCCTTGTTGAGGGCGATCAGGTTCGATTCGAAGGCGATGCTCGGCGCGAGGCCATGCCGGCTGGCCAGGCGCTCGATGAAGTTGCGATGAAAGTAGCCGCGCTTGAAGACCACCAGCTCCTCGGCGAAGAACTCCTCGACGCTGATCTGCGTGCGGGCGGCCAGCGGATGATCGTTCGCCAGGCAGACCACCATTTCCTCGCTCAGGAAGTGGCGTCGAATCAGGCCGTGGGTGTCGCTGCCGAGCTGGTCCTCGACGATGACGCCCAGGTCCAGCTCGGCATTGTCGATCATCCGGCGCAGGCTCAGGGTGCCGCCCTCGATCACGCTGAGCTTGATGTCGGGATAGCGTGCCTTGAACGCCATCAACAGCGGCGGGAAGTAGTAGGAGCCGAGCATCGAAGAGACGCCGATGCGCACCTCGCCCTTGACCAGCCCCTCGAGCTCCGCCATCGCCAGTGCCGCGCGCTGTGCCTGTTGCAGCAGGGGCCGGGCATGCTCGAGCAGCGTATCGCCGGCCGGTGTCAGGCGCAGACCGCGTGAGCCCCTGACCAGCAGTTGGGTGCCCAGCCGGCCTTCAAGCCCGGCGAGCGACTGGCTGACCGCTGACTGGGCCAGGCTGAGTGACTGAGCGGCAGTGGTGAAGCTCTGGTGCTCGACGACACTGACGAATATCTCCAGTGCACGCAGATCGAAGGGCAGTTTCATCGCGGGGTCCTGTTGATCGCGAGGTGCTTTTCAGCGCGGAGTCCTTTATCTGCGCAGCTTCCTTCTCGGCGCAGTTTGCGACATTCCTGTGTCGCCACGGCCATCAGCTTTGCTGATGGTCAGCATCATGTCGAGCTATTTTACTGATGCGAGCGCGCGGCGCAGACTGGCGCCATCCCCATGCTTGATTGAGTGCAGGTACCTGATGGCTTCATCGCATTCCGCGTCTTCTTCCCCCGCCTCCGCCAGTTCGATCTCCGCCACACAGGCAGAGCTG
Source organism: Cobetia sp. MB87 (assembly GCF_011319755.1). Taxonomy (NCBI): domain Bacteria; kingdom Pseudomonadati; phylum Pseudomonadota; class Gammaproteobacteria; order Oceanospirillales; family Halomonadaceae; genus Cobetia; species Cobetia sp. MB87. The sequence continues at coordinate 440,776 of NZ_VFBC01000005.1, read as the reverse complement.
CCCGAGCCGCTCAAGGCGCGCGGGCGTGACTGGCGGCACATGACCCAGGCGCTGTGCCTGGGCTCCTTCGTGGTCTTCATCAACCTCTATCTGGTGCAACCGCTGCTGCCGCTGCTGGCGACGGATCTGGGCCTGAGCTCGCTGCAGGCGAGTCTGTCCCTGTCGGTGAGCACCCTGACGCTGGCTCTGGCATTGCTGGTGTTCGGCCCGCTGTCCGATGCGCTGGGGCGGCGGCGTATCCTGCTGTGGACCCTGGCTGGCGGGGTGGCCTGTTCAGGGCTGGCACTGTTCGCCGAGGGCTTCTGGTCGCTGCTGGCGGTGCGCGCGCTGCAGGGCTTTCTGCTCGGCGGCCTGCCGGCGGTGGCAGTGGCGTACATGAGTGACGAGATGGAGCAACCCGCCTTGATGGTGGCAGTGGGGCTCTATATCAGCGCCAATTCGCTGGGCGGCATCTCGGGGCGGGTCGCGGGGGGCGTGATCGCGGAGCACTGGGGCTGGCAGGCCAGCTTTGCCGCCATCGGCGGCGTCAGCCTGTTGGTACTGGGGGCCTTGTGGCAGCTGCTGCCGCGCCAGAGACGCTTCGTTGCCCAGCCGCTCAAGCTGAGCAGCATGCTGGCAGGCCTGGGGCGTCATCTGCGCAACCCTCGTCTGTGGCCGGTGTTTCTGCTCGGTGGGCTGAATTTCTTCATCTTCGTCAATCTCTACAGCTACATGACCTTTCGATTGAGTGAGGCGCCCTGGTCACTCAGCAGTCAATGGCTGGGGCTGTTGTTCCTGACCTATCTGGCAGGCACCTTCGGCGCCTCCCAGTCTGGCCGGCTGGCACGGCGTCTGGTGCCGGGGGCCGCGGCTGAGCACGGCGAGGCCGCGCTGGCGATCGCTCAGCGACGCGGTCAGGCGCTGACCATGATGCTGGGCACCGGCATCGTGATACTCGGCACGCTGTTGACGTTGAGTCACTCGCTGGTCGGGATGTTGATCGGTCTGAGTTTGAATGCCTTCGGCTTCTTCCTCGCGCATGCCACCGCCTCGGCCTGGGTCGGGCGCAATGCCGAAGGCGCGCGGGCCAGTGCCAGTGCGCTGTATCTGACCGCCTACTATCTTGGCGCGAGTCTCGGCGGCTTCTGGCTGGAACCCTTCTGGCAGGCTGCCGGATGGCCCGGGGTGGTGGCCGCCAGCGTACTGGTACTGGCGGTGACCTTCTCGCTGGCAATCCTGTGCTGGCGCCGGGCCACCACGCAGTATTGAGTCTGAAAGCGGCACAGGCACCAGAGCACGCATACGACAACGGCTCGCCAGATGGCGAGCCGTTGTCGTTCAGAGGGCCTGGAGGGCGGAATCAGTGCGCGGGGGCATCGTCACCCCAGATCTCTTCCAGACGGTCATCGCGGCCACAGCCGGCGCGATAGAAGCGATAGCGCACCGGGTTCTTCTTGTAGAAATCCTGATGGTAATCCTCGGCCGCATACCAGGGCCCTGCCGCCTCGATCTCGGTGGCGATGCCTTCGGGGAATCTGTCCTTCAGTGCATCGCGACTGGCTTCGGCGGCCTCACGCTGTGCCTCATCCACCGGATAGATGCCGCTGCGGTATTGGGTGCCGGCATCACAGAACTGGCGATCCACCGCGACCGGGTCGATGTTGTGCCAGAAGACATCCAGCAGGGTGTCGTAGCTGACCTTTTCGGGCTCGTACACCACCTTGACCGCTTCGGTGTGCCCGGTGCCGCCCGAGGAGACCTGCTTGTAGGTCGGATTGTCCTGTTCGCCGGCGGTATAGCCGGAGGTGGTTGAGATCACACCGTCCAGCTTGTCGAAGGGCCCCTCCATGCACCAGAAGCAGCCACCGGCGAAGATGGCGACTTCCTGGCCTTGAGCAACACCCTCGGCGACGCCCTTGGGCGCCGTTTCCGGGTCGAAGGCATTGGCGTGGCCGACAAGCAGCAGGCCGCCGAGGAGGCTTGCCAGTGGCGTGAGACGTCTGAGCGCTGGGAAGGGGATTCGCGTGTATCGGGTCATGGTGTCTCCGGGAAAGGCGTCATTCCTTCGAGATGAGTACACGGAAATTTCCATGTCTCGGTGAGCCGTGAGATGACTGGCGTTGTTGAGTTCTCACTGCCTGTATCAGGTTTCTACGCGAATAAACGTGGGATGGATGCGAACATGCAGAATGAAACCTTACCGTTGTCGTGATCAAGTCACTGTCATTCACCCCGCTACGCGAATCAGTGCATCCAGTCAGCGTCATGCCTCGTAAGGACACGGTACATCCCAATGACATGCCCATGACGGCAGGAATCGAAAAGGAAATCGCCAGTGAATAAACGCAAGTTACTGCTTCTGGGCGCCATCGTCGCTGCCATCGTGGTGTTCTTTGCCAGCGGGGCGCAGGATTACTTCACCCTGCAGAGCCTCAAGGCCAGCCAGTCGGAATTCCAGGCGTTGTTCGCGGAATCGCCGTACAAGGTCGCGGGCACCTTCTTCGTCGTCTACGTGGCGATGGCGGCACTTTCACTGCCCGGGGCAGCACTGCTGACGCTGCTGGGCGGCGCGCTGTTCGGCTTCGGCTGGGGGCTGTTGCTGATCTCCTTCGCCAGCACCATCGGTGCGACGCTGGCCTTCCTGATTTCCCGTACTCTGCTGCGCGAGAGCATCGAGAAGCGCTTCCGCCGTCAGCTGGAATCCCTCAATCGTGGCGTCGAGCGTGAAGGCGGTTTCTATCTGTTCACGCTGCGCCTGGTACCGGTCTTCCCATTCTTCATCGTCAATCTGGTGATGGGCCTGACCCGCATGCGCGTGGTCACCTTCTACGTGGCAAGCCAGCTGGGCATGCTGGCGGGCACCGCCATCTACGTGAATGCCGGTCGTGAGCTGGGCCAGCTGGAGTCTCTGTCCGGCATCCTCTCGCCGGGACTGATCGCCTCCTTCATCGCGCTGGGCCTGTTCCCGCTGATCGCCAAGAAGATCGTCGGCGTGCTGCGCAAGCGCAAGCAGCAGGCGGCCTTCACCAAGCCGAAGACCTTCGACTACGACATGGTCGTCATCGGTGCCGGTTCCGCCGGGCTGGTGACCAGCTATATCGCCTCCGCCGTCAATGCGCGTGTCGCGCTGATCGAGCGTCACAAGATGGGCGGTGACTGCCTCAATACCGGCTGTGTGCCCTCCAAGGCGCTGATTCGTGCCGGGCGTGCAGCTCATGAGATTCGCCAGTCACAGCGCTTCGGGATCACCGCCAATGAGCCGGAGATCGACTTCGCCAAGGTGATGGGGCATGTGCAGGACGTGGTCGAGAGTGTCGAACCGCATGACAGCATCGAGCGTTACGAGAGTCTGGGCGTGGAAGTCCATACCGGCAACGCCAGACTCAGGACGCCCTGGGAAGTGGAAGTCGATGGCCGCGTGCTGACCACGCGCAACGTGGTGATCGCCACCGGTGCCCGCCCGCGTGTTCCTGCGATCCCCGGTATCGAGCTGATCACGCCGTTGACCTCTGACAACCTTTGGGATCTCAGGGTGCAGCCCAAGCGCCTGGTCGTGCTGGGTTCCGGCCCGATCGGCATGGAACTGGGCCAGAGCTTCGCGCGCCTGGGCAGTCACGTCACCATCATCGAGGGTGCCCCACGGGTGATGCCGCGTGAGGACGAGGAAGTCAGCACGCTGATGCACGAGCAGCTGGCTGGTGAGGGCGTCGATCTGCGCATCAATTCCACCGCCACGCGCATCGAGGTGCTCAAGGACAAGGACAGTCAGCCGATGCGCCATCTGGTCGTGAGTTCTCCCGACGGTGAGGAGAGCTGGATCGAGTTCGACGAGCTGCTGGTGGCCATCGGGCGCGAAGCCAACGTCGAAGGCTTCGGTCTGGAAGAGCTGGGCATCGCGGTTTCCGAGCGCGGCACCATCGATGTCTCCGAGTCGCTGCAGACTCTGCAGCCGAACATCTGGGCATGCGGCGATGTGGCCGGCCCCTACCAGTTCACCCATGCGGCGGGTCATCAGGCGTGGCACGCGGCGGTCAACGCGCTGTTCGGTGGTCTGAAGACCTTCAAGGTCGACTACCGTATCATGCCGATGGTCACCTACACGGAGCCGGAAGTGGCACGTGTCGGCCTCAACGAGACCGAAGCCAAGGCCCAGGGCTATGAGTACGAGGTCACCCATTACGAGATGGGCGAGAGTGATCGTGCGCTGGCCGAGCGGGCCACCGAAGGCTTCGTCAAGGTACTCACCGAGAAGGGCCGTGATCGTATCCTGGGTGTGACGCTGGTCGGTGCCTATGCAGGCGAATGGTTGGCAGAATTCACCATGGCCATGAAACACGGCATCGGCCTCAACAAGATACTCTCCACCATCCATCCGTACCCGACACTGTCGGAAGCCAACAAGGCCGCGGCGGGCATGTGGAAGAATGCCCACAAGCCGGAAGGCGTGCTCAAGGTGCTCGACCGTTACTTCACCTGGCGCCGCAATGGTCGCTTCGAACCGACCAAGACGCTCAAGGCGACGGACGCCGCGAGTGCTCCGGCTGCTGAAAAACACTAATTGATGACTGATGCCGCGCACCCGCATGTCCGGGACGCGGCATTTTCCTATCAGGAGATCCCCTCATGGAGACGAATCACAAGCCGGGCCGTCGTCGTGCCCTGGCGTTGATGGGCGGATCCTTGCTGTTGATGGCAGGTATCAGCGCCAACCCCTGGGCCGCCTCTCTGGCATTTGCCGCAGACGTGAAAGCAGGACGTCCGGTGCCTGAGCTTGCCTCCCTCGAGTGGCAGGAGATCGCCGACAAGGCGCGTGGACAGCGTATCGATTTCCACGCCTGGGGTGGCAGTGAGGCGACCAACGCCTATCTGCGCGATCAGGCGAGTATCGCGGCAAGACAGCAGGGTATCGAGGTGCGTCACGTCAAGATTTCCGACACCGCGGAAAGTGTCTCGACTCTGCTGGCGGAGAAGGCCGCAGGACGCAGTGATGGCAGCATCGATGTGATCTGGATCAACGGCGAGAACTTCCGTGCGCTCAAGCAGGCCGAGCTGGTGTGGGGCCCCTTCGTCGAGCGCCTGCCCAACAGTGACTATCTGCTCGAGGAGATCGGCGCGCGCGATTTCGGGCTCGCCACCGATGGTCTGGAGGCGCCCTGGGGACGTGCGCAGCTGATCTTCATGTATGACACCGCGTTGCTGGAGGCGCCGCCGCGCTCGATGCAGGCGTTACTGAAGGTGGCCAGAGAGCATCCCGGGCGCGTGACCTATCCGCAGCCGCCCAGCTTCCACGGCACCACCTTCCTCAAGCAGGCATTGCTGGAATTGATGCCCGTCGAGCAGCGCGAGGTGCTGGCATCTCCCGTGGCGAGTGATGCCCAGTTCGCTGAGGTGACCGCACCGCTGTGGGACTATCTCGATGCGCTGCATCCTCTGATGTGGGCACAGGGCGAGCGTCAGCCAGCCGGTGCCGAAGAGCAGATGAAACTGCTCGCCCAGCGCAGCGTGTGGATCGCGCTGACCTTCGTGCCCCAGGAAGTGGCCAATGCCCGTCAGGAAGGGCGGCTGCCACCGACCATCGAACCGTATATCCATGACGGTGGCACCCTCGGCAATGTGCACTATCTGGCGATTCCGGCCAGTGCACCACACAAGGCCGCAGCACTGGTATGGATCAATCAGTTGATGTCCGCCGAGGCCCAGGCCGCCAAGGCCGACCCCTCGCGCTGGGGCGATGACACGGTGCTGGATGTCGCCCGCTTGCCGCCACAAGAGCGCGCTGCCTTCGATGCCTTGCCAAGACTGCCCGGCAGCATGTCGCCCGAGGCGTTGGGCACACCGCTCAGCGAGCCACACCCGAGCTGGACCGATGCGTTGGAGGCCGAGTGGGCGCGACGCTATCGCAACTGACGCAATGGGTCGCTGATCGCTGGCGTGTCGCTCCCGCCACTGGTCATGCGCCGCTGACGCCCGCTCGCGTGCTGCGCTGGGGCGTCTTGCTGTTGCTGCTCGGGCCTACGGCACTGGGGCTGGCCGGACTGGTCGCTCCGGCCTTCGGGCTGTGGCCGACGCTGGGCTTCGATCAAGTTTCGGCGGTCGCCTGGCAGCGCTGGTGGGCCTTGCCCGGGCTGGCGGAGGGCTTTCGACTGACGCTGGTCAGTGGCCTCGGTGGCACGCTGCTGGCGGTGCTTTTGACCATGGGGTGGGTCTCGGCGGCCGCCGGGACTCGCTTCGGTGAGCGCATGGAGCGCCTGCTGGCCCCGATACTGGCGATGCCGCATCTGGCGCTGGCGCTGGGGCTCTTGTGGCTGGCTGCCCCGAGTGGCGTGCTGATGCGCCTGCTGCTGGCACCCTTCGAGGTGCTGGTGCCGCCGCAGTATCCGCTGCCGGATGCCCATGGCATCACGCTGGCGCTGGGACTGGCACTCAAGGAAGCGCCGTTTCTGATGCTGATGGCGCAGACGGCGCTCTCGCGTCTGCCGGTCACCGCGCAACTGCAGGCGGGTCAGGCGCTCGGCTACAGCATCCCCCAGCTGCGCTGGCGCATTCTGATGCCCCAGGTGATGCGCGCGATCGCCTTGCCCATCGGCGCGGTGCTGGCCTACTCGCTGGCGGTGGTGGATGTCGCTCAGGTGCTGGGGCCGACGCGTACGCCGACGCTGGCGGTGCGCCTGGTCGAACTGTGGCGTGACAGTGACCCGACGGCGCGCCTGCCGGCGAGTGTCGGCGCCCTGATTCTGGCCCTGCTGGTGATCGGGATGATGGCGCTGGGCGCGGCGCTGGGACGCTCTTTGCTCACCTGGCATCGCGATTGGGTATTGAGCCATCACCCGGCGCGCGCAAGTCGTCTGGCGCTGGCGAGTGACGTCATGTTCGGGCGTGTCGCGCGCGGAGTGCTGGGCGTGGTCACGCTGATCTCGTTGCTCGCCTTCGTGGTGATCGGCGTGCAATCGGTGGCCAGAAGCTGGTTCTTCCCTGCGCTGCTGCCGTCCCGTTGGGGCTGGGAGAGCTGGCAACAGGCTCTCGCTGGTCTGGGGGATGCCTTCAGCAACAGCCTGTGGCTGGCACTGCTGGTAGCGACACTGGCCGTCATCCTCAGCGTGGCGGTGTTCGAGCGTGAGCGGGAAAGTGGCCGCCTGCGCGGCTTCGTGGTCTGCCTTTATCTGCCATTGCTGCTGCCGCAGGCCAGCTTTCTGTTCGGGTTCCAGGTCGGCTGGTTGAGCCTGGGGGCCAGTCCCGGTTGGGCGGGAGTGGTGATCGGCCATCTGCTGTTCGCCTTGCCTTACGCCTGGCTGACGCTGGCCGGCCCCTGGGCGCGCTTCGATACCCGACTCGAGCAGGCGGCGCGTCTGCTGGGGCGTTCACGGCTCGAGGTGCTGATCGGTATTCGCCTGCGCCTGATGCTCAGGCCGCTGGCCATCAGCTGGGCAGTAGCCTTCGCGGTCAGTATCGCGCAGTACGTGCCGACGGTGGTGCTGGGCGGTGGGCGAGTCCCGACCTTGACCACCGAAACCCTGGCGCTGGCGACGGGGGCCGACCCACGCCTGACTGCGGTAGCCGCCTGCTTGCAGGCCTGTCTGCCATTGCTGGTTTTCCTGCTGGCACGTGCGGTACCTGCCGGGCGCTCGGTCTCGCCGACGCGCGGTTGAGCGCCTGTCAGGCGCTGGAATGATGATGACCTCAACGATCTCATGGGAGTAGATGCAACATGCTGGACAAGTGGACCTCACGCTGGGTACAGCCACCTCTGAAACGCCTGGCACGTAGCGCAGCGGCACGCGGTCTGCATCCGGATCAGCTGACTCTCGCAGGCTTCGTCATCGGCATGCTGGCATTGCCGTTGCTGGCGTATGGACATTTCGGGCTCGCGCTGGTCGCTATCCTGATCAATCGGGTGGTGGACGGGCTGGATGGCGCGCTGGCGCGGCATGCCGGCCTGAGCTCCGATGCCGGTGGCTTCCTGGATATCTGTCTCGATTTCCTGTTCTACGCCGCCGTGGTGGTGGGCTTCGCACTGGCTGATCCGGCCGCCAATGCGATGGCGGCGGTGGCACTGTTGTTCGCCTTCGTCGGTACGGGATCGAGCTTTCTGGCCTTTGCCATCATGGCGGCCAAGCACCAGCTGGAGCGTCCCAACTTTACCCGCAAGGCCTTCTATTATCTGGATGGCCTGACCGAGGGCACCGAGACCATCGCCTTCTTCGTGCTGGCCTGCCTGATGCCACAGCATTTCGCATTGATGGCGTGGGTCTTCGCTGCGGCATGCATCCTGACCACGCTGACACGCGTATGGGGAGGGTATGTCACCTTGCGAGCCCAGGACCGAAGCGAGCAGCACGGCAACGCCCCGGGCTGATGTGTGCCAAGCGCGGTACCTGGCCCGGCAGGTGACTCGTCCTGCCATCTTTTCTCATTGCGTTGTTCAGCGCTCCGGAGTCTTGCCAATGAAAACCACTTCCCGTCAGTTGTCTTCCTTCCTCCCCATGCTCGCGGCAGTCGCCTCCAGTGGCCTGCTGGCGGCGGTAATGCCCTCTGCGGCACTGGCGGCTGACAAGACCTTCACGCCGGCCGAGATTCTCGCCTGGGGCGAGAAGACCTTCGAAGGCCAGACTGCGTATCGCGTGGTGGAGCGCGAAGGCCGACCCGCTCTCGAGGCGCGTGCTCAGGGGCAGGCTTCCGCGCGCTATCTCGAGGAAGATATCTCGCTCGAGGAAACGCCCTATCTGAAGTGGTGCTGGCAGGTAGACAGCATCTATCCGGGCGTGAACGAGAAGACCAAGGGAGGGGATGACTACCCGGCGCGCCTCTATGTGGTCAACAAGACCGGTATCCTGCCGTGGCAGGTCGAGGCCATCAATTACGTCTGGTCCAGCAATGAAGCGCGAGGCAGCCATTGGGACAACGCCTTCACGGATCGCGCCGTACTGCTGGCCGTTGAATCCGGTGACGAGAAGGTAGGGCAGTGGGTGGCAGAGGTGCGCGATCTGCGTGCTGATTACGCGTCACTGTTTGGCAGCAAGCCGAGCGAGATTGCCGGACTTGCGCTGATGGCTGACGGTGACAATGCCGGTGGTGATGCCACGGCGCTGTTTCGTGGCCTGAGCCTTTCCAGCGATGCCACACCGCCCAGCTGCGGCGCCTGATCCGGGAGCCTGGGGAAATGAGCTGGGCCTGAAGCGCTGGAAAGAGTGGGCTTGAAAGGGTGGGCTTGAAAGAGTGGGCTGAGCCACTCCGACAAGCCTGCCAAGTCAGCCAGCCAGACACGAAAAAGCCCCGCGACTGATGACTCAGTCGCGGGGCTTTCGGTTCCGGCCTCACACACTGTGTGAGGCGCTCATCCGAGGTGATGCCTCGGATGAGGGAAGAGGCGGAGCTTAGTGCTCCACGCCGCCTTCGCCGTGAACGTGGCCGTGTTCCAGCTCTTCGGCAGAAGCTTCACGCACGTTGGTGATCTGCACGTCGAAGTTCAGGGTTTCGCCGGCCAGCGGGTGGTTGCCATCGACGGTGACAGTGTCGCCTTCGACCTTGGTGACGGTGACCATCAGCGGGCCGCCTTGGGTCTGTGCCTGGAACTGCATGCCAGCTTCGATGTCTTCGACACCCTGGAAGGCTTCACGCGGCACTTCCTGGACCAGGGCTTCCTGGACTTCGCCGTAACCTTCTTCCGGAGAGACGGCAACTTTCAGCTCGTCACCGGAAGTCTTGCCGTCGAGTTCCTTCTCGAGGCCCGGGACGATGTTGCCAGCGCCGTGGATGTAGGCCAGCGGCTCGCGACCTTCGGAGCTATCCAGCACTTCCCCTTCGTTGTTGGTCAGGGTGTAGTGGAAGGATACGACGGCATTCTGGGCGATTTGCATGATGAGAGCCTTTCGATAGGTATATGAACGTCAATGGTAACGTGCCCCTGAGGTGACTGTCAGGGGGGAAACTGGAAAAAAGCCGCGTATCACGTGGCTTCTGGCCCGCTGATGACATCGCCTGAGAGGCAATCCAGCGCACGTTACCTTGTCTTGAAAGTATAGGTGACGCTCGCAGGCGTGCATTTCAACCCTGAGGCCGGGTTTTTTCTCACCCTCGAAGCCATCGGTGGAGGAAGGGGGAAAACGATTGGATTATCAGGTGTCTGGCGGGGTTGCCCTGCCAGTGCACGGCGGCCGTCCTGCTGACGGCCATACAAGGTTGGGGCGATGGCTTGCGAGGGCCACGGGGTCTGGTTACTCTGCCTACTCGGATATTGCGGATTCTGACGCGCGGCCCGGAGTGGCCTCGCTCTGCACACTCTGTCCCGTCGCCTGACGGGAAATGACAACTCAGGCGCCATGCGACCCTATTTTTTCAGGAGAGAATTTCGATGACCGTGACATTGATCTGGCTGGTGAGCTTCGCTGCGATCTTCATGCTGTGCTTGAACCGCTGGGAAGGCTCGCTGGGTGCCACCGTCAAGCGTGTCCTGCCGGAAGCTCTGAGCATCGATAGCGGTGACCGCTATGTCTGGGGTGTGGCCCTGGGTATTCTGGGCGCGACCTTCATCGTCAATCCCATCTCCATGCTGATGGCATTGATCGTGCTGGCGCTGATCGTTCTGATCGGCGGCAAGCTGATCTGCTGGGGCATGAGCAAGGTCAAGATGCACTGATCTCACCATCAGCAAACCACCGGGAAGCATGATGTTTCCCGCAAACAGAAAGGCCGGGCTATCTGCCCGGCCTTTCTGTTTCTGCTCATCAGACACTTCTCATCAGGCTCTTCTCATTAGACTCTGCTCATCCATCGCGTCTTGTCAGCGCCGTCTGCAGCTCGGCGCCGAGTCATAGCCAGGTCGAGAGCGTCAGCGAGCCGAATTGATCGCTCTCCTGCTGCGTCTCGAATTCGTGGGTGCGCCACACATTGACGAACGCCAGCTGCCAGCGTTGCCAGCTGAGCGCGAAGCCCAGTTGCAGGTCGCCGACCAGCGGGCGACGGTCTACCGAGGCGCTGTCCTCGAAGCCATTGCCGTCCAGCAGCATGTTGTAGGCCATCGCGCGGCCTTCGATATTGGCGAACAGATACCAGGCAAAGTCGCCGTCGGGATGGAAGTACTGACGGCCGCCCTGGGCCGGTGCCACTGTCGGTATTCCGTAGCTGCGGGTCAGTCCCTGGCCGATACGTATGCCGCCACCGACGCCCGCATAGGTGTAGAGGTTGCCCAGCGCCACGGAAGCCGAGGGGCCGTACTCCACCTCAAGCCCCGCGGCCCTGGCCGGCAGCCATAGCTGCGTCTGCCAGCCGGTGCTGATCACCGGCTCGTTGTGCAGCTGGTGATCCCAACCTTCCGGTTCATCACTGCCGGTGATCTCGTGGACACCCTTCTGAGCCTCCTTGGCGCCTGAGGCCGGGCCGACGATGCCGAGATCCAGATTGAAGGTGTCCACCCGTCGCCAGTCATCTCCCTCTTCACCAGCGAACAGCGATACGCCACCGAACAGGTAGCCCGCGTAGGGGCGGTCGTCCTGATCCGGTTGTTCGCGAGAGATGTCATTGGGGGTATAGATCTGCTGTCCGAAGCGATAGGCCGTGGCGTCCAGTCGCGCCGCACTGAAGCCGGGCACCCAGTCCGCGAATGAGCGTGACCAGTGCTGGTCCGGTGTCGCGAAGGTGTAGCTCAGCGCAAAGCCATTGGTGTAATGGCCATCATCGCCGGAGCTGAGAATGTCATTCTCGACCTTCAATGACAGCACGCCACCCTCGTCCTCGGCTGCCTCCACCATGGGTGCCAATGCCACTGCACCGAGCATGATCAATGCCATGCCCAGGCGACGGGTCGAGAAGGCCGGCGCCACCTGCGGCGCGTGGCTGAGGGCGGCGGTACCCCCGGGACTGTCATTGACTGTGCTGGGATAAGCGTGAGGGCAGTTTCTTGAAGGTGATGTGCCACAAGACAGCTTGCTGGCGCCTGGGAGAGAACCTGTTGGACGGGCAGTGACGGGACGCATCGCAACTCCTGGGACGAAAAGTTGTACACAGAGTCAAGTTAGGCTGCATATGTATAACTTTGCACAAAAAATCACGATTTCATAGCCTGTTAATCAATAGGCGATCTGCAGATTGTTCGCTGAGGCGAACCGTTCATGCGTGTAACCGGAGGAGGGAATGCGAAGCGAGGGGAGAGGCAGGAGAAAAAAGCGGGGGCAGCAAGCAGGAGGAGATGGAGCGGAGGTAGATACAGGAGCGCAAGAGATGTGAAAGACGCGAGAGACGCGGGGATGCGCTCGCTTGGCGAGATGAGGGTAAAGTGTGTCAGCGTTGCCCGCGCAGAGCTTGCGACAGGAATCGGTAAAGGGCGCGGAAGCAGAACGGCCGGCGCCCCGGCAAGGGAGCGCCAGCCATCGAGAGACTCAGTAAGGCGCGACACTCAGGTTGGCGCCGTAGCCGACCAGGCGGACACGTTGGCCAACCGAGAAGGCGGTGTCGGCTTTCTGGACGACGATGAGGCTATCGCCGGCATCGCGGCGGACTTCAATCTCGTAGGCGTCGATCTGGTCGACGTTGTCGGCGATCGACTTGCCGGCCACGCTGCCGCCGATGGCGCCCGCGGCAGTGGCGATCGCACGGCCGGAGCCGCCGCCGATCTGGCTGCCGAGCAGGCCGCCGACGACCGCACCACCCAGGCCACCGAGCACACCGCTACCTTCATCCTGTGCCTGGATCTGTACCGGACGCAGTGAGGTAATGGTGCCATAGCTGACGGACTGTGCGCGCTTGGCCTGATCGCCGGTGTAGACGTTGCCGGAATAGATGTCGCTGTTCGCGCAGCCGCCAAGCGTCAGTACGCCGAGTGCGATCACGGGCAGCCAGCGGCGTGCGCCAGCCGATCGTTTATGAGTCAGTGAGAGTGTCATGGTGTGTCTCCTCGCATGATGCGGTGCAGCTTGAGGTTGTGATGGAGAATGCTGAGTGCTGAGAGAGCAAGGCTCAGGTAGGCGATCACTTCCTTGGGCCGCCAGCAGGTTCTTGTCACGTCGGGCGTGCGAGAACACTGTTTCTTAACATTATAGACCACATCGACCATGCCGGGTTCCCGACCTGAAACGCTGAGGTGACGCAACTTCTGCACTTCCCTGTCGCGCGAGTGCTACCGCGTCAGCATTCTGCATGAGCCATGCCGGGTGAATGTCAGCGCAGGGGCGTTCGTCGACGTTGGCTAGTAGTCACGTCGGACATTCGCGGCGGGTATTCACGGCGCCAAGGCACGAAAAAGCCCGCGTGAGCGGGCTTCGGTCAGTCTGCGGGTGGCACCTCGCGCAATCTCGTCATTTCGAGGTGCTATGTCCAGGTGTCATACCGCGATGTCAGCGGTCTAGAACTGGTCTTCTTCCGTGGAGCCCGTCAGCGCGGTAACGGAGGAGTTGCCGCCCTGAATGACGTTGGTCATGTCATCGAAGTAACCGGTGCCGACTTCCTGCTGGTGCGCCACGAAGGTGTAGCCCTTCTCGGCTGCGGCGAATTCGGCTTCCTGCACCTTTTCGACGTAGTGCTTCATGCCCTCGCCCTGCGCATAGTCGTAGGCAAGATCGAACATGTTGAACCACATGTTGTGGATACCGGCCAGGGTGATGAACTGGTACTTGTAGCCCATGTCCGACAGTTCCTGCTGGAACCTGGCGATGGTGGCGTCGTCGAGGTTCTTCTTCCAGTTGAAGGAAGGCGAGCAGTTGTAGGCCAGCAGCTGGTTCGGGTATTCCTTCTTGATCGCTTCGGCGAAGCGGCGCGCTTCCTCGAGGTCCGGCTTGGCGGTTTCACACCAGATCAGGTCGGAGTAGGGCGCGTAGGCCAGGCCGCGGGCAATGGCTTGATCCAGACCTGCATTGACACGATAGAAGCCTTCGTCGGAGCGCTCACCGGTCAGGAACGGCTTGTCGTAGTCGTCGACATCCGAGGTGATCAGGTCAGCGGCGTTGGCATCGGTACGTGCGATGACCAGGGTCGGGACACCCGCCACGTCAGCGGCCAGACGGGCGGCGACCAGCTTCTGCACCGCTTCCTGGGTCGGCACCAGTACCTTGCCGCCCATGTGGCCACACTTCTTGACCGAGGCCAGCTGGTCCTCGAAGTGCACCCCGGAGGCGCCCGCACGGATCATGGCGGTCATCAGCTCGTAGCCATTGAGCACGCCACCGAAACCGGCCTCGGCATCTGCCACGATAGGCGCGAAGTAATCGACGAAGCCGGCATCCCCCGGGTTGGCACCTTTCTGCCACTGGATCTGGTCGGCGCGGCGGAAGGTGTTGTTGATGCGTTTGACCACGGTCGGCACGGAATCCACCGGATAGAGCGACTGATCCGGGTACATGGCTTCACTGGTGTTGTTGTCGGCGGCGACCTGCCAGCCAGACAGGTAGATGGCCTCGATACCGGCCTTCACCTGTTGCATGGCCTGGCCCCCGGTCAGGGCGCCCAGACAGTTGACGTAGCCCTTCTTGGCATCACCATTGACCAGTTTCCAGAGCTTCTCGGCACCGCGGGTCGCCAGGGTATTGGCTTCCTGGACGGAACCGCGCAGGCGCACCACATCCTCGGCGGAATAGGGACGAGTGATCCCTTTCCAGCGCGGATTCTCGGCCCAGTCCTTTTCGAGCGCGGCAATCTGATCGGCACGTGTGTGACTCATGGTGGCATCTCCTGATGGCTTCGTCGTCGGGGCTCAGCCCCTGGCGTGTTGTCTGTGTCTTGTTGCTGTTCGCTTGTCTATCGTCTGGCCGTTGACGCAAGAGCGCCGCGTGAAATGGGAGTGGCGGTGCTCGGCGTCTTGAGGTTGCTGCATGACAGTTTGTTGTTGTTATTGATCTTTCAGGCGTTGTCAGTGGAGTCACGCCGTGCGACAGCAGGCGTCGTCGGTGGCGTTGTCGAGCTCCACTGGCTCGGCAAGTCTGAAGCGAGCCTTGATCACGCCAAGGCAGGCAGTTTCCAGGCCGGGTGCGGCTGTCAGCGTGATGCTGTCCAACCAGGGCATCAGGAAGTACAGGCTGGCTTCCAGCGTGGGTAACGTGCAGTGGCTGAGAGTAAGGGCGATGCGCGGTGGTCTGCCGTCCGGCGCGCGCAGTCGTGAGATCAATTCTCCCCAGCACAGCGCTTCGCGCACGCTGCTGATCTGGGCAATGGCCAGCACCGAATGACGTTCGCCGCGATGCCGCGCGGCGGCCAGGGTCCAGAGGGCCCGGGGGAGCGGGCGGTTGCCCAGTTGCATCCCCTTCACGTCATCTGTGAGTCCGGCAAGTGTCAGCTGGTCAGACGCGTCCTGCACGTCGGTGGTCGCTGTCTGCTCTGCATGACGCTGCAGCTGCCATTCGCTGGTCTGTGAACGCAGTTGCCACTGGTCGCCGGGAAGCTGCCAGCGCTGGTCGCGACTCAGATGACAGATCGTCTGCGCCTGTGCCGCCACCGTCTCCGCTGTCTGCGGTGGCAGCAGGTCCTTGAGGGGGCGCGCCAGCTTGAGAATCCGCGTGCGTATCTCGGCGTTGTGCCATTGCTCGGCCAGAGCGGCATCTTCAGGATGCCCGAGTACCTGGTCACCTCTACCGCCCATCAGGGTGGTCTGCGTTCGTGTGTCTGAGGTGAGCATGGGCGAATCTCCTGAAGGCGGTGCCGGATCTGGCAGCGTGTCATGTCGCAGTGCAGCGTAAATGACCTGATCTCTAGCATCGCTCCGAAACTGAGTGCTGTCTTTCATTCCTTGGTCGCATTAAAACGATCGTTTTATATCGGTTTCAACGTTGCAGAATTCTCGTTGGCAAACAGTCGTTTTAATATTTCTCAATGACGTCATGATGTCAGTATCCATGGGGCTTTTGGAATGATGACTTGGTCAAGGATCGGGTTGTAGCCAGACTACAAGACACTTCAAGGCACAAAAAAACCGGCCCCAGATAGGGCCGGTTTCTGTAAGGCGGACGCTAAAATTCAGTTCAGAATCAAGCGCATGCTGCGGTGCGGTATGCCGGCGTCAAGAAACTCGTCGCCGTAAGCCGTGAAGCCGAGGCGTTGATAGAATTCCAGCGCATGGGTCTGAGCATCCAGCAGCACTTCAGCATGGCCAGCCTGGCGCGCAGCATGGATGACTGCTTCCATCAGGCGTTGGCCAAGCCCCAGTCCGCGCGCTTCGGCGAGGATGGCGACACGGCCGACATGGCCGTCCGGCAACAGACGGGCCGTGCCGACGGTGCGACCATCCAGATGCACGAGGAAGTGTTCGCAGACATCGTCGCGTCCGTCCCACTCTTCCTCCTGCGGAACCTGCTGTTCCTCGATGAACACGACGCGGCGGATCTCGCTGGCCTCGTTGCCCAGCGTCTGCCAGTCGCCCCGTTCAAGGCTGATCATGGCGTCACTCATTCTTCATCGTCCTCTTCGTCCTGAAGATCACATTCCAGTATCAGGCTGCCGCGGTTGATCAGCGCCGTCAGCAGGCTGACCACGGCACTGCGATCAAGGTCTGCCGTGGTGTAGTCAAGCAACACCGCCGTGAGGCGCTGATCAGAGGCCAGCGCTTCTGCCAGCGGCTGAGGGGCCGGGATGCCATCGCCATCGACGAACAGCGTGCTGGTGCCATCCTCGCCGTGACGGAAGGCGAAGCGTGAGCCCAGCGAGCGCACCAGCACGCCCTCATCTTCCAGATATTCGATCAGCTCGCGGCTCTTGAGCGCGGGTTCGCGTGTTGCAAGCTGCTCCAGATACTTGGGCTGTGTCATGTAGCGACCGAACCACTGGGCCAGCTGTGTGGGATTGTCCAGCGTGCTGAGCAGCAGTTCACGCACGCGCTCCAGCGAGGCATCGTCCAGCTCGCCGGCATTGGCGACCGGTGCCATGCCTTCGTCACGATAACGCAGCGACTCCGGCAGGCTGGCACCCAGGTAGTCGGCGTAGGAGGTGACGACTTCATCGGCGGACGGTGCACGGAAGCCGACGGAGATGGTCATGCAGTCATCGGACTGGCTGACGCCGTGGTGCGCCAGGCGCGGCGGCACGTAGAGCATGTCGCCGGGTTCCAGCACCCAGTCCTCGCCCGGCGTGACCTCGAAGTGCTTGAGGATGCGCAGGTCGATGCCATCGATGATCTCGGCGTCGTCACCGTGCATGCCGCCCAGCTGCCAATGACGCTGGCCCTGGGCCTGCAGCAGGAAGACATCGTAGTTGTCCAGATGCGGGCCGACGCTGCCGCCGGTCGGCGCGTAGCTGATCATGATGTCATCGAGACGCCAGCGCGGCAGGAAGGTAAAGGGCTCGAACAGCTTGGCGACGTCCGGCACGTAGTGGTCCACCGCCTGCACCAGCAGGCTCCACTGGCTGTCGTCCTTGGCGTCGAGACGTGCAAAGGTGGCGTCATCGAAGGGGCCATGGCTGACCTGCCAGGGCTTGTCCGGACCCGTCTCTTCGACCAGGCGGGCTTCGATGCCATCTTCACAGGCCAGACCGGCCAGTTCGTCGGCTTCCAGCGGCGTCTCGAAGTCTGCGAAGGCCCCGCGGATCAGCAGCGGCTTCTGCTGCCAGTAGTCACGCAGGAATTCGCGGATGCTCAGGCCGCCCAACAGTGCCAGTGGCGTGTCGGTGTCGCGGGGGGCGGGGGATGTGCTCATGCAGAACCTCTCGAACGCGAGCGGCAGCCTGTCAGGTGGCAGCGGTCTCGCGATGACGTCGTTGAAGCCGTTTTGCCGGATGGCAGAAGGCGATGCGTTCCATGCCGCCCCTTGAGGGAGTGGCATGTCGTGCCCACTGACGGAGAACGTCAGTGGTCGTGAATCCAGTGTGTCGTTCAATGTGCAGCGTGCTGCATGCTGCGCAATACGCAATGCATGACGCCGGAGCACAGGCCCCGGCGTCTCAAGACTTGCAGTGACCTGCGCCGCTTAGAGCGCCTTGGCCTGTGCGATGGCGTTGCCGATGTAGCTGGCCGGGCTCAGCGCCTTCAGCTCGGTCTTGACGTCTTCCGGCAGTTCCAGCGTCTCGATGAAGGCGGCGAAACCGGCCTGGTCGATACGCTTGCCACGGGTCAGCTCCTTGAGTTTCTCGTAGGGCTTCTCGATGCCGTAACGACGCATGACGGTCTGGATCGGCTCGGCCAGCACTTCCCAGCTGTTGTCCAGATCAGCGTTCAGACGCTCCGGATTGGCTTCCAGCTTGCTGATGCCTTTCAGGGTCGCCTGATAGGCGATCAGACCCTGCGCCAGGCCGGTGCCCAGGTTGCGCAGCACGGTGGAGTCGGTCAGGTCACGCTGCCAGCGGGAGATCGGCAGCTTCTGTGCCAGATGGCCCAGCACGGCGTTGGCGATGCCCAGATTGCCTTCGGAGTTCTCGAAGTCGATCGGGTTGACCTTGTGCGGCATGGTGGAGGAGCCGATCTCGCCGGCCACGGTACGCTGCTTGAAGTAACCCAGCGAGATGTAGCCCCAGACGTCACGATCGAAGTCGATCAGGATGGTGTTGAAGCGGCAGATGGCATCGAACAGCTCGGCGATGTAGTCGTGCGGCTCGATCTGGGTGGTGTACGGGTTGAAGGTCAGCCCGAGGCTCTCGACGAAGGTTTCGGCGTTGGCCGCCCAGTCGATGGCCGGATAGGTGGTCAGGTGGGCGTTGTAGTTGCCCACGGCACCGTTGATCTTGCCGAGCATCTCGATGCGCTCGATCTGCGCCAGCTGACGACGCAGACGCGCGGCGACGTTGGCCATTTCCTTGCCGAGGGTGGTCGGGCTGGCCGTCTGGCCATGGGTGCGCGACAGCATCGGCTGTTCGGCGTGCTGGTGGGCCAGCGCGACGATCGCTTCGGTCACTTCACGCATCTGCGGCAGCAGCACCTTGTCCAGGCCACCACGCAGCATCAGGGCGTGAGACAGGTTGTTGATGTCTTCACTGGTGCAGGCGAAGTGGATGAACTCGGTGACGGCGTTGAGTTCGGCGTTGCTCTCGACCTTTTCCTTCAGGAAGTACTCGACCGCCTTCACGTCGTGGTTGGTGGTGCGTTCGATGTCCTTGATGCGCTGGGCATCCTCGACACTGAACTCACTGACGATGCTATCCAGCACGGCGTTGGCATCCGCGGAGAAGGCCGGCACTTCAGCGATCTCGGCGTGGGCGGCCAGGCGTTGCAACCAGCGCACCTCGACGATGACACGGGCACGGATCAGGCCGAATTCACTGAAGTGCTCGCGCAGGGCCTCGGTCTTGGCGCCATAGCGGCCATCGACGGGAGACAGGGCGGTGAGGGCGGACAGCTGCATGATGAGAATCTTCCGATGGTGGCAGGACATATCGCGCTGCCGGTTCAAGTGTCTCGGAGCCCGGTTGATGGGCTCCAGCGTTGTTGAAGCGAATTCGGGTGTGAATCTGGTGGCGTCAGGTGACGCGCTGGCGCGAGCGCGGAGGCGGGCTCAGCCCAGCTGCTGCAATGACTTCTTGAGCGCGCTGCGCTGGAAGACCAGCTTCCAGCGACGGCCACCCTGCTGGTCCCACAGCAGGGCGAAGCGCACGCCTGCCAGCAGGGCGCAGCGGATGCGTTCCGGCATCATGCGCTGCTGCAGCAGACCGGGGTCGCCCTGCACCACGATCCGGTAGCGGAAGGTGGAGAGGGTCTGCTGGTAAAGCTCGCCCAGGCTTGCGATCACGTTCTCGTGGGTCGGCCCGAAGTGCTCGGCCTGGCCCTGGATGCGGGTCAGGCCCGCGCCCAGCTTGTCCAGCATGTCCGGGTCCTTCTTGAGCTTGCTCATCAGCATCACCAGCGAGAAGCCATAGCGCATCACCACGGGCGAGACCTGGCGACGTTCCATCACCGCACTGACGGTGTCGATGCCGAGCCGCAGGCGGTTATGGTGCCCGCCGTAGATGGCTTCGAAGCTTTCCGGATTGGTATCCAGCGTGGCATTGACCAGGGTTTCCCAGGCGCGCTCATCGCACTGGCCATGGCGGGCCAGCTCATCGACCAGCGCAGCTGCCTGGAAGACGCCCGCCAGCGAAAGGGCCTGGCGGGTAGTGGTATCAGTGACGGGACGGATCGGCACGCTGGTCATTGCGCGGCGGACTCCTCGGGGCCAGAGAGCGGGGCGGTGGAAGTGCTGGCGTCCGCCGCCGGAAGTTTCCAGGCGTCGTCGATCACGCCGCCGCCCAGACAGATGTCGCCGAGATAGAAGACGGCGGACTGGCCGGGCGTGACGGCGCGTTGTGGTTCATCGAAACGCACCTCGACACGCTGGCCGTCATTGACGATCAAGGTCGCGGCCTGATCTTCCTGGCGATAGCGGTTCTTGCAGCGAATGCGCAGCTCGCCATTGGCGTCGGTCTGCGGCGGCTCGCCCGCGACCCAGTCGACGGTTTCGGTGCTCAACGCCTGAGTGTAGAGCAGGTCGTGGTGCTTGCCTTGCACGGCAATCAGCACGTTGCGCTCCAGATCCTTGGCACACACGAACCAGGGCGCGTCCGGATAGCGCTTGAGGCCGCCGATTCCCAGCCCCTGGCGCTGGCCGAGGGTGTAGTACATCAGGCCCATGTGCTCGCCGATGAGGTCGCCATCGGGGGTCTCGATCTTGCCGGGCTGAGCGGGCAGGTACTGCTTGAGGAAGTCGGCGAAACGGCGCTCGCCGATGAAGCAGATGCCGGTGGAATCCTTCTTGCGCGCGGTGATCAGCTCATGCTTCTCGGCGATGGCGCGCACTTCGTGCTTCTCGAGCTCACCGACCGGGAAGAGAGTGCGCGCGATGGCCGCCTGCGGCACGGCATGCAGGAAGTAGCTCTGGTCCTTGTTGGTATCCAGGCCCTTGAGCAGGCGCGGGAGACCATCACGCACGCCGCCACGCACGTAGTGACCGGTGGCGATCAGCTCGGCGCCCAGCATCTCGGCATACTCGAGGAAGACCTTGAACTTGATCTCGCGGTTGCACAGGATGTCGGGATTCGGCGTGCGACCGGCCTTGTACTCAGCCAGGAAGTGCTCGAAGACGTTGTCCCAGTACTCCGCGGCGAAGTTGGCGGTGTGCAGCTTGATGCCGAGCTTGTCGCACACGGCCTGGGCGTCGGCCAGGTCTTCGAGGGCGGTGCAGTATTCGCTACCGTCGTCTTCGTCCCAGTTCTTCATGAACAGGCCTTCGACGTGGTAGCCCTGCTCCATCAACAACAGGGCAGAGACGGAGGAGTCGACACCGCCGGACATGCCGACGATGACCTTGGTTCCGGTACCGGTTTCAGCGGTCATCAGTTCTCTCGTCACCCGCATGGCCGCGGGTTGTCACAAACAGGGGAGGCGGCAGACCCGTCATTCTGGCGCCGCTTGAATGGGCGGGATTATACCTGAATGCGGGGGTGGGATTCACCCCGCCTGCGCCGTCTGCCGCCCTGGGCCAGATGCGCCGCTCGACAGCACGCCCGGCGGCGGACTTGCTGCGCGGACAATCGCTCAATCGTGCAGCACATCCAGCGGGAAACGCTTGCCGCGCTGGCTATCGCGGATGCGACGGGTCACCAGCGGGCTGCGCAGGCGGCCCATGTCCTCGAGTTGCTCTATCTCCTCAAGTGACAACCAGTGCGTTCTGACGATGTCAGGGTCCAGCGGCGTGCATAGGTGCTCAAGGGCGGCGGCCTCGAAACTGTGGGAGTGGAAGTGGGTGCCATCCTCGGCCACATGCACATAGAGGCCGAGATAGCCAGTCAGCAGGATGCGCCAGGCAGTTTCCTCGCGGACTTCGCGTTGCACGCCGTCGATGATGCGCTCATGGGGTTCGAGATGGCCGGCGGGCTGGTTGAACACCGTGCAGGGTCCGCCCTTGTCTTCCTCGACGATCAGGTAGCGCCCGGCGCGTTCGACGACGCAGGCGACGGTGACATTCGGGGTCCAGCGAGCAGCCATCAGGATTTCCTTCCTTTCTTGGGAGATGAGAGACGACGGGAGGGGGCGCCGGGTGTCTTGCCTGAACCTTGACCTGAGCCCTTGCTGGAACCCTTGCCATTCCTGGCTGTGCTGCTGCCTTTATTGCCATTGCCCCGGGGGCCAGCGTTGCCGGTGCGGCGCTCGCCCGGCTTGCCCGTCGCGCCCTTGTGGCGTGGCGAGCGGGACTCGCGGCGAGGTGGCGCTGGCATCTCGACTTCCGCGCTGCGCCATTCACCGGGGGCAAGGCCATCGAGCTTCCACGGGCCGATGGCCGCGCGGATCAAGCGCAGGGTCGGCAGCCCGACATGGGCGGTCATGCGGCGTACCTGGCGATTGCGACCTTCGCTGATGATGATCTCGAGCCAATGGGTCGGAATGCTCGCGCGATAGCGCACAGGGGGTTGCCTGTCTGGCAACTCGGGGGGCTCGATGCGCCGCACTTTGGCTGGGCGCGTCATGCCATCCTTGAGCTCGACACCGGCACGCAGCGCGGCGATGGCCTGCTCGTCAGGGGCACCTTCCACCTGCACCCAGTAGGTCTTGGGCTGCTTCCTTCTCGGGTGCGCGATCTGGTGGGAAAGCGCGCCATCACTGGTGAGCAGCAGCAGTCCCTCGGAGTCATAGTCGAGGCGCCCGGCGGCATAGACATCCGGCACGTCGATGAAATCCGCGAGTGTCTGGCGGCCCTGATCGCGGTCGGTGAACTGGGTCAGGACGCGGTAAGGTTTGTGAAGCAGATATATGAGAGACATGGTTTAGACTTTTGTCGCGGCTGCCGTATAAGCCTACTGTGAGAAGCGGCACGGGTGCTATACTCGCGCCTCCACTGAATCCATGACAGGGGAGTTATCAATGGGGTTCCAGAAGATTGTCGTCCCGGAAGGCGGTGCCAAGATCACCGCAAATTCCGACAATACCCTCAACGTTCCGAATAATCCGATCATCCCGTTCATCGAAGGCGATGGTATCGGTGTGGACGTGACTCCGGCCATGAAGATTGCCATCGACGCTGCTGTCGACAAGGCCTATGGCGGCGAGCGCAAGATTCACTGGATGGAAGTCTACGCCGGTGAAAAAGCCACTCACGTTTATGATGCTGACACCTGGCTGCCGGAAGAGACTCTCGAGGCTGTCAAGGATTACATCGTTTCCATCAAGGGTCCGCTGACCACTCCGGTGGGCGGTGGTATTCGCTCCCTGAACGTCGCTCTGCGTCAGAAGCTGGATCTGTACACCTGCCTGCGCCCGGTGCGCTGGTTCACTGGTGTGCCGAGCCCGGTCAAGAAGCCGGCTGACGTCGACATGGTCATCTTCCGCGAAAACTCCGAAGACATCTATGCCGGTGTCGAATGGAAAGCGGGAACGCCGGAAGCCGACAAGGTCATCAAGTTCCTGCGTGAAGAGATGGGTGTCACCAACATCCGCTTCCCGGAGAACTGCGGTATCGGCGTCAAGCCGGTCTCCGAAGAAGGTACCAAGCGTCTGGTCCGTCAGGCTGTCCAGTACACCATCGACAACGACCGTGAGTCGCTGACCCTGGTGCACAAGGGCAACATCATGAAGTTCACCGAAGGTGCCTTCAAGGACTGGGGCTACGAAATCGTCAAGGACGAGTTCGGCGGCGAGCTGCTGGATGGCGGCCCGTGGATGACCTTCAAGAACCCGAACAACGGCAAGGACATCGTGGTCAAGGACGTCATCGCTGACGCCATGCTACAGCAGATCCTGCTGCGTCCGGCGGAATATGACGTCATCGCCACCCTGAACCTGAACGGTGACTACCTGTCTGACGCTCTGGCGGCGGAAGTGGGTGGTATCGGTATCGCGCCGGGTGCCAACCTGTCCGACACCGTCGCCATGTTCGAAGCGACTCACGGTACTGCACCGAAGTACGCTGGCCAGGACAAGGTCAACCCGGGCTCCGTCATCCTCTCTGCCGAGATGATGCTGCGTCACATGGGTTGGGTCGAAGCGGCTGATCTCGTGCTGAAAGGCGTCGAGAAGGCCATCGCCAAGGGCGAAGTCACCTATGACTTCCATCGCCTGATGGACGATGCCAAGCTGCTGAAGTGCTCCGAGTTCGGTCAGGCTGTTGCTGACAACATGGATGCCTGAGACCCTGCGTTGATCTGATGCCCAGGCATCAGGTTGCGTGACAGGTTTCAGCAGAAGGCCCCCGGACATGTCCGGGGGCCTTCTTGCGTTTGAGATGGAAGCTTCTCGGTTGCGCGCTCAGTCTGCTGCCAACGATTGCCCTTCCTGGGCGTCGTGCGTGGATGTTCTGTGCTGGGCGTGCTGCGCGGTAATATCCCGGCCTGCATCGGGCGGCGAGACGCTTGAATGGGTCGCCGGTTGGCAACGCCTGTCGAGAGGTGCTTGTCGTGTATGTGAGCGAAAATGCATGCAAATGCTCGCATTCATGTCAGAGCGTCGCGATGCAGGCATGAACGTGTACGCTCAGGCGTGCGCGACTAAAGCTTGCAACCAGATCGACAAGCCCCCATCTTTTCCTTATCACACCCACATTGAGACGACGTGGCAGCGCTTGACCTTCTCCGCGGCGCGTTGAGGCAATCTGCTTCGTCACGGCTTGTGTTCACCGGATCAGCCCCTTATGTTCAAGACAGAGACATCGCGCGGCAGTCCTCCCTTTCTGGAGACACTGTCGATCAGCAATCAGGCCCCGTCGGCTCAGGAACCCGGATACCAGGAAGACCACGAAGGTGATCTGGCATTCGAGACCGCTGAGCCTGAACTGGCTCCACCGCCCATGTACAAGGTCGTTCTGCACAATGATGACTTCACGCCGATGGATTTCGTCGTGGAGGTGCTGACCACCTTTTTCAACAAGGATCAGGAGCAGGCAGTACAGATCATGCTCGCTGTCCATCATCAGGGAAAAGGAACCTGTGGCATCTTCAGTCGCGACATCGCGGAAACGAAATGCCACCAAGTCAATCAATATGCTCGAGAGTGCCAGCATCCGCTGCTGTGCGACATCGACCGGGCGGAGTGATCCGTCCAAGACGCGGCCTAGAGGGGACTTGCCATGTTGAGCAAAGAACTTGAACTGACCCTGAACACGGCCTTCACCGTGGCACGTTCCAAACGCCACGAATTCATGACCGTGGAACACCTCCTGCTGGCACTGCTGGACAATGCCTCCGCTGCCGATGTCCTGCGCGCCTGTGGTGCCAATCTGGACAAGCTGCGAGTCGACCTTCAGGACTTCATCAATTCCACCACCCCGCTGATTCCGGAAGAGCAGGAAGACCGCGAGACGCAGCCGACGCTGGGCTTCCAGCGCGTCCTGCAGCGTGCCGTCTTCCACGTGCAATCCTCCGGCAAGAGTGAAGTGACCGGTGCCAACGTGCTGGTGGCCATCTTCTCCGAGCAGGAAAGCCAGGCCGTCTACTTCCTCAAGCAGCAGAATGTCGCGCGTGTGGATGCGGTCAATTACATCGCGCATGGCATCTCCAAGGTCGCGGGTCACACCCAGACGCCCCAGGCGTCGGTCGAGAATGAAGAGAGCGAAGAGGCGAGCAGCGAAGGCGGCAACAACCCGCTGACCAACTACGCCACCAACCTCAACGAGCAGGCGCGTCTGGGCAAGATCGATCCGCTGATCGGCCGCGATGGCGAGCTCGAGCGCGTGGTGCAGATTCTGGTGCGTCGCCGCAAGAACAACCCGCTGCTGGTTGGTGAGGCCGGTGTCGGCAAGACCGCCATCGCGGAAGGTCTGGCCAAGCGCATCGTCGAGGAGGACGTGCCGGACGTCATCAAGGAAGCCGTGGTCTACTCGCTGGATCTCGGCGCGCTGCTGGCCGGCACCAAGTACCGCGGTGACTTCGAGAAGCGTCTCAAGTCGCTGCTGGCGGAGCTGCGCAAGGAGCCGAACTCGATCCTGTTCATCGACGAGATCCACACCGTCATCGGTGCGGGTGCCGCGTCCGGTGGCGTGATGGATGCCTCCAACCTGCTCAAGCCGCTGTTGTCTTCCGGCGAGCTGCGTTGCATCGGTTCCACCACCTTCCAGGAATTCCGTGGCATCTTCGAGAAGGACCGCGCCCTGGCGCGTCGCTTCCAGAAGGTCGATGTCATGGAGCCGTCGGTGGATGACACCATCCGCATTCTCAAGGGGCTGCGTGGCCGCTTCGAGGAGCACCATGCCATCAAGTACACCGATGCCTCGCTGGAAACGGCAGTGCGTCTGGCGGACCGCTACATCAACGATCGTCAGCTGCCGGACAAGGCCATCGACGTGATCGACGAGGCCGGTGCCCATCAGCGCCTGCTGCCGGAGAGCATCCGCGTCGACACCATCGATACCGAGCAGGTCGAGGCGATCGTCGCCTCCATCGCCCGCATTCCGCCGAAGACGGTCTCCAGTTCCGACAAGAAGCTGCTGTCCAACCTCGAGCGCGATCTCAAGATGCTGGTGTTCGGGCAGGACGACGCCATCACCGGGCTGTCCGCGGCGATCAAGCTGTCGCGTGCTGGCCTCAAGGCGCCGGACAAGCCGGTCGGCAGCTTCCTGTTCGCTGGCCCGACAGGCGTCGGCAAGACCGAGGTCGCCCGTCAGCTGGCGGCGCTGATGGGTATCGAGCTGGTGCGTTTCGACATGTCCGAGTACATGGAGCGTCACACCGTCTCGCGCCTCATCGGGGCACCGCCGGGCTACGTCGGTTATGACCAGGGCGGTCTGTTGACCGAAGCCATCACCAAGCAGCCGCACTGCGTGCTGTTGCTGGATGAGATCGAGAAGGCACACCCGGAAGTCTTCAACCTGCTGCTGCAGGTAATGGACCACGGCCGCCTGACCGACAACAACGGTCGCGAAGCGGACTTCCGCAACGTCATTCTGGTGATGACCTCCAATGCGGGTGCCGAGCAGGTGGCGCGTCGCTCCATCGGCTTCAAGCACCAGGATCACTCCACCGACGCCATGGAAGTCATCCGCAAGACGTTCTCACCGGAATTCCGCAACCGTCTGGATGGCATCATCCAGTTCGGCGCGCTGGATCTCGCCGTGGTGCGCAATGTGGTCGACAAGTTCCTGGTCGAACTGCAGGCGCAGCTGGATGAGAAGCGTGTGCAGCTGGATGTCGCTGATGAGGCGCGCGACTTGCTGGCGACCCTCGGGTATGACCCGGCAATGGGTGCTCGCCCGATGGCGCGTGTGATTCAGGAGAAGCTCAAGAAGCCGCTGGCAGAGATGATTCTGTTCGGCGACCTGTCCGAGTCAGGCGGCATCGTGCATGTCACGGTCGACAACGGCGAGCTGCACCTGGAAACGGAAGCGGAAATGGCGTGATCTGACGCTCAGCTTGCTGCCCGGAACGGGCGACATGAACGGTCAGTGCTCAAGCACTGGCCGTTTTTTATGCCCGTCTCTCAGCAAGCTGTCCGCACATGGTGAGCATGGAGTCGATTGCTCAAGCTGGACACGCGCGCACGCCAAGGGGATCGCCATCCTCGAGGAGAGGGCGGGGAGTCGGATGAGTACAGGAAGAGGCGAATGCGTATCGGGGGAAGCGAATGCGTATTGAGGAGAAAATGCCCAGCGGGGATGAGCCGCCTGTCATCATTGAATGGGAGCGAAGACCAGATTGGCGTTCGGGCTCAAGACGCATTCATGGGACAAGGCGGCATCATCGGAATACTCAGGCATACGCCATCGAGGTGGCGGGTGTCTCGCCGCGAAGGGCAAGTCTTGCAACCTCGATGCGTTCCGGGTCCGGGCGGAGGGTTCAGGCGGAGGTGACGCTGGTACCTGAGGTGCCGGGAACGACCGGTTCAGCCAGCCGGTGTCATGATGATCGCATGCAGGTCCAGGACGTGCAGAGTGATCGATGGCATGGCAACCGGCAGGGCAGTCTGACCGTGCTTAGCGCGAACGGTAGACGATACGGCCCTTGGACAGGTCGTACGGAGTCAGCTCAACCTTGACCTTGTCGCCAGTCAGGATGCGGATGTAGTTCTTGCGCATCTTGCCGGAGATGTGAGCGGTCACGATGTGGCCGTTTTCCAGTTCAACACGGAAAGTGGTGTTCGGAAGGGTGTCGACGATGACGCCTTCCATTTCAATATGATCTTCACGCGCCATATAGGCTGATCCTCACTTATTACAGGGAATACTGCTGGTAGTTCCGAGCCGCCTCAGCACAAAAAGTGCCCGATTCGGGACTTCGATACGCGATATTGTGCCGTAAGGGCGGCGGCAAGGCAAAGTCGAAGCGCGATTGTACGCTCCTTGAGCGCCTGTGGGCAGCTCAGGAGGAAGATAAAAATCGGCATCTTGCGTCGGGGCAAATCCCGGAAGGCGGTTGGTCGGCACTCGGCGCTGTCTGGTGGTCCCAGCCAGCTGAGCGTTGCGTCACCTTGGCGTTGTCAGACTGCTTGCGTCGAGTGGGTGCCCGTAGCGTGTCACTTGCCGGATGTCACTGACGCGCCTTGCTTGACCAGGCTCAGTGGCAGATGGCTGTCGGTATGGTTGGCCGGTATGCGTCGCCGCCAGTGGCTGCCATCCAGATACTCGAGCGGCTGGAAATGCTGCTTATAGTTCATCTTGCGGCAATCGCGAATCCAGTAGCCCAGGTAGAGGTGGGTCAGGCCTTCGCGGCGTGCCTGCTCAATCTGCCACAGCACCGCGTAGGTCCCCAGCGAGCGCTGATTCAGTGACTCATCCGGATCGTAGAAGGTATAGATGGCGGACAGGCCATGACTCATGCGGTCCATGGCGGCGACGGCCACCAGACGGCCATCGAGACGAAAGCTCACCAGGCGGGCATAGTCATCGCGGGAGGTGAGGAAGGTGCGATACTGCTCATGACTGGGCGGGAACATGTCGCCATCCGCGTGACGGCTGCGGATATAGTGGGCGTACAGGCGATAATGCTCGGGGTCGAAGAGTGCTGGCCCCTCTTCGATGACCAGGTCGGCATTGCGACGCATCAGACGCTTCTGGGTGCGGTTGGGTGTGAAGTTGGCGATAGGCACGCGCACGGAAATGCAGGCACGGCAATCACCGCAATGCGGACGATAGAGGTGAGAGCCGCTGCGGCGAAAGCCGAGCAGGGCAAGGGCGTCATAGACACCGGAATTGGGCGCTTCCTGCGGATCGAGAAACAGTGTGGTCGCCTGGCGGCCTTCCAGATAGCTGCAGGCGTGCGGTACCGTCAGAAAGAAGCGCAGATCGCGTTGCGGTTGCTTGGGGGTATTGCTGCTCACCGTTGCATCATCTCCCTCTTGGAATTGCCGTGGCCATCATTCCCGGGCGTGCTGCGTGGGCCAGGATGTCAGTGACCACTTGCCCTCATGCCCTTGGCCAGTGGCATACTGGTCAAGATAGCTGATGAAATCGCTGCGGGCGATGCTGCGGGCACCAAGACTTGCCAGGTGCGGAGTATGCATCTGACAGTCGATCAACGGAAAATCCCGTGCCCTCAATTCCTGGCACAGGATCACCAGCGCCAGTTTCGAGGCATCGGGCACGCGCGAGAACATCGACTCGCCGAAGAAGATGCGTCCACAGGCGACGCCATACAGGCCGCCCACCAGAGAATCGCCCTGCCAGACTTCAACGCTGTGGGCATGTCCCATGGCATGCAGGGCGATGTAGGCCTGCTGCATTTCTGGCAATATCCACGTGCCTGCCTGGCCATCGCGAGGAATGCTGGCGCAGGCATTGATCACACCGGTAAAGTCGCGGTCGATACTGTAGCTCAGGCCTGCATTGCGCAGGCGCTTGGCCAGACTGCGGCGTACACGGACTTCCTCTGGCTTGAGCACCATGCGTGGGTCCGGTGACCACCACAGGATGGGGTCACCCGGACTGAACCAGGGAAATATGCCGCGGGGGTAGGCTGCCAGCAGCCACTCGGGACTGAGTTCGCCCCCTGCACACAGCAGGCCGTCGGGCTCGTTCAGGGCGGTGGATGCATGCGGAAAGCGGACAGGGGCAGGGGGAAGCCAGGGAAGCATGGGCAGCCTCTTGTCGGTTCGGGAAGATGCACGGAGCAATGGGCTCCTGGCGCCTTGGCGTCATGAGCAGACGTGAATCGGCAATTATGACGTCACTGCCATCGAATGGTTATGATAACCGGCTGAAGGTACATGGAAAATCGCCCACAAGGTGCAAGGGGGATGGCGACTTGACTGCCAAGAGTGCCAGAAAGACAAGTCGGGAACAGGCCAAGCCTGAAACCCGTAGCCGCCGTGCGGCAGCAACACCCAGGAAGCGTGCCCGCCAGAAAGCGGACTCGCCGGGCTTCTTCGCGCGTCTGCGCGGTGCTTCGTCCACTGAGGCCAGTCCGGCACGCAAGACGCCGCGCGTCTCGAGCAAGCCTGCGAGGAAGGATGCCAGCGGCCAGCCTGCTGCCAAGGCCAGAAACAAGCCGCACGTGCAGGAAGAGAGCCCCGCAGCCCAGCGCCGCGCCGAGCGTCAGGCCGAGCGCGCCGAACGCCAGGCCATCCGCGCCGAGCAGCGTGCGGAGAAGGCAGCGCGACCACCGTCACGCCTGACCACCACCCTGCAGGGCGTCAGCCGTGAAGGCGTGGTCATTCTCATGCTCAGCCTCTGCGTCTTCATGCTGCTGGCGCTGTTCAGCTATGCGCCGACGGACCCCGGCTGGTCCTACAGCGGTCCTGAGCTGACGCCCAGCAACTGGATGGGCAGCATCGGCGCCTGGCTGTCAGACGTACTGTATTCGCTGTTCGGCGGCAGTGCCCTGTGGTGGCCGGCGATGCTGGGCTTCGGTGCCTGGCGTCTGATGCGTCAGCCCAGTACTGAGCTTGTGTGGGACCCGACAACCATCGCGGTGCGCGCTGGCGGTCTGTTCCTGCTGATCATGGCGACCTGCGTCATCGGTGATATCCAGTTCTACAGCCCAGATAGCCAGCTGACCAACGGCGCGGGTGGCATTCTCGGCAAGGGCATTGCCGGCGCGCTGACGCCATTGATCGGCATGGGCGGCACGGTACTGGTCGCGATGGCCAGCTTCCTGTGCGGCTTCACGCTGTTTACCGGCATGTCGTGGCTGACGGTCATGGATGAGCTGGGCAATGGCTGCATGCGGGTGTCCGGCTGGTTCGCCGAGCGCTTCAACAGCCGCCGCGATGACCAGGACGCCTACG
The DNA here is from genome assembly GCF_011319755.1 of Cobetia sp. MB87. Lineage (NCBI taxonomy): Bacteria > Pseudomonadati > Pseudomonadota > Gammaproteobacteria > Oceanospirillales > Halomonadaceae > Cobetia > Cobetia sp. MB87. Next base: position 409,782 of record NZ_VFBC01000005.1, on the reverse strand, counting down.
ATGACGAGGCAGCCTACGCCGAAGAGTCTCTGACGCACGAGGACGGTGAAGAGGATGACTCGGATCGCGACCCGGCCCCCAGACTGAGCTGGTGGCAGCGCCTGTTGCCGGGCCGCCGTGCCCGAGAGGAGGAGTGGGACGAGGACAGCGACGAGATTCTGCTGGGTCGCCGTCAGGAGGCAGAGGGCATCGCCGCCGAGCCGCGCGGCCCGCGCCGTGTCGAGCCGTCTCTGGATGGCGGCACCGACGAGGCCATCAGTGCTCGCGATGACTTCGCGGATGACCGCAGCACCGATATCCCGTGGCAGACCGCTGAAACCACGCCTTCCGCCAAGGTGCCGGGCGCTGCCTACACCGAGCGCATGACGGTGCAGAGCGCCAATGTCAGCATCGAAGGGGTTGATCTGGCTGCGGCTCTGAAGACTGCCGTGGCGGCAGAGGCTGCCTCCGCGCCGCGTGTAGCGCATGCCGATGTCACGCGCTCCCGTCTGCCGCAAGCCGCTGCCATTGAAGCCGAGCGTCAGCGTCATGCTGACGCCTCAGCCACGGCACAGGCTCCCAAGGCGGCGACGCCAGGCCCTGCCGTCGAAGATACGGCATCAGCCTCCGACAGCTTGGCTGCCCCTGCTGCCTGGGATGCCGCCTCTGCCTTTGCGCCGACCGCGCGTCACGATACGGCTCGTCATGAGACTGCCCGTCACGAGACGGCGCAAGACGCTCAGGCGCAGAGCGAGGCCGAATCTCACAAGGCTCAGGCCCAAGAGCTGGCTCGCGAGCAGGAAGCGCAGCGTCTGGCAGAGCAGGAGGCGCAGCGCGAAGCAGAACAGAAAGCACAGCGCGAAGCCGAGCAGAAAGCGCAGCGGGAAGCCGAGCAGCAAGCGGCAGAGCGACAAGCGCAGCTCGAGAAGCAGGCGCAGCTTGAGAAAGAGGCACAGCGCGACGCGCAACTTGCGCGCGAGCGCAGCGGTGCCGCGCCGGATAGCCGCAACCAGCCGCCGGAGCCCAGGGACGACGATGATGCGCCCCTGCACGGCAATGGTGGTCAATTCGCCACGGCTGCAGGGCTGGCTGCCGGTGCGGGTGTGATGGCGGCCGGTGTCGCGGCGGCCTCATCCGAGACTCCCGCTCGCAAGGCGGTCGTCTCCTGGGATGATGCCTTCGAGCAGCCGAGGGGCAACGCGCCGACACAGGCAGACGCGCCTGCGGCGCCGCCGCAGCATGCTCCTGAGCCGCGTCAGCCTGCAGCGCCTCATCAACCGGCCGAGCCGGTCGCGCCAGCAGAGCCCGATTCCGTTGCGCCTCAGGCCGAGCATGTGTCGCCTTTCGAGGCGCCGACAGCCACGCCGGAAGCGACCCCCGCACCGGTTGAGCGCCCGTCCTGGGCCTATGACGGCGATGAGTCCGGCATGGTGCCGGGCGGTGGCCGTCTGGCGACGGCGGAAGATGCGCAGGCGGCTGCCAGTGATCCCTCCGGCCCGACCCTGTGGACCGTGGAACACATGCAGAGTCAGCGCCATGAAGGCGCCGATCACGAGGACGAGCCGGAAGGGGACTTGCCGCAGCTGAGCCTGCTGACGCCGCCGGATGCCCAGAAGCCCAACTACAGCGAAGAAGAACTCGACCAGATGGCCGAGCTGCTGGTAGTGCGTCTGCGCGAATATGGCGTCAAGGCCGAGGTGGCGGATGTCTGGCCGGGGCCGGTCATCACACGCTTCGAGATTCAGCCGGCGCCGGGCGTCAAGGCGTCCAAGATCTCCAACCTGTCGACGGACCTGGCGCGCTCACTGCTGGTCAAGAGCGTGCGTGTGGTGGAGGTGATTCCGGGCCGTCCCACGGTCGGCATCGAGATCCCCAACCCCAACCGTGCCATGATCCGTCTGCGCGAAGTGTTCGATTCCGATGCCTACCAGCTGGCGGAATCTCCGGTGACATTGGCACTGGGTCAGGACATCGGTGGCGCACCTGTCGTGGCCAACCTCGGCAAGATGCCGCACCTGCTGGTCGCCGGTACCACCGGCTCGGGCAAGTCGGTCGGCATCAACTCGATGCTGATCTCGATGCTGCTCAAGGCCACGCCGGACGAAGTGCGCATGATCATGGTCGACCCCAAGATGCTGGAGCTTTCCGTCTATGACGGCATTCCGCATCTGCTGGCGCCGGTGGTGACCGACATGAAGGAGGCCGCCAACGCCCTGCGCTGGTGTGTCGCCGAGATGGAACGTCGCTACAAGCTGATGGCCGCCATGGGCGTGCGTAACCTTGCCGGTTTCAACGCCAAGATCGATGAAGCCGAAGCGCATGGCGCCCAGATCGCGGACCCGCTGTGGGAGCCGCAGCCCTGGGAGATGCACCAGCATCCGCCGGTGCTCGCCAAGCTGCCCTATATCGTGGTGGTGATCGACGAGTTCGCCGACATGTTCATGATCGTCGGCAAGAAGGTCGAGGAGCTGATCGCACGTCTGGCCCAGAAGGCGCGTGCCGCGGGGATTCACCTGATTCTGGCCACCCAGCGTCCGTCGGTGGACGTGGTGACCGGCCTGATCAAGGCCAACATCCCGACGCGCATGGCCTTCCAGGTCTCCTCCAAGATCGACTCGCGCACCATCCTCGATCAGGGCGGCGCCGAGGACCTGCTGGGCCACGGTGACATGCTCTACCTGCCGGCCGGTGCCGGCATGCCGACGCGCGTTCACGGCGCCTTCGTCGATGATGACGAGGTTCACCGTGTGGTCGACGACTGGAAGCGTCGTGGCTCGCCGGAGTACATCGAGGAAATCCTCACCGGTGGCGTGCAGGCCGATGCGTTGGCCGGTCTCGAGGCCGAAGGCGAGGACAGTGATGCCGAGCAGGATGCGCTCTACGACGAGGCCGTGGCCTATGTGGTCGAGTCGCGTCGTGCTTCCATCTCTGCCGTACAGCGTCGCTTCAAGATCGGGTACAACCGCGCCGCCCGTCTGGTCGAGGCGATGGAGATGGCGGGTGTCGTCTCCGCGATGGGCACCAATGGCTCGCGGGAAGTGATAGCGCCCAACCACAGCGGCTAGTCGCCGCAGGCCTGGTCGTTGCGCGCTGGAACACACGAAGGGGAGCTTTTTGCTCCCCTTCGTGTCAAAGACGTCAGATAACAGATCACTGTCAGCAGGATATTGGCAGCAATCATCCCGAATCGCTGAAATGATGAGGGTCAGATGCAGGGCATCGGTGCCCGTTGCCGAGGCTTGCCACTGGTCTTCCTCATCGCAAGGAGTGTCATGATTACACCGTCACGTTCTTTCGTTTCTTCGTTGACCGCTCGTCTGGCCAAGGGGCTGGGCGCCGCGCTGATGCTGGGCATGGCTGCTCTGCCAGCTCACGCCGAGGAATCGGCAGGCGATCGCCTGTCGCGCCTGCTGGAGCCGCTCAAGACCTATGCTGCCGACTTCGATCAGCAGATCCTCGATGCCTCCGGTCAGCGTCTGCAAGAAGCCAAGGGCAAGATGTGGCTGTCGCGCCCGGGCAAGTTCCGCTGGAGCGTCGATGCGCCGTACCGTCAGGAAGTGGTGTCAGATGGCAAGGAAGTCTACCTGCATGACCCGGACCTCGAGCAGGTCACCGTGCAGCCGTTGGATGAGCGTGTCACCCACACGCCGGCGCTGTTGCTGTCCGGTCGTGCCAGTGAGCTGACCGCCAACTATGCGGTCAAGCGTCAGCAGCAGGGCGCGCGTGAGACCTTCACGCTGACACCCAAACAGGCCGATACGCTGTTTGAAAGCCTCAAGCTGACCTTCGACAGCGAGCAGCTCGACATGCTGCAGATGGCGGATTCCACCGGTCAGCGCACGGCGATCGACTTCAGCAACGTGCAGTACAACCCGTCGCTGCAGGATAGCCGTTTCGTGTTCCAGATCCCGCAAGGCGCCGACGTCATTCGCGAGCAGTGATCACGCTCAAGGTGCAGCGCAAACCCTGAATATGCTTGAACAAACAGGAACGCCCGGACCAGATGGTCCGGGCGTTCCTGTTTATCGCGGTTATTGCTCGGCAGCCATGTGTGCGCAGGATTCGCCGCAGATCAGTTCTGCCTGGGCATCTCGCCACGGTCTGCGGCGGCGTCCTGCTCGCGGCGCCAGCGCTCAATCTCAGCGAAGCGCTTCTCGCCACCATGTTGGGTCGGGCGATAGAACTGCTGGGTCGGCAGCTCTTCTGGCCAGGCATTATGGGAGCTGCCGGCCGGATAGCCATTGGGCTCGTTGTGGGCATAGCGATAGCCTTCGCCCATGCCCAGCTCCTTCATCAGCGTGGTCGGGGCATTGCGCAGGTAGACCGGCACCCCGAAGTGGGGCTGCTGGCGCACGAAGGCCTTGGCTTCCTTCCAGGCCACCTCGATGGCGTTGCTCTTGGGCGCGATGGCCAGGTGGATCGCCGCATGGGCGATGGCGCGCTGGCCCTCGTAGTCACCGAGGCGCAGATAGGCGTCCCACGCGGCGATGGTCAGCGGCAGGGCGCGTGGGTCGGCGTTGCCGACATCCTCTGAGGCAATCGCCGTCAGGCGCCGCACGACATCCAGTGGGTCGCCGCCGCCATCCATGAAGCGCGCCATGTACAGCAGCGCCGCGTCGGGCCGCGAGGAGCGTATCGACTTGTGGATCGCCGACAGCAGGTCGTAATAGTCATCGCCCTGCTTGTCGAAACTGGAAGCCTGATGGCCGAGCACGGCCTCCAGCGAACTGTCCTCGAGTATCTCGCGCGTTCCCCCCTGGGCGTCTGGCTCACGGCGCACGAAGTCACAGGCGGTCTCCAGCAGGCCCAGGGCACGGCGTGCATCGCCGGAAGCCGAGCGCGCGATGCGGGTCAGCGTCTCGCGGCTGGCGTCGATCTGACGCTTGCCGAGGCCGTTGACCTCATCCTGCAGGGCGCGCGTCAGCACCTCGATCAGGTCTTCCGTCTCCAGGGCCTTGAGCACATAGACCCGCGCCCGTGACAGCAAGGCGGAGTTGACCTCGAAGGACGGATTCTCGGTGGTCGCGCCGATCAGCGTCAGCAGGCCGGATTCCACATGCGGCAGGAGGGCATCCTGCTGGCTCTTGTTGAGGCGGTGGATCTCATCGAGAAACATCACCGTCTGGCGATCGCTGGCCTGGAAGTGTCTGGCGCGCTCCACCACCTCGCGGATGTCCTTGACGCCGGCCATCACCGCCGAGAGCTGCTCCAGGTGGGCATCACAGCCCTTGGCGAGAATCTCGGCCAGCGTCGTCTTGCCGACGCCCGGCGGCCCCCACAGGATCATCGAGCGCACCACCCCGGAGGCCACCATCTGGCGCAGCGGCATATCAGGCCCGACCAACGCTGTCTGCCCGATGTAGTCATCCAGGGTGCGGGGACGCATGCGGAAGGCCAGTGGCGCATGGGAATTCGAGGCGGTATCGGCAAAAAGATCCATCAGCGAGTCTGGCTCCGGCAGGCGTGGGGCAGTAGTGCGCTCATCATGGCCGATCCTGCAGGGCTGTACAAATCAGCAGGGCGGGGCGCTCGATCAGCGGCCTCAGGCCGCGCGTGGCATTGCACCAGACTGTCATGTTTTCCTGACAGCATGACACGCTCATTTAGGCAATCCCACCCAACGTCTAACTGGCGCTCGGGGGATGTGTCCTACACTTCTAGGTGACGACATTGCTACATTCGGTAGCAATGCCCGAGGCGGCAGCGCTGTCTGCCAGCATCGGCCACCTGTTCCGTAAGGAGGAGGAAGTCATGCCCAATGTGACTCAGCTGCGCCAGGACCACGCCAACATGGCCCGTCTGCTGCACGTGCTTTCGCACCGCCACAAGACGCTCGTCAGTGGTGAGCGTCCCGACTTTCGCATGATGCGTGAGGTGGTGGATTACATTCTCGATTACATGCAGGGCTTCATCATTCCGCTGGAGCGTCAATGCACCCAGATGCTGTGCGAACGCTCCGAAGACGCCGCGCCACTCTGTCAGCGCCTCATCCAGCAATATCGCACCCTGCACGAGCGTCTGGACAAGCTGTCCGACAACCTCGACAGCATCCTGATGGACCAGATCATCCCGATGGATCAGTTCAATGCCGACCTGCGCGAATATGTGGAGGCACACCGTGACTATCTGCGTGCCGAGCGCCAGGAGCTGTTCCCGCTGATGCGCGACAACCTCAGTGATGAGGAATGGCAGCAGCTGACCGATGCCATCCCGCATGCGCGCAGCGAGCTTGAGCGCCTCCAGGAAGCCTACCCGGAACTCTACGCCGAGTTGACCGAGAGTGATGTCGTGACCGCCTGAGCCTTGTCTGTTCGTTCCTTGACGGTCCTATCTGTAACGGTCATGTCAGGGACTCGCCCCACAGAAAGAATCCGCACTTTGCCCGCCACAACAGAAAGAACGCCAAGTCGTTGGCGGGTATTCCGAAAGTCTCCATGTCGTATCTCCCCCACACTGAGGTCATCACATGACGCCCGCCGCGTTTCGGTGGGCGTCGTCCTTGGCGGTGTTCCGCCTTCTCAGATGACGGCCGTGCGGCCCGGGAGACAAGCGATGAGTGCTCAATCTCTTGCACGACAGTGGGCAACTTCCCAGGACGGAGCGACGTCCGAGCCCGCCCAGTTCGCCAGCGAAGGCATTGCCCTGGAAGATCCGCGCCTGTTTCGCCAACTCGCCTACGTGAATGGCTGTTGGGTGCATGGCGAAGGTGGACGTGAGGAGGCGGTCTTCGACCCCGCCACCGGTGAGCGCCTCGGCCAGGTGCCGTGGCTCGAGGAGGCGCAGATCGACGCCGCCATCGCCACCGCCGATGAGGCCCAGCGGGAATGGCGCAAGCTGCGCGTCGACCAGCGCGGTGAGTTGCTGGATGCCTGGTACGACCTCATCCGCGCCCACAAGGAAGACCTGGCCATGCTGATGACGCGTGAGCAGGGCAAGTCGCTGGACGATGCGCGTGGCGAGGTGGAATACGGCGCTAGCTTCGTTCACTGGTTCGCCGAAGAGGGCAATCGTGCCTTCGGCGAGACCATCCCCAGTCACATCCCCAATGCTGCGCTGGGCACCGTGCGTGAGCCCATCGGCGTGGCTGCGCTGATCACGCCGTGGAACTTCCCGCTCGCGATGATCACCCGCAAGGCCGCCGCCGCGCTGGCGGCCGGTTGCACGGTGCTGGTCAAGCCGGCCGGCGAGACGCCGTTCTCGGCGCTGGCGCTGGCGGAGCTTGCCGAGCGTGCCGGCATTCCCGCCGGTGTCTTCAGCGTCATCACCGGCGAGGCCTCCGAGGTCTCCAGGCAGCTGTGTGATGACCCGCGTGTCGCGGGGCTCTCGTTCACCGGCTCCACTCGGGTCGGGCGTCTGCTGCTTTCCCAGTGCGCCGACAGCGTCAAGCGTGTCTCGCTGGAACTGGGCGGCAATGCGCCCTTCATCGTCGGGCCGGACATGGACCCCGAGGAGGCGGCGCGGGCCGCCGTCGATGCCAAGTTCCAGACCTCCGGTCAGGACTGCCTCGCGGCCGACCGCATCCTGGTCCACGACAGCCTCTACGAGGACTTCCTGAGCCACTTCGTGCGCATCATGAAGCAGCTCAAGGTCGGCAACGGTCAGGTGAAGGGGATCGACCTTGGCCCGTTGATCCACCGCGACGCCGTCGCCAAGGCGCAGACCATCGTCGATGACGCCGTCGAGCGGGGCGCGCGGCTGATCCACGGCGACCAGAGCATGGCGCCGGGCCCCAACTTCTTCATGCCGGTACTGCTGGCCGACATCACACCCGACATGCGCGTCTGGCGCGAGGAGACCTTCTCGCCGGTGGCCGGCATCACCGCCTGGCACGATGAGGAAGAGGTGATCGCGATGGCCAACGACACTGAATATGGCCTTGCCGCCTACGTCTATACCCACGATGTGCGCCGCATCTGGCAACTGATGCGTGGCCTGCGCTTCGGCATGGTCTCGGTCAATTCCGTCAAGATGACCGGCGCGCCGATTCCCTTCGGCGGCGTCAAGCAATCTGGCCTGGGTCGCGAAGGTGGCCGTCAGGGGCTCGAGGAATATCTCGATATCAAGTACTACTGTCTGGGTGGACTGGAAAGCGCCTCCGGAAGTTGAGACGGACACCCTTCACTGTCACATGTCGATCATGGCGACCGGTGGTCATTGAGCAACCCCACCGGTCGATCGCCCCTAGTTGAGCATTCGGAGAGTCACATGAGCACCGATAACACCCAACGTCAGTCTGTCGGCTTCGATGACAGCATCAGCACCGACGAGCTGATTCGCCGTGATCGCAAGGTCACCTTCCATGCCTCCACCCACCTGCGTGATTTCGCCCAGGGCGATGCCCCGGGCCGCGTGATCACCGGCGGCGAAGGCATTCGTATCCGTGAGCGCGACGGGCGTGAGCTGATCGACGGCTTCGCCGGTCTCTACTGCGTCAACATCGGTTACGGGCGCACGGAAGTCGCCGATGCCATCCACGAGCAGGCCCTCAAGCTCAGCTATTACCACACCTATGTCGGCCACTCGAACGAGCCGCAGATCGCGCTGTCCGAGAAGATTCTCGAACTGGCCGGGCCTGGGATGTCCAAGGTCTACTACGGCATGTCCGGCAGCGATGCCAATGAGACCCAGCTCAAGCTGGTGCGCTATTACCACAACGTGATCGGCAAGCCGGAGAAGAAGAAGGTCATCTCGCGCTGGCGTGGCTATCACGGCTCCGGCATCGCTTCTGGCTCGCTGACCGGGCTGGCGGCCTTCCATGATCACTTCGATCTGCCGATTCCCGGCATCCTGCACACCGAGGCGCCTGACTACTATCGTCGTCCCGCCGAGTGCGCCGAGATGAGCGAGCGTGAATTCTCCACCTGGTGCGCCGACAAGCTCGAGGCGATGATCCAGGCTGAAGGGCCGGAGACCATCGGCGCCTTCATCGGCGAGCCGGTGCTGGGCACCGGTGGCATCGTGCCGCCGCCGGAGGGCTACTGGGACGCCATCCAGGCCGTACTCAAGCGTCACGACATCCTGTTGATCTGCGATGAGGTGGTGTGCGGCTTCGGGCGCATCGGCAGCCAGTTCGGCTATCAGCACTTCGGCATCAAGCCGGACCTGGTCACCATCGCCAAGGGCCTGACCAGCGCCTACCAGCCGCTGTCCGGGGTCATCGTCGGTGACCGCGTGTGGAAGGTGCTGGAGCAGGGCACCGGTGAATTCGGCCCCATCGGCCACGGCTGGACCTACTCCGGTCATGCGCTGGGTGCCGCCGCCGGTGTCGCCAACCTGGAGATCATCCGTCGCGAGGGTCTGGTGGACAACGCCCGCGATACCGGTGCCTATCTGCAGAAAGCCATGAAGGAAGCCTTCGCCGATCACCCCATCGTCGGCGACGTGCGTGGCATCGGCCTGCTGGCGGCGCTGGAGTTCTCGCCGCAGCCGTCACAGCGCAAGGCGTTCGATTCCGCGCTCAAGGTCGGCCCGCGCATCTCGGCGGCAGCCCTCGAGGAGGGGCTGATCGCCCGTGGCATGCCGCAGGGCGACATTCTCGGCTTCGCGCCGCCGCTGGTGGTCACCTCCGAGGAGATCGATGACATCATCGCCCGCGCGCGCCGCGCCGTGGACAAGGTGCACCAGGAACTGATCGCGAGCGGCGACCTCGCTTCCGGTGCTTCCGCTTCTGGTGACCCCGCTTCTGGTGAAAAGTAAGGCCATGGCATTGACCCTACCCCCGCTCAAGAGCACACGGGAAACGCCGCTGGCGCTGGCCGATATCTATGCCGCGCGCCAGCGGCTGTTTCATTCATTGACAGCCACGGGCGTCGAACGCACGGCGCTGGTGCCTTCACCGGCGCTGTCGCGACGCTTCGATGCCGAGATTCTGCTCAAGCTGGAGACCCGCCAGCCCACCGGCGCCTTCAAGCTGCGCGGGGCCAGCAATCTGCTGGCCGCCGTGGCGGAGCAGGCCGCTGGGCAGGCCTTCGAGCGCCTCCAGCGCGGCGTGACCACTGCCTCGACCGGCAATCATGGTCGTGCGCTGGCCTACGCCGCGATGCGCCGTGGCCTCAGGGCGGTCATCTGTCTCTCCGAGCAGGTACCCGCCAACAAGGTGCGTGCCATCGAGGCGCTGGGGGAGCTGGGCGGCGCGTCGGGTGGCAGTGTCGAGGTGCGTCGGGTCGGGCGCAGTCAGGACGAGGCCTTCCACGAGGTCAATCGGCTGGTCGAGGAGGAGGGCATGCTGGCGGTGCCGCCCTTCGATGACCCGCTGATCGCAGCCGGTCAGGGCACCATCGGGCTTGAGTTGATGGAGGATTGCCCGCAGCTCGATCGGGTACTGATCGGACTGTCCGGCGGCGGCCTGCTCGGCGGTATCGGGGCGGCGCTCAAGGCGATTCGTCCCGAGACGCAGGTGCATGGCATCAGCCTCACCGAAGGTGCTGCCATGTGGCATAGCCTGCAGGCAGGCACACCGGTGGAGGTGGAAGAGGTCGCAAGTCTCGGAGACTCACTGGGCGGCGGCATCGGGCTTGGCAATCACACCACGCTGCCGCTGGTGCACCGCGTGATGGATGAACACCATCAGGTCAGTGAACGCGCCATTGCCCGCGCCATGCTGATGCTGCTGGAAGAGGAGAAGCTGCTGGTCGAGGGCGCTGCCGTGGTCGGGCTTGCCGCACTCGAGGCCTCGCGGCTGGGCGAGATGGACCCGTCACTCGCCGAGTCGATCCGCGGCCAGCGTGTCGCGCTGATCATCAGCGGCAACGGCGTCAGTCTGGAGACCTTCGATCAGGCTAGAGCACTGCTGGCGGACGCTCAGCAGTGATTTTTTCGCCCATGGCTCACAGCGTGAGACAGATGGCGGCATACCAGGAGGAGGGCGCATGACACAACCGACTCAAGAAAGGATGCAGACGTATTCCCGTGAACAGATCGAGCAGGTCGTGGGGCTGGACACCACGGCACTGGGCACCATCCGCGATGCCTTCATCGCGCTGGGGCGTGGTGAAGTGGTACAGCCACCGATTCTGTCGATGGCCATCGAGGAGGCCAACGGCGAGGTGGACGTCAAGACCGCCCACATCCAGGGGCTCAAGCACTTCGCGATCAAGATCAGCCCCGGCTTCTTCAACAATCCCGCCCGCGGCCTGCCAAGCCTCAATGGTCTGATGGTGGTGTTCTCCGCCGAGACGGGGCTGGCCAAGGCCCTGCTGGATGACGGCGGCTATCTCACCGCCATTCGTACCGCGCTGGCCGGTGCCGTGGCGGCAGAGGCCCTGTCACGCCCCGACAGCAAGCGCGTCGCGCTGATCGGTGCCGGTGAGCAGGCGAGCCTGCAGCTGGAGGCGCTGCGGCTGGTACGCGACATCGAGAGTGTCGATGTCTGGGCACGCGACAAGGAGCGCGCCGAGCGCTTTGCGCGTGAGACGGAGGAGCGGCTGGGCCTCACCGTGCGCAGTCATGACAGCCTGCATGCGGTGTGTCAGAACGCCGATATCATCATCACCGCCACGCCGTCCCACACGCCGCTGCTGGAATACTCGATGCTGCCGGAAGGCGTGCATGTCACCGCGATGGGCTCGGACAGCCCAGAGAAGCGCGAGCTGGAAGCCGATGTGCTGACCGATTGCGACTACTTCGTGTGTGACAGCCGCGCCCAGTCGGAAATCAATGGCGAGCTCAAGGGGCTGGATGACGACCAGGCCAAGGCATGCGAGGTGTACGAGCTGGGCAAGCTGCTGGCCGATGGGCGTCGTCTGCGTGAGGGTGATGAGGCTGAAACCTCCATTACGGTGGCGGATCTTACCGGCACCGGCGTACAGGACACCGCGATTGCCAGCCTGGCGCTGGCTCGACTCGCCCAGCGCTAGCGCCGCACGCAGCGACAGCGGGTCACGAAGGTGCGACGGACTTGCCCAGCGCGGCGGCGCATGCGAGGGTCACGCAGTAACGGCAGGAAGCCGTTGACTCCCTCGTCCACTCGGAGCCTGTCGTGACTCGAACCATGCCTTCACCCTCTGCTGCGCCGCGCGCCCTCAATGCTGCCCCCGGGGTAGAGGTCCGCCGCTCGCCGCTGGCGGACCTCTGTGCCGACTGCGATGCCGTGACGCTGCTGCCACCGCTATCCCCGCCGGGTGAGGGTTATCTGCGTCATTTCTGCCAGCTGGATTCCCCGCTGGCGGTGTTCGATCTCGACGATACCCTGCTCGATGGCGACTGCACCGGCATGTGGATGCGCTGGATGGCCGCCTGCGGCTGGATCGAGGATGTCGAGGCCTTCATGGCCATTGGCGAGCGCCACCAGAGCGAGTATCACGCCGGCACCCTGGACATCCACGAGCACACCGGCCATCTGCTCAGCCCGCTCATCGGGCGGCATCGCGATGAGGTGCGTCGCGAAGTCGATGATTTCGTGGAAGAAATGGTGATGCCACGTCTGCTGGAAGGTGGCATCGCGCGGCTGGCCGAACACGGCGAGGCGGGCCATCGCACCCTGATCATTTCCGCCTCCATGCATCACCTGGTCGGCCCCATCGCCAGTCGTCTGACCGCCGATGGTGCGCTGGCCACCCATCCTGCCTTCGATGATGAGGGCCGCTTCACCGGCGAGACCACTGGCATCGTCACCTTCCGCGAAGGCAAGCTGGCGGCGCTGGATGCCTGGCTGGAAGACGCAAGCCAGCTCAAGCGTGCGCCGCAGGCACTGTGGGGCTACTCCGACTCCCACAACGACCTGCCACTGCTCGAGCGGGTCGATCATCCCCACGCCACCCAGCCGGATGCGCCGTTGCGCCAGTTCGCCGAAGCGCGTGGCTGGCCGGTGGTCGACTGGCGTCAGTCGCACCTGTCCATCGAATCCGACTGAGCGTGCATGAAACCGTCAAATGACTCCCACCTCGCGCGCGATCACAACCCGGATGCCAGAGCCCTGCAGGCGCGTGGCGTCGCGCTGACGGCGCTGGGCGTGCTGCTGATCTCACCGGATGCCCTGTTGATCCGGCTGGCGGATGTGGCGGATGGCCCGCTGGTGTTCTGGCGAGGGCTGCTGACGGCGATCGGTTTTGCGCTGATTCTGCTGGCAAGTCAGCGTGGCAACCTGGCGCAGCGTTTCACTGCCAGTCTGTCGCGCATGCGTGGCTGCGGACGCACGGGACTGTGGGTCGCGCTGCTGTTCACCGGCTCCACGCTGGGCTTCGTGCTCGCCAATCAATACACCCGCGCTGGCAATGTCTTGATCATCCTGGCGGCGGGGCCGCTGTTTGCCGCCGTGATGTCGCGTCTCTGGTTGGGCGAGCGTCAGCCAGCGCATGTCTGGGGGGCAATCCTTGTCTCCCTGGTAGGCGTCACGCTGCTGGTGATGGATGATGCTGGCAGCGGTAGCCTGATCGGCAATCTGCTGGCGTTGGTGTGCAGTCTGTCCATGGCGGCCAATTTCACATTGTGTCGTACGCGTCCTGCCCTCGACATGAGCCCGATGCTGGCGCTGTCTGGATTGCTCACCGGGCTGTGCGGCCTGCTGGCCTGTGCATGGCTTACGGCCAATGGTGCCGAGAGCGTGCTCACCCAGTTATGGCCCTCGCAGAGCGATGATTTCGCTCAGCGCGCCGGCTGGCTGGTGCTGCTGTGCCTGGTGCTTTCGCCGCTGGGCTTCACGCTGATCCAGCGTGGCCCGCTGTATCTGCCGTCCGCCGAGGTGGCGCTGCTGATGCTGCTGGAAAGCGTGTTCGGCATCCTGTGGGTGTGGTGGGTGCTGGAGGAATCGCTGACCCTGCGCGGCTGGGTAGGCGGCGCCATGGTGCTGGGCGCGATGCTGATCAAGAGTCTGATCGACCGCCGCCTGCGTCACATGCCGGCCACGCGTACGCCTTCTGCGGATGCGTCTGCGGGCGGCAGCTGATACAATCCCGCCCATCCCCGAGTTTATTCACTGTCAAATGACAGCCCTCTGGACGCCTCACGGCGACCGGAGCGAATAGCTCATGGCGCGAAGAAAGCCACAGGGCGACCGGAAACGGCGACGACTTCACGACGCGAGCCAGGCGCGAGCGGCACTGCCCCTGACGGCAGTGATGAAGAGTGCCACAACCGGACGCCAGACTGACTCGACAGCGCCAGGATTCAGCACGCACACCACCTTCCCCAACCTGTTGCGGACGACTCGATGACAAGCAGCCTCAAACAGCAGTGGCTCTCCAACCTCCGGCCCGACATCCTGTCCGGCCTGGTGGTGGCGTTGGCCCTGATCCCCGAAGCCATCGCCTTCTCCATCATTGCCGGTGTCGACCCCAAGGTCGGCCTGTATGCCTCCTTCTCCATCGCCGTGGTGACCGCCATCGCCGGTGGCCGTCCGGGCATGATCTCCGCCGCCACCGGTGCCATGGCACTGCTGATGGTCGACCTGGTCAAGGACCACGGCCTGGAATACCTGCTGGCCGCCACCGTGCTGACCGGCGTGATCCAGATCATCTTCGGCTACTTCAAGCTCGGCTCGCTGATGCGTTTCGTGTCGCGCTCGGTGGTCACTGGCTTCGTCAATGCGCTGGCGATCCTGATCTTCATGGCCCAGCTGCCGGAACTGACCAACGTCACCTGGCACGTCTACGCCATGACGGCGGCCGGTCTCGGCATCATCTACCTGCTGCCGCTGGTGCCGAAGGTCGGCAAGCTGCTGCCGTCGCCGCTGGTCTGCATCATCGTGCTGACCATCTTCGCCATGGTCGTCGGTCTGGATATCCGCACCGTCGGCGACATGGGCGAGCTACCGGACAGTCTGCCGGTGTTCCTGATTCCGGACATCCCCTTCAATCTCGAAACCCTGTGGATCATCCTGCCGTACTCGCTGCCGCTGGCGGTCGTGGGTCTGCTGGAATCCCTGATGACGGCCACGCTGGTCGATGATCTGACCGATACGCCGTCCGACAAGAACCGTGAGTGCAAGGGCCAGGGCGCGGCCAACGTCGTCACCGGCTTCCTCGGCGGCATGGCAGGTTGCGCGATGATCGGCCAGACGATGATCAACGTGAAGTCCGGCGGTCGTACGCGTCTCTCCACCATGGTGGCGGGTGTCGTGCTGCTGATTCTGGTCGTGTTCCTCGGCCCGTGGGTCTCGCAGATTCCGATGGCCGCACTGGTCGCGGTGATGATCATGGTCTCCATCGGCACCTTCTCCTGGCAGTCGATCCGTGACCTCAAGACTCACCCGATGTCCACCAACATCGTCATGCTGGGGACCGTGGCCGTCGTGGTCGCGACCCACAACCTGGCGATCGGCGTGCTGGTCGGCGTGCTGCTCTCGGCGCTGTTCTTCGCCAACAAGATCGGTCAGGTGCTGCATATCGGCAGCGACATGAATGCCGATGGCCGTACCCGCGAATACCGCGTGGTCGGTCAGGTGTTCTTCGCCTCCAGCGAGCAGTTCCAGGCTGGTTTCGATCTCAAGGAGACCGTCGAGCGTGTCGTCATCGACGTCAGCCGTGCGCACTTCTGGGACATCACCGCCATCGGCGCGCTGGACACCGTGGTGGTCAAGTTCCGTCGTGAGGGGACCGAGGTCGAGGTACGTGGCCTCAACGAAGCCAGCGCCACGCTGGTGGATCGCTTCGCGGTGCATGACAAGCCGGATGCGGTCGAGAAGCTGATGGGTCATTGATCGCATTGGCGCCACCCGCCTGAACGAGGGCGGTGGTGTCAGCAGCGTGATTGATGCGTAAAGACGGCGGGCAGTCCTTCACAGGCTGCCCGCCGTTTGCGTTGGTGGGGTCGGAAAGTGGTAATCTCGAAACAGGCGCCTGAAGCGCCACCTTGATCGTCAGCATAAGGAAGCACGCCATGAGCCAATCCTCTGCCAGTGCCCTGACAGGCCATGACAAGGTCACCGCCTGCATTGACGGCTCCGCCTTTGCCGTCTCCGTGTGTGATGCCGCCGTATGGGCAAGCCAACGTCTCTCGGCGCCGCTGAGCTTCCTGCATGTGATCGACCGCCAGGAAGGGGTGGGCGAGACCAACAGTGATCTCTCCGGCAGCATCGGGCTCGGCGCGCGCGAGCATCTCCTGGAAGAACTCGCCACCCTGGATGAGCAACGCGGGCGTATCGCCCAGGAGCAGGGCCGCCTGATGCTGGAGGCCGCCTACGAGCGCGCCGTGCAGGCAGGTATCGCGGAGCCGCGCCCACGCCAGCGCAATGGAGAGCTGGTCGAGACCCTGGCTGAGCTTGAGGACGAGATCCGCCTGCTGGTGATCGGCAAGCGCGGTGAAGGGGCGGAGCAGGCCAGCGAGCACCTGGGCAGCAATCTGGAGCGCGTGATTCGCAGCCTGCATCGCCCCGTGCTGGTGGTGCCGGGTGAGTTCGCTGTGCCGACGCGGGTGCTGATCGCCTTCGATTGCAGCACCACCATCAAGCGCGCCGTCGAGGTGTTGGCGGCAAGCCCGCTGCTGCAAGGCGCTGAGCTGCATCTGGTGATGGTCGGCGCGGAAACTGTGGAACATCAGGCCCCGCTGGACGCCGCGCGCGACACCCTCACCGCGGCAGGTTTCAGCGTGCAGGCCAGCTTCAGAGCAGGGGAGGTGGAAGCCTGCCTGCGCGAATATGCCAAGGAGCACGCCATCGACATGCTGGTGATGGGCGCCTACGGCCACTCGCGCATCCGTCAGTTGCTGGTCGGCAGCACCACCACCGAGATGATTCGCAACGCCACGGTGCCGCTGCTGATTCTGCGCTGAGCCATCTCTGAGTCGCTTTTGTGGCTCTCTGAGCATTGGCTGATGAGCGAGCCATTCCATCATTGCCGTGACGCCGCGCTTCCGAAATCTCTCGGGCGCGGCGTCTTTCTGTCTGGCGGGTATCTTCGTGCTAGTACCGGCCTACCGTTGGCTGGGTATATCGAGGGCCGTGAGTGCACGCACGTCTGCTCGTATTTCCTGCATCAGTGGCAGCACGCGTGAAACCACAGGTTCCTCTGATGCAGGGCAATATTCCCCGCAGGTCGCGTTGCGCCGCTCGCGCGAATCTGGAACGCTGATGGACTGATTTCACCCTGCTTCGACAGCGGTCTTTTCTGCATCAGCGCCGCTGGCGACATTTTTCCACTACCCAAGAAGAACAGCACAAGGACACTCTCGATGAACATCCAGCGCCATGACACCAAGCCGCGCATGAGCCGCGCCGTGATCCACAACAACACCATCTACCTGTGTGGTCAGGTCGCCGGGCCGGAACAACGCTTCAGTGATATCACCGATCAAGCCAACAGCATGCTCGCGCGTGTCGATGCGCTGCTGGAAGAAGTCGGCACCGACCGCGAGCACCTGCTCTCCACCACCGTCTATCTCAAGACAATGGACGACTTCAAGACCTTCAACGACATCTGGGACTCCTGGGTGCCACAAGGTCACGCCCCCGCCCGCGCCTGCGTCCAAGCCGCCATGGCCAGCCCGGAATTGCTGTGTGAAATTACCGTGGTCGCCGCCGTTAAGTGACTCGCAGTATGATTTTTCTAAGCCCGCCAGAGTTTTCTCTGGCGGGTTTTTTATTGTTATTATACTTTTTCTTTTTGTTATGGAGGTTTGTATGATTACGGAATTTTTCGTGTTAGGCCTATATGAAGAAAGAAATGTTAGAATAACATTCGAAGATAATTGTAAGGTGATTGTTGCTGAGAATGGATACGGTAAAACCACAATCTTGAATATGTTGTACTCGCTACTCTCGGGTGATACTTCTAAGCTGCGCAAAGTAGTATTTGATAGTGTAGGCGTGACTTTTCGAGATGGCGAAACAATTAGTATCTCTAAAGATGAACTAGCAATTGATCATAGTGGCATTTTGAATGATACGGAATACGGATTTATTGAGCTTATAGGAGATGATGTTTTAGATGCTTTGATTGAGGAGGAGAGGCTATCTACATTATATAATGGCTATAGCAACTATAGTAGTGGTCATAGGTCGAGCTTATTTAGAAGTGTGGTGCATAAGTATGATGTATCTCCTGCAAGATTACGTCGCTATTTGAGGAGCTTCATGGCGGCTAGGAAAGAGGAAGAGTTAAAAAGTCCCGTTCAAGTAAAGCTAGCGAGAGTGAAAGAAAAGTTTGGTTATGAGAGCTTGCATCTTCCTACTTACCGGCGAGTTGAGGAAAAGGCTGGTTACTTGCCAGGACTTATGAGTGAAGAGTTATTGGATCAATCATCAATAAATTTTGGTATGTCAGATGTTAAGAAAAATATTCATGATATAACTTCTGAAATAAAAAACTCATCTGTAGAGTGGTTTTCAAAAATCAATGGTCAGATGTTGTCTCAGTTAGTTGATGGATTTTCTGTAACCGATGAAATGAAGGATCAGGTTGTTAGTGCGGATGAAGTTAGCATTGTGTTGGAGCGAATAGGTGATAATATTTCTGAAGCACATAAAGTTAATATACTTGAGCTTGTTGGAAGCGGTGAAATTCGAAGTGGACATGATCCTTTAGTTTATTTTCTTTGTAACCTGTTAACTGTATATAAACAGCAGCAAGATAATGATGTTGCCCTGCAAATGTTTGCTAAAATTAGCAACAAGTACTTAGTGGATAAGGAAATAGTTTATGACGAAAGTAAGGTTACAGTGGATGTAGTACGAAAAAAGAGTCGAAAGTTAGTTGATATTGAAAGTTTATCTTCAGGTGAAAAGCAGATTCTTTCATTATTCGCAATTTTATATCTCAGAAAAAATACAGATATCGCAATATTCTTCGATGAGCCTGAGCTCTCTCTCTCTATTGAATGGCAAAGATTGCTATTGCCCGACATTATAGACTCAGGTACATGTGCTTTTTTATTTGCTACCACGCACTCTCCATTTATCTTTGATAATTCCTTAGAGTCTTGCACTGTGGATCTTGCTGAGTATATTCAGGAGCTATAATGTCTAGAGTTGATCAGTTGAAAGATGCTAAGTCTAGTGATAGTGTCAAGTTCAAAGAGTTTATGAGGATTGTTGCAAATAACAAGAGACCCGTCTTTTTTGAAGGTGAAGATGAAAAATATTATACAATTAGGGTTAACAATTACTATAGAGGTATTGACTGGGTAGGGGTGAATGCTAAGGGAAAAACCAATGTTCTAGCTTTAAGAGAGAAAATAAAAAAACATCCAAGGTATAAGGATATTAACAGTATGTTTTTTGTTGATGCTGATTTTGATGATAATTCAAAATTAGCAGCTTATGAAGATGTATACGTCACACCCTGCTACTCTGTGGAAAATTTTTATTTTTCCGAGAAAGTCTTTATCTCTATTTTAAGTGCTGAGTTCGGTGTCAGTGAATTCAATGAAGATTCTGAATGTTACAGAACGGTTTTAGACTTATATAGAGAAACAGTTTCGCAATATATAGAAGCTATTAAGCCTTTTAATTGTCTTGTGTATAATTTGAAAAATAAGAAAAAGGAAGGTGCTTTTTCTGGAGGTTTAAATCTATCTGATATTAAGTTTGAGTCTTTAGTTGATGTGAATATTGGAAGTGTTACAAAGGTCTATGATGAATTTAATCCTCAATCTATTTTTAATAAATTAAATGGCTACGAAATAGATCCTGCTGATCATAATGCTGATTTTTTACAACAAGACTCGAATGGCATGAAGTTGAGAGGTAAGCAGAATTTAGAGTTTTTCCGAAGATTTATTGAGAAGTTAAAAAATGATCGTAATAGTAGGGAGCCTGCTAGAGTCTTCTTTTCTAGGAGAAGTACTGTACGAATTACCTTAACTAAAGATAATATTCTCTCAGATATAAGTCAGTATGCGGACACACCACAGTGCTTACAGGATTTCTTGGCTAAATTCAGCTCTTATAAGCTTGCAGCATAGCTATTTTATGGTTATATTTCTTAAATGCAGCCTTGATTATTGTTTTGTTTTATTGCTGAATTAGTTTTATAAATACTTTAATTTACACTCATATCTCACCCATTCCCGATAAAACTCGTCCAGTCGTTCTGTCTCGCTGAGGTGCAATGCTCCAGCGAGGCGTTCGCGTGCGTCTGCAGGCAGCATGGCGATGCGGGCGTCGAGGTCGTGGATGTGGCGGGGGTTGCGATATTCGAGGTCCAGCCCGAGCGGGGCGGTGGCGAGGCCGACGAGGACATGGCCGTGGCGGTGGGCGATGGAGACGTGAAAGCCTGATGGCAGTGCAGGGTGATGGGGCGCCTGGCCACGCGGTGACCAGTCCGCCATCGCAAGCTGGATACCCTGGGCGGCGGCGAGTTCACCGAGCAGCACGCGGGCGAGGTGGGACTCGGCTTCACGTTGCTGGCGACGGCGGGCCTTGGCAGATGACACGGGGGTGTTCGCGTTATCCACATCCGCATGGCGAGTGTGCAGTGAGCGACGGCGGGAAGCCTCAGCCGAGGAGTTGATAGAGGGAGCAACCGAATCAGCACAGGATGCTGGCAGTACACACGCCTCGGCCAGCCACAGGCGGGCTGGCCGAGGGGGAGATTCAGAGCAGGTATTTGGCAAGGCGCAGGCTGCCGCAGATGCCAGGGCGGCGGCGAGGGCGTGGGGATCATGCGAGATCAGCGGCTCGCCGTTGGACAAGTCGGCGCTCAGCGGCTCAGCACTCAGCGGCTCAAGACTTGGCGAACCACTGCTCCGCGAACCAATACTCAGCGAATCAGTGTTCAGTGAGCCTGAGCCATCCGCTGCAGCATGCCCCAGCACCACGCAGCGATAGGCGGGGTGATCGGTCGGGCGCGTCGCTGGCTCGCCTGCCGAGTTATCCTCAACCGGCTCGCCTGCCTCGCTCACATTCTTGCCTTCCCTGGCCGTCATGATGGCGAATCAGTTCTTCGGATGCAGGATCACCAGATCCCCACGCAACGCGACGCCCGCGACGATATTGCCTGCATGGCACTCGTACTTCTCGCTGCTGGAATAGGGCACCTTGTCATAGTCGCTGCGAATGTTGATGACCGCATTGGCCCCGTATTCGCGCGCCTTTTCCTGCAGCTCACGCAGCGCCGACAGGAACACCCAGCGACAGGCTTCCGCATCGCTCTTGTTGGTCGCGTTGGTCTTCGGGTTCACCCGCGCCCAGCCGCGCTTCTCGATGCGCTCGTAGGGCTGCTTGTCACCGAAGAAGAAGGCCACGTCCTTGCCCAGTCGCTGACTGGCCGCAGTGCTGGCCATCACTGGCATGATCGGCAGGAAGTGCTGCGTGTCCCGCGCCTCTGCCGGCGCGGAGGCCAGCAGGCTGGCAGTGCCGATCACCAGGGCGGTGCCCATTGCCATGCCTCGTGCAGAGCGAGTGGCACGCAACACCCAAGAGAATGACTGAGCAACGGATGACGCCATGTGAAACCTCTCCTTACCGTGTGATTGACTGGCTCGATGCCAACGAATATCGCCGTCAGACAGCCAAAGGCGTGAGCCAATCACACCATAGACCATGCAGCGGGCGCGTATCTTGCGCCAGAACTGACCCGCTGCAAAGTCGTCTGGTAGCGACAGTCGTGCACTAGCTCGCTCGCGGTGAAGTCACTCCTGCCAGCGACGCAGAATCAGCGAGGTATTGATGCCACCGAAGGCGAAGTTGTTGCTCATCACGGTGTCCGTCTCGATCTCGCGGCCTGCGCCGGTGAGGTAGTCGAGCTGCGCACAGCGCGGGTCGAGACTGGTGAGATTGGCGGTGCCGTGGAACCAGCCCTCACGCATCATCTCGATGGCGATCCAGGCCTCCAGCGCGCCACAGGCGCCCAGGGTATGGCCGGTGAAACTCTTGAAGGCGCTGATCGGCGTGGAATCGCCGAACACGGCATGGGTGGCGTGGCTCTCGGCGATATCGCCGCGCTCGGTGGCGGTGCCATGGGCGCTGACATAGCCGATCTGTGAGGCCTCGACACCGGCATCCTCCAGCGCCATGCGCATCGCGGCTTCCATCATGTTGGCGTCCGGCTGGGTGACGTGACGGCCATCGGAGTTGGTGCCGAAGCCGAGAATCTCGGCGTGGATGGTCGCGCCGCGCGCCAGGGCGTGTTCCAGCTCTTCCAGAATCAGCGTGCCGGCGCCTTCGCCGATCACCAGGCCATCACGTTCGGCATCGAAGGGCCGCGGTGACAGGTCCGGGCGCTCATTGCAGGTGCTGGTGGCGAACAGGGTATCGAACACGGCGGCGTCGGCGGCAGACAGCTCCTCGCAGCCACCGGCGACCATCGCGGTCTGGCGACCGAAGCGGATCGCCTCATAGGCGTAACCGATGCCCTGACTGCCCGAGGTGCAGGCGCTGGAGGTGGTGTGAATCCGCCCCTTGATACCGAGGAAGACGCCGATATTGACCGGCGCGGTATGCGCCATCATGCGGATATAGGAATTGGCGCTGAGCCCGTCGGTGGAGTGATTGATCAGCATGTTGCCGAAGTCGGCCACCGCATCCGGCTCCCCGGCGGAGGCGCCGTAGGCGATGCCCATCTGGCCGCTCTCCTTGAGCGGGCTGTCACTCAGGCCCGCCGCTTCCAGCGCCAGCTCGCTGGAGCGGGTCGCCAGCTGCGCCACACGCCCCATGCTGCGCAGCGCGCGACGGTTGTAGTGTTTCGGCAGTTCGAAATCGTTGACCGGCGCGCCGAGACGGGTGTTGAGGCCGTCGTACTTGTCCCAGTCCTCGATATAGCGGATGCCGGTGCGCCCGGCGGCCAGATTGGCGCGCAGTGTCGGCCAGTCATTGCCGATGGGCGAGAAGCCATGCATGCCGGTGACCACGACACGTCTGCCGCGCAGTGCGTGAGAGGAAGCCGTCATCAGAACATGCCCCCGTTCACCGCGATGGTCTGGCGGGTGATGTAGCCGGCATCCTTCGAGCACAGGAAGGCCACGGTGGCGGCGACTTCCTCGGCTTCCCCCGCGCGGCGCATGGGAATCATCTTCAGCGCCTCTTCCATCTCGACGCCTTCGGTCATCTCGGTGGCGATGACGCCCGGGGCGACGGCATTGACGGTGATGCGGCGCTTGGCCAGCTCCACCGCCAGTGCCTTGACCGCGCCGATCAACCCCGCCTTGGCGGCGGAATAGTTGACCTGACCCCGATTGCCCATCATGCCCGACACCGAGGACATCACGATGATGCGCCCCGGCTTGCGGCGGCGTACCAGCGGCATGGAAAGCGGCTTGATGACGTTGTAGAAGCCATCGAGGTTGGTGCGGATCACGCTGTCCCAGTCTTCATCGGTGAGCGCCGGGAAGGCGTTGTCGGCATGGATACCGGCATTGCAGACCACTCCGTAGTAGCAGCCGTGGGCCTCGATATCGGCTTCCAGCGCGCTGCGCGCGGCCTCGCGATCGGCGACATCGAAGCTCAGGATGCGCGATTCACCGCCCAGGGCGCTGATCTCACGCGCGACCTCCTCGGCGGCGTCACGGCGCGAGCGACAATGCAGCACCAGGTTGTAGCCTTCGCGGGCCAGACGCAGCGCGATGGCGCGGCCGATACCCCGGCTGGAGCCGGTGACCAGAATCCACTCGCGTGTCTCAGGGGCGGCGGTGGCAGTTTCAGTAGTGGGGGATGTGACAGACATCAGACATTACCTTGCGATGAGGCACCGGCAGCATCCTGCTGTCCGGGTGAGGATTCTTGAGCGGGGGCTTGTGTAGACGCCGCTGAGGACAGCGCCTCGGGCGCGGGTTCGAAGACATTGACGCCGGCACGGGCGACAGTGGTGCCGTGCTCGTCGCTGATGGTGGCCTCGAAGGCGCCCAGACCGTTGTCGGCGCGATAGTCGAGCTGAACATGAATCTGCCAGCGACAGTCGCAGGAAAAGGCGGCGACTTCGCTCTCATAGCGGCGACTGCCGAGCAGAAAGCCGACCCGTGGCGGCTGATCGCTGCGCGCGGCCTGCATACCCGACCAGGCGGCGATGGCCTGCGCCATCCATTCAAGCCCGACCCAGGCGGGAATCACGGCCTGGCCGTCGGCATTCTGCTCGGCGAACAGATTGTCTGGCGTCGGGGTGATGTCGGCGCTCAGCGAGTGCTCGTCACAACGCAGCACGCTATCCAGCAGGCACATGCCGGCATCATGGGGCACATAGGGGGCGATGGCGCAGGGCATGGCGGGATAGCACGCCTCGCCAGCAGGTGTGTCAGGGGCAGTCGTTGAGTCGGGGTCGGTGCTCGGGGTCAGCATGCAGAGGACTCCGGGTCGGGGGTGTGGCGCTCCAGCACCAGCGAGATATTGTTGCCGCCGAAGGCGAAGGCATTGCTCATCACTCTGAGCGGCGGGGTCTCGGGGCGGTCACGATAGACGATGTTGAGCGCGGGCAGTGTCGGGTCCAGCGCCTCACGTGGCGTGGCATGCGGCGGCAGACGGCCATGTTCCAGCGCCAGCCAGCAGAAGGCGGCTTCCAGTGCCCCGCAGGCGCCCAGCGTGTGGCCGGTGAGGGCCTTGGTCGAGCTGACGGCGGGCAGACGGGGCTGTTCGATATCAGAACCGGCACCGGCATCAGAACCGCTGTCAGGATCGACAGTGGCACCGAACAGACGGCTGATGGCGAGGCTTTCCATCGCATCATTGAGTGGCGTGGCGGTGCCGTGCAGGTTGATGTAGTCGATCTCGCCGGGGGCGCGACCGGCACTGGCGAGCGCGCCGCGCATGGCGGCCTCGGCGCCGCTGCCTTCGGGGCAGGGCGCGGAGATGTGATGGGCATCACTGGACTCACCGACACCGGTCAGTTGCACGCCACCGCCTTCAGGTGTGACCACGAACAGCACTGCGGCCTCGCCCAGATTGATGCCATCGCGCTCGGCTCCCAGCGGCAGGCTCTCCTTGCGGCTGACGGCCTCCAGGCTCATGAAACCCTTCACCGTCATGTGGCACAGGCTGTCGGCACCGCCGGCGATCACCGCATCGCACTGGCCGGAGGCCAGCAGACGCCGTGCACTGGCCAGGGCCTTGGCGCTGGAGGTGCAGGCGGTGGACAGGGTGTAGACCGGCCCGCGCGCGCCGCTCAGCCAGGCCACGCACTCGGCGGGTGCGCCCAGTTCCTGACGGCGGTATTCAAAGTTTTCCGGCCAGCTGTCGGCGCTCGGCGTGCCCTGAGCGACGGCGGCGCGCTGGGCGTCCATTGCGGCTTCCGTTTCCCCGATGCCGGAGGTGCTGGTACCGAGCACCACGCCGATGCGCTCCGGCGCGATGCCCTGGCGCTTGAGAGCCTCAAGCTCCGGTGCCAGCTGCTCAAGCGCGGTGGCCAGCAGCCGATTGTTGCGTGAGCGCAGCGGGGCCGGCCAGTCACTGTCATCCACCAGCCGCGCGGTGACGCGTCCCAGTGACAGCGGCGTGCCGGGGCTGAAGTCATCGCTGACACGCAGGCCACGGCTGGCGCTGAACAGCGCACTGCTGATCAGGCCGTGGTCTGCGCCCAGCGGACAGACGATGCCGGGGCGTGACAGGCGGCAGGCGTTGCCAGTGTCGCGGCCCTTCGTGGTAGCAGTGGCCACGGTTGCAACAGATTCAGTCATGCGCGGGAGCTTCCGGTGAGTCGTCAGGGGCGTTCTGTGTGCTGGGCGCTGCCAGCGGTTCCAGCGTCAGCTGCATGTCGGCCGCCGGGTCGCGCAGTGTCACGCGGCCGCTGGCATCGCGGGTCAGCTCGGCGATGGTCACATCGTCTTGCAGGATGATGCGCTGCGCGGGCTGACGAGGTTGCTGCCAGTCGCCGCGTTGTACCAGCTGCCAGCCTGTGTTCGCAAAGGCGGTATCGATCGCGGCCTGCGGCCAGTGCACCCAGGCGATACGCCGTGCCAGCCAGTCGGCGGTGAAGGGCAGCTTCTCGAGCACTTCCGGGCGTGCCTTCTCGAAACGGCTGCCGTCGGCGTCATGTACCAGCGTCAGCAGGCGTTGGCCCTGCACGCTGAGCATGACCAGCCGCATGGCCTCGGGCGATTGGTGCAGTACGCCGATGAGAGGCGGCAGGTTGCGCTCCTGCGCACTCTCGTCAGCATCAACAGCACGCTGCGCGCCGCCTTCACTCTCTATACGCGCCACACGCAGAATCAGACGTTGGGTACTGGTCTTCTCGAGACTCGCAAGCGTCGGCATCGGGCTGGCAGCCTGTAGCGGCTGCGGGGCGAGCAGGCTGCAGCCGCTCAACAGCAGACCGGCGGCCACGGCAAGGCTGGCCAGCCTGAGGCGGCTGCGCAGCCCTGTGGAATCAGCGTGAGAGGCGAAAGGCATGTTGTTCATGAGGCTACTTTACCTGTTCTCGCCGACGCTTGCTGTGCGGCCGAAGGCGCTCAGGCCAGCGACCGGGTCGCTTTCCTGCACCCTGTCAGGCGTGAGTGCCTGCTCGGGCGCGGTCAGTCTGGCAAGGGCCGTCAGACGGCGGCGACTGGCGCTGACGAAGGGATTGGCCGTGTCCCAGGCGTAGCCGGCGAGCACCGAGCTGATCATCTGGCGAATGCGGTCCGGCGAGCGAGGATGATAGATGATGTCGGTCAGGCGGCTGTCATACCAGGCGGTGACGAACTCGCGGAAGACCTCGATGCCCCACCGCAATGGCTGCTCGTATTCGCTGTCCCAGTCGGGGCGCTGCTCATCGCGGGACGCGGTAAGCTCGCGCTCGACCAGTGGTGCGGCACGCAGCGCCGATTCCAGCGCGATGGTCACGCCGGAGGAGAACACCGGGTCCAGAAACTCGCCGGCATTGCCGAGCAGGGCATAGCCCGGGCCATGCAGGCGGCTGACATCGGCGCTGTAACCGCCCAGCGACTGCACGGCGTTGGCGGGCGTGGCATCACGCAGCAGCTCCGCCAGGCGCGGTTCTTCCATCACCCACTGCCACAGGCGTGTCTGCGCATCGTCTTCGGCGGCAGGCTCGATCAGCTCGCGCGGACCGACCACGCCCAGCGAGGCGCGGCCATTGGCGAAGGGAATCAGCCAGTACCAGACATCGGGATGCACCGGGTGCGAGGCGATCAGGATATTGTCGCGGCGATAGCCCTCGGCGGGCGGCGCAAGATCGGCGATGCCATCGTGAACATGACCGAACAGCGCCATGCGCGGCTCCAGACGAGGGTCACGCTCAAGCGATTCGAGCCGCGCCAGCACGCGGCCATAGCCGCTGGCATCCAGCACGAAGCCGGCCTTGAGCTCGCGGCCATCTTCCAGCGTGAGGCAAGGCCCCTGGGCATGGCCGGTGGTGTCGCTCTGGGCGGCGCGATCAGGAGTGAAGCCCGTGACCGTGACGCCGAATTCGACCTCGGCACCTGCCGCCCGCGCGCCCTCGATCAGACGCTGATCAAAGTCGGCGCGCTCCACCTGCCAGGTGGTGCCGGGGCCGTCGCTGAACTTGTCGCGGAAGTCGATGACGCGATGCTCACCGCGGCGGGTGAAGGCCGCACCGGTCTTGCGCTGATAGCCTCCGGCAGCGGCGGCCTCCAGCAGGCCGCAGGCCTCCAGATGCTGCATGCAACGTGGCAGCAGGCTTTCGCCGATGGAGAAGCGCGGGAAGTGACTGCGCTCCAGTACCCGCACCGCGTGGCCTGCGCGCGCCAGCCACGCTGCCGCCGCCGCACCGGCGGGCCCAGCGCCGATGATGATGACTTCCTTGCGTGGTGGGTTGTTGCTGCGATCTGCCGATTCCATGGCCTCGTCCCCTGTTGTTGTCGATATCGATATCGTTGTCGTTATGTGTTGATGTTGCGCTGCGTTCCCTGCGGCTTGCTTGCCTCTCGCTTCAGACCCGCCTCAACTGCGTGCGAAGGGCACCAGGCACCAGGTGGCGCTCAGCCCCAGCAGGCAAGCCAGCCCCAGTGCCGCCAGCGCGGGTGTCTGACTGAAGCTCAACAATCCAAAGGCTAGCAGGCTGGAGGCGCACGACAGCGAAATCGCCAGCAGGCTGGCCTGCGAGGCGCGGCTGGCGGTGTCTCCGATCCTGTCTTTTTCTGCGCTGCGCGCCGGATGCTCGGCACAGAAGATGCCGGCATCGAGGCCAATCCCCAGAACCAGCAACAGACCCAGCAGGTGGAACAGGTTGAGGCCGACGCCTGCCAGCGTCAGGGTCGCCAGCGTCAGTACCAGTCCGCCCAGTGGCGGCAGCAGGGCGCGCCAGGTGCTGTGGCGATAGCGCAGCGCCAGCAGCAGGCTGATCAAGACCACCGCGCCGCCGACCAGCCAGGCCATCTCGCTGCGAATTCTGCCCAGCGTCGTCGAGAGCCTGGCGACCTGGTCGACATACTCGAGGCTGTCGTCATCCGCGGCGAGGCGCGCAAGCGCTGCGCCGCCCTCAGCCGTGACATCGCCGAAGCGCACGATGCCGATGGCGGTGGTGCGGGAGTCGAGCCACAGTCGCTGGCCCATCTCACCGGCGGGCAGCGCGACCCAATCGGCCGGGCGCAGCGGGTGGGCGTCAGCGATGGCCTGCTCGGCGCGCTTGACCAGTTCGGGCGGCAGGCCTGCGGTGCTCAGCACCTGGGGCAGCAGGGTGCGGGTGCGCTCACGCATGGCGACGAGGTTGACCTGCTGCTGTTCAAGCGTCGGCAGTTGCTGGGCGAGGCTTGCCCAGTGGCCCAGCTGCTGTTGGGCATTCAGCTGCTGAAAGGTGTCTTCCAGCGCATGCAGGCGCGAGAGCAGGGCGGCGTCATTCTCGGCCTGCACGATCAGGTAGCGCAGGCCGTCCGGTTCGGCGAGCAGACGCTGGACCTCGCGCTGCTCGTTGATCAGCGATGCAGGCGAGGGGTTGAGCTGAGTGAGGCGGTCATCGCTGCGCAGGGCGTAGAGGCTGGCCAGCGCGGCCACCAGCAGCAGACCCAGCGCCTGCCAGCTGCGCCTGCCGGGAATGGCGCGCGCCAGACAGACTGCGGCGCGGGCGGCGGGGGAGCCCTCGCGAGTGGCCTGTGCCGGCAGTGGCAGTTGCGGCAGCCACAGGCGCACGCTCAGCCAGGCACCGATCAAGCCGAGCGCCGCGAACATGCCCATCTGGCGCAGCCCGGGCATCGGCGTCAGGGTGATGGCCAGATAGGCGGCGAGGCTGGAGCACAGCCCCAGCGTCAGGCCCGGCCATAGCGCGGCGAGTCCGTCACGGCCCTTCGTCGTCGCCAGGCGGCGCATGCATTCCAGATGCAGCACGTAATCGATGGAGATGCCGATCAGGCTGGCGCCGAAGGCCAGCGTCAGCACATGCAGGCTGCCGAAGGCCCACCAGGTCAGCGGCAGCGCGAACAGCACGCCCGTGGCCACCGGCACCAGCAGCAACGGCAGCCGCCGTGGGGTGTCGAACACCGCCCACAGCAACAGCAGCACGCCGATCAGCGAGCCGAGCCCGATGGTCGACATCTCCTGCTTGGCCTGTTTGGCACCTGAGCTTGCATGGAAGACCAGCCCGGAGCGCAGCAGCCGGATGTCGGGATAGTCGGCCTTCACGCCATTCACGGCCTGCTCCAGCGCCTGCTGATCACCCATCGCGTAGGCGCTGCCGGTGAGGGTGGCGCTGATCAGGCGGTAACCGTTGTCGGGTTGGTCAGCGCTTGACGTCGGCGCGCGCAGCAACAGCTGACCGCCGGACAGCGACAGGTTGGCGGGTGTCAGCCAGCTTTGCCAGGCGCCGGCGAGACCGAAGGGGTCGCGGATCAGATCACGCTGGCCGCCGGGCTGGAACAGCTGTCTGAGGGCGCGTGCCTGCCACTCATCGTCACTCAGGCCTGCAAGCGACGGGGCGATCAGCGCCGGCTGGTCCTCTGCTGGCAGGCGCAGGCTTTCGAGGCTCTTGCTGTCATCCAGCCTCGCGATGGGCGCGAGCGCCTGACGCAGCGCCTGGGCGGCAGCGTCACGCTGCTTGCGTGCGGCGGCGCTGGCATCGTCTGCGCCGACCAGAATCACCAGTCGGTTGGCGGTGTCATCCAGCGATTCGGCGCGCGCCGCCAGCGGGCTGCGTTCCTGCTCTGGCAGCATGGCGGTGATGCGGGTATCGATCGCCCCACGCCATGGGCTCTGCGGGATGATCTTCGCGGCCAGCAGCAGCGCGCACAGCAGCAGGGCGGCGGCCCACAGCCAGCGCCAGACGGCGCGATCCAGCCCATTGCGTGACTCACGGCTGGGTGATGTCATCGTTCGCAGTGACCGCCGGCGGTGAGGGTCAACTCGAGACGGTCGCCGTCGCCGCTGGCGAGGTTCACGTGTTCCAGCCAGCTGCCACCGTCGATCTCGAGGTGCTCGATGGCCTCGGCGAGGCGAGCATCGTTGGGCGTCAGGCTGGCCTGCCAGTCATCCGGCGTACCCGTCAATGTCAGGGAGAAGTGCTCCTCCAGCGCCTGCCAGTCGCCGTGGAAGAAGCTGATCAGCAGCTCCGCCATCGCCTGCTGGTCGGCCGGCAGCGGTTCGCCATTCGGGCCTTGGCTGGCATCGGGGCGCATCTCGAGACGGTCTTCAATCGGCGAAGTGGTTTCCCACACCAGGCCTTCGGGTGCGTTAGGGTCGCCGATCAGGCGGAAGTGACCCCGGCTCTCGAGCTCTGCGCCGACATCCTCGAGCCAGCGCGTCTGCTGGAAATCACCGCAGACCGGGGCGGTGCGCGCCAGCTGTTGTGTCAGGGCACGGGCGTCGAATTCAGCGGCCTGGGCCAGCGAGGCAGCTCCGATCAACAGGGCAGTGGCGGCAATGGCAAGGCGTGACGTCATCACGGCGTTCCTCGGGTGTCGGAAGGGGAGTCAGGTGAATCGCTTGCGTGTGTCAGCGCTTGTTCGGCTTGCCACTTCGCCAGCCGCTCGCTGAGCGCAGGCGGTGAGGCCAGCAGCATCTCGCCATCCTCCAACCCGACGGCGACCTGCACGCTGTAGCCACGGGTCAGGCGCTTGCCGCTCTCGACATCGCGGATCACGTAGTCGAGCTTGAGGCGGTTCTCCCACTCGCGCAGCCGTGCGGTGACGGCAATGCGCTGACCGAAGCGCGCCGGGCCGGCATAGCGCAGGCGCAGGTCGATCACCGGCCAGGCGTAGCCGGAATCGCGCATCTGCGGGTAGTTGTAATCGAGCATGTCGAGCAGCTTGCAGCGCGCGATCTCGAGATAGCGCACGTAATGGCCGTGCCAGGCGACTTCCATCATGTCGACGTCGTGGAAGGGCACTTCCATCTCTACCGTGGCGGTCGGCATCGGCGTGTCTGTGGGCTGATTCATGGCTTGTTTCTCGCTCAAGGCTGTTTCGCTCAAGGCTGTCCGCTCGCTCATGCGTTGGCCTCGCCGGCGCTCAGGGTCCAATGACGTTCACGGATGCGCGCGCACAGCAGGCGCAGGTCGGCTTCCAGAGCGCGGTCTTCCTCGAGGGGTGCGATGCCTTCACGCAGCTCACGGGTGAAGGCGGCCAGTCTGGGCGGCGTGGCGGCTTGGCCCGTGATGTCGGCGCGCTGCTCGCTGCCCTGCACGGCGGCATGCAGGGTGGCGGCTGCGACCTGCTCCACCAGTGTCAGCACGCGCAGCGCATCCCGCGCGGCGATGGTGCCCATGCTGACCTTGTCCTGATTGTGGCATTCGGTGGAGCGCGAGAAGACGCTGGCGGGCATGGTCAGCTTGAGGGCTTCCGCCGTCCAGGCCGAGGCGCCGATCTGCACCGCCTTGTAGCCGTGATTGAGTGGCGCGCGTTCGGGCGTGGCACCGCTGAGGTTGCTGGGCAGGCCACGGTTGTAGCGGCTGTCGACCAGCAGGGCCAGCTGGCGGTCGAGCAGGTCGGCCAGGTTGGCGACCGCCGTCTTGAGGCTGTCCATCACCATCGCCACATGGCCGCCGTAGAAGTGGCCGCCGTGGAGAATCTTGCCCGCCTCGACATCGATCAGCGGGTTGTCGTTGGCGCTGTTGAGCTCGGTCTCCAGGAAGCTGCGCCACCAGTTCAGGCTGTCCTCGACCACGCCGATGACATGCGGCGCACAACGCGTCGAGTAGCGGTCCTGCAGGCGCGGTGAGTTGATCGGCGTGGCGTCGACTTCCGGCGCTGCCGGGTGGGCCAGATCATCGCGCAGCCACTGCGCTACGCGGGCCTGGCCGGGATGCGGCTTGGCAGCGAACAGGTCGGCATCGAAGTGGTAGGGGTTGCCTTCCAGCGCCTGCACACTGAGCGCGGTGATGCGCGCGCTCAGGCGGCTGAGGTAGGTGGTGCGGCCATAGGCCAGTGCGGCGAGGGCCGTCATCACGGCGGTGCCGTTCATCAGTGCCAGGCCTTCCTTGGGGCGCAGTACATAGGGCGTCAGGCCGTGCTCGGCGAAGACCTCGGCTGTCGGGCGCAGCGCGTGGGGCTGATCAGCACTGGGGCACACCCAGACTTCCCGCTCGCCACACAGCACGGCGGCCACATAGGACAGCGGGGTGAGGTCACCGCTGGCGCCCACCGAGCCTTCCTCGGGAATGCGCGGCAGGATGTCGTGATTGAGCAGCCATACGAGGCGCTCCAGCAGCGCCATGCTGACCCCGGAGACACCACGACACAGCGAGACGAGGCGCACCATCACCACCGCGCGACTGCTGACCACATCCAGGTCCGCGCCCATGCCACAGCCGTGGAAGGTATAGAGGTGGCGCGGCAGGGCTTCGAGGTCATCGGCCCCCTGCACGGCACGCGTCACGGAATCGCCGTAACCGGTGGTGACGCCGTAGACCACGCCTTCCTCTTCCAGCAGGCGTTCCAGCAGGGCCGGGCCGGCCTCGATACGGGCGCGGAAGGCGGCATCCGGGGTCAGGCGCACCTCACGGCGGCCTTCGGCGACATCGATCAACTGCTCGAGGGTGATATCACTGCCGTCGAGCATCAGGGCGGAGGAAGAGGTGGCGGGCTGTGACATGACGAGGTACCTGGCGAAGTAGAGAAGCGTGAAAATGCGCTGAACGTGAAGACCGAACAAGGTGAAGGCCGCAGAGCCGGGCGCGAAGCAGCGTCGTCGCAGGCCCGGCGCGGATCAGGTGTCCTGTTTCGGAGCCGACGCGCTGTCTGGCGCCTGATGCCAGAAATCGAAGAAGTTGAACCACTGCAGCGGATGGCGCTTCACGCGCGCTTCCAGATGACGGGCGTGGCGCTGCATGGCCTGCTGGATCCACGCCTCGCGACCGCTGCGCTTGACGGCGCGGCTGTCATCGAAGGGCGCGAAGTCGACCCGGAAACGCGGATGGGCGCCACCCTGCTCGCGAATGCAGCTCAGGGTATAGACGTGACAGCGCAGCAGCGCGGCCAGCATGAAGGGCCCCTGCGGGAAGGGCGCGGGCTGATCGATGAAGTCACAGTGCAGCACGCGCGGTGAGGCCGCGGCACTGGCCGGCGACGCGGGTCTGCTGCCTGCTACCGAAGGGGAGTCTGCCTTGGCATCGTCGACGGTGGGCGGAATCGGCACGCGGTCGGCGGCGATGACCACGAAGCCGCCGCGATTGACGCGATCGCCCAGTGCCATGGCAGTGGCAGGCGTGATCTCGCTGACCTCGATCATCTGCGGCGGCTTGCGGCCGGTGGCCTGCTCCAGCAGCTGATTGAACTTCTCGGCGTGGCGCGTGTGCACCAGCGCGCACAGGTCGATGTCGTGGCGCTCGCCGATGGCATTGATCACATCCAGATTGCCGTGGTGGGCGACGAGGATGATGCCGCCCTCGCCACGCAGCGCGGCGTCGCGCAGGTCTTCCGGACCGGTGCCGGTCAGCGAGGACAGCGGAATCTCGCCGCTCCAGGCCGAGACCTTGTCCATGATCGCCTCACCGAACTGCATGAAGTGGGCAAAGCTTCTCGTCCACAGGCGCACGCCGCCAAGCTCTGGCTCAAGGCGCTTGAGGAAGTCGAAGGAAGCACGCCGCGCCACCCCGCGCAGCAGGAAGTACCACACCAGCACCGGAAACAGCGCGATGCGAAACGGCCAGGCACCGAGGCGACGACGAATCGTCACCATCAGGCGCATGCCAGTGGTGGAGCCGGTTTCCGACAGGCGTGCCCAATGGGTCATTCGTGTTTCCCCTTCGCGTCGTCAGGCTGCGAGGGGCGACTGACATGAGTGGATGATGTCTTGCCATTGCGTCCCGACAGCGTGCGCCAGGCAAGTCTCGGTGAGCGCAGCAGCATGCCGAGGAACAGCCGCGTGTGCATGGCGCTGATCAACAGGTTGTCGTGACCGGGGCGGAAGTGGCTGACGCCTCCGGTGGGGTAGCTGACATGCACCGGCAGGTTGGCGACCTGACCATCGGCCCAGTACCAGCGCACCAGCACCTCGGTGTCGAAGGACATGCGGTCGCCACAGTCATGACGCGCCAGCAGCCGGTTGGTGGCGGCCAGCGGATAGAGGCGGACGCCGCACATGGTGTCGCGGATGGCCAGCGACAGGGTGTTGATCCACACCCAGATGTGTGAGGCGTAGCGGCCATAGAAACGGATGCGCGGCACGCTGGCGTCGTATTGCGGATAGCCGATCTGCAGGCAGTCGGGATTCTCCTGCATGCCGTTGAGGAAGGCGGGCAGGTCACTGACGTCGTGCTGTCCATCGGCGTCCACCTGCAGGGCATGGGTGAAGCCGAGCTGCTGGGCGGCCTGCAGCCCACTGCGCACTGCAGCACCCTTGCCGCCATTGCGCTCACGACGCACCAGGTGATGACCCTCGGCTGCCAGCTGATCCAGCACCTCGGCGCAGGGCGCGCTGCAGCCATCATCCACCAGCACGATGGGCAGCCCGAGCGGTGCCAGACCCGCACACACGCCGGCGATGGTAGCGGGGTGGTCGTAGACCGGAATCACCACGCAGGCGCGCAGTGGCGACTCGCTGACGGGGGGCGAGGATGTGTGGCCGGTCATCGGCGCCTGGGGTTGGCTCATGACGCCTCCGGTGTGGGTGTCGGCCGGGGTGAACTGAAAGGTGTGTCATCGGTATCAGCACCGTAGCGCAAGCGGCCACTGGCGTGCAGTCCCGCGCGGGATTCCAGACGGAAGTCGACGCGCAGACCGTGGCTGTCGGCGACCAGTGTCGTGGCCAGCGTGAAGCGCATGCCCGGCAGCAACAGGTTGGAGAACTTGATGCGCTCCAGGCGCTGAAAACGACTTTCCGCCACGCCGGCGCCCGCCAGGCGCAGGCGGCGGCCGAGATCGCGTGCCCACTTGAGCATCACCACGCCGGGCACCAGTGGCTGGGCGACGAAATGCCCCTCGAGATAGCACAGGCTGTCGGGCACCTCGGCTTCCAGCGTCAGCTGCTGCGGGCCGCTGGAGGTTTCGCCCAGCCAGCGTGGCAGACGATGATCGTCGAGATCGGCAAACAGCCGCGCGACGGAGTCCGCAGTGAACTTG
Source organism: Cobetia sp. MB87 (assembly GCF_011319755.1). NCBI lineage: Bacteria > Pseudomonadati > Pseudomonadota > Gammaproteobacteria > Oceanospirillales > Halomonadaceae > Cobetia > Cobetia sp. MB87. Next base: position 374,565 of record NZ_VFBC01000005.1, on the reverse strand, counting down.
CCCTGGGCATTCAGCGGCAGGCGCGTGACGAAGCGCCAGTAGCGCGGCAGGGCGATGCGCTCGAAGCCCGGCATCAGCGCGCGGCGCAGACGCGCGATCAGGTCGCGGCGGCTGGCGTGGTTCTGCGGCAGCGCGCGCTCCTCCATCACCACGACTGCGCCCAGGCGATGATCGCGGGTGGGCATCGGCAGGCATCGCACCTCCACCACCTGCGCTTGCTCTCTGAGGCAGCGCTCCACCGCGCTCAACGAGACACGCTTGCCGGCCAGCTTGACCAGTCGATCACTGCGCCCCAGCAGCTGGAAGCGTGGCGCTTCACTCTGATCGCCCGGCGACTGTGGTTCAGTCGTCAGCGGCGCGGCGTTGTCGGCCTGCTGCCACCACTGGTCCGGCTGCTCCAGAAACGGCGAGCGCACCGCGAAGGCGGGCGAGAAGCGCAGCTCGACTTCCGGCAGTGGTGTCCAGTGGGGCGTCTCGTGCTGGCGACGATGCGCGATGCCGCCCGTTTCGGTGCTGCCGTAGATCTCGATCACCGGTGCCTGCAGGCAATGCTCGGCGTGGCGGGCGGCCTCGGCCGGTAGCGGAGCACCCGAAGAGAAGACCCGCAGCACCTGAGCCTGATCCTGAACCTGTCCCGCCACGCGGCTTTCGTCACTGGCCTGGGGCAGGCGCGCCAGCTGGGCCGGCGAGCTGACCAGCTGGCAGCGATGCCCGAGGCCGGACAGCTGCGCGATGGCGGCGGCCAACTGCTCCGGGTAGTGGCAGGCTTCGCTGAGAAAGGGCATCCCTTCGCTGAGCGGGCGCAGCAGCGACACCAGCAGACCATAGATGTGCTGATGGCTGACCTGGCTGAGGCTGACGGTGTCTGTGCCTGGCCCAGACGCTGAGTCGGTGTCTGAAGGGCCCGGCGCCAGCGGCCACAACGCGCGATGCACGGCCAGTTCGGCCTCGAGCTGATCGAAGCGCTTGGCGATGCGCAGCGGCTCGCCGGTGGAGCCGGAGGTGCAAAGCTCCAGCGCGAGACGCGCGCCATCAGGCGTGATCTCGGGGCGTGTGCCGGGCGCGGCGCTCGAATCGAGCGGCTCGGTCGGCCAGCCTGCGGGGCTGGTCTCGGGCAGCTGGCCATCACTGCTCGCGGCCAGACGGGCCAGGGTATCCGGACGGTCATCGCCGGGCAGCACGGCGAGCATGCCGCGCTCCCACAGCGCCAGCAGCTGCACGCAGGCGCCAAGCGCCGTGGGCTGGAACAGCACCCAACGTGCGCCGGGCCGGCGGCCAGCATGTGCAGCGGGCAGGTTGTCCAGCCACTGATGCCAGGCATCGACGCGTGCCATCAGCGCGGCACGACTCAGTGGGCGCAGCGGCTGACCGGGACTGGCCAGCCAGCAGGCCGGTGCTTCGGGCGCGAGTCGGGCGAGCTGACGCCAGCCCTGACGTATGAGGGGGGTGGCGCGCTGGGCGGCGTCTTGCTCAGTGGCGCGGCTGGCAGGCTGGCGGGCATCAGGCATGTGAGGCAGGCAACTCTTCAGAAAGTCGGATTCATCGGGAGCGGGCGGCTGGCGGGCGACAGCCTGAGCGCTCAGTCATCGGCGCGGCGCAGGCGACGGCGTACCAGCCATTCGCCGCAGAACAGCAGCCCCATCAGCACGTAGCTCACCAGGCCGTTGTAGAGCGTCCAGGTCGCAAGGTCGGCATACAGCGCCGTGGCCGCGGCCACACTGGCATTGAAGACGAAGAAGCCGCACCACACTCGGGTGACCTTGCGGGTATAACGCACGCCGGCGGCAGGCAGATCAGGCTCCTTGAGACGTGCCAGGCGCTCGATGACCGGCATGCCACGCCACAGACTGGTGGCGAACACGCTGAGCATGGCCAGATTGACCAGCACCGGATAGGCGCGCAACCCCAGTTCCGCCTCGCTGAGCAGGCTGATGATGATCAGCAGCGCGGCCAGCGTCAGGCGCAGGATCAACGGCAGGGGCAGACGCTGGATCAGCAAGGCGCCCAGCGCGATCAGTGCCCACACCCAGGGCGAGACATGTCCGCTGGTCGCATCGCCCGCCGGGTCTGCCGTCAGCCGCGAGAGCAGGGCATAGACCAGCAGCGGCCAGCCTACGGCGGCCACGACACCCAGCCCGCCGAGCAGCAGGCTCGGCAGTGACGGGCGCCGCCTTCGACCAGAGGACAATGATGTCATGCCTGGCGCTGCATCAGCTGCTCGACGGCGGTCACGACGTCATCGAGGCTGCGTACGCTCTTGAAGTCATTGGCGTCGATGCGTCGGCCGGTGAACTTCTTGAGTTCGACCACCAGATCCACCGCATCGATGCTGTCGATGTCGAGGTCTTCATAGAGCAGCGCCTCGGGGTGGATGTCAGCGGCATCGATCTCGAACAGCTCGATCAGGGTGCTGCGGACATGCGCGTAGATCTCTTCGCGGGACGCGGTCTGTTGCTCAGCGCTCACGACGGGCCTCCACGAGTTCACGCAGGGCATTGAGGCTGGCGAAATGCGCGCGGGTGTCCTCGGCTTCGGCGTCCAGCGTGATGCCGTATTGCTTCTGCAGCGCGAGACCGAGTTCCAGGGCGTCAATCGAATCCAGCCCCAGGCCGTCCACGAACAGCGGCTCATCGGCGACGATGTCGTCCGGGGTGATGTCTTCAAGCTCCAGGGTGTCGATGATCAGTTGCTTGAGTTCCAGTTCCAGCTTGGCGCTATCGCTCATGAGTATTCCTCGTGTCGGCGTACCGATAATGGCCGGTATGAATGGCAGCAGGCTTTATTAACGGCGGGAAGGCCGAATATCTTAATCGCTTTTTCTCGCTATCGGATCAATAGCGAGATCAGGGCAGCATGGCTGTCCGCGCTGTCATGACTCGCGGATCCGTTGCTGAAAGGCGGCCAGTTCAGCGGCAAAGTCGCTGGCCAGGCGGCGCGTCAACTGGCGGGCATCGCGTGACAGCGGTACCTCATCTTCTGTTGCCGGTGGCGGTGCGACATGTGACGTCATGTCCGGCAGCACCTTGATGTTGAGCATCACCCGCCGGGCCGGGATGTGATACCAGGGTTCGCCCTTGGTCAGGGTGCTGGGCTGGCAGTCGATCAGCACGGGGGTGATCTCGCTTGGCGTGCGCAGTGCGATGTTGGCGGCGCCACGGCGGAATTTCAGGGCGCGGCCCGGCACGCTGCGTGTGCCTTCGGGGAACAGGATCAGGGCGTTGCCCTTGGCCAGGCTCTCGCGGGCGGCATCCAGCACGCCCTGCGGCTCTTCATTGGTGATGTAGCCTGCGGCACGGATGGGGCCACGGGTGAAGGGGTTGCGCGCCAGCCGCCCCTTGACCACGCAGTCGGCGTGGGGAATCAGCGCGAGCAGGAAGACCACATCGATCAGTGTTGGGTGATTGGCCAGGACCAGCAGGCCCGGACGTTGCAGGCGCTCGCAGTCGTGCAGGCGATAGTCGAGCACGCCCAGGCCGCGCATCAGAGCCACGAAGCCGCGCATGCAGTGATGGATGATGCTGCGCGCAAGCTTCTGTCGCTTGTCGGGGCGGCGCACCACCAGTGTCAGCAGTGGCCACATTCCCCCCACCAGCAAACCGCCCAGCCCGAAGGTCAGGAAGCTGATGGCCGTGGCGATGCCACGCCACAGGCGTCCGAGGGGAGACGACAGCATGCGCGGCATCAGTCTGCTGGTGGCGTCGGTGAGGCGGCGTGAGCGCGGCTCAGCTGCCAGTGATGGCGGCGACAGGCGAGCGTCTTGCTCCCGGCCTGCTCAAGCCAGGCGATGACCTCAAGTGGCGTCGGGGCGCTGTCCGTCAACGTCTCGCCCGGCGTGGCACTCAGTGTCCATGCACTGTCTTCGTCACTGCTGCGGCTCAGGCGCAGGGCGACGGCGCTGGCACAGGCCGGGTAGTCACCGTGGTGCAGGAAAGCCTCCGGTGCGGCGATATCGGAGAACAGCACGATGACGTCCTCGCGCTCGCTCAGATAGCCGAGCGCCTCGCTCATCAGCGCCTCGAATTCGTTGCCACAGGCGGCGAGGGCTTCCAGCGGCTGATGGGACTTGCCGGTGATCGAGTACATGCCCAGCACGGCGTTGTGCACCGAGAGCGAGAAGCGCGCCGGTGACAGGGCCTCGTCGGACTGGGTGGCGGCATCCAGCAGGGCGAGAATCTTGCCGGTATCGCCATGGCGCGAGGCATGGATGATGGGCAGGTCGGCGTCAGGGTCGAGCGCGAACAGCAGCTTGCAGCAGGCCTGGCCGACCGGGCTGAGTCGACGACGCTGCATGGCCGGGACTTGCTCGGCACGCGGGGAGGGGGTGATATCTACGCGGCTGTCGTGGGCGGTGCGGGTCGCACTCGCCTGCCAGGCTCGCCAATCAGTCAGACGCATGAGGTTCTTGTCCGTGAACGCATCGTTGCCATATTGGGGCCTCAGTGTACCGTACAGGGGTTGGGCAGCCCAACCGGACTCAGGCGTGTTGGCACTGAGCAGGCGGCGTGGCTACGCGTGTCGTTGGCAGGATAGCAGCTTGCGGGGCGGCACAAGGCGCCTGACGTGAGGTGTCGGGGCGTGATGTCCTGCGGCGGGTCACCGCTGTGGCGGCGCTGGACAGCGGCGGAAGAGGGTGTAGGGTATCGCCGCACTGAGACTGGCGCCCGGGGCGTCATGGGGTAAAACGCTGAGGACGCACAATGATGACTGTCATCAACAGGTCGGTGGCATGAAGGCTGGCGCGCCGAAACGGCGGCGCAGACGGGCGCGCGCAGGGCAGGCGACCCGAGCGCACTCGCAGGCGCTGGTTCGCCTTCTCTCGCTCTCGGAGTGGTTGCCGGTCATCCGGGTGCTCGGCCTGCTGCTGTGCGTGGTGGCCTTGATGATGCTGGCGCCCTTGCTGGTGTTGCTCGGCGAAGCGGATGCGGATGCCAGCGCCTTCCTGATCTCGCTGGGCATCACGCTCGGCTCGGCGGCCATCATGCTGACGGTATCGCGCAAGGTGGAGCTGCAGCTCAAGCCACGTGCGATGTTCGTGCTGACCACGCTGAGCTGGGTACTGGTATCGGCCTACTCGAGCCTGCCGTTGATCTTCGGGGCCACCCACCTGGGCGTGACCGATGCCGTGTTCGAATCGGTGTCGGCGATCACCACCACCGGCTCGACCGTGCTGTCAGACATCGAAGGGCTCTCGGATGGTCTCAAGCTGTGGCGCGGCCTGATGCAGTGGGTCGGCGGCATCGGCATCATCGTGATGGCGATCGCGATCCTGCCGTTTCTGAAGGTCGGCGGCATGCGCCTGTTCCAGACCGAATCCTCGGACTGGTCCGACAAGGTGCTGCCGCGTGCCGGTGGCGTGGCCAAGGCCATCGGACTGGTCTACGTCGGGCTGACCTTGCTGGCCATCGTCTGTTACTGGCTGGGTGGCATGCACTGGCTGGATGCGCTGGTGCATGGCATGACGTCGCTGGCCACCGGCGGGTTCTCCAATTACGACAGCTCGATGGGCGTCTATTCCGACCGGCCCTATCTGCTGTGGATGGCCTCGGCTTTCATGTTGCTGGGGGCGCTGCCCTTCGTGCTGTTCATCCGTGCCTGGCAGGATCAGGCCGGCGTCCTGTGGCGTGATGCCCAGGTGCGCGGCTTCCTGCGGCTGCTGGGATGGGTGATCGCCTTGCTGACGCTGTATCGCGTCGTCAATGGCGAGGCCATCTTCACGGCGCTGACCCAGGTGACCTTCAATGTCATCTCGGTGGTGACGACCACCGGCTACGCCAGCGACGACTATAGTGCCTGGGGGCCCTTTGCGGTGGTGGCCTTCTTCTATCTGACCTTCGTCGGCGGCTGCAGCGGCTCGACCAGCGGCGGCATGAAGATCTTCCGCCTGCAGATCGGGCTGATCATGCTCGGCAATCATCTGCGCTCGCTGATCCATGCCAACGGCGTCTTCTCGCAGCGCTACAACGGCCGTGCGCTGCCCGACGAGGTGGTGCGCGCGGTGATCGCCTTCTCGTTCTTCTTCTTCATCACCATCGGTGGCCTGGCGCTGGCGCTGTCGTTCATCGGGCTGGATCTGGTCACCGCGGTGACCGGCGCCGCCACGGCCGTCACCAACGTCGGCCCGGGGTTGGGTGAGATCATCGGCCCGGCGGGCAACTTCTCGAGCCTGCCGGACAGCGCCAAGTGGTTGCTGTGCATCGGCATGCTGATGGGGCGTCTCGAGATATTGACCGTGCTGGTGCTGTTCTCGCCCAGCTTCTGGCGCAAGTAGTACTGTCCAGTCCTGCCCAACGAAAAAGCCACCGTCGATTGACGGTGGCTTTTTCGTGGCTTTGGTCGTGCCAAGTGCGGGGGCGAAGTGTCTGGCGCCGTCTTACTGTGCGACCTTCTCGCCGTCCGTCGCCTCGGCGGCATCGAGCTTCTCATCGAGATCGATGGAGAGCCCTTCGCGATTGAGGATCGGGTTGGCGTATTGCACCAGCCACCAGTCCTTGAGCTCTGCGGGCACCTCTGCGAGGCGGTTCTCGAAGGTGGCGCGCTCGGCACCGCTGATGGCCGAGACATCCAGCGCCGAGGCCAGGCGCGGCTCCTCTCGCAGCTGCGGGCGGCTGGCGGCCAGCTTCTCGAGTGCCAGCTGATGGCTCGGGTAGAGGGTGTAGTAGGCCAGCACCTGACGGTCGACTTCCTTCACCACATCTTCCGGGGTCTCGAAGTCGCCCTTGAGCGGCTCGCCGAACACCAGCTTGACGCGCCCCTTGTGGCCGCTGATGCCCGCTGCGATGGACTTGATGTCCTCGTACTGCACCTTCTCGTAACGGCCTTCATTGGCGACGGCCGCCAGCTCACGCGCCTTCTGCAGGTCGCAGGGGTCGAACTCGTAGCTGATCGACACCGGCACGATGTTGAGCTCGCTGACCGCCTCGCTGAACGGACGCGTCTTGTCGGCGGTGCGTGCCGCCATGGTCAGCATCTTGATGATGGCGCTTTCGGTGCCGTCACGGCCGTCCTTGGCGCGCCCTTCACGCTGGGCCAGCCAGATGGAGTGCTGGTCGTGGGTCAGCGAGTGGCGGATATAGCCCGACAGTGACTGGTAGGCGGCCAGCATCGCGCGCTTGCCCTTGGCGGAGCGCGGCACGATGAAGCTCTTGTTGAGGCGCATCAGGTCGGTGACGAAGGGTTTCTGCAGAAGGTTGTCACCGATGGCGATGCGCACCGTGTCACGCCCGTGACGATAGAGGGCGTAGTTGACGAAGGCCGGGTCCAGCGAGATGTCGCGATGGTTGGACAGGAATAGATACGGCGTGTCCGGCGACAGACGCTCCAGTCCCACCGTCTCGAAGCTGGTGGTGGTGGTGTGGATCATGCGCGCCATGTAGACGGCAATGCGGCTCTGGAAACTGGCAACATCCTTGACGCCAATCATCTCGCGCTTTATGGCCAGGCGCGCGATCTGGCGTGCCAGCCACGGGAAGCGCTGGGTCAGGCCCGGCAGGCGGAAACGCGTCAGGGTGTCGAGCAGCTCGCGGTCCTGCTCCAGGCGTACCAGCACCTCCGCTACCTCGTCGTCATGGTAGGGGCGAATATCGGCGAACGGGTCCTGTTCGCTGGTCGTGGCAGGCTTGGGTGTTGCAGTGTCAGTCATCGACGCACGTCATCCGGGTTTGTCATTCTGAAAAAAAGAGAAGGTCGGCAGCGGGCCCAAGGCTCAGCTGGCGGGCTGGGCTTCACCACCCAGCCAGGCGGTCATCTGCTCGATCACGCCGGACAACACCTGGGCCATCAACGCGAAGTCGGTCTCCAGACGCAGGATGGGGTCTTCGCCATCATCCTGGGCGTTGGCTTCATCGACCACGGCATCAGCGAACTTGAGGCTCTTGAGTGCCATGTCCTCACCGAGCACCAGCGCGACGCGGCCATCGACTTCCAGTGCCAACTTGCTGACCACGCGGCCGAGATTCAGCGCCGTCTGGATTTCCTCGCCGTCGAGATCGAACTGGCGCGCACGCAGTACGCCATCTTCGCCGCCCGGCGCCTTGAGTTCGACCTGATCACCGACGATCAGGTCTTCCGGGCGCGAGCTGACATCCTTGAGCCAGGTGGTCATCACCTGGGATGGCGGCTGCGCGACGGCTAGCGGGGTGACCTTGAGCGTGCCCAGAGTCTGGCGCAGCAGGTCCAGCACTTCCTCGGCGCGCTTGGCATTCGAGGCGTTGACGGCGATCAGGCCGCGACGGCTGTCCCACCACAGGTCGGTGCGCGAGGAGCGCGTGAAGGCGCGCGGCAGCAGCTCCTCGTAGATCTGCTCCTTGAGGGTCAGCTTCTCGCGGCGACGCAGCGGACGACCTTCGGCGGTCTCGCGCTCGGCCACGCGCTCCTCCAGCTCTTCCTTGACCACGGCGGAGGGCAGTACGCGCTCCTGGCGCAGGGCGCTGATCAGGAAATGGCCCTGAATCTCGTGCACCAGCAGATCGCTGTTGCGGCCGCCCGGTGCCACCCAGCCGATACGCTTGGCTTCGACGCCGGTGACAGGGCGGAAGACATGCTCCGGCAGGGCATCGGCGAGACGACCCTCTTCCAGCGGTGCGCTATCGTGCAGGCGATACAGTTGCAGGTTCTTGAACCACATGCGACCAGTCCTTGAGTCCGGTGAACGGGGGCTGCCCGTCTGAATGGCGCATATTATGGCGAAACTCATGCGGCGGGTCATCCGCCATGGACGTGACCCTGCGTCACACTGCGGTTGCCGACCATCTCATGCGATCGCAAGGACATACTGTGTGCACGCTGTGGCGCTAGTCTCGAGTCGACCTGGCGGTGCGCGGTCTGGCGGTTTGCGGTATCGCTCACCAGGCAAAGATCAGTAGATATCGATCAGCAGGCATCGACCTGTAGGCATAGACCATCAGACTTGAGACGCGGAGGGCGGTAGAGTGATCGATGACGTTGTTGTGGAGACTGCTGTGGGGACTGCTGAGGAGACGGTAGTGGAGGCTTTTGTGAAGAGCAGAGCATCGGGCGCGAGCGCGCTGAAACGGGCACGACCACTGACGCTGGCGGCGCTGACCCTGTTGCTGTTCGGCTGCAGCGAGGAGCATGACGCCAACGACAAGGCGGCCAGTGCAGCCGAGACCAGTGCAACGGTCACGAAAGAGACAGTCGTTGCAGAGGAAGTCACGGACGGCGAGCCTGCCCCGGCGGCGGTCGGGCTGGATCCTGAGATGTTTGCCGAGGGCGCGATCGTCGGCGAGGTCGAGACCGTCGATTGCACCCTGAGCGGCGGCACGCAGACGACCTGCTATCAGTTCCGTGTGGCCGGTGCGCCCGCGGACCCGGAAACTTCGCCGGTGGGGCCATTCTGCCCGCCCAATATCCACTCCGGTGAAGAGGAAGGCGGCACCTGGATGGATGGCGAGGGCACCCTTTATCAGGTGGACGGCGAATTCATCAAGAATCTGGCCACTCTCTACAAGGACAAGGAGTGGCAGATGTACGACGTCAACACGGGCGAGATCACCGTGATCGATGGCGCGCGTGGTTGTGAGGTGGCGGGGAACCCGAACCCCATCGACGGCTTCGACAATTTCTGTCTCGAGTGTCCGCTTGAGGAACTGGGCGGCGGCATCGAGAAGACGGTCGTGATCCCCAAGGTGCCGGTACCGGCCGCCGAGCCGACCTCGCTTGCCGGCCACTCCAATACCGGCGTGGCGCTCAATGGCGTGATGTACGGCCCACCGGCGCCGCTGGAGCTGATCCTGAGCTCTCACACCCTGGGGGTGCTCGATGATTGTGGCGCGCATGCCAACCCGCATGAGGGCTATCACTATCACACCGCCACCGGCTGCTCCGAGATCGGCATTCAGGAGGATGGCCATTCGCCGATGATCGGCTATGCGCTGGATGGCTATGCCATCTATGCCAGAGAGGACAAGGAAGGCAATGTTCCCGCTGACCTGGATGAGTGTGGCGGCGAGACGGACCCGGTGCGTGGCTATCACTATCACGCCTCCGCACCGGGGGTTAACCAGATCTTCGGCTGCTTCATGGGTGAGAAGGGGCACTTCCTCGACGAGGAGGGCGGCGAGAGACCGCCGCAAGGTCCGCCCGGCGAGTAGCCGTCTTGCCGGGCTGGTGAGCGGGGCGGGCACGATCATTCAGCCAAGCGTTTGTTTTTCTGTCAGTCACAGGCATAAGATCAGCTGAGAATGGCCACACGACGCGATCGTTTCACGGACGGGAGACAGGGATGCAACACGACAGCAATCCACCGCAGGCAGCGGACGCCAGTCATACAGACGTCGGCAGTCACACAGACGTCGTCAGTCGCACGACCCTGACGGTGCGTGGCTACCATCTGGATGGCTATGGGCACGTCAACAATGCCCGTTATCTGGAGTTCTATGAGGAAGGGCGCTGGGAGTTCATGCTCGCGCATCTCGACCTGGCCGCGCTCAAGCGAGAAGGCATCGCGATGGTGGCGGTCAACCTCAACCTGGATTGGCACTATCCCGCCACTGTCCATGATGAGCTGGTCATCACCACGCGGCTGTCAGAGCTCGGGCGACGCAAGATGATCATGCGCCAGGAGATCCATCTGGGGGAGCGGCGCATGGGCGAGGTGCATCCGCGCTCCGGAGCGCTGGTCTCCAGGGCGGACTTCACCTTCGTGCTGATGAATACCGACACCGGTCGCGCCATGCCGCTGGACGGCGAGATCGGCGCGCTGCTGGGCGCGTTGGTCAGTGAAGAAACGGCCTGATCGTCCTCAGCGGCGAGGCATGAGTCAGCAGGCCGCGCACATTGACGGCCGTACTACCGTACTGAGGTGTCCTTGCGGCGTCGTGTGAGCTGCTAGGCGCGCTCGCAAGTGATATAATGCCGCCACTTCGGTGCCGCGGAGCTGGCACCCCGTGTCTGCTTCACGCCACTGCCGCGCTGCAGTAACGACGGAGCATGCGTCGTTGCTGCAGTGGCGCCAACAGTTGAGTTCAAGGATTTGACGAATCATGGGTGAGATCGCCAGAGAGATACTGCCAGTCAACATCGAGGACGAGCTCAAACAGTCGTATCTCGATTACGCGATGAGCGTCATCATCGGGCGTGCCTTGCCGGATGTCCGCGATGGCCTCAAACCGGTTCACCGTCGCGTACTGTTCGCGATGCACGAGCTGAACAATGACTGGAACAAGGCCTACAAGAAATCTGCCCGTGTCGTCGGCGATGTGATCGGTAAATACCACCCGCACGGTGACAGTGCGGTCTATGACACCATCGTCCGCATGGCCCAGCACTTCTCCATGCGTTATGTGCTGGTGGATGGTCAGGGCAACTTCGGTTCCATCGATGGCGACAGTGCCGCGGCGATGCGTTACACCGAGGTGCGCATGGCGCGCCTGGCGCACGAGCTGCTGGCCGACCTCGAGAAGGACACCGTCGATTGGGTCGACAACTATGACGGCACCGAGCGCATTCCTGCCGTGCTGCCGACCAAGACCCCGAACCTGCTGGTCAACGGCTCCTCCGGTATCGCCGTGGGCATGGCCACCAACATCCCGCCCCACAACATGGGCGAGGTCATCGACGGCTGTCTGGCGCTGATCGACAACGGCGATCTGACCGTCGATGAGCTGATGGAATTCATTCCGGGGCCGGACTTCCCGACCGCCGGTATCATCAACGGCCGTGCCGGCATCCTCGATGCCTACCGCACCGGTCGTGGTCGTATCTACGTGCGTGCCGTGCATACCATCGAGCACAACGACAAGAACGGCCGTGATCACATCATCATCACCGAGCTTCCCTACCAGGTGAACAAGGCGCGTCTGATCGAGAAGATCGCCGAACTGGTCAAGGACAAGAAGATCGAGGGCATCGCCGAGCTGCGTGACGAGTCCGACAAGGACGGTCTGCGCGTGGTCATCGAGACCAAGCGTGGCGAGTCCGGTGAAGTGGTCGTCAACAACCTCTTCTCCCAGACCCAGCTCGAGACGGTGTTCGGCATCAACATGGTCGCGCTGCACGAAGGTCAGCCGAAGATCCTGAATCTCAAGCAGATCCTGGAATCCTTCGTGCGTCACCGTCGTGAAGTCGTCACCCGTCGTACGCTGTTCGAACTCAAGAAGGCGCGTGAGCGTGGCCACATTCTTGAAGGTCTGGCAGTGGCGATCTCGAACATCGATGAGGTGATCGAGCTGATCAAGGGCTCGCCGAGCGCGGCGGAAGCCAAGGAAAAGCTGATCGATCGTGAATGGCAGCCGGGCCAGGTGGTCGAGATGCTCGAGCGCGCCGGTGCCACTTCCTGCCGTCCGGAAGATCTGCCGGAAGGTCTGGGTCTGTCCGAGGACGCCAAGCATTATCGTCTGTCGCCGGCCCAGGCTCAGGCTATCCTCGAGTTGCGCCTGCATCGCCTGACCGGCCTCGAGACCGAGAAGCTGCTGGCCGAGTACTCCTCCATCCTCGAGCGCATCGCCGAGCTGATGGAGATCCTGTCCTCTGCCGACCGCCTGATGGAAGTCATCCGCGAAGAGCTGCGCGAAGTGCGTGCCCAGTACGCCGATGAGCGCCGCACCGAGATCATGACCAGCCGTCGTGACCTGACCATCGAAGACCTCATCAACGAGGAAGACATGGTGGTGACGGTCTCGCGCAGTGGTTATGCCAAGACCCAGCCGCTGTCTGACTACCAGGCCCAGAAGCGTGGTGGTCGCGGCAAGTCCGCCACCGCGATGAAGGACGAGGATGTCATCGAGCACCTGCTGGTCGCCTCTACCCACGACACCGTGCTGCTGTTCTCCAACAAGGGCAAGGTGTACTGGCTCAAGGTCTACGAGATGCCGCAGGCGTCACGTGGCTCGCGCGGCAAGCCGCTGGTCAACCTGATTCCGCTGGATGACGGCGAGTGGGTCACCACCATCCTGCCGGTGCGTGACTACGCTGCCGACAGCTACATCTTCTTCGCGACGGCCAACGGCACGGTCAAGCGCACCGCGCTGAGCCAGTTCTCGCGTCCGCGCAGTGTCGGCCTGATCGCGCTGGATATCGAGGAAGGTGACCGTCTGATCGGCGCCGATATCACGTCCGGTTCCGACCACGTCATGCTGGTGTCCTCCAACGGCAAGGCGATCCGCTTCGAAGAGCAGAACGTGCGCGTGATGGGCCGTACCGCCCGTGGTGTACGCGGCATGCGTCTGCTCGACGATGCACAGGTCATCAGTCTGATCATTCCGCGCACCACCGCGATCGATGACAATGAGATCGAGGTCGATGAGGCGGCGGACGCGACGGCGGAAGGTGTCGATAGCGCTGATGTGGCAGCCACCGATGGAATGACGGAAGGCGGCGTCGCCAACGGTGAGGTGCCGCAGTGCTACATCCTGACCGCATCCGCCAATGGCTTCGGCAAGCGCACGCGTCTGGAAGAGTTCCCGCTGCGTGGCCGTGGTGGCCAGGGCGTGATCGCGATGCAGACCAGCGAGCGCAACGGTGACCTGGTCAGCGCGGTGCAGGTCAGCGACAACGACGAACTGATGCTGATCACCGACCGCGGCACCCTGGTACGTACCCGCGTCGCCGAGGTGTCCACCACCTCGCGCAACACCCAGGGCGTGACCTTGATCCGCACCGCGGAAGAGGAGCGTCTGGTGACGACGGTGCGTGTCGACGAGCCGGAAGAGGTCGTCGTGGTGCAGGATGAGCTGGACGAAGAGGCGCTGAGCACCGATGAACAGGTGCAGGCGGGAGATGATTCCGAGTCGACGGATACCCCGCCGACAGACGCGGAATAAGACGCTGGATTGCGACCGCCTTCGGGGCGGTCGCTTCACTTTCGGGAAATAAGACGACATGACACGCAAGTTCAACTTCTGCGCCGGTCCTGCTGCACTGCCGACCGCTGTCCTGGAGCGCGCCCGCGCCGAGATGCTGGATTATCAGGGCCGCGGACTGTCCGTCATGGAGATGAGTCATCGCTCCGACGAATTCGTGGCCATCGCCGAGAAGGCCGAGGCGGACCTGCGCGAACTGCTCGAGATTCCGTCCAACTATCGCGTGTTGTTCATGCAGGGTGGCGCCTCGACCCAGTTTGCGGGTGTGCCGCTGAACCTGCTGGGCGCGGGTGGCAGTGCCAACTATCTGTACACCGGTATCTGGGGCAAGAAGGCGATCAAGGAAGCCGAGCATCTGGCGGTGGGCAGCCACGTGGCGGCCTCCAGCGAGAGCAATGGCCTGATCGCCGTGCCGCGCCAGAACGCGATCCAGCTCTCGGGTGATGTAGGCTATCTGCACTACACCGCCAACGAGACCATCGGCGGCCTCGAGTTCGACTACATCCCCGAGGTGGCAGCGGATGGCGTGCCGCTGGTATGTGACATGTCGTCTTCCATCCTGTCCGGCCCGCTGGATGTCAGCCGTTTCGGCGTCATCTACGCCGGCGCCCAGAAGAACATCGGTCCGGCGGGTCTGACGCTGGTCATCGTGCGCGAAGACCTGCTCGATCGCGCCCGCAAGGACTGTCCGACCATGCTGAACTGGAAGACGGCCGCCGAGGCCAATTCCATGTTCAACACCCCGCCGACCTATGCCTGGTATCTCTCCGGGCTGGTGTTCGAGTGGCTCAAGGACGAGGTCGGTGGCCTTGCCGCCATGGACGCGATCAATGATCGCAAGGCGCAGGCGCTCTATGCCGCCATCGATGGCAGCGACTTCTATTCCAACCCGATCGTGACCGAGAACCGCTCACGCATGAACGTGCCGTTCGTGCTGGCCGATGACCGTCTCGACAAGACCTTCCTCGCCGAGTCCGAAGCGGCGGGTCTCTTGAATCTGGCCGGTCACCGCAGCGTTGGTGGCATGCGTGCCAGCCTCTACAACGCCGTGCCGGAAGCTGCCGTCACTGCGCTGGTGGACTTCATGGGCGACTTCGCGCGCCGTCACGGCTAAGGGAGGAGGTGAGATGTCGGATTCCAAGCAGAGTCCCGTGTCGCAGGCGACGGGCAAGCCGGTGACGCTGGACGACCTGCGTCAGCGCATCGACGCCATCGACAACGAGCTGCTGAACCTGATCAGCGAGCGCGCGGGCTGCGCGCAGCAGGTCGCTGAGGTCAAGCTGGCGGCCGGTGACGTGGGCGAGGACGGCCAGGTCCAGTTCTACCGCCCGGAGCGCGAAGCCCAGGTGTTGCGCCGCATCATGGCCAACAACCCCGGCCCGCTGAAAGGCGAGGAGATGGCGCGTCTGTTCCGCGAGATCATGTCCGCCTGTCTGGCGCTGGAACAGCCGATCCGCCTGGCCTATCTCGGCCCGGAAGGCACCTTCACCCAGCAGGCCGCGCTCAAGCACTTCGGTGACAGCGCCGTGACCAAGCCGATGGCCGCCATCGACGAGGTGTTCCGCGAAGTGGAAGCGGGTGCGGTGCAGTACGGTGTGGTGCCGGTGGAAAACTCCACCGAGGGCGTCATCAACCACACGCTGGATTCGTTCATGGGCTCGCAGCTCAAGATCTCCGGCGAAGTGGTGCTGCGCATTCACCACCACCTGCTGGTGGGCCCGAACACGCGTCGCGAGAAGATCTCGCGCATCTATTCCCACGCCCAGTCGCTGGCCCAGTGCCGCAAGTGGCTGGATGCCCACTTCCCGCACGCCGAGCGCATCGCGGTGTCCTCGAATGCCGAGGCCGCGCGTCAGGTGCGCACCGAGTGGCACAGTGCGGCGATTGCCGGTGACATGGCGGCCAAGCTCTATGAGCTGGAGAAGGTCGAGGAGAAGATCGAGGACAGCCCCGACAACTCCACGCGCTTCCTGATCATCGGTGACAGCTCGGTGCCGGCGTCCGGCGATGACAAGACCTCCATCGTGGTGGCGATGCGCAACCAGCCGGGGGCACTGCACGACCTGCTGGCGCCGTTCCACCGCCACCAGATCGACCTGACGCGTGTCGAGACGCGTCCGTCACGTTCCGGTGCCTGGAACTATGTCTTCTTCATCGACTTCCGTGGCCACCGCGATGACCCGCTCATCACGGCGACGCTGGAAGAGCTGCGTCAATGCGCGGCGGACGTCAAGGTGCTCGGGTCCTACCCGGCCGGTGTGCTGTGAGCGAGGTTGACCACGTGCGCCATGCTGCGTCGTCTGACCTGCTGTCCTCGCTGCCGTCAGCGGAGCGCCTGGCCGGCGAGCGGCGTATCCTGCTGGTCGGGCTGGGTCTGATCGGTGGCTCGCTGGCCGCGGCATTGCGCGCGGCGGGCCATCGCGGCGAGATTCTCGCCTGTGATCGTGACTCCAACGAGATCTGCCTCGGTCAACGCATGGGGCTGATCGACGGTGGCAGCACGCAGCTGGCGGCGTTGGTACCGGGCGCCTCGCTGATCGTGCTGTGCGTACCGGTGATGGCGATGCAAAGCGTGATGGCCGAACTGGCGCCGTTGCTGGAGGATGACGCCGTCATCACCGATGTCGGCAGTACCAAGGGCGCGATCCGCGACGCGGCGCTCGGCGTTTTCGGTCGCATGCCGCCGAATCTGGTGCTCGGTCACCCGATCGCCGGGTCCGAGAAGAGCGGTGTCGCGGCGTCCAATCCCGAGCTCTATCTCGATCACAAGGTGATTCTGACGCCGGAGCCGGACAGCGACCCCGAGGCCGTGGCACGTGTGGCGGCCATGTGGTCGGTATGTGGTGCCCAGCTTCTGAACATGAGCGTGGCGCGCCACGATGAAGTGCTGGCGCGTACCAGCCATCTGCCTCACCTGCTGGCGTTCTCGCTGGTCGACAGCCTGGCGCGTCAGGATGAGCGGCTGGAGATCTTCCGCTACGCGGCGGGCGGTTTCCGTGATTTTACGCGCATCGCGGGCAGTGACCCGGTGATGTGGCGCGACGTCTATCTGGCCAACCGCGATGCGGTGCTGGAGGCGTTGGATGAATTCGAGGCCGGGGTAGCGCGGGTGCGCGCTGCCGTGACCGCGGGCGATGGTGAGGCGATGCTGGGGATATTCACCCGCGCAAGCCACGCCCGACACTACTTCAATACCCTCTTGAAACAGACGAGTTATCAGACAATGGAACAGCAGAACGTGCGGTACCGTGCACTGCCGGGTGGGCAGGTTCAGGGGCGCATTCGTGTGCCGGGTGACAAGTCCATGTCACATCGCTCCATCATGCTGGGCGCGCTGGCGAACGGCGTGACCGAGGTCGAGGGCTTCCTCGAGGGTGAAGACAGCCTGGCCACGCTGCAGGCCTTCCGCGACATGGGCGTGGTCATCGAGGGCCCGCATCAGGGGCGTGTGACCATTCATGGCGTGGGCCTCAACGGCCTGAAGCAGCCGCCGGGCCCGCTGTATGTCGGCAACTCCGGCACCGCGATGCGTCTGTTCGCCGGTCTGCTGGCCGGTCAGGCCTTCGATACCGAGCTGACCGGTGATGCCTCGCTGACCAAGCGTCCGATGGATCGCGTCGCCAACCCGCTGCGCGAGATGGGGGCGGTGATCGATACTGCCGAGAACGGCCGTCCGCCGCTGCGTATCCACGGTGGCCAGCCGCTCAAGGGCATCCGTTACGAGATGCCGATGGCGTCCGCCCAGGTCAAGTCCTGCCTGTTGCTGGCCGGTCTCTACGCCGAAGGCGAGACGCGTGCCATCGAGCCGGCGCCGACGCGTGACCACACCGAGCGCATGCTCAATGGCTTCGGCTACAAGGTCGAGCGTCAGGGCGCCGAGGCGTGGCTGACCGGTGGTGGCAGCCTCGAAGCCTGCCCGATCGACGTGCCGGCCGACATCTCCTCCGCGACCTTCTTCCTGGTCGCTGCGGCCATCACGCCGGGCTCCGATCTGGTGCTGGAACACGTCGGCATCAACCCGACACGCATCGGTGTGATCAACATCCTCAAGGCGATGGGTGCCGACCTGAGCGTCTCCAATGAGCGCGAAGTCGGCGGCGAGCCGGTGGCAGACCTGCACATCCGCTATGCGCCGCTCAAGGGTATCGACATTCCGGAAGACCAGGTGCCGCTGGCCATCGACGAATTCCCGGCGCTGTTCATCGCCGCCGCCAACGCCGAGGGCATGACCCGTCTGCGTGGCGCCGAGGAACTGCGCGTCAAGGAATCCGATCGCATCCAGGTGATGGCGGATGGCCTGGCGCAGATCGGCGTCGAGCACGAAGTGGTCGCGGACGGTATCGACATCCGTGGCGGCGCCTACGGTGGCGGTCTGGTCGACAGCCACGGCGATCACCGCATCGCGATGGCCTTCAGCGTGGCGGCGCTGCGCGCCCAGGGCGAGATCCTGATCGATGACTGCGCCAATGTCGCGACCTCCTTCCCGAACTTCGTCGCGCTGGCAACGGAAGTCGGCATGCAGGTCGAGAATCTCGGTGCCGTGGCACCCGGCCAGGAGGCTTCATGAGCGGGGAAGCGACACCTCATCACAGTCAGATCTGCGACGCGCCTGTGCTGACCCTTGATGGCCCCGGCGGGGCCGGCAAGGGCACCATCAGCCGGCTGGTGGCAGCGAGCCTGGGCTGGCATCTGCTGGATTCCGGTGCGCTGTATCGCCTGACGGCGCTGGCCGCCGAGCGTCATGGCGTGGCGCTGGAAGACGAGGATGCCGTGGCGACCATCGCCGAGCACCTCGATGTGCAGTTCGATGCCGAAGGCGATGCCACCAGCGTAATTCTGGAAGGCGAGGACGTCACCCGCGACATCCGTCTCGAGTCGGTCGGCAACAATGCCTCCATCATCGCGGCCCAGCCGCGCGTGCGCACCGCACTGCTGGCGCGTCAGCGTGCCTTCGCGCGTGCGCCGGGCCTGGTGGCCGATGGTCGCGACATGGGCACGGTGGTCTTCACCGGTGCGCCGCTCAAGATCTTCCTGACGGCAAGCGCCGAGGAGCGTGCGCGTCGTCGTCATGCCCAGTTGCAGGAAGCGGGTGTCGATGCTAATATTTCGAGCCTTTTGACAGAAATACAGGCGCGCGATGCGCGTGACATGGGCCGGGCAGTCGCCCCGCTCAAGCCTGCAGACGACGGCGTGATCCTCGATACGACGGATCTCGACATCGACCAGGTGATCGAACGCATCCAGCAGCTGCTGGTCGAATACGGCCTGGTAGCGGCGCGCTGAGACTCGAGTCTCAGCCTGTGAATCGTCAGAACAACGGATTGATCGCCTGCTGTTGCAATACGGCCTCCGGGTCGGGCAGCAGCGGGTTTCGCTCGCTTCGCGAGTGATGATGCAGAACCCAGATGACACCGAGGTGTCATCAACCCCCCGGCAAGGTGTCATGGGGTGCATCGGCGGCAAGCGGAAAGCCGGTGTATCTCGAACCAGCGTCAACGCCCCCGGGGATATGTAGATATGGCCCGTGCTTGCTGGTGGTACGGAGACTGCGGTGCAAGCCGCCCCAAACGTTGATCATGTAGGAATACCATGAGCGAGAGCTTTGCTGATTTATTTGAACAGTCACTCCAGGACATCAACATGGAGCCGGGCGCAATCGTGTCCGCTACCATCGTGGATATCGATGGCGACTGGATCACTGTCAATGCCGGTCTGAAGTCTGAAGGTCAGATTCCGTCTGAACAGTTCCGTGATGAAAGTGGCCAGCTGTCCATCAGCATCGGCGACGAAGTCATGGTTGCACTGGAAGCCGTGGAAGATGGCTTCGGTGAGACCCGCCTGTCCCGCGAGAAGGCCAAGCGTGCCGAAGCGTGGAAAGAGCTGGAAGCCGCCTTCGAGAAAGACGAGATCGTCAAGGGCGTGATCAACGGCAAGGTCAAAGGTGGCTTTACCGTCGACATCAACACCATCCGTGCCTTCCTGCCGGGTTCTCTGGTCGATGTCCGCCCTGTGCGCGACACCGCCCACCTCGAGAACAAGGAACTGGACTTCAAGGTCATCAAGCTCGACGCCAAGCGCAACAACGTTGTCGTGTCTCGTCGTGCCGTCCTCGAAGCCGAGAACAGCGCTGAGCGTGAAGCCCTCCTGGCCACTCTGCAGGAAGGTCAGCAGATTCAGGGTATCGTCAAGAACCTGACCGACTACGGCGCCTTCGTCGACCTCGGCGGCGTTGACGGCCTGCTGCACATCACCGACATGGCATGGAAGCGCATCAAGCATCCGTCCGAGATCGTTGCTGTCGGCGACGAGATCAATGTCAAGGTGCTGAAGTTCGACCGCGAGCGCAACCGTGTGTCTCTGGGTCTCAAGCAGCTGGGCGAAGATCCGTGGGTCAACATCAAGGCTCGCTACCCGGAAGGCGCCAAGATCAACGCACGCGTCACCAACCTCACCGACTACGGCTGCTTCGCCGAGCTGGAAGAGGGCGTCGAAGGTCTGGTCCACGTATCCGAAATGGATTGGACCAACAAGAACATCCACCCGTCCAAGGTCGTCAATGTCGGCGATGACGTGGAAGTGATGATTCTGGACATCGACGAAGAGCGTCGTCGTATCTCCCTGGGTATCAAGCAGTGCACCACCAACCCGTGGGAAGACTTCAGCGGCAAGCACAACAAGGGCGACCGTGTCTCCGGTACCATCAAGTCAATCACTGACTTCGGTATCTTCATCGGTCTGGAAGGCGGCATCGACGGCCTGGTTCACCTCTCCGACATTTCCTGGAACGAAGCTGGCGAAGAAGCCGTGCGTCGTTACAAGAAGGGCGAAGAAGCTGAAGCGGTCATCCTGTCCATCGATCCGGAACGTGAGCGCATCTCTCTGGGCGTCAAGCAGCTCGAGAGCGATCCGGTCTCCGAGTACCTGGCCGTCAACGACAAGGGCGCCATCGTGTCCGGTCGTGTTGTCGACATCGATGCCAAGGAAGTTCAGGTAGAGCTGGCGACTGACGTCATCGCTATCCTGAAGGCTTCTGAAATCAGCGCTGACCGTGTCGAAGACGCACGCAACGTCCTGAGCGTCGGCGATGCTGTCGAAGCCAAGATCGTCGGTGTGGATCGCAAGAGCCGCCTGATCAACCTGTCCGTCAAGTCCAAGGACCAGGTTGAAGCACCGCGTCGCGATGCTGCCAAGCCGCGTACCCAGGAAGTCGAGAGCAACGGCCCGACTACCATCGGTGATCTGATCAAGCAGCAGCTGGGTCAGGAGTGATCCCGAGACACTTCGCCTCCTCGTGAGGTGGGGTGTCCGGATCCACGCTGAGGTGACATGCCTCTGGTTGCCACCTCAGCGTCTCCGAATCGGTATCCTGTCTGAGGTTCTCCCTCATGCGGGGACGAAAAAAACCGCCACCCCTCGGGGTGGCGGTTTTTTCATGCCTGGTCGTTACGGGTGGCTGCTGGTCATTGCTGATCGTTGCTGGCCATTAGCAGTCGCCACCTGCCAACCACCTGATCTGGCATTGTTCAATGCGCCTGCGAGGCTGCGGGCTGACTGACCTTGGCCAGCAGTTGCATCTGGCGTAGCGAGATCGTGCAGTACAGGCTGCGGTAGAGCGTCGGTTCCTGCGTCGGGTCGGTCTTGAGCAGGCGAGCTTCCAGCTGGTGGATGTCGCTGGCCAGCTGTTCCGCGTCCGGGGTCTGAGTCTGTCGTGCGGCTGTCTGAGTCATGTAAAGGCGCTCCGTGAGTCCATGGTCGTGGATGGGATCAGGGTCGGCTCTTCGTGTGGGTGCTCAAGGGGCGTCGCCACGCGGCCTTTCATGTGCTGGCGTGGCGGCGTCTGCCTGCTCTTGCGGCAGTTCTCGACCTGCATGGCAGGTCTCAAGGTCGCATAGGAGCCTTTGCCTGACACTGCAGCCTTCGCACGTGAACTCCTTGCTGGGCTGCAGCTACTGCATGGGTCTGTGCCGTATGTCTGTGCCGGTATCGCTATACCTAAGCTGTGTGACGGGTTCTGCGGTGCCTGACGTCTTGCCTACCAAGCATAGCGGAAGGTCTACAGTGCACCTTGATCCATGTCAGAAGGATGACGTTGCGCTGACAGGCTGTTGCGAAGTGGCAAGAGCCAAGTGGGCAAGAGCCAAGTGGCAACGGCCCGAGTCTCGGTACATGACGGGGCGGCCGTGCACGACTCAGGACGCCTCGTGGTCGCTCTGCTCGCTGTCTGTGCCAGCGTTCGCCGCTGCCGTCTGGCGCTCAAGATTGGAGAGCATGCCACGCAGGATGGAGAGCTCGCGGCGTGTCGGCTCGGCACGCGCGAACAGGGCGCGCAGGCGTTCTTCGGTCTGGGAGTGGGGCTGGTTGAGGAAGCCGGAGCCCTGCAGGGCGCGACCGAGATGCTCATGGAAGTAGCCGAGCTGTTCGCGGGTCGGCAGCTGATCATCCTCACGGCGCGCAACAGGCGCCTCCTGAGGCTTGTCGAGCGTCAGGCGCCATGCACTGCGGCACTCGTGCGCCAGCACCTGGACGGCCTGTGAGACGTTGAGGATACCGTAGTCCGGGTTGGTGGGGATCGATACCTGATGCGTGCAGCAGGCGATCTCCTCGTTGGTCAGTCCGAAGCGCTCGCGGCCGAATACCAGCGCCACCTTGCCATCGCGCGCGATATCCATGGCGTGCGCCGCCATCTCGCGTGGCTCATCGAAGTGGGGCAGCGGAACGCTGCGCAGGCGAGCACTGGCCCCGATGACCAGCTGGCAGTCATTGACGGCGTCTTCCAGGCGTTCGACCACGCGCGCATTTTCCAGCAGCTCCGCGGCACCGCTGGCCATGCGTGTCGCTTCCTCATCGGGGAAGCAGCGCGGATTGACCAGCACCAGGTCCTTGATGCCCATGGTCAGGATGGCGCGAGCGGTGGCGCCGATATTGCCGGGGTGGAAGGTCTGCACCAGCACGACACGCACATTGTCGAGGGCGCTAGTGGTCGGGGAAGCGGCGGGGGTATCAGTCATGAGAAGGTCCTGGGCAAGCGAGGCGCGCGGCCTGAGCGGTTGGCGTCATCGGTCGTGACCGTATGCATTTCAGCATCAATACATCGTCAGCCTCGATGCACTGTCATCACCAAGCGCAATGACTCGGGTCGCGGCAAAAAGTGGCGCCTAGTGTAGCGTGGTGAGCGGGAGGCGTCAGGTGCCGAGAGCCGCGCTGCTCACCGTGCGGAGCTCGCAGCGCTCGCCGGATGACAGGCATGAAAAAACCGCCCCTGCTTGCGCAGGAGCGGTTCGGGTCACGACGGGGGAGTCGTGGGGTGAGGCTGGCTTACATCATGCCGCCCATGCCACCCATGCCACCCATACCACCCATGTCGCCGCCGCCGGCAGCGGCCTTGTCTTCCGGATCTTCAGCGATCATGCATTCGGTGGTGATCATCAGACCGCCGATGGAGGCCGCGGACTGCAGTGCAGAACGGGTTACCTTGGCCGGGTCCAGAACGCCCATCTCGAACATGTCACCGTAGACACCGGTAGAGGCATTGTAACCGTAGTTGCCTTCGCCAGCCTTGACGTTGTTGAGCACGACAGAGGCTTCTTCACCGGCGTTGGTGACGATCTGACGCAGCGGCGCTTCCATGGCACGCAGTGCGATGGCGATACCGTGAGTCTGATCTTCGTTGTCGCCTTTCAGGTCGACCAGCTGACCCAGTACGCGAACCAGGGCAGTACCACCGCCAGGCACGACGCCTTCTTCGACGGCTGCACGAGTGGAGTGCAGGGCGTCTTCGACGCGAGCCTTCTTCTCTTTCATCTCGACTTCGGTGGCAGCACCGACGCGGATGACGGCAACGCCGCCGGCCAGCTTGGCGACACGTTCCTGCAGCTTCTCGCGGTCGTAATCAGAGGAGGTTTCCTCGATCTGAGCGCGGATCTGGGAAACGCGAGCTTCGATATCGCCTTCGTTGCCGGCGCCATCGATGATGGTGGTGTTTTCCTTGGACATGGTCACGCGCTTGGCGGTGCCCAGGTGATCCAGGTTGGCCTGCTCGAGGTTGAGGCCGACTTCTTCGGAAATCACGGTGCCACCGGTCAGGACAGCGATGTCCTGCAGCATGGCCTTGCGACGGTCACCGAAGCCCGGTGCCTTGACGGCAGCGACCTTGACGATACCGCGCATGGTGTTGACGACCAGAGTCGCCAGCGCTTCGCCTTCGATGTCTTCGGCGATGATCGCCAGCGGCTTGCCGGACTTGGCAACGCCTTCCAGCACCGGCAGCAGTTCGCGGATGTTGGAGATCTTCTTGTCGACCAGCAGGATGTACGGGTCTTCGAGTTCGACCGCCATGGTGTCCTGGTTGGTGACGAAGTACGGAGACAGGTAACCGCGATCGAACTGCATGCCTTCGACCACTTCCAGCTCGTCTTCGAAGCCACGACCTTCATCGACGGTGATGACGCCTTCCTTGCCGACCTTCTCCATCGCTTCCGCGATGATCTCGCCGATGCGAGAGTCGCCGTTGGCGGAGATGGTGCCGACCTGGGCGATGGCCTTGGTGTCGGTGCACGGCACGGACAGCTCACGCACGGCCTTGACGGCTTCGATGACGGCCTTGTCGATGCCGCGCTTCAGGTCCATCGGGTTCATGCCCGCGGTCACGCCTTTCAGGCCTTCGTTGACGATGGACTGAGCCAGCACGGTGGCGGTGGTGGTACCGTCGCCAGCCACGTCAGACGTCTTGGAAGCGACTTCCTTGACCATCTGGGCGCCCATGTTCTCGAAGCGGTCCTTCAGCTCGATTTCCTTGGCGACGGAAACGCCGTCCTTGGTGACGGTCGGAGCACCGAAGGATTTTTCCAGTACCACGTTACGGCCTTTCGGGCCGAGGGTAGTCTTGACCGCGTCGGCCAGGACATTGACACCACGCGCCATGCGCTTGCGTGCATCATCGGAGAAACGAACGTCTTTTGCAGCCATGTTTATCTCTACCTTTAATCAGTAAGTCGAAGCGTTGGAACCCGAAAAAGCTGAAACTCAGCCTTCCACCACGGCGAGGATGTCGCTCTCGCTCATGATCAGCACCTCTTCGCCGTCGATTTTCTGCTTCTCGACGCCGTAGCCATCCTTGAAGATCACGGTATCGCCGACTTTCACGTCCAGCGGGCGAACTTCACCGTTTTCGAGGATGCGACCGTTACCGGCGGCGAGAATCTCGCCACGGGTCGGCTTTTCCTGGGCGCTGCCGGGCAGAACGATGCCACCTGCAGTTTTCTGTTCTTCTTCCACGCGACGAACCACGACGCGATCGTGCAAGGGACGAATGTTCATTGCTCACGTTCTCCTGATGGTAAATCCCGCCAGCTCCCGTTCTTTGTCGGTGAGTCTGGCGTTCAATGGGGTTGCCTACCGAGTGTTGGG
This sequence comes from Cobetia sp. MB87, assembly GCF_011319755.1. Lineage (NCBI taxonomy): Bacteria > Pseudomonadati > Pseudomonadota > Gammaproteobacteria > Oceanospirillales > Halomonadaceae > Cobetia > Cobetia sp. MB87. The sequence goes on along the minus strand of NZ_VFBC01000005.1, from coordinate 349,342 downwards.
CCCCGCCGCTGGGGGCGTGGCCGTTATCCATTGCACCGCTTTTATGGTGGCGGGGGGACAGCTTTCAAGTAGGCGATCATAAAAAAATTTCAAATCGGCGCATCTCGTGCGTCGCATGAAAGCTACGCACCCTGAGTGCAGTCTGTCTTCCGCAAGGTTCCACTAGATGAATCAACGGTTTGAGTGTATCCGAGCCGTTCACCGTAGGCATATAGCTGGCAGCCTCCAGACGGTGTCCATTGGTACAAGACGCCAGAGGGTGGTCATCGGTCAGGGGGAGCGTCCTTGCAGGATGCGAGGTTCGGACGGGTAGCTCACGGAGCGCGAATCCGACCAGTGACTGGCATTGGCACAGGGGCAGGACAGGGCAGGTCATTACAGAACAGAAGAGGACAGAAGAGCATGATGGGGCCTGTGAGGCGAGGTATCCCGAATCAAGAAGGCCCGGCACTGGCTTCCAGTACCGGGCCCATCGTTCTCATGCAAGACTTTCAAACATGACTCTCAAGCAGGCGATTGCGCGTGGTGCTTGTGCGTGACAAGGCGCTAGAGGCGCGGCTCGTCACGGCTGATGTAATCGCCTTCCAGCGGCTCGCCGGTCTGCTGGCTGTTGCCTTGCTGTCCTGCACGGTTGCCGCTTGCGTGCTGCTGATCGCCATCGCTGCGTGATGCACTGTCAGCACTGGCGTCGGCTTCCCAGTCGCCCGTGCGGGTGCTGCGCGAGCTTCCCGCAGCCGAGAAGCGGCCCTTGAAGAAGCGTGCGATCGCGCCGTTGCCGCTCAGGCCGCGCGTCAACAGTCCCCGTGAGGCGGGGAGCAGGCACAGCAGGCCTAAGGCGTCAGACAGAAAGCCCGGCGCCATCAACAGGGCGCCGCCGAAGATGAGCGCCGCGCCTTCCATCAGCTCGCCGGAAGGCATCTCGCCACGTTGCAGGCGCTCCTGGGCGCGCAACAGTGTCGCGCGACCTTCACGGCGAATCAGATGCAGGCCGACGGCGCCGGTGATCAGCACCAGCGCCAGGGTCGGCAGCAGGCCGATCTGGCTGCCGAGGCTGAACAGCACCACGAAATCCAATAACCCGAACAGGGTAATCACTAACAGTATGGGCATCGTCTCTCCCGAAGCAGGTAGATAGCAGGTTGCGCCAATGCGTCAAGGGTAAACCAGCCGCCGGATGGGGAACAGTCGAATCGGGCTCATGAACGGGCCCTGAACTGTTGATGAACCGCTGATGAGCCACTGATGAGCCACTGATGGTCGGCGGCGTGCATGGCTGGCGCTGTAGGAGTAGCGGTGCCATGCTGTATGTTGCAGTGCACAATAGAAGGGCTGGACAGAGAGAGCCGGACAGGGCGAGTTGGGCAGCGAGAGCTGAGCAGGGATAGCCGGACAGGCCGAGCCCATGACGGCCGCAGGGGGCGGGCCGAGGCTCACTCATCAGCATTCCCTGCTTTCGTGCACGCTGTTGACGCCGTCAGTGCGTTGCGTTGGCGGATCTCGCCTGCGTTGAGGCAGGACACGCCGCGATCTGTTGCACTGCATCATGAAAACTCACCGCGAGCTGGCAGCAGGCGTCATCCCGAGGCATTCTCTGTCACGATGACGCTCAACACTGAAGGACGCGGTGCGGGTCACTCGACACATAGATCGTGACGCCCGTACGGCATGCGGGCCTCGCATCCGGCAGACGTTCCTCACTGCCGGCAGACAACCTGGGAGACGGGACATGAAGCTTGACGACAAGGTCATCGCGATTACGGGCGGCGCTCGTGGGCTGGGGTTGGCCATGGCGCGCTATCTGGGCGATAAGGGAGCGGTATTGGCGCTGCTGGACATCGAGCAGGACGGCCTGGATGACGCCGTCGCGAGTCTGGAGGCTGCCGGCATCAAGGCGCAGGGCTTCGTGACCAATGTCGCGGAAGAGGACTCCGTCACCGCGGCCTTCTCGGCCATCAAGGGCGCATTGGGGCCGGTGAGCGGTCTGGTCAACAATGCTGGCATCACCCGCGATGGGCTGCTGATCAAGGCGCGTGATGGCGTGGTGGAGAAGACCATGTCGCTGTCCAGCTGGCAGCAGGTCATCGATGTCAATCTGACCGGTGTCTTCCTGTGCACGCGTGAAGCGGCCAGCCAGATGATCGAGGCCGGCCAGCCGGGGGTGATCGTCAATATCTCCAGCATCTCGCGCGCCGGCAACATGGGGCAGAGCAACTACACCGCTGCCAAGTCCGGTGTCGCGGCGCTGAGCGTGACCTGGGCCAAGGAGCTGGCACGCTACAAGATTCGCGTCGGTGCCGTGGCGCCGGGCTTCATCGCCACCGAGATGACCGCCGGCATGAAGCCCGAGATGCTCGACAAGATCAAGAGTGGCATCCCGATGCGCGACCTGGGCCGCCCGGAAGATATCGCCAGCAGCGTGGCCTTCATCTTCGACAATGACTACTTCACCGGGCGAGTGATCGAGTGTGATGGTGGTCTGCGCATCTGACCCGATGGCTGGCGTCAGCCGATGAGACCCAAGCCCCCGCGATGGCAGCATCGTGGGGGCTTTCTCATGGCGCATGCATCCAACGCTGGCTGCTGCGCGTAGAAGTCAGTGTTGCCGTTCATTGCTACAAGGAGATATGTCATGCAACGTCGCCAATTCATGGGGCTGGTGCTGGGAGGCGGAGCGATGCTGGCGCTGCCCAGGCTGTCTGCCGCGCGCCCGGAGCTGGAACTCGAGCGTGGTTCGGACATCACGCCGCTGACCCTCGAGGAAGACGAATGGCGCGCACGCCTGAGTCCGGAGCAGTATCGCGTACTGCGCGAGGAGGGCACCGAACGTTCTGGCTCCAGCGAGCTCAACAAGGAGCATCGCGAGGGTGAGTATCGCTGTGCCGGCTGTGATCTGGCGTTGTTCTCTTCTGCCACCAAGTTTGAATCCGGCACCGGCTGGCCCAGCTTCTTCGATCATATCGAAGGACGCCTTCTGACCAAGACCGACTACGGACTTGTCTGGCCGCGCACCGAATATCACTGTGCGCGCTGTGGCGGGCACCAGGGGCATGTCTTCGAGGATGGCCCCAAGCCCACCGGCCTGCGCTGGTGCAACAACGGCGTCGCACTGCGCTTCGTGCCCGCGTGAAGCGCTTTGGATGCATCTCGGCTGGCGCAGTGAGCGGCTAAAGCAATCTTGCCGCTTTGTGGTAACGTGACGGCATCGTGATACAGACGGCCCGGTCGATTCCACGACCGGGCCGTCTGTATATTGCCGCATGAATTCTGCTGTAAGGGACTGACGTTTCATGGACGCTACTGCAACCGACGCTACCACCTCCCGTCCTGCACCGACGCTGTCGCCCGCTGCCACCACTCGCCGCATTCAGCAGGCGTTGGCCGGTGAGCTTGGGGTGCGCGAAGAACAGATCACCGCCACCGTCGAGCTGCTGGATGGCGGCGCGACCGTGCCCTTCATCTCGCGCTACCGCAAGGAAGCCACTGGCGGACTCGATGACACCCAGATGCGACAGCTGGAAGAGCGCCTGCGCTATCTGCGTGAGCTGGAGGAGCGGCGTCAGGTAGTGCTTGAGTCGATCGCCGAGCAGAACAAGCTGAGCGCCACGCTTGAGCGGGATGTGTTGGCCGCCGACAGCAAGCAGCGTCTGGAAGATCTCTATCTGCCGTATCGCAAGAAGCGCCGTACCAAGGCCCAGATCGCGCGTGAAGCGGGGCTTGAGCCTCTGGCCGATGCGCTGCTCGCGGACCCGACGCTGGAGCCGGAGGCTCAGGCGGCCGGCTTCGTCGCTGCCGACAAGGACGTGGCCGATACCAAGGCGGCGCTGGATGGCGCCAAGCAGATTCTGATGGAGCGCTTCGCGGAGGACGCCGCGCTGGTCGGTCGCCTGCGTCAACGTCTGTGGGACGACGGCATCCTGAGTTCGCGCGTCATGAAGGGCAAGGAGCAGGAGGGCGCCAAGTTCTCCGATTACTTCGAGCATGATGAGCCGCTGCACAAGGCACCCTCGCACCGTGCACTGGCCATGCTGCGGGGTCGTAACGAAGGCGTGCTGAGCCTCGCGCTCAAGCTGGAAGGCGAAGACGACCTGCCGCGTCACCCGATGGAAGGCGCCATCGCGGCGCATTTCTCGCTCGAGGATCAGGGGCGTGCCGCGGACCGCTGGTTGAAGGAAGTGGTGCGCTGGACCTGGCGGGTCAAGCTCTATACCCATCTGGAAAGCGAGCTGATCGGCCGCCTGCGCGAGCGTGCCGAGCAGGAGGCCATCCAGGTCTTCGCCGACAACCTGAAGGACCTGCTGCTGGCAGCGCCGGCAGGACCCAAGGCCACGCTGGGCCTGGACCCGGGCTTGCGTACTGGCGTCAAGGTCGCGGTAGTGGATGCCACCGGCAAGTATGTCGATCAGGCCACCATCTATCCGCATGCGCCACACAATCGCTGGGACGCCTCGGTGGCCGAGCTGGTCAAGCTGGTCGAGCGGCATGATGTCGAGTTGATCGCCATTGGCAACGGTACTGCCTCGCGTGAGACCGACAAGCTGGCCGCCGACGTGCTGACGCGCCTGTCCGGCCGTCGCCTGCAGAAGGTGATGGTCAACGAGGCTGGCGCTTCCATCTACTCGGCTTCGGAGTATGCGGCCCGCGAATTCCCGGACCTGGACGTGACCATCCGCGGCGCGGTCTCCATCGCGCGTCGTCTGCAGGACCCGCTGGGCGAGCTGGTCAAGATCGAGCCCAAGTCCATCGGCGTCGGCCAGTACCAGCACGATGTCAGCCAGGTGCAGCTGGGACGCAGTCTGGAAGCCGTCGTCGAGGATTGCGTGAACGGTGTCGGTGTCGACCTCAACATGGCCTCCAGTGCGCTGCTGTCACGTGTGGCTGGCCTGAATGCTACGCTTGCCGAGAATATCGTCGCGCATCGTGATGCCAATGGCCGTTTCGCTTCACGTCAGGAATTGCTGAAAGTCAGCCGCCTGGGCCCGCGCACCTTCGAGCAGTGTGCCGGCTTTTTGCGCATCGCCTCCGGCAAGAATCCGCTGGATGCCAGTGCCGTCCACCCGGAGGCCTATCCGCTGGTCGAGCGCATCGCCAAGGCGCACGGGCGTGATCTGCCGAGTCTGCTGGGTGACAGCGCCTTCCTGCGCACCGTGAAGCCGACGGAATTCACCGATGAGCACTTCGGGCTGCCGACGGTGACCGACATCCTGCGCGAGCTGGACAAGCCCGGGCGTGACCCGCGCCCCGAATTCCGCTTCGCGGAGTTCAAGGAAGGCGTCGAGACCCTCAAGGATCTCGAGCCGGGCATGAAGCTTGAGGGCGTCGTCACCAACGTGACTCACTTCGGAGCCTTCGTGGATATCGGCGTGCATCAGGACGGCCTGGTACATATCTCTGCCCTGTCGCAAAAATATGTTGCCGACCCGCGAGAGGTGGTCAAGGCGGGCGACATCGTCAGCGTCAAGGTGATGGAAGTCGACATCCCGCGTGCGCGTATCGCGCTGAGCATGCGCATGAGCGATACTCCCGCTGAGAAAGGCGCGGCAGGCGAGGCACGACGCGGCGCAGAGGGCGGTCGCGGTGGGCGCTCGCAAGGCGGCGGTGGCCGTCAGGAGCGTGGCGGTCGCGGCGGCAATTCTGGTGCAAGCGGCGGCGCGGCACCGGCCAACAATGCGATGGCGGCAGCACTGCTCAATGCGCGCAAGTCGAAATCATAAGCCTTGAAAGCATTTTTTACGCGCCCATAATGTGGGCATACTGACCTGACGCGAACGGTACCTGCCGTTCGCGTCTTGCATGGCATCCGGTGCAGCACGCGGGCCATGGTCATCCAATTCGACCGGAGAGGCTGGGCTTCTCCCCATGCGAAAGGGTTCATACCTTGTCCGAGCAACTCGCGTCCGCCATTGCGCGACTCACGCCCCAGGCCCGTCAGGGTCTCTTCGGGCGCCTGCGCCGTGGTATCGAGAAGGAAGGCCTGCGGGTTACCGCTGGCGGTGACATCAGCCAGACGCCGCATCCGCGTTCTCTGGGGTCGAAGCTGACCCACCCGTACATCACCACGGACTATTCCGAGTCTCTGCTCGAGTACATCACCCCGGTGTCCACTCGTCCCAAGGAGTCGCTGGAGTTTCTGGCTGACCTGCATCGTTTCAGCTATCGCAACATGGGCGATGAGCTGATCTGGCCGGCCAGCATGCCACCGCGCCTGCACGGCAACGACAGCGTGCCGATCGCCGACTACGGTACCTCCAACAGCGGCACCATGAAGCATGTCTACCGCAAGGGGCTGGATGTCCGTTACGGACGCATCATGCAGTCGATTGCCGGTATCCATTACAACTTCTCGCTGCCGGATGATTTCTGGAGCCTGCTGCAGGGGCTGGAAGGGGCAGAGGCGGAAGATGCGCGTGACTTCCGCTCACGTCGCTATTTCGAGCTGATCCGCAACTTCCGTCGCCACAGCTGGGTCCTGCTCTATCTGTTCGGCGCCTCGCCGGGCATCGATGAGAGCTTCCTTGATGGCGGCAATGATGATCGCCTCAAGCGTCAGGCGGACCGCAGCCTGGTCTCGGCCTATGCCACCAGCCTGCGCATGTCGGACCTGGGCTATCAGAACAAGGTCCAGGCACAGCTCAAGATCTGCTTCAACTCGCTGGACAACTTCGTCGGGACGCTGCGTCACGCCATCGTTACGCCGTGGAAGGACTACGAGAAGCTGGGTGTCAAGCAGGCCGATGGCAGCTGGTCGCAGCTCTCCAGCAACATCCTGCAGATCGAGAACGAGTACTACTCTGACATCCGTCCCAAGCGTGTCACCCGGCAGAACGAGACGCCCAGTCAGGCACTGGAAGGGCGTGGTGTCGAATACATCGAAGTGCGCTGTCTGGACCTCAACCCCTTCCTGCCGGTCGGGATCGACGAGACGCAGATCCGCTTCCTCGATACCTTCCTGATCTGGTGTCTGCTGACCGAGAGTCCGTGGATCGACGACGAGGAATGCGCCACGCTCGACAACAGCAAGCGTCGCGTGGTCGAGGCAGGGCGTGATCCGGAACTGACCCTGAGCGTCAATGGTGAAGAGCGTCGCCTGCGTGATCTGGCGGCCAATATCATGGATGAGCTGGGGGAGGTCGCGGGCCTGCTCGACAGTGGCGACAAGACAGGCAACGCGCACCGTGATGCGCTGGCGGCGCTCGCGCCGCGCTTCGACGATGCGCAGACCACACCGTCGGGCCGTCTGCTGACCAGCATGCTGGACAACGGCAGCAACTTCGTCGACGAAGTGCTGGCGCTGGCCAAGGGCCAGGCCGAGCAGTTCAAGTCAGAGCCGACGGAGCGTGCGCGCGGCTATCTGCTTGATCAGCTGGTCGAGACCTCGCTGCAGCAGCAGGGCGATATCGAGAAGGGCGATCATCAGGATTTCGACACCTTCATGGCCGAGTACTTCGCGTCCGCCCATGGCACGCAACCGGCGTGATCTCGTGACGCAACGCCAATTCATGTTCAGGTCATCACGACACGGCATGATAGGCGTCAGTCGCTGATAGTGACGGATTCGGCTATCGCTTCATCATCGGCGCCTCAGGCTTGAGGCGCCGATGATGTATGTGGCCTGTGCCGCCTGATTGAGCGCGGTTGCGGGGCACGACGTGGTGCATGCCTCAATGCAGTCGCAGGGCCTTGAAGGCCTTGCGGCTGCGTCATTTCTCACCCATGACTCCACTGGAGTTTTACCGGCAAGGACGGCAAATGACACAAGCGGACAAACAATCGGGGCAGCAGCCGGTAGCGCGCAAGAGCGGACTGGCGAGCTGGAGCGGGCGTCAATGGTGTCTGTTGGGAGCGCTGGGGTGCGCCTTTCTGCTGGGCGTGGCCTTCGTGCTGCAGTTCGCCTTCGATCTGGCGCCGTGTTCGCTGTGCATCTTCCAGCGCGTGGCGGTGGCCGTGGCAGGCGTCTTCTTCCTGCTGGGGGCCTTGCATGGCCCCGGGCGCGTCGGCACACGCATCTACGCGCTGGGCGCACTGGCCGGCAGCATCGGTGCGGTCGTGCTGGCGGGGCGTCATATCTGGCTGCAGTCTCTGCCGCCGGATCAGGTGCCGGCCTGTGGCCCGGGCCTCAACTACATGCTGGAAGTGCTGCCGGTATGGGACGTGATCACCCAGGTGCTCAACGCCTCCGGTGAGTGCGCCCAGATCAGCGCGCAGTGGCTGGGTCTCTCGATCCCGCAGTGGTCGCTGATCGGCTTCTGTGGGCTGGCGCTGGTACCGCTGGCGATGCTGTGGAGCAGCTTCCGCCGTTGAGGCAATATATCCTGCCACCATGGTGGGGGGTTGGCAGCGTGCACGGCATGGAGGATAGTGGGTTGGCAGCGGGGCGAGCACCGGATGTCAGCCCCTATCGTTCGGGTCATGCCAGAGGAGGCGCCCATGCTGGAGGAATGCACCACTGCGGCGGAACGCTTTCGTGGCGTTCATCAGTTGGTTGATCGCTGGCTGGATCAGCGACGCGAGATGCTGGTCTGCTTCATGGATCTGCACGAGGCTTGCGTCAGTGACCTCGAGCAGCTCGAGATGACGCGCGTCAATCGCTTCATCGAGCTTCTGATGGACTACATCTCGGCGGGGCATTTCGAGGTCTATCCCCAGCTCAAGGAAGAAGGCCGTGTCTTCGAGGACACCGCGGCACTGGCGGTCTGTGAGCAGCTGATGCAGCGTCTGGAGCCCTCCACCGAGCTGGTGCTGTCCTTCGATGAGGATTTCTCCAGCCCTACCCGCTGCCAGCACTATCGCGCACGACTGCCGGAATGGCTGGCTCGTCTGCAGCAGGGACTGACCGAGCGTTTCGCGCTGGAGGATCAGCTGATCCAGCGTCTGCATGCGGTACATGAGCCTATTGCCCGGTCGGGCCAATCGGTGTCCTGAGGCCGAATTCCGCCAATCGCCCATCAAGTCAGTCGCCCATCAAAAAGCCCCGCCAGCAATCGCTGGCGGGGCTTTTTGATGCTCATCCCGATGTGTGTCTCGAAAGAGGCTTACATCAGTGAGGAGGCTTCCGGACGCTCGATCTCGGTCAGTTCGATCTCGCCGGTCAGCAGGTCACGCTCGAAGGCGTCCTTGTCGATGTTGAAGCCAAGGAATTCCTGAGCGAGATACATGTCCTTCTCGGCATTGCCCAGACAGCTGGTGCCACCCGGTGACGGCGTCATGTTGAAGACGATGCCGGTACCCGGATTGATCTTGGCTTCGCCCATCACGAGCTTCTGCTTGCTCTTGTCGATCAACTGCGGACGAACGCCACCGAAGCCCTTGGCGAAGCTGACGTCCTTGACGTCCAGGCTCGGCACGATCTTCTTGATGTCTCCGTGGAACAGACGCTCACGCAGCACCGGCACCTCGAACATGAAGTTCTTGAAGATGTAGTTGCGGATATCGCGCACCTTCATCAGGTCCCACAGGGCCTTGACGACGTTGCGGTCCATGCGCAGCACCTTGAGGAACTCCCAGAAGGTCTTGCCGTTGTAGCGCTCCAGTAGCGGCAGCATCAAGGCGGTCGGACCGAAGCGGGTCTTGCCTTCCACCAGCACGTCCGGGTCGCCGTGGACGGCGGCGAACGGCAGGTTCTCGTTCTGGATGGTGTAGACCTTGCCGTTGAGCACCTTCGGAGTGAAGTAGAAGGAGCCGGCCATCGGCAGGCAGGACTTGTCCAGGCCGTAACCCATCTTGTGGGCGAACAGCAGGGAGTGTCCGCCGGCGCTGACCACGACATAGCGTGCGCTGAGCTCGCCCTTGTCGGTCTTGACCTTGTAGACGTCACCTTCCTTGCGGATGTCTTCCACGGCGGTCGATAGGCGAACGTCGAAGTTCATGCCTTTCTCGGCCGCTGCCTTCTCGCCCTCGCTGACGAAGGCCTCCGACAGGGTGGTGTAGTTGACGGCGGTGTATTCATCGGTGGAACCCAGCGCGACGATTTCCTCGTCAGGACGACGACCTTCCACCACCTTCGGCTCCAGCTCGGCGATATCATCACGCTCGAGCAGCTTCAGGTTGGGGAACAGTTGCTTGAAGGTGTCGAAACGCTTGCGCAGGAACTGGCATTCCTTGGCACCGACCGCCAGCACCATCTTCGGATACTTGTAGACGATGTAATCGCGCTCACTCTCGCTGAGCTTGGTGGCGAAATTGACCACCATGCCCGCGGTGCGCTTGGTCACACGCGCCTTCTCGACCGTGTAGTTGGTCTCGATGTCGCCGCAGTGAATGGTCTGGGAGTTGTTGCGACCGTGCGAGTTGACGATCGCGACGTGGTCGTACTTTTCCACCAGGCCGACCGACTTGAGGTCGGTGTAGCGGGCGAGTTCATAGAGAAGGGCGGTGCCGGACACGCCGCCACCCACAATCAGGACATCGTATGTCGTTGAGGACATGGCTGCTCACGCTCAAGGTTGGTGAGGGACATCCCCCGGACCCGACCGGGATTCCGGAGGCCGTCCTGCCGTGACGGGGCAAAGTTGCCGCACCAGGCTCGACGGTTCGATGGACACACATTATAGACACATCTTGTGCGAAATGATTCAGCAAATAAGGTCGACTTTATGGTGAATGCTTGTAGCCACATGAAAACCTTATAGCTGAGGCTGCTCGACCTTATGGATCGATAAAAACCATGCAAATCATGGTGTTATCAGTCGCGCAGCGAAATGATTCGCCAATCACGCGCATCAGCGGCAGCGCGCAGTTGCTCATCCGGGTCCACTGCGATGGCAGTATCGACACGCTCCAGCAGCGGCAGGTCATTGATGGAGTCGCTGTAGAAGGTGCTGCCGTCCAGGGTGTGGTCACGCTCGGCCAACCATGCCTCGAGGCGGGTCACCTTGCCGGCCTGGAAGCTGGGGACGCCGCTGACGCGTCCGGTGTAGCGGCCGTTGACGATCTCGGGCTCGATGGCGATCAGCTCATCGACGCCGAGGCGGTCCGCGATGGGAGCGGTAATGAAGCGATTGGTGGCGGTGATGATCAGCAGGGTGTCGCCGCGTGCCCGGTGACGTGCCAGCAGCTCTTCCGCTCGCGGCAGGATGATGGGCTCGATCTTGGCGGCCATGAACTGCTGGTGCCAGGCTGCCAGCTGCTCCGGACTGTTCTCGGACAGCGGCTTGAGTGAGAAGGCCAGGTATTCGTGAATGTCCAGCTCGCCACTCTGGTAGAGCTGGTAGTAGCGCTCGTTGGCTTCACGGTAGACGTTGGCGTCGACAGCGCCCTGTTCGACCAGAAATTCGCCCCAGGCGTGATCACTGTCCCCGGCGATCAGGGTATTGTCGAGATCAAAGATGGCCAGACTCACGGAAAACTCCTTGCTCTGCCCAGCCACACTCGGCTGGACGACAGACACGGACAACAGAGCACGATAGGGTGCCGGCCCAGTGTTTGCGCGGGTGTACGGTGGCCGACGAGCAGTCTCGCACGACCGTGTTGCACTGCAATAGCGTGAAGGCAGCGATTATTGCAGAGGTGCTCGGGCTTTCACACCGCCAAACCGCGTATTGAAGCGCTTTCAGCCTTTGTGGAAGAATGGTTTCAATTAACGAATCAAAGGTGACATCCGTGATCGACGCTGACGGCTTTCGCCCCAACGTTGGCATCATCATTGCCAACTGTGAGGGCCAGCTGCTCTGGGCGCGCCGGGTAGGACAGAATGCGTGGCAGTTTCCGCAAGGGGGCATCAAGCCAAACGAGACACCGCAACAGGCGCTGTTTCGTGAACTCGAAGAAGAGATCGGCCTGAAAGCTGAGGACGTCGAGATACTGGCCTGCACCCGTGGATGGCTGCGCTACCGGTTACCCAGACGCATGGTAAGAACGCACTCCCGACCGATCTGCATCGGTCAGAAGCAGAAGTGGTTCCTGTTGCAGATTCGCTGTCAGGACAACCGTGTGAGTGTGGATACCACGCCCAATCCTGAATTCGATGGCTGGCGTTGGGTAAGCTACTGGTATCCACTGGGGCAGGTCGTGGCCTTCAAGCGCGAGGTATATCGACGCGCCCTGCGCGAGTTGGCTCCGCGTCTGCAGCGTCTGGTGGACACCGAGCGGCTCAAGGCGCTCGCCGAGGGGCCCTCGCTGCATGAAGCGCGGGGCGCTTGCGGTACGCCTGGCGCCAGTGGCTCACCGGTCGGCACAGCCAATGCGGCGGCGGCCAAGGGGCTCGATGGCACAGGTGCCACTGACCCCGAGGCCGGTGACGCCAGTGCCGAGGGGCAAGGGCGTCATTCGTCCGGCAGATGGCGTTGATGGGCGCGGGTGGCTGAACGTGGGTCACGCCGCCCTGGCTGTGCAATCACCTTCTCGACGTCTTCGATGCGCGAGATACACCATGCTTGAGGTACTCCATGCTTGAGGTGCTACGTCGTATCGTTCAGGAGGTCAATGGCGCACGTTCTCTGGACGCGGCACTGGCGACCATGGTGTTGCGCATACGCAAGGCTATGAAGACGGACGTCTGCTCCGTCTATCTGCTGGCACCGGAAAGCGATCGCTTCGTGCTCAAGGACACCATTGGTCTGCGCTCGTCGTCGGTGGGGCAGGTCAGTCTGGCACGTGGCGAGGGTCTGGTCGGGATGGTGGCGCTCAGAGAAGAGCCGCTCAACCTCGAGGATGCGCCCGCACACCCCCAATTCCGCTATTTCGAGGAGACCGGAGAGGAACGTTTCTCCAGCTTCCTCGGTGTCCCCATCATTCATCAGCGTCGCGTGCTCGGGGTGCTGGTCATCCAGCAGCACGAGAAGCGCCGTTTCGATGAAGGTGAGGAAGCCTTCCTTGTCACCCTTGGCGCTCAGCTGGCGGGAGTGCTGGCTCACGCGCTGGCCACGGGGGCGCTGGGCAAGCTGGCCGGCACCAGCGGCCAGGCGACCTTCTCCGGCGTGGCCGGCTCGCCCGGTATCGCCATCGGCAAGGCCTTCGTGCTGTCCCCACCCGCCGACCTGGACGCCGTCCCCGACCTGATTCCCACTGATATCGAATTCGAGATCGCACGCCTCAAGGAGGCGATCAACGCCGTGCGCGAAGAGATTCGCGTCGCGGCGGAGCGCCTCGCCAGTCGTATCTCCACCCAGGAACATGCGCTGTTCGAGGTCTATCAGCAGATGCTGGGCGACGCGGCGCTGGGGCAGGAAGTCGAGAAGCGCATCCGTGAAGGACAGTGGGCGCCGGCGGCGCTGGCCGATATCGTGCGCCGCCATGTGCAGTACCTCGAGCGTGTCGATGACGACTATCTGCGCGAAAGAGCCGCCGATATACGGGATCTTGGACGCCGAGTGTTGTCACACCTTCAGGAAGAGGGTGACAGCGGTCCGATCGAATATCCGGAGAACACCATTCTCATCGGCCACGAGATCAGCCCCGCCACGCTGGGGGAGGTTCCGCGTGAACGCCTCAAGGGGCTGGTCGCGGTCAGTGGCTCGAGTACCTCGCATGTCGCCATCCTCGCGCGTGCGATGGGGATTCCCACCGTGCTGGGCATGGTGGATCTTCCGTTGTCGCGACTGGGCGGTGCACCGGTCATTCTCGATGGTCACCGTGGTCGACTGGTGGTGCGTCCCGAGCTTGAGCTCGGCGCCTACTATTCACGGTTGATCGAGGAGGAGCAGGCGTTGAGTGCGCTGCTGGAGCAGGAGCAGGATCTGCCGAGCGTGACCCCGGATGGTCATGTTCTGCCGCTGATGGTGAATACCGGCCTGGCGCTGGATTCCGTCGCGTCGCTCAAGTCGCGGGTCGGCGGGGTCGGGCTCTACCGCACCGAAGTGCCGTTCATGATGAGTGACCGCTTCCCCAGCGAACAGGAGCAGGCGCGTCTGTATCGTGAGCAGCTGCTGGGCTTTGCGCCGCTGCCGGTCACCATGCGCACGCTGGATATCGGCGGCGACAAGGATCTGCCTTATTTCCCGATCAACGAGGCCAATCCCTTCCTGGGTTGGCGGGGCATCCGGGTGACGCTCGATCATCCCGAGGTATTGATGGTGCAGCTGCGGGCCATGCTGCGTGCCGCGGAAGGGCTGGACAATCTGCGTATCATGCTGCCGATGATCTCGGGAATCGAGGAAGTCGATGCGGCGCTGGCGCTGGTCAATCGGGCGCTGGTCGAGCTGGCCGAAGAGGGCATCAACGTCTCGCGACCGAGTGTCGGCGTGATGATCGAAGTGCCGGCGGCGCTCTACCAGCTGGAAGCGCTCGCCACCCGAGTCGATTTCTTCTCGGTGGGCTCCAATGATCTCACCCAATATCTGCTGGCGGTGGATCGCAACAACCCGCGCGTGGCGAGTCTCTACGATGCCTGCCATCCGGCGGTGTTGCGCGCCCTGGCGCGTCTGTCGGAAGAGTCGCGCGCGCTCAAGATGCCGGTGAGCGTCTGCGGTGAGCTGGCGGGCGACCCCGCCGGGGCCTTGCTGCTGCTGGGCATGGGCTTTGACAGCCTGTCGATGAATGCCCCGAGCCTGCCGCGCGTGCGTGCGGCCATTCGGCGGGTGTCACTGAGTGCGGCGCAGGGACTGGTGGACGAGGTACTGTGCCAGCCCACCGCCGATGAGGTTCATGCCCTGTTGCTCCATCGCCTGCAGGCGTGGGATCTGGACCACCTGCTGCCACCGCGCGACAACGCGCCCGTGGCACAGAAGGCCGGCGAGACGACTAGCTGAGTCGCCAGCTGCCGATATCTCCTTCCTCGCCGCTCTCCGTGGCGATCGAGCGTGTCCTGGCCCTGCGGCTGGCGATGGTGTGACCTTCAGGGCTGAAGCGGCGTTCCAGCAGGGTCAGGATCTGCACCACATCGGAGGCATCAGCCGTGTCCCTGGCCGAGTGGCGTTGCCAGCGCACCAGGGTCGAGGCCCGCGTGCCATATTCGGTACTGACGATGAACGGGCTGGACAACAGGACTTCGCGTTCAAGGGCAAGACCGGTGGCCGGCAGCTGATTAACCGCGGGCTGCCAGTCATCCTTGAGCAGGCCAAGTAGCGCATCGTCGCTCAATGGCCGAACGGTTGTTTCGCCAGCACGGGCTGACGGGTCGAGGAGGGCTGCCAAGCGTTCGCTCAGGCGTCGTTGCTTGGGCCAGTCGACATCGGGGTGGCCGTTGCTCAGGCTGTGGATGCCCGCGTCGAGTCGGCTCACCTCGGCCCCTTGCGGGCCATGATGCAGACGCCACAACGCCTTGCCATCGCAGACCAGCAGGTTGCACCAGTCCACGGCTTCAAGCGTCAGCGCAGACAGCTTCTGTGCATCCGCTCCCTCCAGTGCCGCGGGCACGCTCTCTCCCGCGACCAGTGCGCGCAACCAGTCTTCAAGGCGCCAGCGTGAGCATCGGCCCAGTGCCTGACGTGCCGCTGCCGCGACCAGCTGGCCACGGCTGATGCTGGCCGTCGGGGCAGGGCGGTCCAGCTGGCGCACGTTGGTCAGCGTGGCGAGGCTGCCGGCGGGGTGCATGACCAGCCAGCCGCCGCCGGCCACCAGGTCGCGTCCGCCGCACAGGACACCATCCGGCCATACGCAGAGCCCGGCGGTGGCGCGTGCGTGAAATTCATCTCGATTGCCGATCAGTAGCAGGCATTCGCCCCGCGCCGAGTCCGGTTGCCAGTCAAATGCCATCAGGCACATGTCGCCACTCCATCAGGGGGTCGGGAGAAAATAGCGCCTCTGTCACGCTGGCACTGCATGACGCCTGACGGCGGCTTGCGTATGCTGCTGCTTTGTCTCGACAGCTTGCGCTGGTCAGCGGTCGGGCTTGCCGACGCCTCACCTACAGGATGCTTTCAGATCATGTTCTCGCGCCGTGCTTCCTCTGTCGAGCCACCGCCTGCTGTGGCAGTGGCATCGAATGCCCAGAATCCCGCCAGTGGCCTGGAGAAGGTCTGGGCGCGCATGATTCGGCTGACGGCTGGTCCGCTGCTGCTGGCGGAGCTGGCGGTGGCGTTGAGCTTTCTGGTCGGGGCCGCCGTGGTCTGGGACAGCACGCAACATGCCGCCGTCGATACCGCGCTGGGGGAGCTTCGGCAGGAGCATTCACTGGCCACGGCGCTGGTCAGCGAGCGTCTGGAGACCCAGCAGCGTCGCCTGCAGATTCTGGCGCGCTATGCACGGCGCCATCTGGACTTCGGGGCCAACACGAGCAGCGCCTATGACGATGGCCTGGACCAGTTCTCGCTCACCGAGCAGGGTCAGTTGTTCAGACCGGTATCGCGTGGGGGAGCCGCACTCTACGGCGAATTCACAGGACCGTTGAGCGATGAGGATCGCGACGCCGGGCGACGACTGATGCATATGCAGTGGCTGCTGTCGGACCTCTACTCGTCGGACCCCCTGATCTCACGCCTGTTCGTGAGCCTCGATAACAGCATGGTCATGCTCTATCCCTGGTTCAACGTGCTGGACGCCTTTGCGCCGGGCAGCGACTTCATGCCCTATACCGGCGTACTGCCGGACACTGTGCGTCAGCTTGCCGAGAACACCGACAATGGTGCGGCGCGCGTGGTCTGGCTGCCGCAGCACCCGGGGCCTGCCGGCCTGCCACAGATCACGGCGCTGGCGGAGGTCTCTCTCGGCAATGGCCAGAAGGCGCGTGTCGGGCTCGATCTCGCGCTGCCGCAGATGGAGGCACGCTTGCTGCTGCCGGGCCATGCCCCCTCGGATGCCTTCTGGCTGGTCGATGACCACCTGAACGTATGGGCGGCCAGCAGCAATGTCGGCGACGGCCATTCTCAGGAGCTGCCCGCGGATATCGCCCGCGAGATGGATACCAGCCTGCGCGGCGCCACGCTGGATGATCCGCACGGGACTCAGGTGGTGGTGTGGGACAGCTTGCCGGTCACGGGTTGGCGCCTGGTGTCCAGCACGCGACTCGAGGTACCCGGTCAGGTGCCGCTGCTGACCCTGCTGCTGGGCAGTGGTGGCGCGCTGCTGCTGGTGTTTGCCGTCGTCATGCTCATCTTGCAATGGCGGCTCAGGCGCATGGACCAGCGCCTGGGGCAGCCCCTGGAGTGGTTGGCGCGCCAGAGCGAGCGTATCGAGAACGGTGAGGTGATGGAGGAGTATCCGCCGGTGGGGCGGCAGGCCTATCCGGCGGATGACATCCTGCGTCGCCATCGTGGGGCCGTGGCCTTGCTGCGTCGGGGCCGCGGCCATGAGCTGGATGCCTTGCCGCTGCCGGCCTTCGTGATGCGCCATGGGCTGTTGGCGATGGCCAACCCGGCCTTCGAGAAGCTGTTCGGGCTGGTATTGCATGAGGCGCTGGGGCGGTCGGTGGGCAGCTTGCTGATGCTGGAGCCCAACCCCAGCGTGCCCAGCAGTCGTGAACTCCGGGTACATGATGCTGAGGGCCGTATGCGGCGGATGCGGCTGGAGCTGTGTCGCTTCAACAATGACCCGGCGCAGGTGCTCGGCGTGATGATCGATGAGTCAGAGCACGATCAGGCCAGCCAGCAGTTGCTGGTCGCGCGTGACCGTGCCCGCGAAGAGGCGCGTCTGAAGAGTGATTATCTGGACATGCTGCACGCTGAACTGACGCCGCCGCTGCAAGGTCTGGTGCGCAAGCTTGGCCAGCTCAGACGCGAGCGTCATATCGAGGATGCCGAGCTCAGCCTGTTGCAGGGGCGTCTCGACAGCGTGGCGCAACTGCTGGACGCCCTGACCGAGCGCGAGGAAGTGGTGCGGACGCCGCTGGAAGAGAATGACTTCTCACCGACCGAGACGCTCGGGGCACTGCTCGAGGATATGCAGCAGCGCCATCATGATGTCGGCTGCCCCTTCGAGTGGCAGCTGGGGCCGATGCCGGAGGCATTGCGCGGTGATGTGCGACGCCTTGCGCAGCTGTTCGAGCATCTGGCGGAAGGCTGCGTGCGTCACGAGAGCGCCAGTCATCAATCCTTGCTGCTTGAACAGCAGCAAACCTGTGACCTGCCGGCCTGTCGCGATGCAGCGTTCTCTGCCGAGGGCTCAGACGATGAGGGCGCTGGCTGTTGTTGCCTGCGGCTCGAACTGCGTGGGCATGTCGGTCTCGATATCAGCCATCAATCGCCCTCGAGTCTTGTCATGGCGCGGCGCTTGATCGACGAGCTGGGCGGCAGCTATCGCCAGATCAACGTGGACGACGAGCAGGCGCTGGAAATCCTGCTGCCGATGACATGGCCGGGCAAGTCCTCTGAAACCCGTATCCTGGTAGTGGATGACGGGCCGGTGAACGCGATGCTGGCGCGCACGGTGCTCGGGCGGCAGGGGTTGTTGGTCGATACCGCCAGCAGCGGTGAAGAGGCGCTGGCCGCACGTGAACAGCATTTCTACGCACTGGTGTTCATGGATATCTTCATGCCCGGCATGGATGGCGTCAGTGTCAGCCAGCGCTGGCGCGAGCAGGAAGCCGCCGCCGGCAGCGGGCGGCGCAGTGTCATCATCGCGCTGACCGCCAATGCCAGTGAAGCCGATCGCGAGCGCTTCTTCGCCGCCGGGCTGGATGATTATCTGGGCAAGCCCTACCGTCCCCAGGCGCTGATCGACAAGGTCAGCATGTGGCTGCCTGACGTGACACTGACGCCACGCGCGTCCGGCAACAGCGAAGGTTCGCTATCAACAGACGGCTGACGGTCATGGCGCTGAGAGGCCCGGGCCACTCTCGGCAGACAGTCACCGCAATGCAGCATGAGAGGAGTCGGGTATGTGGTGGTGGTATCCCCTGTTGGGCGCAGTCGCCGGCATGATTGCGGGGTTGTTCGGGATAGGCGGCGGTCTGGTCATCGTGCCGGTGCTGGCCGCGGCCTTCGTGCTGCAAGGCGTCGCGCCGGAGGTGTTGATGCATCTGGCGATCGGCACCTCGCTGGCCACCATCGTGGTGACCTCGCTGTCGTCGGCGCGGGCGCATCATGAGCGCGGTGCGGTGCGCCTCGACTGGCTCAAGCGTCTGTTGCCCGGGCTGGTGGTCGGCACCGGGCTCGGCGTGGTGCTGGCCAGTGAGCTGAGCGGCGAGACGCTCAAGCTGGCGTTCGGCGTCTTCGTGCTGCTGGTGGCGGCAAAGCTCGGGCTGGACCTCAAGGTGGGCCAGATGGCCCAGGCCCCCGGGCGGGTCGGTCAGTTCGTGGGCGGCAGTACCGTCGGCGTGATTTCCTCGCTGTTCGGCATCGGTGGCGGCACGGTGATGGTGCCGATGCTCTCCAGCTGGCAGGCTCGCATGACTGAAGCGGTGGGGACTGCGGCCGCGGCAGGCTTTCCCATCGCGCTGACCGCCGCACTGACCAACATCGTGGTCGGCTGGCATGCCCCCAATCTACCGGAGCACGCCATCGGCTATGTCCACTGGGTAGCGTGGCTGGGCATCGTGCTGGTGTCGGTGCCCTTCGCGCGCCTCGGGGCGCGGCTGGCGCATGCCTTGCCGGCCCTGCTGCTCAAGCGCCTGTTCGCGCTGATTCTGGTCATCGTCGGACTGCGGTTTCTGCTGGCGTGAGCGGGAATACGCTGCCTCAGGCAGGTCGTGTTCATGCTTTGACTGTTATGCTCTGCCCGCCTGAGAGGCGATGACTGCATCGCCCAGTACGTTGGTAGAGCCCGACTTCTTCATTCAAGGTTTTCACATGTTGCAATATCCTGAGATCGACCCCGTGGCGCTGGCGCTGGGGCCCTTCAAGATTCACTGGTACGGGTTGATGTACGTGATCGGTTTCGCGGCGGCCTGGGGGCTGGCGCGAGCACGTCGCGCACGTGTCGGCCTGAGTCAGGACGCGGTGGGCGACCTGATCTTCTTCGGCGCCCTGGGTGTGGTGCTGGGTGGCCGCCTGGGGTATGCGCTCTTCTACGGCTTCGACAAGCTGCTGGCGGACCCGGTGTGGATCTTCAAGGTCTGGGATGGCGGCATGAGCTTCCATGGCGGCCTGTTGGGCGTGTTGATCGCGATGCTGATGTTCGCACGCCGCCATCAGCTGACCTTCTTCCAGCTGACCGATTTCATCGCGCCGATGGTGCCGATCGGGCTCGGCGCAGGGCGGCTGGGCAACTTCATCAATCAGGAGCTGCCGGGGCGCATCACCGATGTCTCCTGGGGCATGGTCTATCCGCTCTACGGGCCGGAACCGCGTCATCCTTCGCAGCTCTATCAGTTTGCACTGGAAGGCGTCGCGCTGTTCGCCATCCTGTGGTTCGTCTCGCGTGAACCGCGTCAGAAGGGCTTGATCTCCGGTCTGTTCCTGCTCTGCTACGGCTGTTTCCGGTTCGTCACCGAATTCTTCCGTCAGCCGGACTCCCAGCTCGGCTTCATCGCCTTCGACTGGCTGACCATGGGCCAGTTGCTGTCGCTGCCGATGGTGCTGTTCGGGCTGCTGTTGATGGCCTGGTCGCGCGGCCAGGAAGTGGCGCAGCCGCCGGTACCTCGGGCTTCCTGAGGTGGCAATGCAGGCGTGAATACAGGGGGCAATCGGTGTAAACTGGCCCTCTGCCAGATACGCAAGAACGCGGCCATCGGGCCGCGTTCTTGCGTATCTGGCAGCGTCAAATATCGTCGATTGAACGATTCGAATTCATGAAGAGGCTGGCGCAGGGCGATCCACGGCTTTGCTCGTCGCGCCAGCCTCTGACACGCCGTACGGACTCGCCACCATGCAACCCTATCTAGACCTGATGCGCCATGTGCTGGAAAACGGCACACAAAAGGGCGATCGCACCGGCACCGGCACCCTGAGTGTCTTCGGCCACCAGATGCGATTCGATCTGGCCGAAGGCTTTCCGCTGGTCACGACCAAGAAGCTGCACCTGCGCTCGATCATCCACGAGCTGCTGTGGTTCCTGAAGGGCGATACCAACATCGCCTACCTGAAGGAAAACGGCGTGCGTATCTGGGATGAGTGGGCCGATGAGAATGGCGACCTCGGGCCGGTATACGGTTACCAGTGGCGCAGCTGGCCGAACCCGCAAGGCGGTTCCGTCGACCAGATCAGCAACCTGATCGAGCAGATCAAGACCAACCCGGATTCGCGCCGTCTGATGGTCTCGGCCTGGAACCCGGCGCTGGTGGACGAGATGGCGCTGCCGCCCTGTCATGCACTGTTCCAGTTCTACGTCGCCGATGGTCGTCTGTCCTGCCAGCTCTATCAGCGCAGCGCGGACATCTTCCTCGGCGTGCCGTTCAACATCGCAAGCTATGCACTGCTGACCCAGATGGTCGCGCAGGTGTGTGGCCTCAAGCCGGGCGAGTTCATCCATACCCTCGGCGATGCCCACCTTTACAGCAATCATCTCGAGCAGGCGCGTGAGCAGTTGACGCGTGAGCCGCTGGCGCTGCCGCAGCTGGTGTTGAATCCACAAGTCACGGATCTGTTCGACTTCACCTTCGATGACATTGCCATCGAAGGTTATGAAGCCCATCCGCATATCAAGGCGCAGGTGGCTGTATGAGCGATAATGAATTCTCCCCACTGACGGCGGCGTCCGACACCGTCGTGCCCGTCGCGATGATTGCCGCCATGTCGGTCAACCGCGTGATCGGCGTCGACAACCAGTTGCCGTGGTATCTGCCGGAAGACCTGAAGTTCTTCAAGCACGTCACCCAGGGCAAGCCGGTGATCATGGGGCGCAAGACCTTCGCCTCCATCGGCAGGCCGCTGCCCAACCGCCTCAATATCGTGGTCACGCGTGACAGCGAATTCCGTCATGATGGCGTGCGGGTCTGCAGTGACCTGGCCGCCGCGCTGAGCATGGCGGACCACCACGCGATGATCGAAGGCGTGGATGAGATCATGGTGATCGGTGGCGGTCAGATCTACGCTCAGGCGCTGCCGGTGGCGACGCGTCTCTATCTCACCGAGGTTGCGGTCGAGATCGAGGGCGATGCCCATTTTCCGTCGCTGGATGCGAGCTGGCAGGAAGCGCAGCGTGTCCCGGGGGAGAGTGGTGAGGGCCTGCCGGCCTATGACTTCGTGCGCTTCGAGCGCCGCGACGTCTGAGCCATTGGCTGGCCGGCGTGACCTTTACAGTCAGCAGGTACTGACACAGACTGGTGCCAAACGGAACTGCCCATAGCGTGCAAGGGAGGCTCAGGCCTTGACGATGGATCGCCTCGAAGCGCTGTATTCTGCGCTTGAACATGAAGCCGACACACAGCGACAGCAGCGTGACGGAGAGCGCCAGGCCCGTGCGGCCCTGGAGTCGGAAAATGCCCGCCTGCGCGATGCGCTGGCCCAGCTGGAGCAGCAGGCAACGTCTGCAGCCACGGCAGATGCCGATGCGCATCAGCGTGCCCTCGCAGAAGCCGAGCGTGCACTGGCCGCGGAGCGTCGTGAGCGTGAGCAGCTCGCTGAGCAACTCGCGGCGGCGCGCCAGACCCTGCAGGAGCAGCAGGCGCAGTTGAGCGCGGTGAATGAGGCGTTGCTGGCGCGAGATGCGCAATTGCGCGAACTGGCTGAGCAGGTTGAGCAGGCTTCTGCGCCGCCCCCCTCCACGAATGCGGAGGTGGAGGCGGAGGCGGGGCTGGCAGCGCAGCAGGAAGCGCAGGCAGAACGCCTGGCCTCGGAGCGCCTGAACGTGAGTCAGCCGGTAGCTGCCACCCAGTCAGCGTCGGCTGCCGACTCGTCCGGGGCTCAGACGCCGCAAGCTCAGGTACCGCAGGAGCAGGAAGCGCATCAGCCGAGTGAGGCCGAGCAGGACGAGGCCCCGCAAGCACAGCAGGCTTCTCAGCCTGAGGCGGCGCCATCTCCCCATGCGCTGCTCAAGCAGTGGTACAAGCGCTACCCGGATACCTTCTTCAAGGGTCACACCCGGCCGTTGAAGATCGGCATCCATATCGAGCTGCTGGAAAACGAGCCCTGGGATGACAAGCTGGTGCGGCGCGCGCTGGCGGGTTATGTCCATCTACCGCGATATCTGAAGGCGGTACGGGCGGGCACGCAGCGAGTGGATCTCTCGGGCCAGTCGGTGGGTGCCGTGACGGAAGATGAGGCCCGTCATGCCCGCCAGCAGCTCGATGAGCTGACGCGTCAACAGAAGGCGCGTGAAGAGCAGGCAACCGATCAGCGCATCAGCCACAAGCTCAGCGAGCTGATGACCAAGCACCGCCCCTGAACACTGTCCCTGAGAGCCGTCCCTGAGCATCGTCCCTGAGAATGTTCTGGTAGGTGGTGTGATAGCTGAGGAAGACGCTCGGTCGACAATGATCGGTGCTAACAGACAAGGCCCCTGTGCGGATTCCCGCACAGGGGCCTTGTCGTTGGTGGGCGGAAATCCGCACAGCTCCCTCATAAACTGCCAGCGCCGGCGGAATTCGGCTCACTTGTGTGAGAGTGTTGCGCGACTTGTTCGTCTGCAACTCATTGAATTGTCTGGATTGTCTTGTCTATCTGGCGGCTGTGGCGCAATGCTCGCAGTGTCTCGGCTATCCCTGCTCGCGCCACACCTCTGCGCGGCTTCATGTTGGAGTCGCGCAGACGGGATATCGAATGCCTTACAAGATCAACAATATCCGCAATTCAAGAGGATTCGCCATGCGCCTTATCAAGCCAGCCCTGACCGCTCTGAGTGCTGCCATCCTGTTTGCCTCAGCGACGGCCATGGCCGACCCGATCACCATCAAGTTCTCCCACGTGGTAGCCGAAAACACCCCCAAGGGCCAGATGGGCAAGAAATTCCAGCAGCTGGTAGAGGAGCGTCTGGGCGACAAGGTGGAAGTCGAGCTCTACCCCAGTTCGCAGCTGTACGGTGACGACAAGGTGCTGGAAGCCATGCTGCTGGGCGATGTGCAGCTGGCGGCACCGTCACTGTCCAAGTTCCAGAAATATACCGATCAGCTGCAGGTCTTCGATCTGCCCTTCCTGTTCAAGGACATGGGCGCCGTCGAACGCTTCCAGAGCAGCGAGACGGGCCAGTCATTGCTGACGTCGCTGGAATCCAAGGGGTTGGTGGGGCTCGGTTATCTGCATAACGGCATGAAGCAGCTGTCCGCGTCATCGCCGCTCAAGACACCGGAGGATGCCGACGGCAAGAAATTCCGCATCATGACCTCCGATGTGCTCGAGGCCCAGTTTGACGCGGTGGATGCCGTCTCGCTGAAGAAGCCGTTCTCCGAGGTCTTCATCCTGCTGCAGACCAAGGCCATCGACGGCCAGGAGAACACCTACTCCAACATCTACTCCCAGAAGTTCTTCGAGGTGCAGCCGTATATCACCGAATCCAACCACGGCGTGCTGGATTACATGGTGGTGTCCTCAGCGCGCTTCTGGAATGGCCTGCCGGATGATGTACGTGGCGAGGTCAAGTCGGCGCTCGATGAGGCCATCGTCTACGGCAACCAGCTCTCCGAAGCCAAGAACATGGAGGCCAAGCAGGCCATCATCGATTCCGGTCAGAGCGAGATCATCACGCTTGACGATGCCCAGCGTCAGCAGTGGGTCGATGCCATGAAGCCGGTATGGGGCGAGTTTGCCAACGACATCGGTCAGGACATCGTCGACGCCGCGGAAGCTGCCAACCAGTAAGCCATCAGGCCATCCATCACTTGCCCCATCTTGAGCGCCAGGACATCGGTGATCTCGCGTGGGGCAAGTGTCCTTGAGCGACATGAGGATTCTTGCCATGGCACTACGATGGCTTCACAAGGCGGAAGAGACATTGTTTTCGCTGCTGCTGGTGGCGATGGTGCTGCTGGTTTTCGTCGAGGTGGTGTTGCGCTTCGTCTTCAATACCGGCATCAGCTGGTCACAGGAGGCCACGCTGTATCTGGCGGGCTGGTTCGTGCTGATCGGCGTGTCCTGGGGGGTCAAGCAGGGCGCGCACATCGGCGTGGACGTCGTGGTCAAGATGCTGCCGATGTTATGGCAGCGCGTGGCGACCTTGCTGGCGCTGGCGATCTGCATGGCGTACTGCGTGATGTTGCTGGTCGGCAGTTATGAATATCTCTCGCTGATGAAGATGATCGGCATCGAGCTTGAGGACATCGCGATTCCCAAGTGGTACGCCCTCACCATTCTGCCCATTGCCATGTTGCTGCTGATGCTGCGCTTTGCGGTGCTGGGCTGGAAGGTGATTCGTGGCGATGCCAGTGGCTTCGGCTTTCATGACGAAGGCGAGGACAGCATGCATCTGGTGCAGACGGAGGTGCCAGATGGCCGAGACGACGGCGATGTTGGCCGTGACAGTGATCAGGGAACACCACGATGACCATAGCCACTTTGTTTGCGCTGCTGTTCGGCGGCATCTTTCTCGGCATGCCGATCGCCTTTGCGCTGGGCTTCTCCAGCGTCACCACGATCCTGCTGTTTTCCAATGACTCACTGGGGTCGGTGGCGATCAAACTGTTTGAGGCGCTGTCGCATCACTACACCCTGCTGGCGATCCCGTTCTTCATTCTCTCCAGCACCTTTCTCTCGACCGGTGGCGTGGCACGTCGACTGATCACCTTCGCCACCGATGCCATCGGCCATGTGCGCGGTGGGCTGGCGATGGCCTCCGTATTGGCATGCATGCTGTTTGCCGCTGTATCCGGCTCTTCTCCGGCCACGGTGGCGGCTATTGGCTCCATCGTGATCGCGGGCATGGTGCGCCAGGGGTATACCGAGTCCTTCGCGGCGGGCGTGATCACCAATGCCGGGACACTGGGCATCCTGATTCCGCCGTCCATCGTGATGCTGGTGTATTCCGCCGCCACGGAAGTCTCGGCGGCCAAGATGTTCATGGCCGGCCTGATACCGGGCCTCCTGATGGGCGGCATCCTGATGGTCGCCATCTATATCGCGGCGCGGATCAAGAAGTTGCCGGCACAGCCTTTTCCCGGCATGCGGGTGCTTGCGCGCTCCGGCCTGATCGCCATGGGCGGTCTGATGTTGATCTTCATCGTGCTGGGCTCGATCTATGGCGGCGTGGCCAGTCCCACCGAAGCCGCGGCCGTGGCCACGGTGTATGCCTGGTTCATCGCCGTGGTCGGCTATCGCGACATGGGCCCCTTGAAGAACGTGCCGTGGCGCAAGGGCAACGAAGCCTGGTGGAGTGCGGGGTTGCGCGCGCTGTGGCAGGTACCTGCCGGTCTCCTGGGCTCCTTCACTGATCAGGAGGTCAAGAAGGTGGTATTGGACGGCGCGCGCGTCTCGATGATGCTGCTGTTCATCATCGCCAATGCGATGCTGTTTGCGCATGTCCTGACCACGGAGCGCATTCCGCACACCATCGCCGAAACCATCATCGGCTGGGGGCTGCCGGCGTGGGGCTTCTTGATCGTGATGAATCTGCTGTTGCTGGCGGCGGGCAATTTCATGGAGCCTTCGGCCATCCTGCTGATCATGGCGCCGATCCTCTTCCCTATCGCGACGCAGCTGGGGATCGATCCGATCCATCTCGGCATCATCATGGTGGTCAACATGGAAATCGGCATGCTGACGCCTCCGGTGGGGCTGAACCTCTTCGTGACGGCGGGAATCACCGGCAAGCCGATGACCTGGGTCATTCGGGCAGCACTGCCGTGGCTGTCGCTGTTGCTGCTGTTCCTGGTGTTGATCACCTACGTGCCATCCATCTCGCTGTTCCTGCCCAACTGGTTGAGCAGTTGAGGATCACTGTCCACTGAACAATGTGTGATGACAGGGCTTTATGACATGGCTTGATCACTGAGCGTGATGACTGATCTTGATAGCAGACTCATGAATGAATCATTGGCACAGGGATGGTGCCTTTCATGAAGATAAAGCTGAGAGGAAACCACAACTTGGCATCAGTCAAGCACAGCAGTTGACGGGATTTTGTTCTGCGACTTTTGTCGCAAGCGAGGTTTTTCCACAATGAATCCGAGATTAACGCTCAGCGATGCGCTCGGTGATGCAGGAAACCGCGTCAAGACGCATGGTTGTCATGAATCCTTCATTCTTGAGCCCTAGAGTATGCTCACGCCAGACAACCGACCGATGGATAGGTTCAGGAGTGGTGATCGAAAACAGTGTTTTTTTCTGTTGCACATCCTGAAAGCCCGGTATATGGTTTCCCTGCGAGCATTGGATAATAACTAGGCCACAGAGTTTTAGAGGCGTCATCAAGCGCCCGGAACCTTGGTCACTGCCACCGGCAGACACGATCGAACAGTTAACGCTAGTTAAGGAACTATCGCGATGAAAAAGACACTTCTGGCTACTGCCATCGCCGGCGCTGCTGCCCTGGCTGCTACTTCTGCTTCCGCTGCTACTGTCTACAACCAGGACGGTACCAAGCTGGACATCTACGGTAACGTTCAGCTGGCATACTCTTATGTCGACCAGCTCGGCGGTGACCCGGAAAGCGAGCTGGGTGACAACGGTTCTACCTTCGGTGCCAAGGGCGAGCACAAGATCAACGACGATATCGTTGGTTACTTCAAGGCCGAGTGGGAATATGACGCTGACGAATCCAAAGGCGGCGGTAATGGCCTGAACGATGGCGACCAGTCCTACGTCGGTGCCAAGGGTTCCTTCGGTGACGCGCGTATCGGTTCCTGGGATCAGCTGATGGACGACTGGATCCAGGATCCGATCTCCAACAACGAATACTTCGATCTGACTGACTCCAGCGGTAACATTTCTGGCGACAGCTCGGTTCGTGAAGGCAACAAGCTGCAGTACATGTCTCCGGTCATGGGTGGCATGCAGTTCGCCGTCGGTTCCAACTTCGAAGGCGACGGTGAAGACGAGAACGTCACCGATTCCAACCAGGCATCCTTCTATGCCGGTGGTAAGTACACTGTCGGTGGTTTCTCCATCGCTGCCGTGTATGACGATCTGGGCCAGTTCGACGGCGTAGATGACGGTACTGGTGCAAGCCAGGGTGATATCGGTGAGCAGTATGGTCTGACCGCTCAGTACACCGTTGATGCACTGCGCGTTGCTGTGAAAGCCGAGCGCTTCGCTGCCGATGCTGACAACGCTGATGTCGACTACTACGGTATCGGTGCGCGTTACGGCTACGGCATGGGCGACGTCTACGGCGGCTACCAGTACGTCGATGCAGAAGATGGCTCTGACCTGGCTGCTGACAATGGCGGCGACGACAGCTTCAACGAATTCAACCTGGGTGTGACTTACAACATCTCTTCCGCGATGTACACCTACATTGAATACGCCCAGTACGACCGTTCTGGCGATGCTGGTGACGGCGCTGCAGTCGGCATCTATTACGGCTTCTAAGACGTCTTCAATCGTCTAGCAAGCTAACGAAAGCCGGTCCCTCGGGGCCGGCTTTTTTACGTCTGTCTCTTCTGCGATGACTGACTTCCTGTCAGATGAAGGGCGGGTGGTCAGTGTTCAAGCATGAGAGACATGATCACGAAAAAGCCCCTTTGATCTGATGATCGAAGGGGCTTTTATCATGCGCTTTCCGGGAAAATGATAACGTTGGTCTGTTATTCGTCAGCGTTATTGTCCGGCCATCATTTCATGGCGTCGAGATCTTCACGCTTGGGCAGTGCAGCATAGGCACCCGGGCGAGTCACGGTGAAGGCGCCGCAGGACGCAGCACGCTCCAGTGCGGCGTTGAGATGGCCCTCGTCTTCACACCAGTCGCTCAGGTTGTCGGCATGGATGCCGGCTTCGCTGAGGGCTGACAGGAAGCCGCCGATGAAGGCATCGCCACCGGCCGTGGTATCGACCGCCTTGACCTTGGGCGGCGTGATGCTGACGGTCTCGATGTCGCCGCTCTGCTTGCGCACCAGGGCGCGAATCACGCCCGGACCATCGGTAAGCACGATCAGGCGCACACCGGCCTTCAGGCGCGCTTCGAGCCAGTCGGTCTGCGGCTGGCTGCCGGTCAGGGCCTCGACCTCTTCCTGGGACAGCTTGAGGATGTCGGCGTTGTCCAGCAGACGCGTGACCAGGGTCACATCGACCTGCTGGTTCGGCCACAGGTTGTGACGCAGATTGGCATCCACGCTGACCAGAGAGCCTGCAGCACGTGCGCGAGACGCCAGCACGAAGCTGGTGTCCGCGATGCCGGCGTCGGTCAGGCTGTTGCTGCACAGGTGGAAGATGGCGGGAGTCGCGAACAGCTCAGGTCCGGCGTGCTCCGGACGGAACAGCAGGTCAGCGGCCGGCGGACGATAGAAGTCGAAGCGGCGTTCACCCTCTTCATCGCGAGACACGAAGGCGAGCGCGGTGCGCGCCTGGCTGGTGCGCTTGACGTGATCCATCTGCACGCCATGGGCGCTCAGCTCGTCGTGCAGGAAGTCGCCGAAGCTGTCCTGACCCAGCATGCCGACGAAGTGGCTCGGCAGGCCGAGGCGGGCACAGGCCACCGCGACGTTGGCCGGTGCGCCGCCCGCGTAGGGCGTGAAGGTTTCCTGCTCGACGGCCTGGCCGCCGAGCTTGTTGGAGAGCATGTCGACGAGCGCTTCGCCGAACGCGATTACCGGAGTCATCAGGAGGAGGTTTCCTTGCGAGTGGTCGTCGTGGAGCCTTTGGCTTTCTTGCCCGGCTTGTCGTTGCTGTCATCCGCCTGGGTGGCGCCACCGGCAGGGAAGTGCTCGCGGACCAGTGCCAACAGACCCTGGGTGGACGGATCGAAGGCCTTCACGTCGGTATCGATACGCGCGCTGATTTCCCCGGCGATGCGCTTGCCGAGCTGCACGCCCCACTGGTCGAAGGAGTTGATGTTCCAGATCACGCCCTGCACGAAGACCTTGTGCTCGTAGAGGGCGATCAGTGCGCCGAGGTTGCGCGGGGTCATCTCATCCAGCAGCAGGGTGCTCGACGGGCGGTTGCCCGGGCAATTGTAGTGCGGATCGAGGTTGCTGCCATCCTGGCTGCCTTCCATGAAGGCGTTGGCCTGCGCCAGCATGTTGGTGATCAGCGCGAAGTGGTGCTCTTCGGTGCTCGGCTCCGGCTTCAGCGAAGCGATGAAGTCGATGGGCACGTAGCGAGTGCCCTGGTGCAGCAGCTGGAAGAAGGCATGCTGACCGTTGGAGCCGGTCTCGCCCCAGACGATCGGGCCGGTCTTGTAGTCCACCGGGCGGCCGAAGATGTCGACTGACTTGCCGTTGGATTCCATGTCCAGCTGCTGCAGGAAGGCGGGCAGCTGATGCAGGGCCTGGTCGTAGGGCACGATGGCCTGGGTCTCGGCGCCCATGAAGTTGATGTACCAGATGCCGATCAGCGCCATCAGGACCGGCATGTTCTCGGCCATCGGGGCATTGATGAAGTGCTGGTCCATCTCATGGGCGCCTTCCAGCAGCTCCATGAAGCCTTCATAGCCGATGGACAGGGCGATGGGCAGGCCGATGGAAGACCACATGGAGTAGCGACCGCCAACCCAGGCCCAGAATTCGAAGACGTTCTCTTCGCGTATGCCGAATTCCTTGGCCGCCTTGCGGTTGGTGGAGGCCGCGACGAAGTGGGCACCGACGTCGGCATCCTGACCGGCGTGCTCCAGGAACCAGCGGCGCGCCGTCTTGGCGTTGAGCAGGGTTTCCTGGGTGGAGAAGGTCTTGGTGGAGACGATGAACAGCGTGGTGGCCGGATCCAGGCGCTTGAGCACCTTCTGGATGTGGTTGCCATCGACGTTGGAGACGAAGTGGAAATTGATTTCCGGGTGGCGATGCTTGAGCAGCGCACGGCAGGCCATGTTGGGGCCCAGATCAGAGCCGCCGATGCCGATGTTGACCACGTCGCGAATCCGCTGGCCGTCGAAGCCTTTCCATTCACCGCTGCGCACGGCTTCCGAGAAGGCGCGGATCTGCTCGCGCGTCTTGTGGATTTCCGGCATCACGTCCTTGCCATCGACGATGACCGGCGTGTTGGTCTGGCTGCGCAATGCGGTGTGCAGCACCGGGCGATTCTCGGTGACGTTGATGATGTCGCCGGAGAACATCTGCGCGCGACGTTGAACGAGTGCAGAGTGCTCAGCCAGTTCGACCAGCGCCTCCATCACCTCATCGGAGATGTGGTGCTTGGAGTAGTCGAGGAACAGGCCGCCGACGCGCAGGCTCATCTTCTCGAAGCGCTTGGGATCCGCCGCGAAGTAATCGCGGATGCGGTCGTTGCGGGTCACCTCGCCCAGCCGGGTCAGCGCCTGCCAGGAAACACTACGGGTCAATTGCAGCATGGAAGTGTCCATCGTATGGGTTGTTGAAGTTCATCGGGGCGGGTCGCATTCTGTGGCGGCCCGACGCACGCTTGCAGGCGAGGCGAGAGTCACTGTCAGCCGGGAGTCGTGTCGATGACACGATTCAGGCGCTGAGCGCTCTCGGTTGGTCAACAAGGTGCGCAAGGTGCCGGCCACGCGTTGAGCCGCGTAGCCGGTTGTCATTCACACGCCGCTCGTCTCATCACCGCTCAGCAGTGAGATATGCTGGGCCAGCAGGTGCTGAGCGCCCGGCGGCAGCCAGACCGGATCGAGGCGCGTGCAGGCGGTCTCGACACACAGGAAGCCGCGTGCATTCTCGACGCTGGTGTCGGCCGGCGGCGCGTCTCCCGGGTGCCAGACCACCGTGGAGTCAGAACCCTGCTTGGCGATACGCAGCTGACGCTTGCCGTCTTCGAGCACCTGAACCTGGCTGGTCTGGTAGATGCGGTCCAGCGGGCCGCGTATGCCCAGTTCGCCCTGCTGGTCGAAGCGCGAGAAGTCCTGGCGCTTGTCCAGATAACTGGCGCCGGCCAGACCGGTGACACGACACTCGAAGGCATTCGGCACTGCGAAGTAGGTATGCAGCGCGCCGGTCATCTTGATCGGGGCGTCGCCACGGTTTTCCGTGATCAGCTCGACCTTGAGGAAGCGGCGGCTGGCAAAGATCACCACGCGAGGAGAGAGGGCGGCATGCAGCGCTGAGACCGGCGAGGCATGGATCTCGACGCCTTCCTCTTCCTCGTCCACCGCATCGATGCGCCAGTCGGCCTTGCGAGCGGGGCCATGCAGTTCGCTTTCGCCTTCGGGGTATTCATCCGCGAACCAGGGCCAGCACAACGGAATGCCGCCGCGAATGCTGCCCGGCAGGGCGGCGGGCGTTTCCGTCACCCACAGCCAGGGAGAATCGCCCGTCGGCTGATAGTGCAGCACCTGAGCCCCCTGGTGGCAGACCACCAGCTCGCCCCACTCCTGGTTGAGGATCAACAGCGAGCGGCCCTGCCATTCGACAGTGCGTTGGTCAGCGGTGTCGGCGATCAGTGCGCGCAGACTTTCGGGGATCATCTCGAGCTACCTCGATGGTTCAGGAGGTGGCGGTGCATCATGCCACCTCTTCGTTGTGCAGAGCCTCGGCGGCACCCAGCAGGCCGGTCCACGGCGCGGTCACCACCCAGGTGGGTATCGCGGCATTGTAACGGCTCAGACGATTCTTGTCGGTGAAGGCGTGGCGGAAATCGCTGCGCATCAGCAGATCCAGGTTGCGCGGCAGCACGCCACCGCACAGATAGACCCCGCCACGCGCCCCCAGCGTAAGTGCCGCATCGCCGGCGACCGCGCCAAGAATCTTCATGAAGCGCATCACGGCATCAAAGGCGAGAGCATTCTGCGGTTCATCGTGATGCAGGTGCTCATGCGCTGCCTGACTGACGCTGGCCGCACTGTCGAGGGGTGTCGGCAAGCCGCGAAGCTCGCCCAGGGCCTGATAGATCTCGAGCATGCCCTGGCCACACAGCAGGCGCTCCACCGAGACGCGACCATGGCGACGGCGGAAGATACCGAGCAGGCCATCCTCGACCTCGTCGGTAGGGGCGAAGCTTGCATGCCCCCCTTCGGTCGCGAGCGGAATCCAGTTGTGCGTACCGCGCACCAGACCCGCGACACCCAGCCCGGTGCCGGGGCCGATCACCAGGCGTGGCGAGGCCGCGTCACCACTTCCTGCGGTGAGCTCCTCACCGATGGCCAGGCGTTCGCTGGCCTCGATGTGTGGCACGCCCAGCGCCATGGCGGTGAAATCATTAAGGCACTTGAAGCGCTCAAGCCCCAATGATTCGCGCACCTCGCGCTTGAAAAACGTCCAGTGATTGTTGGTCATGCTGACGCGTTCATCATGCACGGGACAGGCAAAGGCCAGGCAGGCCTCGACGGGTCGCTCGGCCTCTGACAGGCCCAGCATCCGATAGTAGGCCTGGATGGCCTCCTCAAGTCCGGCATGCTCGGCGCAGGCGAGCGTCTGGATGTTCTGCAGGGTGTGGCTACCCGGCTGGACGAGTGCCAGCCGGGCATTGGTGCCACCGATATCGCCTACCAGAGCAAGGCGATGGGAGGTGTCGCGGGTCATCGTCCGGCATCCTTCCTTTGCGTCAGTGCCTCGGGAGAGTGACAGGTTTGGCCCATCACATCAGGTCGTGGCCGCTGCCCGGCAGATCGCCGTAGCCCGCAAAGCTGGAGGCGCCTTCCTCGGCACCGCCGACCAGTGAACGCATGCCGGAGAACAGCTCGCGGCCCAGGCCGTGATGATAGCTGTCGCGAGTGATGGTTTCGGCCTCGCGCTCGGCCCATTCGGCTTCATCGACCAGCGCCGTGAGGGTGCCGGCATTGGCATCCAGACGGACCACGTCACCTTCGCGCAGGCGGGCCAGCGGACCGCCGTCGAGCGCTTCCGGCGTCATGTGAATGGCGGCCGGGACCTTGCCCGAGGCGCCAGACATGCGGCCATCCGTCACCAGTGCGACCTTGAATCCACGGTCCTGCAGGATGCCGAGGTAGGGCGTCAGCTTGTGCAGTTCCGGCATGCCGTTGGCGCGCGGGCCCTGGTAGCGCACCACGGCGACCATGTCCTGCTCCAGCTCACCGGCTTCGAAGGCGGCCTTCATCTCATCCTGGTCGCTGAACAGCTTCACCGGCGCTTCGACGAGACGATGCTCTTCCTTGACGGCGGAGACCTTGATCACGCCACGGCCGAGGTTGCCGTCCAGCACGGTCAGGCCGCCTGTCGGGGCGAACGGGTTGGCCACCGGACGCAGCACATCTTCGTCGAGGCTGTCGGTGGGGCCGTCCTTCCAGACCAGCTTGCCGTTCTCGAGGAAGGGCTCGCGGACATAGCCGGCCAGGGTGCCGCCGTCCTGGGTGGGGATGTCGTGGAGCAGACCCGCCTTGAGCAGTTCACGGATCAGGAAGCTCATGCCGCCAGCCGCCTGGAAGTGATTGATGTCGGCCTGGCCGTTCGGGTAGATGCGCGTCAGGCTCGGCACCACCGCGGAAAGCTCGGTGAAGTCATCCCAGGTGATGGTCACGCCCGCTGCGCCGGCCATCGCGACCAGGTGCAGGGTGTGGTTGGTGGAGCCGCCGGAAGCCAGCAGGCCGACCATGGCATTGACGATGGCGCGGGCATCGATCTGGCGATAGAAGGGACGGTAGTCGCCGCCGACTTCACTGTTGCGGATGGTCTGCTCGGCGGCGTGACGCGTCAGGGCTTCGCGCAGCGGGGTACCCGGATTGACGAAGGACGCGCCCGGCAGGTGCAGGCCCATCAGCTCGACCATCAGCTGATTGGAGTTGGCGGTGCCATAGAAGGTGCAGGTGCCCGGGCTGTGGTAGGACGCGGACTCGGCTTCCAGCAGCGCATCGCGGCCGACCTTGCCTTCGGCGAACAGCTGGCGAACACGCGCCTTCTCGTTGTTGGGCAGGCCGGAGGGCATCGGGCCGGCCGGCACGAACAGCGTCGGCAGGTGACCGAAGCGTGCGGCGGCGATGAACAGGCCCGGGACGATCTTGTCACACACGCCGAGGAAAAGAGCGCCATCGAACATGTTGTGCGACAGGCCGACAGCGGCTGCCATGGCGATCAGGTCGCGTGAGAACAGCGATAGCTCCATGCCGGGCTGTCCCTGGGTCACGCCATCGCACATCGCGGGCACGCCGCCGGCGAACTGGGCGGTGGAGCCCATCGCCTGGACGGCTTCCTTGATGATGCGCGGATAGTCCTCGAACGGCTGGTGGGCGGACAACATGTCGTTATATGACGAAATAATGCCCAGGTTGGCCGAGTTCATCAGCTTGAGACGATTCTTGTCGGTCTCGCCACAGGCGGCAAAGCCGTGCGCCAGGTTGCCGCAGGAGAGCTCGGAGCGGTGTACGCCGCGGCGCTGCTGGCTTTCCATCAACTGCTCATAGGCGGCGCGGCGTTCGCGGGAGCGGTCGATGATGCGCTGGGTCACGTGCTCTACGGTCTGGTTGACTGACATGCTCTTACCTCATGTATCAGGCGGCGCAGGGCGCCGAGGCTGGCGAAAGAAAGCATTTCCCGCTGTGTGGGCGTGCTGCTATCCGGCGACGCTATCCAGTGGTGATGGCGGTGTAAAGCCTCTGGCCTCACTCGCGTCGCGTCGTTCGGTTACCGGGGTAGCCTACAGTAGCGCGTCATGGCGCTCGAGAAACGGTTTTGTTCGGAATATTCGGTAAATTTAACAAAAAAACTGCTTGAAGACTGGACGACTTTCGGCCAAATTATGGGAAAAGCGTGTAGGATAATTTCATGGAACGTATTGCAAGCTTCCGTTCTTCGATCAGGTCTGGTCCTGCACCCGCCATACGCCACAGGAGTTGAGTCATGACATTACGCGTCGCCATCAATGGTTTTGGTCGCATCGGTCGCAACGTGCTGCGTGCGCTGTATGAAGGTCAGTACAACGACCGTATCCAGGTCGTCGCCATCAATGATCTGGGTGATCCGAAGCTCAACGCTCACCTGCTGAGCCGCGATACCGTCCACGGCCGTTTCGCCGAAACCGTCTCGCACGACGAAGAGAACCTGTTCGTCGGTGACGACAAGATCCGCATCCTGGCCGAGCGTGACCCGGCCCAGCTGCCGTGGTCCAGCCTGGACATCGACCTGGTGATGGAATGCACCGGTCTGTTCACCAAGCGTGCAGCCGCTGCCAAGCACATCGAAGCCGGCGCCAAGCGTGTGCTGATCTCCGCGCCGAGCGGTGATGCCGATGCGACCGTCGTGTTCGGCGTCAACGAAGATGTGCTGAAGGCCGAGCATCAGGTCGTCTCCAACGCGTCCTGCACCACCAACTGCCTGGCGCCGGTCGCCAAGGCGCTGAATGATGAAGTCGGCATCGAGAATGGCCTGATGACTACCATTCACGCCTACACCAACGATCAGAACCTGTCGGATGTCTACCACTCCGACCCGTACCGTGCCCGCAGCGCGACCCATTCCATGATTCCGACCAAGACCGGTGCCGCCGCGGCGGTGGGTCTGGTGCTGCCGGAACTGAATGGCAAGCTGGATGGCCTGGCGATCCGCGTGCCGGTCATCAATGTGTCGCTGGTCGATCTGACCTTCACCGCGTCGCGTGATACCTCCATCGAAGAGATCAATGCCATCGTGGCCAAGGCCGCCGAAGGCTCCAGCGTGCTGGCCGTCAACGAGCTGCCGCTGGTGTCCATCGACTTCAATCACGATGCACACTCTTCCACCTTCGACAGCAATCACACTCGCGTCAGCGAAGATCGCCTGGTCAAGGTCATGGCGTGGTACGACAACGAGTGGGGCTTCTCCAACCGTATGCTCGACACTGCGCTGGCAATGCAAGCCGCCAAGTAAGCGCTTGGTGAGTCCCGCGCGGCTTTTGATCCCTCGTTGATCAACCGACAAGGCCGCGCGGGGCAGCAAGAATTCGGGGGTCTGTCAGTCTGTCGAAGACAGCAGGACAGGCTCCCAACAGGTGAGGACGAGTGGCCCGAGGATTCTCGCGTCGCGCTCAGGCTCCACGGACAAGGCAATGCCATTCGTCCCCTTTGAATCGGTGGTCGGTCAGGGTTGGCGCCAAGACCGGCTTCGATGCTGCTCGGAATGACATCGCGTCATCCATTTTTGAACCTCTCCCAATGGGAGAGGTTTTTTTTTGCGCACCATAAAAGTGCGGGAGGTGCTCCAGAGCGCAAAGTGTCGTTGCATCGCGTCAATGGCGTGCCCTTATGGCAACTTTTCTTGGCACGATCGCGACAGAGTTGGCCCGGGTGGTGTGAAACGTGCACTGATACGTCGAGAAAGGTGGTCAACATGTCGTCATCGTAATTCACGCCCGAGTGAAATTAGCGAAACTGTGGCGGTGTGTTACACTTCTGACCTGTTGGCCTTGCGTCCATCGGTTAGCCAGGTCATGACAACGTCAAATCATGCAGGCGGTCATATGGCCTGCAAGTGATCCATTGTTGTGCGCAATTCAGGGAAGGTATTGCCACACTGCCGCACACTCTCCGGCAGTTATCTCGACTTCCACAGCAGGCTGTCTCAGATGCACGATGCCATCCGCGAAGCTCATGAATTGATCGGTGCCACCTTGCGCGACCCGCGCACCCAGCGCCAGGGCAAGGTCGTGGGTATGGACCTGGGGCGTGAGCAGCCGGCGATCTATGTGCTATGGCAGGAAAGTGCCGCAGCGGAGCGCATCGGCATGGAGCCGGAAGATTTTCGCGCGTTGCTCGAGCACCTGCGGGCGCGCCTGCCGGTCAAGGCGCCTTCCGCCCAGCAGGACAAGGACAGCAGGCAGCCACGGCGTCACAAGCGCAAGGCCCCGCGCGCTACTGCCCAGCCGGCTGGCGAGGGCAACGACGGCCGCAGCGGCGCACCTGATGCCCCGTCCTCCGCGCTCATCGATGATGCCATGCCGCGTTCCGCTCAAGGCTAGAGCTTTTCCAGGTCAGCTCTGATCAAGGCCAGCTCTGTTTAAGGCCAAGTCTGATCAAGGTGAGTCCCCAAAAAGCCCGAAGCTTATGCTTCGGGCTTTTTGCATCCTGAGGTTTTCGCTTCGGCGCCGCTTGCGTGATATTCGCCCACAACATTGCGCCTGCGCTGCCGATAAGGGAAATAGTCTGACGCAAAGGCAAAGGTTGCTATCGTTCCCATGCCATCATCTGCCCGGATCTTCGCGTAACCAAGCGTTGGGGGTACTGCTGGCTGCAAGCGCCATGGATAGGGCATTCTTGAGAGAACCGCATGACAGAGAAGGGGTTTCACGTTGTCTGAATCATTCGCGGATAGTCGTTTGCTGCAGCATCATTATGCTGTCGTGGCAGATGTGTTGTTCACGCTCAGTGCAGATGGTCAGCGCCTGATTGCCATGAATGCAGCGGCGGAACGTCTGCTGGGATATACGGTACGGGATTTTCTCAAGCAGCCGGAGCTCTGGCTTTCGCTGGTGATCACCGCCGACCGGCAGCGGTTGAGTGACTTTCGCGCCTCGATGGGGCGGTTCGAGCGCACGACGTACCGCATGCGGGACCGCAGCGGACAGTTGTTGTTGCTCGAGGAATGCCTGTGGAGTTCCGGCGTGGGGCATCCGTTGTGTGGGCGTGTGACGGATATCACGCAGCGGGACAAGGCCAATGAACAGGAGCAGCAGCTGGCGCGTGCCTATCGTCTGATGATGGTGCGCAGCCGTGACCCGATGGCGATCCTGCTGCTCAAGGATGAAAGTCTGGTGATCAGTCATGCCAACCCGGCCTGGCATCTCTATCACGATGCGGCCTGTGCGCATTCCCGCCTCTCGCTTGAGCATCTCTACCTGCCTCATGTCCTGCGTAGTCTGGAGAGAGCCGAACCCTGGCAATGCGATATCAGTCTGTCGTTGCCACGAGGGGAATCCAGATTGTCCGTGCAGATGGTCAGTCTGGGGCGCTCGCTCGCCGACGAGGGGCGTCAGGTGGCCGTGATGGCACGCGACATCACGCAGGTACACCAACGTCTCGAGAATGTGATCGATCAACAGCAGCGTCTGGCGCGGCGGGTGGATGAGACGCCCGGCGCTCACTACGCGACCGCTGGTGAGTGGCCTCCAGAGGAATTGGAGTATCTGTCGGCAGGTAGCGAGGCGCTCACCGGGCTCTCGCATGATCTGCTGATGGCAAGCCCGGGCCTCTGGCAGGCCCGGTTGGTGCCGGAAGAGCTGGCCATCTGTCAGCAGCGCTTCGGCGAGGCCGTGCGGGAGCGCCATAGCCGTCTGAGCCTGTGTTACGCCTTCGTGCATGTGGATGGGCGCAAGCGCTATCTCCAGGATGACATCCAGCTGAGTTACTCCCCTGAGGGAGAGGTCACCGCCGTGCTCGGCAAGCTCAGTGACGTCACTCAACGCGAAGCGCATCGGCGCCAACTGGACAACCTTGTCCAGCAGATGCGCGGCGTCGTCTTCCAGTGTCGCCTGAGCCAGGAGGGCGAGCTGCGTTATACCTACCTCTCGCCTGTCGCCTCGCAACTGCTGGGGCTCGACCCGCAGGCCGTCATCGACGATCCCATGCTGCTGCTGGCGCGCATCGTGGATCGAGAGCGTGAGCAGCTGCTCGTCTCATTGCAGAGCAGCGCCCGGCAGCAATCACCCTGGGAGGCGGAGGTACGCTATCAGCATCCGGATGGTCAGGAACGCAGGTTGGCGTGTGTCGGGCTGCCGCAGGTGATCGACTCCCCCGAAGGCGGCGTGATCTGGAATGGCTATTGTGACGATGCCACCGCCCGATACCGTATCGAGGATGAGCTGCGCCAGAGCGAGGAACGCTATCGCTTCATCCTCAACTCCGTCAGCGATCTGGTCAGCATCGAGGACTCCCACGGGATCTGTCAGTACATCAGTCCCTCGGTGGAAAAGCTCTGCGGCTATCGCCCGCAGGAGATCATCGGCCAGGAGATCAAGCAGCTGATCCATCCTGATGACATGCAGCGCATCGCGCAGGAAGTCCATCGTGCCGCCTGTCTCGGTGAGGTGTTTCGAATCGACTTCAGGATTCAGCACAAGGCCGGGCATACCCTGTGGTTCGAGTCGATCTCGACGCCCTCGATGGACCCCGTCTCCGGGCGTTATCAGCGCGTGCTGTCGGTGTCGCGCAACATTCATGAGCGCAAGCTGGTCGAACAGCGCCGTGAGCATGAAGCGATGACGGACGCGATGACGGGCGCCATGACCCGCGCCAGCTTCCTCGACACGCTCGATACCCTGCTGAGTTCATCATCGCGGGAGCAGATGGCGTTGATCCTGTTTGATATCGACCACTTCAAGCGCGTCAATGACACTCACGGCCATGCGGCGGGTGATCAGGTGCTGATCAGTCTTGGCGAGGAGTGTCGTGCCCAGCTGCGGCGCGACGACTGCTTTGCGCGTCTGGGCGGCGAGGAATTTGCCGTCCTGCTCACCGACGCCGGCACGGCCACCGGTGTCGGAATGGCCGAGCGGCTGCGACAGCAGATCGCGGCGCTGGAGGTGCGCTTCAAGTCGCTGACACTGCGCTGCACCATCAGCATGGGAGTGGCGACACCCCAGCCGGGGGAGACCCGGGATGGCTACCTGCACCGTGCCGACATGGCACTCTACAGTGCCAAGCGCAGCGGTCGCGATCGGGTGGTGCTGGCATCGCAGTCCTTGAGCGAGGACAATTGAGCCAACACCGGTGATCAACCGGGCACACCTGCAGCCGGTGTGTCGGGTTGTGGATCGCGTCATGCAAGTGGATCAGGTCATACAAGGAGTAGACGATGCGAATGTTACGTGGCTGGTGCGCTGGCACCCTGTTGTTTGCACAGTCGGTATTTTCCGCCGGACAGGCCATGGCCGCCGAGGAGGCACCGCTGGTCAATCGTCTCGAGGGGCCGCAGGTGGTGACGGAGACGGTGACCTATCGGGCCAATGGTGAGGAGCACGTGGGCCTGATCGCACGCGATGCCAAGGCACAGGGGCGCCGGCCCGGCATCCTGCTGGTGCATGAGTGGTGGGGCTTGAACAGCTATGCCCGCAAGCGCGCCGAACAGCTGGCAGGACTTGGTTATGTTGTCATGGCCGTCGACATGTATGGCGGTGGGCGCACGGCCGAGCACCCCAGGGAGGCAGGGGCCTTCTCCTCCAAGGTGATGAGTGACTGGCCGAAGGCCGAATCCAGCTTCAATTCGGCGCTGGCGGTGCTGCGCTCACGTCCGGAAGTCGATGGCGAGCGCATGGCGGCGATCGGCTACTGTTTCGGCGGTGCCGTGGTGCTCAACATGGCGCTGACCGGAGCCCCGCTCAAGGCGGTCGTCAGCTTCCATGGCAGCCCGTCGATTGCCGTGACGGAGCCTGAGCCGTTCGCCGGTCGGGTCGTGATCCAGAATGGCGCGGCAGATACGCTGGTGCCGCAGGAGGATCTCGACAAGCTGGTCGCGACCTTCCAGTCTCTCGAGACGCGTACCACGCTGATCCAGTATCCGGGCGCCAAGCACGCCTTCACCAATCCGGAGTCGGATGCCAAGGCGGCCAGGTACGATCTGCCGCTGGGCTATGATGCAGCCGCGGATTCGGCTTCCTGGCAGGTCATGCTCAACCTGTTCAATGAGGTCTTCAAGACGCCGAAGAAATCCGTCAAGACCTGAGTCGTCAAGGCCTGAGCCGTCGCCACCTGTGCTGAAGGTGATCGACATGAAAAAGCCCGCCCGGAAAGTTTCCGGGCGGGCTTTTTCATGGGGCTTTTCCAGGAGCTTTTTCATGAACCTGTTTCATGGTCTCTGGCAGGAGGCCAGGGCAAGGCGCTCAGCGATCGCTGAGCGCGCCTCAATCCAGCTCCTTGAGCGACAGCACCTGATGCGCCAGACGAATCATGTCGGGGTCGCCAGTATGTTTGCTCGTGACATCGGACAGCTTGATCACCGGCACCCATTCCTGACCCTCGGGGCGGGCTTCGGTCATCTTGATCACCATGTTCATCGGCTGCGGGCCGACATCATTGGTGAAGTTGGTGCCGATGCCGAACGACATGCCGATACGCCCGGCGCAGTAGCGCACGATACGATCGACCTTGTCGGTGTCCAGGCCATCGGAGAACACGATGGTCTTGGTCTTGGGGTCGATCCCCAGTGACTCATAGTGGCGGATGGTGGTCTCGGCGAATTCGATGGGGTCACCACTGTCGTGGCGTACGCCGTCAAACAGCTTGGCGAACTTCTTGTCGAAGCTCTTGAAGAAGGCCTGACTGGTGAAGGTGTCAGACAGGGCGATCCCCAGGTCGCCGCGATAGACCTTGACCCAGTTCTCCAGCGCCAGGATGTTGGCCATCTTGAAGCCGAAGCGCGCGGCATGAAACATGAACCACTCATGCGCGTGCGTGCCGATCGGCTTGATGCCGTGGCGCTGTGCCATGTGCACGTTGCTGGTGCCGATGAAGCAGCCGCGGCCGTGGTCCTTGAGGCCCGCGACCACCTTGTCGTGCACATCGTAGGAGTGCCGACGACGAGTGCCGAATTCCGCCACGCGGATGCCGAGTCGCTTGTAGTGCTCGATCTTGGCCAGGGTGCTGTCGCGCAGTGCCTGATCGCTGTCGCGCTGATCCCCGCCCAGCTGATACCAGAGCTCGCTGATCATCGCCATCAGCGGGACTTCCCACAGGATGGTGCGATACCAGTAGCCTTCGATATGTACCTCCAGCTCATCACCGGTCTGGGTGATGGTGATCTCGGAGGGATCGAAGCGGAAGCCCGCCAGGAAGTCACGGTAGGTCGGGTCCAAGAAGGGGCAGTGAAGCTCGAGGAAGGATTTCTCTTCCACGCTCAATGCCAGTTCGGCCATGTTGTCTACCGCGATACGCAAGGCCTCGCCGAACCCCGGCGGGAATGAATGCTCGCCACGGTTGATGAAGGCGTAGCGAGCGCGTGCATAGGGAAACAGTTTCACCACGGCGTTCTGCATGGTGAACTTGTAGAAATCATTATCGAGAATCGAGTACAACATCGAGGCTCGCTCAGTATCAAGGCGGCTCGGGGGAACCGGAATCGCTGGCAGGGCAGGCGCTGCGAGAAGCAGGTATGCCCCGCTGGCACGGGGAAGCAATGTCGACGCATTATCCGTGCAGGCGCGCTGCACGTTCAAGCCGGAGTGCCCAGGCGTAGGTCAGGTGCTGAAGGCCATGATGCCGAACATGGTCAGCATCATGCCGCCGAA
This sequence comes from Cobetia sp. MB87, assembly GCF_011319755.1. Lineage (NCBI taxonomy): Bacteria > Pseudomonadati > Pseudomonadota > Gammaproteobacteria > Oceanospirillales > Halomonadaceae > Cobetia > Cobetia sp. MB87. The sequence goes on along the minus strand of NZ_VFBC01000005.1, from coordinate 306,533 downwards.
CATCAGCAGGCCGGCCAGCGACAGGGCGATCAGCAGGTAGCCGAGAATCAGTCCGGCCAGGGCCCAGCTGTCACCGGCTTCGCCACTGCGGCGGATCTGGCTGCGCGCAATGTGGCCACACACGACGCCGCCGAGTGCCGCAGGCGCGAGCAGGCAGCCGAGCACGCTCAGGGCAAAGGCGGCCACTGCCATGAGATTCGTGCTGGCATGGGTGTCCTGCGCGGGCGGGGTCGGTGCATAAGGCCCTTGAGAGGGGCCTTGAGAGGACTCTTGAGCGCGCCCCCGGGTCTGTGAGCCGCTCGTGGATGTGTCATCGGGCGGCGTGGGAGTTTCTGTCATGTGGGTCTCGTTGTCCTGCATCATGACGACACACTAGCATGTCCTGGGATGTGCGGCATGTCTGCACCCGCGGTGGGCATGGCAAGACTATGAGGAGAGTACGGTGACAGGGCAATGGCAGGCGGATGATGAGGCTGCTCAGGCGGTGACAGGGGCGGTGACAGACCAGAAGCAGACTGTGAGCGCTGCAGATGTCGCAGAGACACAGGGCTGGCGCCTGGAGGTGCTGGATTCTCTCGACGCCCTCACCGCCAGTGAATGGAATGCGCTGGCAGGCGATGACTATCCCTTCCTGCGACATGCCTATCTGAGCGCGCTGGAAAGCTGCGGTGCGGCCAGTGCCGCCAGTGGCTGGCATCCTGCCCATCTGGTGGTACGAGATGCCGACGGCCGCTTGCTGGCAGGGCTGCTGCGCTATCTCAAGCTGCACTCGCGTGGCGAATATGTATTCGATCAGCAATGGGCGGAGGCCCTGGAGCAGGCCGGTGGGCGCTATTATCCCAAGCAGTTGACTGCCGTGCCGTTCACTCCCAGCGATGGCCCACGCCTTGTCACCTTGCCGCAGTTGTCGTCACCTGCCGCCCGACGTGCCTTGCTTGAGTGGTTGTGGCCGCATCTCAAGGCTGGCATCGCGCCCGCGGCTGAGCCGGGTAGCGCGCTGCGTCGTTATGAGCACAGCGGATTTCATCTGCTGTTTGTCGCGGCAGAGGAGCGCCAGGACTGGCTGGCGGCGATTCCGGAGCTGATTTCGCGTCCCGGGATGCAATATCACTGGCAGTCACGCGGTGAGCCGGATTTTGCCACCTGGCTTGAGAGTCTGCGCTCCAAACGGCGCAAGGAGATCCGTCGCGAGCGGCGAAAGGTCGCCGAGCAAGGCTTCACGCTGGCCAGGCTCGAGGGGGCGCAGATTGGCCCTGACGATATCGAGGCATTCTACCGCTGCTACTGCATGACCTATCTCGAGCGCGGCCAGCGCCCTTATCTGCCGCTCGATTTCTTCCATCAGCTCAGGCTCAACATGCCCGAGCGGCTGCTGCTGGTGCAGGCGCGTGATGAGCAGGGCGCACCGGTGGCGGCAGCCTTGTGTCTGATCGGCAGTGATTGTCTGTATGGTCGTTGGTGGGGCAGCGAAGTCCACGCCGACTGTCTGCACTTCGAGGTCTGCTATTACCAGGGGCTCGAATTCTGCCTGCAGCGAGGGCTCAAGCGCTTCGATCCCGGCACCCAGGGAGAGCACAAGATCAGCCGCGGTTTCGCGGCGTATGCCACCGGGTCGCTGCATTGGCTGATGCATCCCGGGCTTCAGGAGGCGGTGGCCGAGGCCGTCGAGGAGGAGGCGCGCTGGCTGAGCAAGGCGCGTCAGCAGGTGACGGCAATGCTGCCTTACCGGGAGGCCGCGCCTCAGACAACGCAGGAGTGATGGCCCTCAGCTTCCGTCACTGCTATCCGCTGGCGGATTTTTCCGCGGAGTCATAGGCAAGAAAGATTGCGAATAGAGCACTACACTGAGATATATATGAATGCTCTAATCCAGAGGCGCCCATGCTGATCAAGGACTGTGATTCACGGGAATATGACCTGCTGGTGCTTGAGGTGCTGGCGCAGGATGCTGCGCTTGCCGCGCCCGAGCGCCACAAGGTGCTGGAGGCCCTGCGTGCGATACGTGCCCGTCAGGCGCGTCGCCGTGCGCTGGCAAGCCAGCTGGATGCCTTGTTGGGGACACGGGATGATTGGGTCGTGCTGCATGATGTGCGCCTGGCGCAGGCAGAGGGCGTGATCGAGATCGATCACCTGCTGATCAACAGCCTCATGCAGGTCTGGGTGCTGGATGCCTCCTGTTTTGATCTGACGCTCTCGATCACCCCCTTCGGTGAGCTACTTGCCCATAGTGGACGAGTCGCGCAGGGGAGCGAGCCCCCCTCAGACGAAGATGGGGTCATGGCGCATGCCGTGACGCCGTGCCCCTTGCAGACGATCCCTGAGCGTAGCCGCGCCATCGTGCAGTGGCTGGAGGCCTCCGCGTTGTTGCCTGTGCGCCTGGGGATGACGCTGCAGCCGCAATTGCGCTATCGCATCGTGGTGGCCGATGCGGCTCAGGTCAGTCGCCCGCCGGAAGATATCGTCGACAGCCGTGCGCTGTTGTCCTTCGCGCGCCTCAAGCGTCAGTGCCTGCAGGTGAGCGGCAAGACCGCTTACGTGACACGGCTGCGCAGTTTTACTCACCGCCTCGATCAGCGCCGCCTGCGCCAGCTGGGGCGCGCCATCGCGACCCAGCATGTGGCTCCCAATACGGATTGGGTGGCAAAGCTGGGCCTGGCCGCTGACACGCGCGCGTCGGAGGGCGACGCTGCCACTCCGGTGTCTCCGCTGGCCTATCTATGGCAACCGCCGCTATCACCTGAAGCACTGCCGCAGACCTCAGGCGAAAGCGCTGCCATGGCGGCAGAGTCTGATGACATGGAGGGGACATCGGATGACACGACGCTGGCGGTCCAGCGTGGCGTGACATCTACGGCTGCCCTGAAACGGCAGTGCGGTTTTGGGGACCGAGGGCTGCAGGCCGCGCATTGGCAGCCCGGGCACCAGACTCTGGATCAGGGCAGCCAGGAAGATCCCGCTAGCCCGCAGGCGGCAGGCGAGCAGCCGGGGGCTGCGCCCAACGATCAGCAGGGTGCGTCTTCCGCCCAGTCGCAGGATGAGGAAAGCCTGCCGCGCTGCCAAGGCTGTCGGCGATGGCTTTCCTCCCAGAGTGTCGACTTCTGTCGCCAGCCGGATCAGGCACGTGCGCTGGGCGGGCGCCTGCTCTGCAAACGCTGCCGCGACGCCTCATGCCAGTGAGGCAGCAGCACGGCGCTCTCCTCAAGTTCAGCCTTTCAGCTTCGGGCCTGTGTCCCAGTCCTATGACCCAGCACTTTGGCCCAGCCTAGCGTTCCAGGGAATGGTGCATGGCGTGAAGGGGCCCCAGGGCGTCAATTTTCTTTTCGACTTCTGATTGTTTTTCTCCAGTGCAATCAAGTGACTGCATCATCTCGATCGTACAGGCCATTCGTTGCGATGTTTTTGATGTTGCAGTGCAACAAAGACTGTCTTATGCTGCGTTGCAGCGAGGATGGAACCTGGTCGATAGCACTATCTGACCGCGACGGCTTGATAGTGACGGCTTGATAATGATGGCTCGGTCACTACGGTGCACCAGCCCGGTTCAGTCCTGATAACCGAACGGAGCAAGGCTCCGGTTCATTTCAGCGTGATGCCAATACCCTGGAGGGTGCCTACATGTTCAATGCCAACTTCGAGAAGTCCGCTCAGCAGTTCGACGATATGTTCCTGTCTCCGCTGCGTGCTTTCAGCGCCCTGAGCATCGATTACAGCGAGAAGCTGATCGGCGCCCAGATGGAACTGACCAAATCCTATGCTGATGCTTCCCTGACCCAGGCGCGTTCCATGCTCGAGATCAAGGACAGCGAAGGTCTGAAGAACTTCGTCAAGGAGCAGCAGGAAACCGTGAAGACTCTGGGCGAGAAGCTGCAGAACGACACCCAGAAAGTGGTCGAGCTGAACCAGGAATACGCCAAGAAAGGTCAGGAACTGGCAGAAAGCAACGCCAAGTCCGCCTCCGAGGCCATGCAGAAAGTCGCCAAGTAAGCGACTGCTGTTGACGTTCTCAGGCGAGCGTCCTCAATGCCCACTCGGTCTTCCGGGTGGGCGTTTGCGTGTCTGGAGTATCGCTGGGGAGGTGGGGAGGCGCGCGACGCTAGCGGCGAGCGCTGCCTTGGGCCACAATGACCTGCCACGCCGCCGGTGATTGCCGGCAGCATTTATTCGATCAGTGACAGGTGATAGACATGGCACAGGCCACAGCGCGTCATATTCTCGTTTCCAGCGAAGAACAGTGTGCAGCTCTCAAGACCGAAATCGAGAACGGCCGCGATTTCGCTGATGCCGCTCGCGAGCACTCCTCCTGCCCGTCCGGCCGCAGTGGCGGCGACCTGGGCGCCTTCGGCCCGGGCATGATGGTCAAGGAATTCGACGAAGTCGTGTTCAGCGCCCCGATCAACACCGTGCAGGGCCCGGTGAAGACCCAGTTCGGTTATCACCTGCTGGAAGTCACCAGCCGCACGTGAGCCTTCTGTCACGCTCATGAGATGTCATGAGCGTTTGACAGGATGTGACGAAAACGCCCCGACCATCACTGGTCGGGGCGTTTTTTGTATCGCTCGGAAATTCAGCTTTCCTGTGCGTCAGGCGCTTATCTACACCTCCTGATAGAGCTGGCTGCCTTCACGCTTGAACTTGTCGGCCTGCTCCTGCATGCCGGCCATCACGCTGTCGGCATCGCCGGTCAGGCCATGCTCATTGGCGTAATCACGCACTTCCTGGGTGATCTTCATCGAGCAGAACTTCGGCCCGCACATGGAGCAGAAGTGGGCGACCTTGGCCGAGTCCTTGGGCAGCGTCTCGTCGTGGAAGCTGCGCGCGGTGTCCGGGTCCAGGCCCAGATTGAACTGATCTTCCCAGCGGAACTCGAAGCGCGCCTTGGAGAGCGCATTGTCACGGCGTTGCGCGCCCGGGTGGCCCTTGGCCAGATCGGCGGCATGCGCGGCGATCTTGTAGGTGATGATGCCGGTCTTGACGTCGTCCTTGTTGGGCAGGCCCAGGTGCTCCTTGGGGGTCACGTAGCAGAGCATGGCGCAGCCGAACCAGCCGATCATCGCGGCACCGATGCCGGAGGTGATGTGATCGTAGCCCGGGGCGATGTCGGTGGTCAGCGGGCCGAGGGTGTAGAAGGGCGCCTCGTCACACTCGCTGAGCTGCTTGTCCATGTTCTCCTTGATCAGGTGCATCGGCACGTGACCCGGGCCCTCGATCATGACCTGGACATCGTGCTGCCAGGCAATCTTCGTCAGCTCGCCGAGCGTCTCGAGCTCACCGAACTGGGCGGCGTCATTGGCATCGGCCACCGAGCCCGGGCGCAGGCCATCGCCCAGTGACAGGCTTATGTCGTAGGCCTTGCAGATCTCGCAGATGTCCTCGAAGTGGCGATAGAGGAAGCTTTCCTCGTGATGCGCCAGACACCACTTGGCCATGATGGAGCCGCCGCGCGAGACGATGCCGGTCACGCGACTGGCAGTCAGCGGCACATAGCGCAGCAGGACGCCGGCGTGGATGGTGAAGTAATCGACGCCCTGTTCGGCCTGCTCGATCAGCGTGTCGCGGAAGATCTCCCAATCGAGGTTCTCGGCCACGCCATCGACCTTCTCCAGTGCCTGATAGATCGGCACCGTGCCGATGGGGACGGGAGAGTTGCGCAGAATCCATTCACGGGTCTCGTGGATGTTGGCGCCGGTCGAGAGATCCATCACGGTGTCGGAGCCCCAGCGGATCGCCCAGGTCATCTTGTCGACCTCTTCCTCGATGGAGGAGGTGACCGCCGAGTTGCCCAGGTTGCCGTTGACCTTCACCAGGAAGTTGCGGCCGATGATCATCGGCTCGCTTTCCGGGTGATTGATGTTGGCGGGAATGATGGCGCGGCCGCGTGCGACTTCCTCACGCACGAATTCCGCGGTGATCTCGTCGGGCAGGTTGGCGCCGAAGCTGTGGCCCGGGTGCTGGTGGCCCAGAATGCTCTCGACGGATTCGCTGCCCTGATACTCCTCACGCAGCGCGATACGACGCTGATTCTCGCGAATTGCGATGTATTCCATCTCCGGCGTGATGATGCCCTGGCGCGCATAGTGCAGCTGGGTGACATTCTTGCCCGGCAGGGCACGACGCGGGCGGTGGTCCAGCTCGAAACGCAGTGACGACAGGCGCAGGTCGGCCTGGCGCACGCGGCCATATTCACTGCTCAGCTGGTTGAGCTGTTCGGTATCACCGCGTTCCTCGATCCACTTCTCGCGCAGCGGCGCCAGACCCCGGCGGATGTCGATCTCGACCGCCGGATCGGTGTAGGGGCCGGAGGTATCGTAGACGACGATCGGCGGGTTCTCTTCCAGACCGCTGGAGGTCTGGGTCGGCGAACAGCCGATCTCGCGCATGGGCACGCGGATGTCCGGGCGGGAGCCTTCGATATAGATCTTGCGCGAGCCGCTCAGCGGCGCGATGGCGGCGGCGTCGACCTGTGCTTCGCTGGCGAGGTGGCGGCTGCCATCCTTGCGACCGGCACGCGCGCGTGCCTTGGGGGCAGCATCAGGCTGCGAGGCGAGCGGTGACTCGGCGGCGTTGATGGCTTGCGGGTCTTGTGTCGTCGGGGCAGTGCTCATGCAGGTCTCCTCAAAGGGCGACGTCACGGCTGACGTCATCATGGGAAGACCGTGCGCAGGGAGAGGATGGTCGTCACCGACTCCTTGCCAACAGGTGGCCCGGGAGCGAGGCGGCCGCGCGCAGCGGCTGGCCATCAGCTTGATTCCTACGCCGGTCCTAACCGGTTCAGGTTCCACGGGACCCCTTGCTGGCAAGCTCGCGCGTCAGGGCGGCGAAGCATGCATGCAGGATCTCAGCCGGTTCCACCGGCACCCCGTCAAGCGTGTGCAGATTTCAATGCGAAAGTGTGTTGCCCGAAGCGTCAGGCTTGCCTCGGAAAGCGTTCTCGCATCCAGGCTCTGTTGGCCTGTCAGTCGTGCCATCCAGGGGGGATGGCGTCATCCCGGGCGGCTCATGGCGAGCGCCGGGACGTCAGTCTGTCATGATTCAGTCGCGATCGAGGCCCATCTGCCAGAAGTCGATCTCGAGTCGCGTGGCGTCCCGGAAGACATCGACCAGTTCACCCAGTCGGCGCTCCGAGACCTCCGAGAGACGCGCATCCAGCCATTCACGTTCAGCTTCGACGGCTTCCTTGAAGTCATCGCTTGAGTACATCGCGATCCAGTCCGCGTACGGGTTGTTCTCGATCTCGGTGATGTCCTGATCGAGCAGCCACTCGGCGATCTCGCCGTAGCCGATCAGGCAGGGCGCGAGCGCCACATGCAGATCGAGCAGGTCACCGCGCTGGCCGCAATCGAGCACGTAACGGGTATAGGCCAGGGTGGCGCGCGATTCCGGCAGCTCGCTCAGGTCATCCTCGCTGATGCCCCACTCGCTGCAGTAGCCGATATGCAGATCGAGCTCGGTATTGAGGATGGTGTCGAGACTGGCCGTGGCCTGACGCAGCTCCGCGAGGGTGCGGCTCTTGTAGGCGGCCAGCGCCCAGGCGCGCGCGAAGTGGATCAGGAACAGGTAGTCCTGCTGCAGGTAATGGCGGAAGGACTCCTCCGGCAGACGACCTTCGCCCAGCTGGCGAACGAAGTCGTGCTCGAGATAGTCACGCCATTCCTCGGCGCAGGCACTGGTCAGGTCGTTGAAACTAGGCATGACGCATCCCTCGGTGAGCGTGCTGACGACCCGTGATGGGGCGACAGGTCTCTGGCGCAAGCGTGGCCAGTACCGGAACAGGAGCAGGGGAAAAGCGGGGGGAGGTGCCGACAGTCACCGTGAGAAAGTGGTGACGATATCGAGTGGCATCGCTTCGCGCTTGATCCCTACGCCGGTACTAGCCGGATCAGGTTCGGCGGGATCGTCATTCACGCAAGGACATTGCCTGCGCATGACATCTCAGCCGGTCTTACCGGCACCCCGTCAAGCTGTGACATGTGAGTCACTGTGCAGCGAGTGTAACAGCCCTGCGGCGCAGAAGAAGGGCAGTGTGAGCAAAAATGCATACGACTTTGGGAGGCATGCCGGGCGTGTGAAGAGCCTTAAGCGGACTTGCTAAGAGCCTCAAGCGGCAAGGTCGGCCATGAGCGCCGGCAGGTGGCACGAAAGACGCTCCAGGTCACGCGGCTCATCGACATCCCAGCTGATCGGCAGGCAAGCGGCCGTTTTCCCGGCCCGTGCCAGCAGCTCTAGAGTATCCCGGCAGACATGGGCATGACTCCATCGGGGCAGCAGAAAGGCCTGCGGGCAGGGCGTCTTGAGACCGATCAAGCCATAGCCGCCATCGTCGGTGGGCTGCAGGACCGCGTCGTGGGTGCGTAGTCTGTGGGCTGCTTCACGCAGACGCTGGCTGTCCAGTGCCGGCAGATCGGAGCCCATTAATAACACCGGCCCCTCGGGCAGATGCCGGGCCATGGCCCGGGACATTCGCTCACCGAGATCTCCCTGCGGCTGTGCCTCGAAGGTGAGGTCGGCAGAGGCATCGACAACGCTTCGCAGCCGGGATTCAAGTGCTGCTCGCAGAGCCGCCTGTTCAGGGGTATGACTCGACGGCTCGGCAGAGGGCGTCAGCATCACCACGACCTTGCCGAGGCGCGCGGCGCAGGTCTGGTCAACGATATGGCTCAGCATCCGCTCATAGAGTCGAGCTGCACCCTCGGGGCCGAGTGCGGGAATCAGGCGTGTCTTGCAGTGGCCGGCGATGGGCAGGCGACCGAAGATGATGAGAGTCGGGCGCACCTTTGACGCGTTATCAGCGGTGGGCAAGGTAGGCAACGCCGTATCACGCATGGGGCATGCCGCGCTGCTCACAGGCCTGCGCTGCGGCGCGATAGCCGTAGAGGCGTGCCAGACGTGCAGGGGAGACGCCACACCAGGCCGCCAGCCGCAGCCCCCACATCTTGACGATGGTGCGCCAGACGCCGTGGGTCTCCCAGCGTCGACCGCTTGTCGTGACACGCGCCGTCAGGTTCATTGGCGGGGTCAGATGCTTGAGCTGGGCACTCAGCCAGATATCTTCCATCAGTGGCATGTCGGCAAAGCCGCCGATGGCCTCGAAGGTCGAGCGTTGCACGAACTGGGTCTGGTCGCCCGTGCTGATGCTGGTCAGCCGCGAGCGCAGATTCATCATGGCGGCGATCATCGGTAACCACGGCGATTCGCCCTTGATGCTGACATCGAAGCGGCCCCAGTCGCTGCGGCGATGCGTCGTGACGGCCTCCTTGAGCAATGCCAGCGCATTGTCGGGCAAGTCGGTATCGGCATGCAGAAACAGCAGCCATTCTCCGCGTGCACGCGCGGCTCCGGCATTCATCTGGCGTGCCCGGCCCGGCTCACTGCTCAGCACGACATCACACAGCGGTCGGGCCAGTGAGGGGGTGCCATCCGTCGAGCCACCATCCACCACGATCACTTCACAGTCGCCGCCCGCGCGCAGGCGACTCAGGGCAATGAGGGTTTGCACGATGCCGGCTGCCTCGTCATGCACCGGCATCACGATGCTCAGCCAGGGAGCGCGCGTCAGGTGCGTGCATGTGCTCGACAGGGAGTCCCGGCTGGCGGGCGTCCGTGATGCTGGGGGTGGCTGCTGGTTCATGGCGGCAGGCTCCGACGATGGCGTATTCGTTGGATCATACGCATGAGTCTGTAGGCTGGATGCACGAGCGAACGACGCTCTCTCAACGCGTCATCGTTCATTAAACGCTTGGCGTGGCCTCAGTGTCGCTCCATGGACACACGATGCCTAGATGGCCATTGGGCGCATGTGGGGACACAGGACTACATTTCTGTAATTCGCAGGCGGGGCATGCAAGGCAGGTCTTCTGGGTCTGCTGCATGCAGCTACTGCAGTAGGCCCTCTGCCAAGCAGCTCCCGGGAAGAGAGCCTGGACAGGGAGCTTGGACAGAGAGCTTGGAGAGGGCGCTTTGAGAGAGCGTGGAGTGATGGCTTTGAGAGAGCGCCTGGATAAGGGCCAGGGCTTCGCTTCTCAAAGGCCCGTTCTGATCAAGGTCAGACCATCAATCGAAGGTGAGGCGATAGAGACCTGCCGCGCCGCTATCCGAGGTGAAGTACAGACTGCCCTCAGGGCCGAACAGGACATCGAGCGGGCGAATCCAACGTTGGCCGCTGCTGCTGTCCTGCAGACCGGTCAGTACCGGAATCAGGCGTGCTTCAGTGTCTGGCGTCGCCAGCTTGAGGCCCAGCAGGCGAGGCTCACGGCGGCTGGCCGGGTCACCCGCGGCGTTGCCGGAGGGCGCCGTACCCCAGCTGCCGTGGACTGCCACCACGATATCCATGTCAGCAGCCAATGGGTGCCCTGGCGGTACCACCGCGATTCCCATCGGCGCACTACGAGCGGGGATCTCGGCCAGTGGCGGCGCGATCTCGTCACGCTCACGCGGTGAATCGCTCGCGATGCAATCATCCGCCTGCCAGTTGCCATCGACCCACTGATACCAGGGCATGCCATGGAAACTGCCTTCGCGGGCTGCGACCACCAGCTCGCGGGGTTGCTCATAGCCCCAGTGGTCGGGGCCGTTGTTGGTGGCCAGCAGGCGCGGCTCACCTGCCATGCCCGGCTGCCAGGCGAGGCCTACCGGGTTGCGCAGTCCACTGGCCCAGGGCCGCCAGTGCGGCGCATCGCCGGACTCCTCAAGACGCAGCACGCCACCGCGGCGTTCACTGAAGGAGTAGCCCTGCTCGCTGCCTGCAAGGTATTGATTCGAGCAGTTGCCCTGGATACCCAACGCCAGATAGAGGCCACCCTCCGGCCCGAGACTCAAGGTGCGCGAGTTATGGCCACCGCTGCCGGGCAGAGCGATCAGCTCACGAAAGTCATCGCGGGTGAGGGACTCGCCGTGTGAATAGTCGGCGACCAGCAGCGCTGCGGTGGTCGCGACGTAGAGCCTGTCACCGCGCACCACCAGCGAGTGGGGATAGCCCGACAGTTCGACCAGCGTCTTCACGGCAGAGAGGTTGCCGTCCGGCGTCAGCTGAGCGCGATAGACACGCTCGGCCCGCGAGCCGATCAGCAGCTCGCCAGCATCAGTGAGATGCAGCATGCGTGGACTGTCGAGCGAGGCCAGCCGCTCGAGCGTGGCACCCTCAGGCAGCTTGAGCGCTGGGGCATCGCTGGGCACTTGCTGAGCGCTCACCAGCGACAGTGAGGAAGAAGTACCTGTCTCTGTCTCCGCCTGGGCCGGCAGAGACAATGCGAGACAGGCCACCGCGACGCTTGTGACCAGGCGTGTCATCAGGCGTGCCGGTACCGCTCGAGGCAGTGCGGGGCGCCGGGGCGATGCGCTTGTGAGGTGAGCGGCGTGAGTCTCGATCGGCATCCTTGCCTCCTGTCGTTGAGCCATGCGCATTCAGTCTGGGAGCTGATGGCCTGTTGCGCCAGTGCTGCCCTCAGCCGCGCTTGCTGGCCTTGCGGCGATGCTTGAAGTAGCGGCGCCAGCCCTTGAGCGAGAAGAAGGAGTAGGTGCGCGCATAGAAGCGGGACTCCTGCCAGCCAGGTTGTTGCTCCATTTCCTGCGGGCTCTTGCGCCAGCGCTTGTATTCCCACTGATACTGGGCCGGCGCCAATGCGATCGCCGCTTCCACCGAGGCATTCACCCCGCGTGCCGAGGCGACTTCTTCTTCGCAATAGACCCCCTCATCCGCGGCGAGGAAGTGGATGGCGAAGCCATGGCCATCTTCCAGACGTTGGGCGACACCGGTGACGACGCGCGCATCGGTTCTCGCCACCAGCTTGGGCAGCAGGGTGGCGGTATAGGCGGGGCGGCCATAGAAGTCGGCGAAGACGCCGCTGCCACGGCCCGGCTCCTGATCCGGCAGTATGCCGATCGCTTCGGCGCGCTTGAGTGCCTTGAGCAAGGCAGCCACGCCGCGCGAGTTGGTGGGCACCAGGCTCGCACCCATGCGCTCACGACCATTGCGGATGATCGGGTCGAGGCGCTCGAACTTGGGCGGCTCGTACATGGCAGTGAACGGAAAGTGGCTGGAGAGCCAGAAATTGAGCACTTCCCAGTTGCCGAAGTGCGGTGCCAGCACGATGACGCCGCGTCCCTCGGCACGCGCCTCGTCGAGCAGATTGCGACCGTGGACCTCGAGAATCGAGTCGCGTACGGCGTCTTCATCGCCCAGCCATACCATGCCCAGCTCCAGCATGGTGGCGGTGGAATGCGCGAGGCTGTCGCTCGCCAGACGCGCGCGCGCCTGCTTGTCGAGCTGCGGGAAGGCCTGGCCAAGATTCTGGCGCGTGACCCGGCGCTCGCGGGGATTGCACAGCTGCACCACACGCGCCAACGGGCGCGCCAGCCACCAGAGCTGGCGGGTGCTGAGCCCGGACAGTCGTTGCCACAGACAGGCCACGGAGTTGGCCTTGAGAGGAGTCAGGCGCTGTTCCATGGCCTGTTCGAACCGCTTGAGAGTCTTGTCCATCGTCACACGTGAAGTTCCGGTGGTCTGGCATGAAAGATCGCGCCTGGTCTGACGCGAAGGCAGGCGCCGTGACATCGTCAGGTGTCGCGGTGCCGTACTCGAATGATGCTCATTGTGCCAGAGGGGGGCGGTGCCTGCAGGCTCCATCGCGGCAGGCGCAGGACACTGGCGCGGGGTATCATTCAGCGCTCAGACAGTCGTCGCGTTCGATACGTTCACCTGCAGCGGAATTGCCAGTGCCGCTACGGTATCGCGCGTGGCGCCGAGATGTCGCCGCCAGCCGTATGGTGACGTCGCCCCCATCGCCAGCGTCCCTTGCCGCGGAGCCCTGATGTCAGCCCCTGATTCCCTCGTTCCCTATCCGCCTGCAGATACTGTCTGCCCGCTGTGTGAGGCGTCCCAGAGCCAGCATGTACTGCACCTGGTACAGCGGCGCAGGCCGTGCCCCGAGACCGGTCAGCGACCTCCCGCCGACGAGCGCGACTACCTGCGCTGCCCGGAGTGTCATCTGCTGTATCTGGCGCCATCCCAGCGCCTGGATGCCAGGGCAGAGCAGGATATCTACGACCAGCACGAGAATGACCCGGCAGACCCGCGTTATCGAAGCTTTCTGGCCAAGCTCTTCACGCCGATGTGCGAGCGGCTCGCGGCCGGTGCCAGCGGACTCGATTTCGGCTGTGGTCCTGGGCCTGCCCTGGCGCAGATGTTCGAGGAGGCGGGTCATCCGATGGCGCTGCACGACCTCTATTATCACCCGAACCCGGCAGCGCTCACCCGCCAGCATGACTTCATCGTCAGTACCGAGGTGATCGAGCATCTCTACGCCCCGGGGGAGGTCTTCCGCCAGTGGTTGCGCTGCCTCAAGCCTGGCGGCCTGCTGGGGGTGATGACACAGCCCGCCTCGGATGATCCGGAGGCGCTCAGGCGCTGGCACTACCTGCGTGATCCGACGCATGTGTGCCTGTTCAGCCCGGCCACCTTTGCCTGGCTGGCACGCACGCATGGACTCGAACTTGAGCAGGTCGCCAACGACAGCGTCATCTTCCGCGTGCCTCAACCCGTCTGACAAGAGCGTGGGACAGGGCAGGGGACAGGGCATGGAGAGAGCGCAGGACAGCGCGCAGCGACACCCAAGACGACATTGTCGCCAAATGACGCAAAAAGGCTTGGATTTGGCGCTGACTGTCACTATATTGCCCGCGCCTTGACGTATTCTCGCAGGGCAAACTTCCCCTCCCGACGATATCCGCACCTTGCGGCATTGGCTGATCGCTGACTGGCGGCCGGCCGAGGATCTGGTCATGCCCCGTCATCTGCTGTTGATGTCCCTTGCGCCCCTGCTCGGCCTTGCCTTGCTGGGGATCGGTAACGCCATGTTGACCTCGCTGGTCCCGTTGCGGCTGTCTGCCGCCGGCGTCTCGAGCGAGGCGATCGGCCTGATCAGCTCGGCCTACTATCTGGGCCTCGGGCTCGGCGCGCTGGTCAACGACCGCCTGCTGCTGCGCATCGGCCATATCCGCGCCTATGCCGGCTTCGCCTCGCTGGTAGCGGTCGCGGCACTGGCCATGGGGCTGGGCGATCACCCGGTGGTGTGGTTCCTGCTGCGCATGATGATCGGCTGGTCGCTGGTCGGGGTGTATCTGGTCATCGAGAGCTGGCTGCTGAGCGCCGCCGACCCTGCCGTGCGCGGGCGTCTGCTGGCGCTCTACATGATCGTGCTCTACGGCGCGGGGGTGCTCGGTCAGTTGCTACTGGGCGTGACCGCCATGCTGAGCCTCGAGGCGGCCTTCATGCTGGTGGCGATGCTGGCGGCGGCCTCGGTATTGCCGCTGGTGCTGTTGCCGCGTGTCTCGCCGCTGATCGAACAGTCCGAGCCCTTGAGCCCGTGGCGCCTGATTCGCATCACGCCGACAGGCGTGTTCGGCTGCCTCGCCTCGGGGCTGGTGGTGGCGGTCATCTACAGCCTGCTGCCTCTGGCGCTGGGCGATGGCGGCGCCCTGAGCACCGCGGAGATCGGTCAGCGCATGGCGCTGGTGATTCTCGGTGGGATGCTGCTGCAGTACCCCATCGGCCGCTGGTCAGACAGCCACGACCGCCAGCAGGTGCTGATCATCCTGTCGATCGCCATCGTCGGCTTCGCTGCCTTGCTGATGGGGCCGGCGCGCGAAGGCATCGCCCAGCTGGTGGTGCTGTTCCTGCTCGGCGGTGCCGCCTTCACGCTCTATCCGGTGGCGGTCAGTCACGCCGCCGACCGTGCGCCCGCCGGTGCCCTGGTGCGCATGAGCCAGGGCCTGCTGTTGATCAATGCGGTGGGGTCGACCCTGTCACCGCCTGCGGTATCGCTGCCGATGGCCGAGATGGGCGCGATGCCCGGCATGGCACTGAGTCTGGCGGTGATGGGCGGCGGCATGCTGCTCTTCTTCGTCTGGCGCCGCGTGATGCGCCCGGCACCGCAACCGTTGGCACCCTTCGAGACCCATGCTCCGCAGACACCGCTGGGGACCGAGCTTGCGGTCGGGCCTGAACTGGTCGAGGCCGCCGAGGAGCACCTGCGTGACGCCGAAGCCGATGACCCGCTGGTCGAGGTTACCCGTGAGCTGGCCACTGACATGCCGGAGCTGATTACCGACGCCTCGCTGGATAGCCTCGAGGAGATCGAGGTCAAGGAAGAGCATGCCTTGCAGGAAGAGCGGACGCTCCCGAAATAGTCACCTTTCAGATCAGCGTGCCGGGTCGACCAGATTGCCCTGTGAGGTGTTGCGGCGGAACCAGCCGGTGACGCTGGCGCGCGCCTGATGCGTCGGCAGTACCTCATGGGGGATCTGCTCGGAGAGAAAGCACACGAAGGTGCCGGCCTCGGGGGGGACACGCGCCATCTCGCGGCTGTCATCCTCGGGGTCGTAGAGCACGATCTCGCCGCCGCCATCGCGCGGCCAGTCCTCATTGAGATAGAGCACGCTGGAGATCAGGCGATTGCCGCGGCCGCGAAAACTGTCGAGATGCTTCTTGTAGAAGCTGCCGACCGGATAGTGGGCGAAGTGGGCCTCATATTCGAACAGCCCCAGATAGAGGGCACGGTTGAGTTCATCCTTGAGCACGTTCATCGCTTCCAGGTAGGCGCGCTGGGCGCGTGAGTTGCGGTCCAGCCAGCGAATCGCGTCGCCGCGGATGTCCGGGCGCAGATCATGCTCGCGTCCGCGTCCGATACCTGCCGCCGTCAATTGCTGACGCGTCTCCAACTCCGTCAGTTCATCATTGAGTTGACCGATGACCTGCCGCGGCAGGAAGTCGGGGCGCACGCTGTAGCCATGCTCGACCAGTTCATCGACCAGCAGGTTCAGTGCGACAGGGTCCAGCAGTGGGGCGGGTGCAGGTGCAGCGGGCATCAGGCGCTCCGAACGGGAAGTGGCATGGCATCGTGGGCGAGGAGTTATAGTCGAGTGCCATTGTCGGTGCAATATCGTCGAGGCAATGACAGCGCTGCGATGCCATCAGGGCGATGACGAGCCGCTCGGCGGGAACGCACCCTGTCGGGTTCAGGAGCTCAGGAGCTCAGGAGCTCAGGACCTCAGGAACTTGGTAATTCAGAAATTCAGAAATTCAGGGTCTTGGGGTTCAGGGGCGAGGCGGCACGGCGCGCGGCGGCAGATGGCGCAGCGGAGCACCAGGCGGTGGCGCTGCCTTGAGGCTCATGGCATGGCCGAAGCCGATGGCCATCAGTTCGACCAGCATCATCGAGGACAGCCCCCACAGCACCTGGTCAGCCACGCGATAGCTGGGCACGTACCAGGTCTCGTCGCCGACGGTGATCACGTCGGTATGCTCGCGCTCGTCTCTCAGCAACATGCTCAGCGGCATCTCGAAGATCTGCTCGATCTCGCCGGGGTCCGCGCGCAGCGGCAGGTCAGCGGGAATGCGCCCGACAAAGGGCGTGACGCGCATGCCGTGCAAGGAAATCACGTCGCTCAACTGACCGAAGACCTCCACGGCGCTGGGTGGCAACGCCACTTCTTCCTCGGCTTCGCGCAGCGCGGTGGCCAACAGATTGCTATCATCGGGCTCGGCCTTGCCGCCGGGGAAGGCTACCTGGCCGGGGTGCTGACTGAGATGACTGGCACGACGCGTCAGCAGCAGCGTCGGTTCGGGACGATCGATCAGCGCGATCAGCACGGCGGCGCGTGGCAGCTTGTGGTCAGTCGCAAGGGGTTGATGTGCTTGCAGGCGTTGGCGCAGGGCTTCTAGCATGTCGTTTCCTCGTAGGCATTCATGATGTGGCGCGAGGGTCCTGGCGGTCAAGGCGACTGCCATGCCGCTGGGCCCACCGCGCAGCGAGGAAGCGGGGACGGGATGTCACTGAAGGGCGCCTTGAGATTTCATGGGAGAGCGAATGAATTATTGCAGTCACTGTGGTGAAAAGGTGCGTCTGGCAGTGCCGCAGGGCGATGATCGTCTGCGCTACCTGTGTGATAGCTGCGGCACCATCCATTATCAGAATCCGCGCATCATCGCGGGCACCCTGCCGGTGCGGGACGGCAAGGTGCTGCTCTGTCGGCGTGCCATCGAGCCGCGCCTGGGGTATTGGACCCTGCCGGCCGGCTTCATGGAGAACGCCGAGACCACCAGCGACGCCGCTGCCCGCGAGACACGTGAAGAAGCCGGGGCCGAGGTCAAGCTCAAGGGGCTTTATACGTTGATCGACCTGCCGCACATCAATCAGGTCTACATGCTGTTTCGGGCCGAGCTGATCAGCGACTACTCGGCGGGCGTCGAGAGCCTCGAGGTGGCGCTGTTCGCCGAGGAGGAGGTCCCCTGGCAGTCGCTGGCCTTCCCGACCATGGAAGTGACGCTGCGTCGCTACTTCGAGGACCGCCGCCACGGCGAGGGTGACGAGCATTTCCCGCTGCATCTCGAGCAGATCGATCTGGAGACCCGCGAGCACTTCTTCAATACCACCTTCCTGCCCGCGAGCTAGATCGTCCGGCCAGTGCTGACCTCGCGTGCCTCGCTCTTCGGGGGACGCGGGGTCAGAACGTTTCCAGTCGCCAGCAATCGAAGGCGACTTCTTCATAGGGGTGGGCGTCGCGCAGCGCCGCCACGGCAGCGGCGATGAGCGAATCGTCACATACCAGCTCTATCTTCAGTTCGGCAACGCGTTCCAGCGTGCCGCAGGTCCCGATATGCGGATTGGCGCTGGCCAGTGGCCGAAACTGGCCGGTGCCGCGTGTCTCGAAGCAGCAAGCTTCATAGTCGCCGATGCGCCCTGCACCGGTGGCAAAGACGGCTTCCTTGACGTGTTCGGCGTCATTCTCCGGGACGAAGAACGCAAGCTTGTACATCGGATGACTCCTGGCAGAGGGGTGAGAGGACGCTGTCATCAGGTGGCCCTGATCGACAGGGGGCGTCAAGCGTGGCAACGGATGCTGGCAGTGCCTGCGTCACGCTCCCGGATGATGGCATAATGCGCGCTGCAACGGCCAAGGACATCGCCATGCTCAAATGGATCAATATCTCACTGCTGCTGCTGCTGGCACTGCTCCAGTATCGGCTGTGGTGGGGCGAAAATGGCATCACCGAATTATTCGATATTCGTGCACGCGTGCAGCAGCTTTCCAAGGAAGATGCGGTGCTGGACAACCGCAACCAGCGACTCGGTGCGGAAGTGGTCGACCTCAAGAATGGTCTGGCGGCCATCGAGGAGCGTGCACGCAATGACCTCGGCATGGTGCGCAAGGACGAGCAGTTCCTGTGGGTGCCCAATGTCGCGGTGCCGGAACGCAAGGCGCCTTCACCCGATGAGGTGGCGGACGGTGCGCTGGAGGGCAAGGGCCTGGAAGGCGGGCTGCCCAAGGTGATCACGCCATGATGCCGACAGACACCTCGCGCGAGCCCCGTCTGTGGTATCTGGTGCCGGCCGCTGGCGTAGGCAGCCGCATGCAGGCCGACCGCCCCAAGCAGTATCTGGAGCTGTCGCCCGGCGGCTGCGTGCTGGAGGCGACGCTGGCGACGCTCAAGCGCGCGCTGCCCGAGGCAGGGCTCTGTCTGGTACTGGGCGCCGATGATGGCTATTTCTCGCCATCGATGGTGCCGTGGCAGGACTGGCTGCGCGCCGATGGCGGCAGCGAGCGTGCCGACAGCGTGCTGGCAGGTCTGGATTGCCTGAGCCGCCACGCCCACGACGATGACCTCGTGCTGGTGCACGATGTCGCGCGCCCCTGCGTTCGCGAAGCCGATATCCATGCGCTGGTGGCGACCGCTCGCCGCAGTGCCGATGGCGCCATCCTGGCGGCCCCTGCCAGCGACACCATGAAGCGCGCCGCCCCGGCCGGCGACTCCCGCCCGCATGGCGATGGCGATGCAGAAAGTGCGCCGAGCATCGCGCATACCGAAGCCCGCGTCGGCCTGTGGCATGCCTTCACGCCGCAAGCCTTCCCGTTGGGCCTGTTGCGACGGGCGCTGCGTGAAGCGCTTGGGGAGAACCCCGCGCTCATCACGGATGAGGCCTCGGCACTGGAGGCCTGTGGCCGTGCCCCCGTGCTGGTCGCCGCCGCCCGCGACAATCTCAAGATCACCCATCCGGAAGACCTCGCCATGGCGCGCCTGCTGCTGGCCGCGCGCGAAGCGCTTCCCGATAGCCCCCGGACGCCTGCCTGACATGACTGAGCAATCTGCAACACCCGCTGCTTCCACCCCCACCGCGCCATCCGCGACTTCTCCCCAACAGGCTGGCCATGTACCGATGGCCCTGCGCATCGGCCACGGCTTCGATGTGCATCGCTTCGGCGATGGCGATCACCTGATGATCGGTGGCGTGAAGATCGCCTACGAGCATGGCTTCGTGGCGCATTCCGACGGTGACGTGCTGCTGCATGCGCTGTGCGATGCGCTACTCGGCGCCTGTGCCATGGGCGATATCGGCAAGCATTTCCCGGACACCGACAGCGAGTGGTCCGGTGCCGATAGCCGTGGCCTGCTGCGCCACGTGATCGGGCTGGTCAATGCCGCCGGTTTCGGGGTCGGCAATGTCGATCTCACCGTGATGGCGCAGGCGCCGAAGATGGCGCCGCACATCCAGGCGATGCGTGAAGTGATCGCCGAGGACCTGCGCGTGCCGCTGGCGGTCGTCAACGTCAAGGCCACCACCACCGAGCGGCTTGGCTTCACCGGTCGCAAGGAAGGCATCGCCGCCGAGGCGGTGGTGCTGCTGGGCGCGCTGCCGGCCGCTGGCGGAGCCGAGCATGTCTGAAGTGAATGACATGTCTGAGTCGCCCGAGGCGGATGCGCTGTTTGCCGAGGCGCTGGCGGCGCTGGACGCTGC
Source organism: Cobetia sp. MB87 (assembly GCF_011319755.1). Classification (NCBI taxonomy): domain Bacteria; kingdom Pseudomonadati; phylum Pseudomonadota; class Gammaproteobacteria; order Oceanospirillales; family Halomonadaceae; genus Cobetia; species Cobetia sp. MB87. The sequence goes on along the minus strand of NZ_VFBC01000005.1, from coordinate 286,746 downwards.
GGGCAGCGAGGCGTGGGTCAAGGAAGCCGAGTTGATGCAGCGCTGGCCGCATGCGCATGGCGGTCCGCTGGGGGAGGGCGATTTCCGTCACACGCCGGAGGACTTTCGGGTCACCGAGTTGATGGACTTCGTCCCCGAAGGTCATGGCGAGCACCAGTGGCTATGGGTCGAGAAGCGCGGCCTGACCACCGATGACCTGTGTCGCGAGCTGGCCAGTCTGTGTGATGTCGCACCCCGTGACATCGGCGTTGCCGGTCTCAAGGACAAGCAGGCGATCACCCAGCAGTGGATTTCCGTATGGTTGCCAGGTCGCGAAGCGCCCGAAGATCTCAGTGATGCGCTGGCCGAGAAGGGCGTCCGCGTGCTGGCCAGCGTGCGTCATCCGCGCAAGCTCAAGCGGGGCGTGCATCGCGGCAACCGCTTCGCGCTGCGTGTCAGCGGTGAGGCCGTCGCGCATCCCGAGTTCGAGGCGCGCTGGCAGACGCTGATGCGTGATGGTGTGCCCAACTATTTCGGGCCGCAGCGCTTCGGTCATCAGGGACATAATCTCGGCCGGGCACGTGCCGTGCTTGTGCGTGGCTGGCGCAAGCGTGATGACCGCAGCGGCATGCTGCTGTCGACCGCACGCAGCTTCCTGTTCAACGAGGTGCTGGCTGCGCGCCTCAAGACGAATTGCTGGGCGACGGCGTTGAGCGGTGAGGTATTCGCGCTCAACGGGACGGGCTCACGCTTCGTCACCGACGGTAGCGAGTCGGCCGAGACGCTGGCGCAGCGCCTGGCGAGTGGCGATATTCATCCCACTGGCCCGCTGTGGGGGACGGGGCGTGCCGAGGCTCATGCTCAGGTCGCCCAGCTCGAGCAGGTCCTGGCCACGCGTTGGCCGCAGTTGTGTGAGGGGCTCGAGAAGGCTGGCGTCAAGACGGAGCGCAGACCGCTGCGCCTGATGCCCGGCAAGCCGCGTCTGGAGTGGGAAGTCACGCCAGAGCAGGCAAGAACCGAAGGCATTGAGGCCAGCGTCTGGCTGCACTTCGATCTGCCCCGCGGCAGCTTCGCGACGGGCCTGTTGCGTGAGCTGATCGCCCACCCGCTGCTGTAATGCCGTCAGGCGACATGACGGCTATCCGATGATTCGCAAAGGAGTGAGATGATGCGCAGGATTCTGCTTTCCAATGATGATGGCGTGCACGCTCCGGGGCTCAAGGCGCTGCATGATGCGCTGGCCGGACAGGCACGCATTCGTGTGGTCGCGCCGGACCGTGACCGCTCAGGGGCCAGCAACTCGCTGACGCTGAGTCGGCCGTTGTTGCTGTCCGCGATGGAGAATGGCTTCTACAGCGTCGATGGCACGCCCGCGGATTGTGTCTATCTGGGCGTCAATGGCGTCTGGAACGAGAAGCCTGACATCGTGATTTCCGGCATCAACCATGGGGCCAATCTGGGTGATGACGTGCTGTATTCCGGTACCGTGGCCGCGGCGATGGAAGGCCGCTCGCTGGGCATGTCGGCGATCGCGATGTCACTGTGCGGCAAGACCCATTTCGAGACCGCTGGACGCGTGGCGGCGAGCCTCGTCGGCGCGGCCGAGACCCTGGCTTTGCCGCCGCGCTCATTGCTCAACGTCAATGTGCCGGATGTGCCGTGGAGCGAGATTCGCGGCTTTCGCGTCACGCGTCAGGGCCATCGTGGCCCGGCGGGCGCTCCGATCGAGGTCAAGGACCCGCGTGGCCGTACCCGCTACTGGATCGCGCTGGCCGGCGATGGCATCGATGATGGGGATGACACCGACTTCGCCGCCATCGCGGCGGGCTATGTCTCCATCACGCCGTTGATGACCGACCTCACCTCCCATGGGGCGCGCCACGATGTAGAGCAATGGCTCGAGGCGCTGACCTGAGCGATGCAGCGCCAGGCAAGGCTCAAGATTTCGCTGTGAAGTCCTCGCTCGACAGGATATGAATCAAGACCATGAAGGACGTGTATCAGAACGCTTTCCCGCTTGCGCAGTCAGACAGCGCAGCGGGAATCGCCGGGCCCTTGCATCTCAGGCGACCGGACACGGCGCAGCTGAGCGGTATCGGCATGACCTCCCAGCGCACGCGAGACCGCATGGTGGCGCGCCTGGAGGATACCGGCATTCGCGATGAGCGGGTGCTGGAGCTGATGGCCAGTGAGCCGCGTCATCTGTTTCTCGATGAGGCGCTGGCGCATCGTGCCTATGAAGATACCGCACTGCCGCTGGGGCAGGGGCAGACCCTGTCCCAGCCTTACATGCACGCCCGCATGACGGAGCTTGCCCTCGCGCAAGCGCCGCGCCCGCGCGAGGAGTGTCGGGTGCTGGAGGTCGGCACCGGTTCGGGCTATCAGACATTGCTGCTGGCGCGTCTGTTCGCTCGGGTGTCTTCGCTCGAGCGCATCGCCGTGCTGCACGCCAGGGCCGCTCAACGCCTTGGCTGGTTCGGGCTCGACAATGTCGAGTTGCGCCATGCCGATGGTGGGCATGGCTGGCAGGATGATGGCTCGGCATTTGATCTGATCGTGGTGACCGCCTGCGCGCCGCATCTGCCGCAGGCGTTGTTGAAGCAGTTGGCCCCGCAGGGGGTGATGATCGTGCCATTGGCCGAGGACGACAGTGATCGTCAGTGGCTGACACGAGTGCGCCGCGTCGGCGACACTCAGGATATTCAGCGGTTCGAGGCCGTGCGCTTCGTGCCGTTGCTCGAGGGAGTGATCAGGTGAAACGAGCTTTGAGCGTGTTCTTCAAGGGCGCTGGCATGGGGGCGGCGGATGCCGTGCCCGGGGTATCAGGCGGTACGATTGCCTTCGTGACCGGCATCTATGAAGAATTGATCGAGTCCATCAAGCGCTTCGGTCCCTCTGCCATCGGCGTATGGCGTGAGCATGGCGTCAAGGCGCTGTGGCAGCATTTGAATCTGGCCTTTCTGCTGCCGCTGGTCGCTGGCATCTTCGCCAGCCTGATCAGCGTGGCACATCTGGTGACCTGGTTGATGGAGGCGCAGCCGCTGCTGCTCAATGCCTTCTTCTTCGGGCTGGTAGTGTGCTCCGGGGTGGTGGTCGCGCGGCGTATCACCACCTTCCGGATGGGCTATCTGGTGTGGTTGGCGCTGGGGCTGGTGCTGGCCAGCAAGTTGCCCAGCCTGTTGCCTGCCGCCACCGATGCCTCCTGGGTGCTGGTGGTCGGCGGTGCCATCGCCATCAGCGCCATGCTGCTGCCGGGTGTCTCCGGCAGCTTCCTGTTGCTGACCATGGGCCTCTACGGCACGGTGATGACTGGCATCAAGAGTTTCGATCTGCAGCTGATCGTGCTGTTCGGCAGCGGCTGTGCCATCGGGCTATTCACCTTCTCGCGTTTGTTGTCGTGGTTGTTTCGTCATCATCACACCGCGACACTGATGCTGCTGACGGGCTTCATTCTCGGCTCGCTGCCGGTATTGTGGCCGTGGCGCACCATCACCGATTATCGTCTGGGACCCAAGGGTGAACAGGTTCCGCTGGATTACCACTTCATGATGCCGGATACCTACACCAGTGTGACCGGTGAGCCTGCCCAGCTGTGGGCGGCACTCGCCCTGATGCTGGCCGGCGTATTGCTTGTCTGGTTTGCCGGAGAACGCTCCGGCCCGGATGACGACTCCAGCAATTCCCGCAAGGAGCAGGAACATGCGTGACAGGATGGACAAGGGAATCAAACTGACGTTGGCAGGTCTGGCGCTGGGTGCGCTGACAGCCTGCAGCACGGCGACCACTCGCCCGCAGGTTCAGGACCTCAACGCCGGCAATGCGCGTATCACCTCCGACACCTATACCGTTCAGCGCGGTGACACCCTATATGGCATCTCCTGGCAGAGTGGCCAGGATTTCCGGGATGTGGCGCGGATGAATGGCTTGAATCCGCCCTATACCCTGCAACCGGGGCAGACGCTGCGTCTGGATCCCAACACCCAGCTGCCGGCAAGTGCGGCGGGGGCTTCCGGCACGAGCGTCGCCTCGAGCGGTGGTGTCGTTGCCACGCCGTTGGGCGGGGGCAGCGATGGTTCGATCGCCGGCGGCAGTGAACTGCCGGACTGGCTGGCGCCGGATGAGTCCGCCATGGCTCAGCAGCAACAGCGCACCAGCCAGGCCCAGTCCCTGACGACCGGCTCAGGTGGTGTGTCATCGGCTGCCACCGGGGCCGCAGCGGCTGCCGGACTTGGGCCTGTCTACCAGGAAGGCAGTGAAGAAGCACTCGCCGAGACGGCGCGCAACGCCGCCAATGACAGCACGGAGCAGGTCAGCAGCAGTGCTGCGCAGGTCAGTAGCTCGGCCACTCAGACAGCCAGTCAGACGGCCAGCGAGGCAGCTGCCAGTGCGGCGGCTGCCCAGGCCGAGGCGCGCAAGGCCGCCAAGGAAAAGGCCGAGCAAGTCGCCGCTGCCGCCGCAGCAGAGCGCGAGAAAGCGGCCGCTAGCGTGAAAAATGAGGCTGCCAAGGTTGAAAAGGGCACCAATGTCGCTGGCGAAACCGCCAAGGCTGCGCCGGCCAAGAAGACCTATGTCCCGGTAAAAAACGTTGACTGGCAGTGGCCTACGCAAGGCGAGATCATCGGCAAGTTCGGCGAGTCGGAGAGTGTCACCGGCGGCATTGATATCGCTGGTCAAAAGGGGCAACCTGTCAAGGCAGCAGGGCCGGGAATCGTGGTCTACGCCGGAAGCGGAGTACGTGGTTACGGTAACCTCATCATTCTCAAGCACAACGACCGCTATCTGAGCGCCTACGCCCACAACGACACTCTGCGTGTATCAGAGAACGATGTGATCGACGCCGGACAGGTCATCGCCACTCTGGGAGCCACTGACGCTGAACGTGCGCAGCTGCACTTCGAGATTCGCGAGGATGGGCAGCCCAAGGACCCACTGAAATTCCTGCCTAAACGCTGATTCCCACCGCTGCCACAACAACAAGTTCCTGGCACCAGACCAGAGACAACGGGGTATCGACATGAGCATGCTGGAAAAGGATATCGATCAGGCTGAGGTTGAGTTGTCCCTTGAGGATGTCGAGGACGACGATACGCTTGAGGCAGAAGCGGAAGAGGCGGCATTCGAACGCGCCTTGAACCGTGAAGAGCGCAAGCACTACCAAAGCCTGGATGCGACCCAGATCTACCTGAACGAGATCGGTTTTTCCCCGTTGCTCAAGCCCGAAGAGGAAGTCTACTTCGGGCGTCTGGCACAGGCGGGCGACCCTGCCGGTCGCCAGCGCATGATCGAGTCCAACCTGCGTCTGGTGGTCAAGATCGCACGGCGTTATCTGAATCGTGGTCTGTCGCTGCTCGATCTGATCGAGGAAGGCAATCTGGGGCTGATCCGTGCGGTGGAGAAGTTCGACCCCGAGCGCGGTTTCCGCTTCTCGACCTACGCCACCTGGTGGATTCGCCAGACCATCGAGCGGGCACTGATGAATCAGACGCGCACCATTCGTCTGCCGATCCACGTCGTCAAGGAACTCAACATCTACCTGCGTGCCGCGCGTCAGCTGACCCAGAAACTGGATCATGAGGCCACCGCGGAGGAGATCGCCGACTTCCTGGACAAGCCGGTCGATACCGTCAAGAAGATGCTGGGGCTCAATGAACGCGTGTCATCCGTCGACTATCCGATGGGCGGCGAGAGCGACAAGCCGCTGATCGAGACGATCGCCGACGAGAATGACACCAGCCCGGAGTCCAGCCTGGTGGATGTCGACGTCAAGGCGCATGTCGATGAGTGGTTGGCGGAGTTGACCGAGAAGCAGATGGAAGTGGTGGTACGCCGCTTCGGGCTGCGCGGTCATGAAGCTGCGACGCTGGAAGAAGTGGGCGAGGAAATCGGTCTGACGCGTGAGCGGGTGCGTCAGATTCAGGTCGAGGCGCTCAAGAAGCTGCGGCGCATGCTCGAGAAGCAGGGGCTGACCCTCGAATCCATCTTTGAATGATGCGCGGGCACAGTCGTCATGGCTGTCGATGCCCTGATGCAGGTTGCCAGTGAAAACGGCCCGCTCGTGATTCGAGTGGGCCGTTTTCATATTGTGTCATCATTATACTGGCAGAGTGGGGTGCTCTGACGTTCAAGCGCTGGGCACTCCCTGAGTTTGTTGTCAATCTGCTGAGATTGTTGTCAATTTGGAAACGCTGTATCGTGCAACAAAGTTAGCCAACTAACTGGACGCCCAAATGAGCGGCGATTAGACTAAGGCCACTTTTTCCACGATTCGCTTGAGCAGGGCTGAGGCAGTAGTCCAGCCGATGTGTGAGCTACCTTTTACCTTGTCCTGGTGCTTTCGAGGCGCCATGCAGGTCACGACTGTCACTGATCAGGAACAACGCATACATGGCCAACATTCGCATACTGCCACTGGTGCTGGCGATGGGTTTTGCGACCCAGGCTCAGGCTGCCAATCTGCTCGACATCACCCGTGATGCATTGACTCATAACGCCAGCCTGTCCTCCTCCCGCTCGCTCTATCAGAGCGTCGAGGACAATGAGCGTATCGAGCTTGCTGACCTGCTGCCCCAGATCACTGCCACGGGAACCGTGTCGCGTACCGATGTCACCGGCAATTCCCAGAGCGGCACCGAAGGCGATTACACCGACAGCAATATCGTGGTCAACGTGAACCAGCAGCTGTTCGATGCCGCCGACTGGTATGAGCTCGCGACCAGCAAGGACACCACCCGTCAGCAGAAACTGCTGCTGGATTCCGATCAGCAGCAGCTGCTCTATGATGTGGCGTCTGCCTACTTCACCATCCTGAACAATCGTGATGTGCTCGACGCGCGTATTGCCCAGGAAAAGGCCTTTTCCCGCCAGCTGGACCAGGCCAATCAGCAGTTCGAGGTCGGTCTGATCGCGATCACGGATGTGCAGGAAGCCAGGGCATCCTTCGATGATGCGCGTGCCCAGCGCATCGCGGCCGAAGCCGATCTCCAGGTCAGCTTCGAGGCCCTGCAGCAGTTGACCGGCCAGCAGTACGATTCCATCGATGGTCTGGAGGAAGATCTGGCGATCGAGGCGCCGGTGCCAGCCAGCCGCAGCAAGTGGGTCGAGATGGCATTGTCCAACAACCCGCTGATCGGTGCTGCCCAGAAGGGGGTCGATGTCGCCAGAGGCGATGTGAAGACCTCCCGCGCAGGCCACCTGCCGGAAGTCGGCGCCTTCGCGACCTACTCCTATGATGAAACCGACATCGATACTGCCGGGGGGTATCAGGAATACAACCAGATCGGTATCCAGGCCTCCCTGCCGATCTATACCGGTGGCCGCACCTCCGCCCAGGTGCGTCAAAGCACCCATCTGCTCGAGCAGAGCCAGTATGACCTGCTCGATCAGCAGCGCTCTACCACTCAGAGCGTGCGCTCGCTCTACAGCCAGGTGCGCAGCGACGTCCTGACTGTCAAGGCGCGCAAGCAGGCAATCGTCTCCAGTCGCAGTGCACTGGAAGCGACTCGCTCCGGTTATGAAGTCGGGACCCGTAACATCGTCGATGTGCTGGACGCCGAGCAGGCCCTGTATCAGGCGCTGGCGGACTACGCCTCATCGCGTTACACCTATGTGCTCGACCTGCTCAATCTGCGTCAGGCGGCGGGCATCATCGATATCAACAGCGTGCGTGACCTCAACGAGAGCCTCAAGGCAGATCGTCAGGTATCACTGGTGCTGAATGATGAGAGCTCCGACGAGCTGGAAAACGTGACGCCCTGATCGTCCTGCGCTGGCTGTCGCCACGTGTTGCATTCACCCCCACAGGCCCTGCCTGCGGGGGTGAATGCGTTTTAGGACATCAGCCCATCAGGCAGTGTTTGTCTGACAGGAAGGCGCCGAAAAGGCAGCGCGCAAGAGCGGTGCGGCCTGGTGGTTGGTGGTTTTGCGGTAGTTTTGGTCGAAAATCCTGCATATATTTTGAAAGGCAGTTATATCTATCGGTAATTTGGGTAAAGTTTGGTGGTTTGCGACGTGACCTGGCGGCGATGATGGAAAATAATTGAGGGGTTTGCTCTGCAGTCTGTCATCTTCACCTATCACCCTGGAGTCCCCTCATGTCCCGCCCACTGCGCGCTGATATTGATCTCGATGCACTGCGTCACAACTATCAGCTGGCCTGCGAGCTGGCACCGCATTCGCGCGCCCTGGCCGTGATCAAGGCGGATGCCTACGGGCATGGTGCTGTGGCGTGCGCGCAGGCACTGGCGGATCTCGCCCCCGCCTTTGCGGTGGCCACGATAGAGGAGGCGCTGGCGCTGCGGGCGGGCGGCATCTCTCATCCGATCGTGCTGCTTGAGGGGGTGTTCGAGGCCGCGGAGTACGCCTTGGCGGCCGAGCATGACTTCTGGTGCGCCATCCATAGTGAATGGCAGTTGGCGGCCCTCGAACAGAGTGAGCTGGCGCAGCCCTTGTCCTGCTGGATCAAGTTCGACTCGGGGATGCATCGTCTCGGCTTCACGGCCGAGCAGGTGCTGGGCGCCAAGGCGCGCCTCGAGGCGAGTGGCAAGGCACGTGATCTGCACCTGATGACGCACTTCGCCAGCGCTGACAGCCTGACCCCGGACTACTTCCAGCAGCAGATGGCGGCGGTGACGGCCCTGGCGGCCGAGGCAGAGCTGCCGCTGTGTCTGGCCAACTCACCGGCGACGCTTGCCTGGCCAGAGACGCATGCGGCCTGGAACCGCCCGGGAATCATGCTCTACGGGGCAGACCCGCTGGAAGGTGCCAATGACGCCAGCCGGCGCCTGAAGCCGGTGATGACGCTGTCTTCGGCCATCATCGCCGTGCGTGAGATCGCCATCGGTGAGCCGGTAGGGTACTCGGGGCGCTTCGTGGCCACGCGTCCGACGCGTATCGGTGTCGTCGCCTGCGGCTATGGGGATGGCTATGACCGCCACGCCGTGGATGGCACGCCAGTGCTGGTGGATGGTCAGGAAACGGTGCTGGCCGGCAAGGTGTCGATGGACATGCTGACGGTGGATATCACGGACCTGCCCGAGGCGGGTGTCGGTTCACGTGTGGTGCTGTGGGGCGAGGGGCTTGAGGTCAATCGCGTCGCCGCCAGCTGCGACACTATCAGCTATACACTGCTGACGGGGCTGCTGCCGCGCGTGCCCAGACACTACCATGGCGGCGTTGGCAGTGCGGCGGACGACAAGGGTGTCGCGCAGTTGGCCAGCGCTCAGCCGCTGGATACGCACGCCTGACCTGACGGCAAGGCTCGCGCGGTCTACAATGGCCGCCGTTGCCCGTCGAACGAGAGAGTCATGGCCAAGAAGAGCTATCCCGAGAGTTTTGCACACCCCCGCTACTGGCTGACCTGGCTGGGCATCGGTGCCATGAAGGCTTCGGCCTATCTGCCCTGGTGCGCCAAGTTGTGGCTGGGGCGTGGCCTTGGTGAGCTGGCATGGCGCTTCGGCAAGCGTCGTCGTCATATCACCGACACCAATCTCAAGCTGTGCTTTCCCGAGTGGAGCGAGGCGGAGCGCGCGCGTCAGGTACGCAAGACCTTCCACGCCAACGGCATCGGTATCTTCGAGACGGCCACCGGCTGGTGTCGTGATCCCGAGCATATGCGTGATCGCGTGACCTTCAAGGGGCAGGAACACATGGAGCGCGCCATGGCCCAGGGCAAGGGGGCGCTCATCGTGGGCATCCACTTCTCGACTCTGGATCTGGGCGGCGCACTGCACTCGCTGTTCTTCCCGGCCGATGTTGTCTATCGACCGCACGACAACCCGCTGTTCGAGCGCTTCATGACCCGTGCGCGCAATCGCATCTTCGGGACCGCCATCGATCGTCACGACCTGCGGGGCGTGGTACGTCGCATCAAAAGTGGCCATGGCGTGTGGTATTCACCGGATCAGGACTTCGGCCGCGAGGTCAGCGTGTTCGCGCCGTTCTTCGGCATCGATGCCGCCTCCATCAAGCTGACGGCCAAGATCGCCCGCATGACGGGCGCGCCGGTGATGCCCTTGATGTTCCACCGCAATCCGGACAATCGTACCTATACGCTGGAGTATCTGCCGGCGCTGGACAACTTCCCGAGCGGCGATGACGTCGCCGATGCCACGCGCATCAACGCCTTCATCGAAGGGGCGATCCGCAAGCATCCCGAGCAGTATCTGTGGCTGCACCGTCGCTTCAAGACACGTCCCGAGAAAACCGATCCGTCACTGTACTGAGGTGAACCATGAGCAACGACATCTCTTCTCACGTCACCTTGGCCGAGGTGGAAGCGCGGCTGGCCGCTGGCGATACCTTCGTGCTCAATCAGGTCGCTGAATGGTGCCCGGATTGCACCGAGCGTCAGCGTCCGGCGTTGCCTGCCTTCGAGGCGGCGCTTGCCCGTGGCGGTCTGCCACTGGTGACCCTTTGCGTGCAGCAGACCCGCGGGGTCTATCTCAGCGATGCTCATGCACAGCTGAGTGAGCGTATCGGTGGTGCGGGCTATCCACGTACCTTGCTGGTTCGTCACGGTCAGCCGGCGAGTCTCGACAGTGGATTGAACCGCGTCGAGGTGATGAGCGAGTCGGAGCTCATCGCCTATGCCGAGGCAATGATCGCTGCGCTGTAATCGTCACTTGCGCCCATGTGTGAGCCGACGAGCCCTGCCGTCAGGCGACACACATGTGGCTTTATCGAAAACGCCCCGCCAGGAAGCTCCTGGTGGGGCGTTTTCGATGGAGATAAGGTGGCACCCGACAAGTAGCGCCACTTGTCCGAGCTGCATGCGTGCGGCCAACCGGATGCCACCTGCCGTGTGCCTGTAATGGACCTGCGGCTGATGTGTGAGGCTTTCAACCCGCGCTGGAAAATCTTTTACCGATTCGAGACATGGCCTTGACTTTACTTGTATTGATTACCATCTTCACATGGACAAGGTGATCAAGCGGTCTGTCGTGACTCTGCCCTTCGGCAATCACGCCAGCTGCCACACCTGATGAGCGAAGGGCGAGCGCGTCGAATGAGACGCCATATGCAGAGGCAGGCATTGTGCCGCTGCTGTCGTCGGCCACTACAGGTTCTCCATGACATAAGGAATTGCCATGCTCAACTATGCCATCATCTTTCTGATCGTTGCCGTGATTGCCGCTGTACTCGGCTTTGGCGGTATCGCGGGTACTGCGGCCACCATCGCCAAGGTACTGTTCGTCGTCTTCCTGGTGCTGTTCCTGGTGTCGTTCTTCAAGGGGCGTCGCAAGCCCTGATACGGACGGCTTTCATCACGATGCAAACGCCCGCAGACGGTATCGACCGCTGCGGGCGTTGTGCGTTATATCGCTGGCCTTCTACCACTGAGGGCTGGGCAGGTTCAGTCGATGGTGACCGGCCTGCAGACCGTGTTCGATGAAGCGACGATCCACCTCGAATTCGGCCTGGGCGAGAATCGCCTCCACCACCTTGTCGGCATGCTGTTGCAGCAGCACCAGGTGGCCGTGTTGCGCGCCCATCAGGGACAGGGTCTTCAACAACTCCAGCAGGGCCAGGCAGATCGAGAGGTCATCACGGCCATAATGCAGAATCGGCGTAATGGAGCGGTAGAGGAGGCTTGCGAAGGACTCCATCTGCCAGCTGACACGAACGGCCTTGTGATCATCCACGCAACAGTTGCACAGCGGTATCGACATGCGCTCGCTGAGCAGTTCGGTCAGCTGGTGCATGCACAGACGTGCCGTGCCGGGGTCATTGATGCCGGGCGACAGCGCCTTGATGGCGACCTCCATCAGCTGGGTCAGGCCGTGCTCGTGCAGGTCCTCGACGGACTCTCCATCCAGATAGCCAAGCGCAGCACGCAGATTCTTGATCAACTCGGCCTGCTGCTCTTCGTCGAGCTCTTCCCCCGCCGTCGCGCCCTCTGGCAGGCCGTTGGGCCACTCGATGCGCATCAAGGGCATGCCGCTGACGATGAAGGCGCCCAGCGCGAAATCCAGATGCACCACCATGTCATGCTTGATGGCCAGCTGGCGCAGCGCCGAGAAATCGACCTGCTGGATGTAGCCACGCCTGCGTGCCCGCAGTAGCTGGCACTGGTCGTCGTCACGGCTGACCTCGCGCTCGCAGAAGCCATCGTCACGATTGCGCTCACGCAAGCGCTCCAGCGAGTGGCGGGTGCGTCCGGACAGGCGTCGCGCGACGGCGTTGATCTGCACCGACTGCGAGACCTGATGGATGAAGTAGACGAACATCCCCAGGCAGTTGACCATCATCAGCACGCCCAGATAGACCGCCAGCGAGCGCCACAGAGTCGGGGAGTCGCCTGTATTGGGCACCATCAGGTTGACGAGCAGGAACAGTAGGCTGCCCAGATAGTGGCCGAGCACCAGCTGGTGATGGCGCTCGGTCACCAGACCCAGCAGAAGCTTGTGGGAGAACTGCGCGCCGGCCTGGGTGAGCACGCTCATCACCATGGTGAAACTGAAGACCATCAGCGAGATCAGGCCGCCGACCAGTGCCGCCAGCAGGGTGCGCGGTGTGTCATGTTCCTTGAAGGTCAGTGCTTCGAAAAAGTCGCTATACGGCAGCGAGGAAGGATCCGGCAGTCCGGAGGGCATCACCGAGATCAGTCCCAGCAGGGTATAGACCATGGCCAGCATGCTGGGGAGATAGGCGATGCTGGTGGTCCAGGTTCGCAGCCACATGAGGGGTTGCTGTAGCCAGCGATTCATAGACGGTTCCCGAATGGATGAATTGGCAAGCTCCTGTTATGACGGCTTGCGCCGAGCACTGCAAGTCAGGGTGGCGTGCTGGGAGGAGGGGGTGGTGGTCAGGAGAGAAGGAAAGAAGCTGAACAAGGCGGATAAGGCGGATAGAGCGGACAGAGCGGGCAGAACCGAACAGGGCGACAGAGCGGACAGAGCGGACAGAGCGGACAGAGCGGAAAGACTGGAGAGGACAGACTGGAACGAACAGCAGGGCCCGACGGCAAGACGCCCCCACCGGGTGAGCGGTGAGGGCGTCTAGAGGCTTGCGTCGATCAGCGTGGCTGACCCCGCCGGGTCATCAGGCGTCGATACGCTTGTACTTCATGCGCTTGGGAGCATCGTTGCCGACACGCGCGTGATAGTCCGCTTCGTACTCGGTATAGCTGCCTTCGAAGAACACCACGTTGGAATCACCCTCGTAGGCGAGGATGTGGGTCGCGATGCGATCCAGGAACCAGCGGTCGTGCGAGATGACCATCGCGCAGCCAGGGAAGGCCAGCAGGGCTTCTTCCAGTGCACGCAGGGTCTCGATGTCCAGGTCGTTGGATGGCTCATCCAGCAGCAGCACGTTGGCAGCCTGCTTCAGGGTCTGGGCCAGCTGCAGACGCCCGCGCTCACCACCGGACAGATCAGACAGACGCTTCTGCTGGTCAGTGCCCTTGAAGTTGAAGCGACCGACATAGGCGCGCGACGAGACTTCATGGCCGTTGATGTTGAGCATGTCCTGACCGCCGGAGACGGCTTCCCAGACGGTCTGATTGTCTTCCAGGCCATCACGCAGCTGCTCGACGTAGGCGACCTTGACGGTCTCGCCCAGCACCACTTCGCCGCTGTCCGGGGTGTCCTTGCCGGTCACCAGCTTGAACAGCGTGGATTTACCCGCACCGTTGCCGCCGACGATACCGACGATGGCGCCCTGGGGGATGGTGAAGGACAGATCATCGAACAGCAGCTTGTCGTCGAAACGCTTGGTGACGTTGTGCAGTTCGATGACCTTGTCGCCGAGGCGCGGTCCCGGCGGAATGTAGATCTCGTTGGTCTCGTTGCGCTTCTGGAAATCGCCGGACTGCATTTCCTCGAAGCGGTTGAGACGCGCCTTGCTCTTGGCCTGGCGGCCCTTGGGATTCTGACGAACCCACTCGAGCTCCTGCTGTATGGCCTTGTTGCGTGAGGCTTCCTGCTTGGCTTCCTGCTGCAGGCGAGCGTCCTTCTGCTCGAGCCACGAGGAATAGTTGCCTTCGAAGGGGATGCCCTGGCCACGGTCCAGCTCGAGAATCCAGCCGGCGACGTTGTCGAGGAAGTAGCGGTCGTGGGTGATGGCGACCACTGTGCCTGCGTAGTCGTGCAGGAAGCGTTCCAGCCAGGCGACGGATTCGGCGTCCAGGTGGTTGGTCGGCTCGTCCAGCAACAGCATGTCCGGGCTCGAGAGCAGCAGACGGCACAGTGCGACACGGCGGCGCTCACCACCGGACAGCACGCCGACATTGGCATCCCACGGCGGCAGACGCAGGGCTTCGGCGGCCACTTCCAGCTTGCGCTCGAGGTTGTGGGCGTCGGAGGCCTGGATCAGGTCTTCCAGCTTGGCCTGACGCGCGGCGAGGGCGTCGAAATCGGCGTCCGGCTCGGCGTAGGCGGCATAGACTTCATCAAGCTCGGTCTGGGCGTTCTTGATGTGGGCCAGGGATTCTTCCACGCACTCGCGCACGTTCTTGGAATCATCCAGTTCCGGCTCCTGGGGAAGGTAGCCGACATTCAGACCCGGCATGGGACGTGCTTCGCCGTTGTAGTCCTGGTCGACGCCGGCCATGATGCGCAGCAGCGAGGACTTGCCCGAGCCGTTGAGACCGAGCACACCGATCTTGGCACCCGGGAAGAAGGACAGCGAGATGTCCTTGAGAATCTCGCGCTTCGGGGGAACGACCTTGCCCACCCGGTTCATGGTATAGACGTATTGCGCCATGGAATCCCAATTTGGTTGGAGAATGGAATGACGCGCAGATGATAGTGCCCGGCGTCACGCTTGGCCAGCCGGGCAGCCTGTGCCAGGCGAGCGCAGTGACTCACTGCACGACATTCCCTGTCCTGGCGTCGACCCCTTCCATCACCTGTCTGCTCCCTGGCTTACCTGCCCCTGCACGTCGCTGGTGGCAAGCTTACTCCTCTTCGCCCCAGTCACTGGCCTCGATCAGATCATCGTCGTCGGCTTCATCGTCCCAGCCTTCACGGATGGAGCGTGCCAGAGCGCGCTCCTCGAGCAGGGCTTCAAGACGTTGGCGGGAGTCATTGCGTTGTGGCTTGGCAGGTGCGCTGGAGGACGACAGCTCGAAGTCCACATCGGTGGGGCTGTCTTCGGCGAGTGCCGTGGCATCGATATCATCGAGGAATTGTTCACGGGCCATGGGCGGACCTCACGATCTTGAAACGACCTACCCGATATCCAGCGCCTGGACTGGGCTGTGATACCGGGCACCGCCAGCGGCGATGCGCCGAAGGCTCTCTGGCTATATACCGCCCGTCGGCGAGGATGACAAGCCTTTCGCTCAGCTCGTCAGAGCCTTCGCCAACTGCCAATGGCGAGAGGCGCACAACGACAACACCCACCTGCCAATGGCGAGAGGCGCACAACGACAACACCCACCAGTGGGATGGGCGTTGTCGGTGGCATGCACCACCTGATCTTCGGTGACCGCTCTTGCGTGGCCGTGCTTCACTGAGCAGTCTTCAGCGTCCGGCTTTCAGCGCCGGCGGTCAGTTGGACTCGCTGGGGTGCTCCGCGCGCAGGCGCTCCAGCTCTTCCTTGGCGGTCATCAGGCCGGTGACATCCTTCTGGACGCCAACGAAATACTGCAGGTTGTCATGCTCATCGAAGACCGGTGTCATGGACAGTTCATTCCAGAACAGGCTGCCATCCTTGCGATAGTTGCGCAGTATCTCGCGGCATGGGCGCTTGTCGCGCAGCGCGGCACGAATGTTGTCCAGCTGCGGCTGATCGCGATCATCATTCTGCAGGAAGCGGCAATCGCGGTAGAGAATCTCGTCGGCGCTGTAACCGGTGAGGCGCTCGAAGCCCTGATTCACGTAGATCAGGATGTTCTCATCGCCTTCCTGTTCCGCCACCACGATGCCATCGTCCGAGGCATTCACGACTCTCTCGAGCAGCTCGGGGCTGATCATGTGGGGTCTTTTCATCTGACTCTGATCCTTGCGGCTTAAGAACCCGGCCCTGAAGACCGAGCCCGAGAGTACGGGTATAGGGTGCCTGTCCGTGTGCCCGGACATTCCAGCACCATGATCGGTTTCACTATGGCGGGGAGACGCGGCTTATGCAATCGCAGCCGCTAATGTGACAGGGCCTGACATCGTTGTCAGGCCCTGTCAGCGCAAGAGTCGATCAGATGAACAAAGGGAGGAAGGGGGGATGGGTAACGGGGGAGCCATCATGCCACCCCGTCATGTTCAGTCGTCCTCCACCTCCGGCAGGCGCTGCGCGCAAAGTGCGGCACAGGCCGCGACGACTGCCAGAATCATCAGCAACCATTCGCTGCCCAGCCACTGGGCAAGCCCGCCGATCAACAACCCCAGCACCAGCATCAGCACGCCGGTCAGGGTGTTGGAAAGTGCGACGTAGAGGGCACGATTGTCAGAGGTGGCGAGATCGACCACGTAGGTCTTGCGCCCCAGGCGGATGCCGGCGTGGGCGATCACCAGCAGTCCGTAGACCAGCGCGTAGCTCCAGATGTTGTCGGCCAGCGCCTGCGGCCACCAGGCCATGCTGCCGGCCAGGGCGCAGCAGACGGCGGCCCCGGCCCCTGCATTGCGCATCACGCGGCGGCTGGAGGTGTCAGCCAGCCTGCCCCAGATGGGGCTGGCCAGCATGCCGGCCAGTCCTGACACCACCACCAGTACGCCCAGCCCACCCAGGCTTTCACCGCTCTGCTGCTGGCCGAGCAGGGCGATGTACGGCAGTGCCAGCGCGCTCGAGAGCAGCAGGGCACGTGCCAGATTGAAGTTGCGGAAGGCGGCGTCATGCTTGAGCTGGATGACCCCATCGTGCACGGTCTCCCAGGCATTGGCGCCGCCGCTGGTAGCGCCGCTGTCCTCGCGGATCATGGCGGCGCACAGGGCATTGAGTGTCCAGCCCAGCGCCGCGATGGCCATCAGTATCGCCAGTACCTGCTGCCCGGGCTGCTCGCCCAGCAGCATCAGGGCGACACCGGCCAGCAGGGTCATCGCCCCCGCCACACTGCCACTCCAGCCCATCAGGCGCCCGCGGCGCTGCTTGGCGATGGTCTTGCCCAGCACGTCCTTGGTGGCGATGGAGGCTACCCCGCGTCCGAGGGACAGCAGGATCAACAGGATCAGTACCAGGCTGCCCGCGAGGGTGCCATCGAGCCCGTGACGCGCGGCGAAGTTGCCCTCGGCAAGCAGGGTGATCATTACCAGCCCCAGCGCCATGAGTGCCTGGATGGAGGCTCCGGCGACCCACACCCACTTGCGTTGTGGCAGTGGGCGAATGAAACCTGCCACCAGCAGTTGAGGCAGCAGGGCGCCCGCCTCGCGAATCGGTACCAGCAGCCCCACCATCCACACCGGCGCCCCGATCAACCCCAGCAGCCACGGCAGTACCAGCCGCGCACTGGCCATCTCGTCGGCCAGCTTGGTGCCCAGCGAGGCCAGCAGGTGACGCCAGAAATTGCCGGGTTGCTGGTGACAGGCGTCCTCGGAGATGTCCTTGCACATGCGCGAATCTTCATCGCCGGTCATGCGCTCGAAGAAGCGACTCTGACCGCTGCCCGACGGCCTCTCGTGGGCTTTTTCTGCAGACTCCCGCTCAGACTCGCGGTCTTGAGCGCCTGACGGTGAGGAGGCCTCGGGGGAGGGAGAAAGGGGTGACATGTGACCAGGGCTCCGCTATCGGCGTCGTGTACGGCAAGTCGTGATGCAGATCACGTCCGGACTGCCGGTTGAAGAAGGATCGATCGCAATACGACGTCAACTGAAGGAATGACTGCGTCGAGTATAGTTTATGTATAGTTTGTGTGTAGTTTTCTGGTGTTGACCATTGCGCGCCAGTGCAGTGAAGTGATCATTACATCATTGATTGGAGTAGGCACCACCATGGATCAGGCGTCCACGCTGAAAGTCCGGATTCACTACTGCACCGGCTGCAACTGGCTGTTGCGAGCGGCCTGGTATGCACAGGAACTGCTGTCCACCTTCGGGGAAGACCTTGGTGAAGTGGCCTTGGCACCAAGTCACGGCGGCCATTTCGAGGTGCTGTGCCAGGCCACTCCGCAGTCGGAGTGGCTGGTCCTGTGGGAGCGCAAGCGCGACGGCGGCTTCCCCGACAGTCGTGATCTCAAGCAGCGCGTGCGTGATGTGCTCGACCCTGAGCGCGATCTGGGCCATATCGACCGCGCCAGTCGTGAGCAGGGCTCGTAAGCAGGGCTCGTAATCAACCCACCTGTGCCATGAGTGTGCTCACCACCATTTCTTGCGCTTGAGCAGCCACATCTGCATCGCCACCACGCCCAGCGTGAGGCCAACGAAGGCAGCGAAGCCCCACTGGCTGTCGCTGCCCGGTATACCGCCGACGTTGACACCCAGCAGGCCGGTGAGAAAGCCCAGCGGCAGGAAGACGGCGGTGATGACCGACAGCAGATACATGCGCTGGTTGAGCTGCTCGTTGTGCTCGCTCATGCGCTGTTCATGGATGATCAGCGCACGCTCCTGCATGGCCTGGAAATCCTCCACGTAGCGCGACAGCTGGTTGGCGATCTCGCGCAGGTCCAGACGCGCCTGTTCATCGATCCACAATGGCCCCTGGGAGAGTTGCGCCAGACAGTCGCGCTGCGGCCCCATGAAGCGTCGCAGGGTGATCAGGGGGCGACGCAGGCGGGTAATGTCATCGGGGTCGATCTCGACATCATTGAGCTGGTCTTCCTCGATGATGGCGAGCTGTTCATCGAGGCGATGGCTGAGCTCCGCCACGCGATCGACCAGCGCATCGCTGATCATCGCCAGCAGCCAGGAGATGCTTTCCGCGCCCTGACCGGCTTCGAGCTGCTCACGCACCTGAGTGATCGACTGGAATGGGCGGCGGCGCAGGGTGATCAGGCGTGTCGGGCTCATCCACAGGCGCAGTGACAGCAGGTCTTCCGGCGCGGCGCCGGGATTGAGGTTGATGCCGCGCAGCGTGGTGACCATGCCGCCGCCGAAGCGCGCCACACGCGGACGGGTGTCCGGCTCGGTCAGGGCCTCGATGCTCGGCTCATCCAGCTGGGCAAGGTCGTCCAGGTAGTCATTGACGTCGCCGCGGGTGTAATCGAGGTGCATCCAGATCAGCGCTTCGGGATCCTGCCACTGCTCGCGCAGGCTATCGTCATCGAGCAGTCTGGCGCCGCCCTTGCCATCCAGGCGATAGGCGCTGACCAGTGCCGTGGTCGGGGCATCTGCCGCGGGCGGCGCGGCTGACGGCGAGGCTTGCGGATCGGTGGCATCAGTCATTCACGAAATTCCTTTTTGGTGGCGCGGCTTGCAGCAGCGGGCAGGGCACGCGATGCTCGAATGTCAGGCCGTGGGCAGTATCGGTGTCATCGCCATGACCTTAATCGCCATGACCTTGATCGCCAGGAAGGCGATACCCGAAATGCGAGGAAGGATGCCATGAGTCAGGATAGGGAAGCCATGCTCTACGGTCTGGGTGCCGTGGCCTTGTGGTCGACGGTGGCGACCGCCTTCAAGCTGGCGCTTGCGCAGATGTCGCCGCTGGAGCTGGTATGGCTGGCGGCACTGGTGTCGTGGCTGTTGATCGGCGTGCTGATGTGGCGTCAGGGCAAGCTGCGCGAAGCGCTCACCACCGGCTGGCGGGGCGGTTGGCGCACGGCACTCTGGGCCGGACTGATGAATCCGGTCGGCTACTATCTGGTGTTGTTCGGCGCTTACGCGCGACTGCCGGGCCAGGAGGCGATGGCGCTCAACTACACCTGGGCATTGGCGATGGCCTTTCTTGCCGTGCCGATCCTCGCACAGCGCCTGACGCGCATCGACGTCGCGGCGGGGCTGATCGCCTACGCCGGCGTGTGGACCATCGCCACGCGTGGCGAGATATTCGATGTCGCCTTCGCCGACCCGCTGGGTGTCGGGCTGGCGCTGGGCTCGACCCTGCTGTGGGCGCTCTACTGGTTGCTCAATGCGCGTGACCCGCGCGCGCCTCTGGTCGCCCAGTGGCAGAACTTCAGCATCGCCTTGCCGGTGCTGACGCTGCTGGTGGCCGTCGGGCCGGGCTTTGGCAACTTCATCGGCGCCGGCGCCAACCCCCAGGCGCTGATGGCGGGCATCTATGTCGGCCTGTGCGAGATGGGCATCGCCTTCGTGCTCTGGCAGCTGGCGGTGCACAAGGTGTCGCGCACCGCCAAGGTCTCCAACCTGATCTTCCTGTCGCCGCCCATTTCATTGACGCTTCTGCACTTCATCGTCGGCGAGCCGATTCTGACCTCGACGCTGGCGGGGCTGGTGCTCATTCTGGCCGGACTGGGCCTACAGCAGCTGCAGAAGGCGCCGGCAGAGCTGTCACGGTCGACCTGAGCGAGCCGCGCCGTCGGCACACAGCCCGCCACTTGATCGTCAGTCGTCGGGCAGGATGAGGCGATCGGCATCCACTACGATCAGCGGGTCCGGGGTGCCGATCATCTTCTTGTCCTTGCCGGGGTAGTCGAGCTGGCTGAGCACATGGCGCAGCGCGCCGATACGGGCCCGACGCTTGTCGTCGGAGCGGATCAGCGTCCAGGGGGCATGATCGCTGTGCGTGCGCGCGAACATCGCCTCGGCGGCATTGGTGTACTCATCCCATTTCTTCTGCGCCACGGCGTCCATCGGTGACAGCTTCCAGTGGGTCAACGGGTCGGCGGCGCGCTTGGCGAAGCGGATCGATTGCTCCTCGCGGGACACCGAGAAGTACAGCTTGACCAGATGCAGGCCATCCTCGACCCACAAGCGCTCCTGTTGAGGCACCTGAACCAGAAAGCGTTCGACTTCCTCCGGGGTGGCGAAGCCCATCACCGCCTCGACTCCTGCGCGGTTGTACCAGCTGCGATCGAACAGCACGATTTCCCCACTGGTGGGAAAGCGCGAGACGTAGCGCTGGAAATACCACTGGCCCTTTTCCGTCTCGTTGGGCTTGTCGAGGGCGACGATGCGCGCGAAACGCGGATTGAGATACTCCATGAAGCGCTTGATGGTGCCGCCCTTGCCGGCGGCGTCACGCCCCTCGAACACGATGGCCAGACGTTCGCCACTGTCACGCAGCCAATGCTGCACCTTGAGCAGCTCGATCTGCAGCGCGCGCTTCTCGGCCTCATAGACCTTGCGCTTGAGGCGCTCGTCATAGGGATA
The DNA here is from genome assembly GCF_011319755.1 of Cobetia sp. MB87. NCBI lineage: Bacteria > Pseudomonadati > Pseudomonadota > Gammaproteobacteria > Oceanospirillales > Halomonadaceae > Cobetia > Cobetia sp. MB87. The sequence continues at coordinate 265,633 of NZ_VFBC01000005.1, read as the reverse complement.
GGCGTCACTGGAGACCGGCCCCAGCGTCATGCGCGGAGCATCGCCAGTGGCGTGATTCTTGCTCTTCTTGCTCTTGACGTCCTTGCCCTTGGCATCCTTGGCATCCTTGGCCTTCGAAGGCGCCTTGCCGGCATCCGCCTTCCTGTTGTTGGATTTACTCATGGCAGTACTCCCTGTGAGGATGGGGTCTGGCCCTGACGAGCGTCACGTGGTTTCAGGGCTGATGACGTCAGCGGTGCAAGCCTTCATGGCCCCGCTGGCCTGTCTGACAGGCACTGGTCAGGCAGGCGCGGATTGTCATCTCGCGGCAAGGTAGGCGCATGCAAGCTGTCGTGACATGCGCCGCGCCTGATATTGATCACTCCGCTGATGTCGCGTGTTGCGCCAGTGGCGCGAGTGTCGGCCAGATGGTGTCGAGCAGCTGAGGTTGCGCCTTGGCGGTGGGATGAATGTGGTCCTGCTGCATCAGCTTCTCGCTGGCCGGCGCCGTGGCGATGCCTTCGAGGATGAAGGGCACCAGCGGCACGGAATATTCGTCGGCCAGATCCCGGTAGACCTGGCGGAAGGCATCGGTGTAGGCCGGGCCGTAATTGGGCGGAATCTCGATGCCCAGCAGCACGGGCTGGGCATCGGCGTCCTCCACGGCCTCGATCATGCTGGCCAGGTTGGCCTGCATGCGGGCGGGAGGCAGGCCACGCAGGCCGTCGTTGCCGCCCAGTTCGATCATCACCAGTGAAGGGTCGTGCCGTTCGAGCAGTGCCGGTAGACGATTGAGGCCGCCTTCGGTCGTGTCGCCGCTGATGCTGGCATTGATGACCTCAGGCGCATCGCTGCCCAGGTTGTCCTCGAGGCGCTCGTCGAGCAGCGCGACCCAGCCCTGGCGACTGTCGATGCCGTAGCCGGCCGAGATGGAGTCACCGACCACCAGCCAGGGGGCCGGCGCATCTGCCAGCGCCACCTGAGGGCTCAGCACGGCCACGAGGGACAATGCCGTACTGGCGAGGGCATTGCGCAGCCACTTGAGTCCCGGCGTGCCGGGGACTTTGCCACCACTCGCCAGGCATTGGGTGTCACGGCGATTCACTAGCCATTTCTGCATTCATCATCTCCATCATCTGCACACTATTCATACCCGTTTCGGGGTCTGGAGTTCGTGCCCACCCCGTTCTCTACCATAAGCGAGCAGACACGATGTCACATAACACCTCCATTAACGACGCGATGCATGCCTCGGATCAAACCTCGTCAGACGTGCAGACCAGCGCAGCGCCTGCACCGGTGCTGGAAGTGAGCGGGCTGGCGCAGCGGGTGACCAGTGGCGAAGGGCGCCTGACCATCCTCGAGGATCTTGAGCTTGCCGTGCAGGCAGGGGAGAGCGTCGCCATCATCGGGGCCAGTGGTTCCGGCAAGTCGACGCTCCTGGGCCTGCTGGCGGGGCTGGACAGCCCGAGCGAGGGCGATATCCGCCTGTTCGGAAGCTCCTTGGCGGGGCTTGACGAGGATGGCCGCGCGGCGCTGCGCGCGGGACAGGTCGGCTTCGTGTTCCAGAACTTCCAGCTGCTGCCGACGCTGACGGCGCTGGAAAACGTGCTGATGCCGCTGGAGCTGGCCCCGCAGGGCGATATCGAGGCGCAGGCACGTGACTGGCTGACGCGGGTCGGGCTGGGAGAGCGACTCGATCACCTGCCGCGCCATCTGTCTGGCGGCGAGCAACAGCGCGTGGCCATCGCGCGCGCCTTCGTCGCGGGGCCGGGACTGGTGTTCGCCGATGAGCCGACCGGCAATCTGGACACTGCCACGGGCGAGCGCATCGCGGAGCTGCTGTTCACCCTCAACCGCGAGCGGGGCACCACGCTGATTCTGGTCACCCATGACCTGACGCTGGCCAGGCGCTGTGATCGCTGCCTGAATCTCGAGGCCGGCAAGCTGGTGGAGTGGAAGGATGACGCGAGTGCGCCGGCCGTGGCGACGCCACAAGGAGGCGACGATGTCTGAGTCCCGGGTGTCTGATCGTGCGGCGACATCTTCCGCCGATGCCCAGCGCACGCGTGCGGCACGCTTGCCGCTGGCGCTGCGTGGCCTGCTGCGCGACCTGCGCGCCAGTGATGTGCGCGCCCTCTTTCTGGCGCTGATGCTGGCGGTCGCCGCGACCACCATGATCGGCTTCTTCCTGGATCGTCTCGATCGTGGCCTCAATCGCCAGGCGAGCCAGCTGCTCGGCGGTGACCTGGTGCTGGAGTCCAGCAACCCGCTCGACCCGCGCTTCGCCGAGGCCTTCCGCGCTGCGGGGCTTGAGATGTCGCCGCAGCTGGGCATGGTCTCGATGGCCTCGCACGGTGACAGCTTCGTGCTGTCGAGCCTCAAGGCGGTGTCGCCGGGCTATCCGCTCGCCGGACGGGTGGAGCTGGAGTCGGATGCCTCGGGCGAGGAGGCGCAGGCACCAGGCACCAGCTCGCGTGCGGAGATTCCGCCGCCGGGCGAGGCGTGGATCGTACCGCGCCTGGCCATGGCGCTGTCGGCGGAGGTCGGCGACACCCTGACGGTCGGGCGCAAGCAGCTGATCATCAGTGGCCTGATCACGCGTGAGCCTGATCAGCAGGGCGGCTTTTCCGAGTTCAGTCCGCGCCTGATGTTCAACATGCAGGATCTCGACGCCACCGGTCTGATCCAGCCCGGCTCGCGGATGGAATATCGCCTGCTGGCGGCGGGCGATCCGGCGGCGGTGCAGCAGGCACGAGATGCCATCGCGCCGCTGCTGGCGAGTGCCGACAACGCCGAGGTGCGCCTCAAGGACGTGCGCGAAGACCGCCCGCGTCTGGGGCGCTCACTGGAGCGTGCCGACAAGTACCTGAGTCTGGCCGGGCTGGTGGCGGTGCTGCTGGCCGGGGTCGCGGTGGCGATGTCGACGCGCCGCTATGTGGAACGTCATCTGGATAGCGCCGCACTGTGGCGCTGCTTCGGTGCCTCTCAGCGTCAACTGTCGCGGCTGTTCGCGGCCCAGCTTGGCTGGTTGGCCCTGTTGGCGAGTACCGGGGGTGCGGTGCTGGGCCTGTTGGGGCAGATGGGGCTGGTGGCGCTGCTGGAGCGCTTCCTACCGCTGGAGCTGCCCGCACCGGGGCCGCTGCCGCTGGCGTTGGGGATTCTGACGGCGCTGGCGGTGCTGGTCGGCTTTGCCGGCCCGATGCTGCTGCGCCTGCGTCAGGTCAGCGCACTCAAGGTGCTGCGGCGTGAACTGGCCCCGCTGCCTGCCTCGGCGTGGGTGGTGGTGGCGATCGCCAGTCTGGTGTTCGGCGCCCTGATGTGGCTCTACTCGGGTGACCTCATGCTGGCGGCCGGCCTGCTGGTCGGTGGCATCATCGCGCTGGGGCTGCTGATGGTGGTGGGGCAGCTGCTGCTGTCGCTGATGCTCAAGGTAGTGGCACGCATGCGCGGTCAGGGCGGCTGGAGTCGGCCGATTCGCCTCGCCGGCGGCATGCTGGCCAGGCGGCGCGGTGCCAGCCTCGGTCAGTTGGTGGCCTTTGCCGTGACCTTCGCGGCGATGGCGTTGATCGCGCTGGTACGCGGTGACCTGATCACCCGCTGGCAGGCGCAGATTCCGACCGATGCGCCCAATCACTTCGCGATCAATATCCAGCCCGGAGAGCAGCAGGCCTTCGGCGAGCAGCTGACCGCAATGGTGGATGAGCAGGCCGGCGACAGCCAGAGCGAGCTCTATCCGATGGTGCGTGGACGCATCACGGCGCTCAAGGGCGAGTCGCTGCTGGGGCGCACCCAGCAGCGACTCCAGGCTGCTGGCAGCAATACGTCGGCCCAGTCTGATCAGCCGGCGGCAGGCGGCATGCAGGAAGGGCGCAGTGACGAGGGGGATGGTGCGCAGCAGGGCGTCCCGCAGCGTGAGCTGAACCTGACCTGGCATCGTGATCTGCCGGACCACAACCGCCTGTCGGCGGGCGAGTGGGCGCCGATCAGTGACTTTGCCGATGCAGACAGCGAGACGCGCAGTCGCCTCGCCGCCACGCAGGGCGTGCCGGTGTCGATGGAGGAGGAGCTTGCCGAGCGCATGGGGCTGGTCATCGGTGACAGCCTGTCGTTCACCATCGGCAGCGAGACCGTCAAGGCGCAGGTGGTCAATCTGCGTCATGTCGACTGGGACAGCTTCCTGCCCAACTTCTACGTCATCTTCCCGCCCGGTGCGCTCGAGAGCTTCGCCCACAGCTACATGACGGCGTTTCATCTCGAGGATGAGCGCAAGCTGGCGCCGCTGGTGCGCGACTACCCCAGCGTGTCGTTGATCAATATCGACGCCATCCTGACCCGCGTGCAGGAGCTGATCGCCCAGGTGTCGCGTGCGGTGGAGCTGATTCTGGGGCTGGTGCTGCTGGCGGGGGCCAGCGTGCTCTACGCGGCGCTGGTGGCCAGTCGTCCGGCACGTGAGCATGAAGGCGCGCTGTACAAGGTGTTCGGCGCAGGTCAGGGGCTGCTGGCACGCCTGCAGGCCGCTGAGTTCGTGCTGCTCGGCCTGCTCAGTGGGCTGCTGGCGGCGATGCTCGCTGAAGGCGCGGCGGTCGGACTCTATTCCGGCTGGCTGGGGCTGCCGGTGGTGCTGCATCCCTGGCTGTGGGTGCTGCTGCCGCTGGCGGGTGGCGTGCTGATCGGCGGGCTGGGCTTCTGGCTGTCGAGAGACGTGAGGCGCCAGCCGCCGATGGCGGGGCTGCGCGCCCTGCAGTGAGCAGTGTCAGGCCTCGTCATCGCAGCGCCGGATGATGACGCCAGACGACGTCAACCTGCGGCCACATGATCGTCGTCTCGGTCATGGGGCCGCCTTGCGTTAACAATGATGCTGATTCATGTGAATCGCACCGCTGGCTGAGGTATCATGCTGGTCCTGATCTTACCCCCAGATGGCGAGCCGGCCGCGCCGGAATTCGCTGTCGTCATCACCCTTCAGGCGAGGACACCCGATGTTCACCCGTGACATGCAGATTGCCGGTTTTGATGATGCGCTCCTGAGCGCCATGGACGACGAAGTCGTTCGCCAGGAAGCTCACATCGAGCTGATCGCCTCCGAGAACTACGCCAGCCCCCGCGTCATCCAGGCGCAAGGCTCCCAGCTGACCAACAAGTACGCGGAAGGTTACCCGGGCAAGCGTTACTACGGCGGTTGCGAGTTCGTCGACAAGGTCGAGCAGCTGGCCATCGATCGTGCCTGCGAACTGTTCAGTGCCACCTACGCCAACGTTCAGCCGCACGCCGGTTCCCAGGCCAACAGTGCCGTCTTCCAGGCGCTGGTCTCGCCGGGCGACACCATTCTGGGCATGAGCCTGGACGCGGGTGGTCACCTGACTCACGGTGCACGTCCGAACTTCTCCGGCAAGCACTACAATGCCGTGCAGTACGGTCTGGGCGAGAACGGCCTGATCGACTACGCCGAAGTCGCGCGTCTGGCGCGTGAGCACAAGCCGAAGATGATCATCGCCGGCTTCTCCGCCTACTCCCAGATCATCGACTGGGCCGAGTTCCGCAAGATCGCCGACGAAGTGGGTGCCTACCTGCTGGTCGACATGGCCCACGTGGCCGGTCTGGTCGCCGCTGGCGTCTACCCGAGCCCGCTGCCCCACGCCCACGTCGTCACCACCACCACGCACAAGACCCTGCGCGGTCCGCGTGGCGGCCTGATCCTGTCCGCCGAAGGCAATGCCGACATCGAGAAGAAGCTGAACTCCGCTGTCTTCCCGGGCGGCCAGGGCGGCCCGCTGATGCACGTCATCGCGGCCAAGGCAGTGTGCTTCAAGGAAGCGATGGACCCGGCCTTCACCACTTACCAGAAGCAAGTGGTCAAGAACGCCAAGGCGATGGCGTCCGTGTTCCTGGAGCGCGGCTTCGAAGTCGTCTCCGGCGGCACCGAAGACCACCTGTTCCTGCTGTCTCTGGTCAAGCAGGGCCTGACCGGCAAGGACGCTGACGCTGCGCTGGGCCGTGCCCACATCACCGTCAACAAGAACGCCGTACCGGGTGACCCGCAGTCGCCGTTCGTCACCTCCGGTCTGCGCATCGGTACTCCGGCCGTCACCACGCGTGGTTTCCAGGAGCAGGAGTGTCTGGAACTGGCCGGCTGGATCTGCGACATCCTCGACGCGATGGTCGCCGGCGATTCCGCCGCTGCCGAAGCAGAGGTGCAGGCCAAGGTCTCCGCCGTCTGTGCACGTCTGCCGGTCTACGCCTGAGGCGTGATGAGGTGCCAGCCCGGCTGGCCCTCACTGCAGCAGGGCTGACAGTGGCGTAACGCTGTCATGCACCAGACAAGAAACGCCTGTCGCGCAAGCGGCAGGCGTTTTTTTGTGCCCGCACCACGGCCAGCCGAGGCCGAGTGGCGTGGTGCACAGCGGGGTGGGAGAGTGGTCAACCAGCGCTCAGAAAGATCAGCCTGTGCCTGAGGGCGGACGCGCTACGCTATTCTCGATGCCGGACACACTCTGCTCATCTTCGTGCAAGGAGGCTTCCATGGCCGTCATGCAGCACCATGCCTTTCTGATCCTGGTCGAGAACAGCGGCAATACCTCATTGAGCAGTCAGGGCAGCGGCGAGGTCCGCATTTCCGTCGCCACGCTGGGGACGCTGAGGGCCGCCGAGCGGCTGGTCAGTGAACTGGTCGCCCAGGGCGTCAGCCAGATCGAGCTGTCGGCCAGCTTCGGCGCGGCAGGCGAGGAAGCGCTGAGAACGGTGGTCGCGGACAGCGGTGCCGAGCGTACGGTGTCGATCGGGCGTGTGCGATTCACGGCATGACGCCAGCACACGGGGAAATTGCCAGCACCTGAATAGTCCTTTCGCAACATGGGGTTGCGTAAAAGTGTGACCAAAGTCGGGTCTCACCCTTGGTCTAGGGTGTCTTGTTGGCATGTCTGACATGGGCTATTCCTTGACGGACAAGAGCGCGCCGCGATGCATCCCGTGAAGGATGTGCGCGAGTTACAAATGACGCGCCACGCCATCAAGGAACGTTCGATCATGACCACGCCTCCCACGAGTGCCCCTGGCGGCAGCCCGCGCGCCAAAGCCTCTTCTTCTACGCCCGAGTCCGCAGCAGAGGCTAACGCCGGCGACACCTCGACCGCGCGTGTCGATGTCGCCGAATGGCTGGCGCAGGCCATCTTCGAGAATCGCTACCCGCCGGGCAGCCTGATTCCTCGTGAGCTGGACCTGTGTGATCAGCACGCCCAGAGCCGCGCCACCGTGCGCACTGCGATCCAGAGCCTGGTCAATGCCGGGATTCTCACCCGCACCACCGGCCAGGGCACCCGCGTCAATCCTCTCAGCGAGTGGCATCTGCTCGATCCGCGTGTCACCGGCTGGATGACGCGCTACGCGATGCCACATCCGCAGCTGGCGCGGGACATCTACGCCTTCCGCATCTCCATCGAACCCTTCGTCGCCGCCCTGGCGGCCACCGAGGCCACCGCCCAGGACCTGTCCGCCATCGAGCAGGCCTACGACGGCATGGCTGCAGCGGTGCATGGCGGCAGCGCCATGGAGGAGTTCGACCGTGCCGATATCGCCTTCCATGACGCCATCTTCGCCGCGACCCACAATGTCATCTGGGCGCAGCTTGGCCATGTGCTCAAGCCGTCGATCAGCCTGCTGGTGGCGACTTCCAATCACAATGCCTCGGAGCTGGGTGACAGCCTCGGCCGCCATCGCGCAGTGATGGAGGCGATCCGTCTACGCCAGCCCGATGCCGCCCACGCCGCGACCCTGCATGTACTGGACCGCACCGGCCAGGACCTCGGGCTTGCCATGCCTGTGGCCTCTGAAGGCAGTCATCCCGCCGGGCGCGCCCAGGAACCGCTGGAGCTGCTGCGCCGCTTCGGCCAGCTGCCCAGTCTGTCTGCACCGCTATCAAGCGAGTGAACGGCACCTCGTGGCGTTCGCCACGCCGAGAAGTGCCTGCACGTCTTCCATTGTCCACAGAACGTCATAACACGTCATAACAACAAGTCAGGAGTTTCACCATGCCGCGTTCCACTACCTCGCCGCTCACCACTGCCGCACCCGCCCGTGTCACGCTCAAGGCGCTGGCCCTGTCCACCGCCGTGGGCGCCGCGCTGGTCGCCACACCGAGCTGGGCCGCCGAGTACGAATGGACCTTCCAGACCTCCGAGACGGCCGGTGAGCCGCAGTTCGAGGTCAAGAAGGCCTGGGCCGAGAACATCAAGACCATGTCGGATGGCCGCATCGCCATCGAGATCCTGCCGGTCAATGCCGTGGTGCAGGCCAACCAGACGCTGGACGCCGTCAGCGCCGGCATCCTGCAGGGCCACCTGACGGACCCGTCCTACTTCTCGGGCCAGAATCCGGCCTTCGGCATGCTGGGCAACCTGGTAGGTGCCTGGGGTGACCCGCTGGAATATCTCGAATACATGCAGCACGGCGGCGGTGAAGCGCTCTACAACGAGCTGGTCGAGCCCTACGGCGTGCATCTGATCGGCGCGGGCGCCACCGGGCTTGAGTCCTTCGTCTCCAAGAAGCCGGTGCGTACCGTCGATGACCTCAAGGGCCTCAAGGTGCGTGCCCCGGAAGGCATGGTCTACAACATCTTCCAGAAGGCCGGCGCGGCGCCCGTCAACCTGCCGGGCTCCGAGGTCTACACCGGCCTGGAGAAGGGCGTGATCGACGCGGCGGATTACACCGTCTTCGCCACCAATGATGACCAGGGCCTGCACAGCTTCGCCAAGTATCCGTCCTACCCGGGCTTCCACTCGTTGCCGATGGTGGCGGTGTCGATGAACAAGGGCATCTGGGACGGCCTGCCGGCGGATCTGAAGGCGATCATGGAGACTGCGACTGACTCGATGGCCTACGACATGGTCTTCACTCTCAAGGCCCGTGACCTCAAGGCGGTGAGCGCGGCGCGAGCCAATCCGGATATCGAGGTGATCGACATGGCGCCGGAAGAACGCGCCAAGTTCCGTCGCATCGCCCAGCAGGAGTGGAAGGTATGGGCCGAGAAGAACGAGCTGACCGGCAAGGTCTACGAGTCCGTGGTCACCTTCCTGACCGACCGCAACCTGATGTGAGCCGGCTTGCGCGCGGGATGGGCGCCAGTTGCCGCGTGGCGCCAGTCAGCTAGCCACGCGGATAGCCACTCTGTCAGCCACGGGGTGGCAGAACGATAAAGACGCGGGAGATCAAGGTCGGCGTGCTCACTGGGCGCGCCGATTCTCCTTGAGGCAGCGAGTCAGCAAGGAATTCGATATGGCAGAACATGATGTGGCGTCGCCGGGGCTACCCGAGGCGTCGGATGACCACGACCCGAATCTGGGCACGCGCACGCCGCTGGACCGCCTGGTCGGCAAGGGCACGCGCTCCGCGGCGTGGCTGGTGTTGTTGGCGATGGCGATCAGCGTGTTCGAGGTAGTGATGCGCTATGGCCTCGATTCGCCGACCTCCTGGGTGCATGAGACGGTGATCTTCCTGGTCGCGACCAGCTTCGCGCTGGGTGGTCCGGCGGCACTGGCCAACAATCGCCACATTCGCGTGCGTGTGCTCTACGACCTGGTCGGCACGCGCTTTCGCTACGTGCTGGACTGCTTCAATGACGTGATGACGTTCGTCTTCTGTCTGGCGATGAGTTACGCAGGCTGGGTCATGTTCTGGCGTGCCTCGCACAGTCCGCTGGGCGAGTGGCAGCTGGAGCGCTCCGGCACCTCATGGAATCCGCCGTTTCCGGCGCTGACCAAGGGCGTGATCCTGTTCGCGCTGGCGGTGATGACCTTGCAGGCGCTGTGGCATCTCTACCAGACCTTCTTCTCGTCCCGCCCGCCTGAGGGCGGCACTGAGACGCGTGGCGCTTCCGACGCCGCAGCTGACCACAAGGAGCCGCGCTGATGGATATCGCAACGGCTACGATGCTGCTGGTCGGCGGCATCTTCGCGCTGCTGGTCACGGGATTGCCGCTGGCCTTCGTCACCGGGCTGGTGGCATTGGCCTACACCTTCGGCTGGTTCGGCCCGATGGCGCTGCCGCTGGTCACCAGTCGTGTCTATGGCTTCGTCACCGAGTATTCGCTGGTGGCGGTGCCGATGTTCGTGTTGATGGCCTCGCTGCTGGATCGCTCGGGGATCGCCAAGGACCTGTTCAATGCCATGCGCGTGATGGCAGGGCGCCTGCCAGGCGGCGTGGCGATCCAGACCATCGTGGTGGCGTTCTTCCTCGCCGCGATGTCCGGCATCATCGGCGGTGAGATCGTGCTGCTGGGGATTCTGGCCCTGCCGCAGATGCTCAGGCTCGGCTATGACAAGCACATCGCCATCGGTGTGGTGTGTGCCGGGGGCTCGCTGGGCACCATGATGCCGCCCTCCATCGTGCTGATCATCTATGGCCTGATCGCCAACCAGTCGATCGCGGACCTGTTCACCGCGGCGATCACCCCGGCCATCGTGCTGATGGCAAGCTACATCATCTACGTGCTGATCCGCTGTCTGCGCAACCCTTCGCTAGGGCCGGTGATGCCCGAGGAGGAGCGGCGTGCCAGCTTCCAGAGCAAGCGTGAGCTGCTCAAGGCCATCGGCGTACCGGCGGTCATCGCGGGGCTGGTGCTGGGCTCCATCTACGGTGGCGTGGCCTCGGTGACCGAAGCCGCGGCGATGGGCAGCTTCGGCGTGCTGGTGGCGGTGATGCTGCGCGGCGAGTTCTCCATCACCCTGATGCAGCGTGCGCTGTCCCAGACCATGAACACCTGCGGCATGATCATCTGGATCGGTATCGGCGCGGCGGCGCTGGTCGGGGTCTACAACCTGATGGGCGGCAACCGCTTCGTGTCGAGCATGATTCTCGGCCTGGATATCCCGCCGCTGGCGATCATCATGGTGATGATGGCGATCCTGCTGCTGCTGGGGCTGTTCCTCGACTGGATCGGCATCGCGATGCTGACCCTGCCGATCTTCGTGCCGATCATCGTGCAGCTTGGCTACGACCCGGTATGGTTCGGCGTGCTGTTCGCGGTCAACATGCAGGTGTCCTTCCTGTCGCCCCCCTTCGGGCCTGCCGCCTTCTATCTGAAAGGCGTGGCACCGGAAGGCATCAGTCTCAAGGATATCTTCGTCTCGCTGCTGCCGTTCATCGCCATCCAGCTGTGTGTGCTGGCGATGTTGCTGCTGTGGCCGCAACTGTCGCTGTGGCTGGTCTAGGCTCTACAGACGTTGCCCGCTTGCCCAAGACTCGACGCCCTCGCATCTGCGAGGGCGTCGTCGTTGGTGACGAAAGATTTGCGCCGTCGTGTGGCGAGGCATCATGCAAGGCAGGCTTTGTGCTCTTTTATGGTGCAAGTGAACGGGCATACAAACACGGTCACGGTGAGAGGGGTCAGGCTGTCATGGCTTCTGCACCATCTTGGCACATTCCCTGCAATGCTCTTGCAATGCCTGTCCGGTGCCACGAGATCCTGTCGAGGTGACCCCCGACACGCTGCAGCACTTCATGAGGAGAGTTCACATGTCAGAGACTCAAGCACCGCTGTTGTTGCTGACCGATCTGGATGGCTCGCTGCTGGATCACCATGATTACTCGCCGGGCCCGGCGCGCAGCTGGCTGACCCGCCTGCGCGCGCGCGGTGCCTGGATCGTCCCCAACACTTCCAAGACCGCGGCCGAACTCACGCCACTGATGGACTCTCTGGGGCTGGCGGGTCAGCCGTGGATCGCCGAGAACGGCGGCGTCGTGGCGCTGCCGGCCTCCTGGCTGAGTGCCTATCCACTGGAGGAGGCCAGCGCCCCGGATGCGCACGGTCTGTGTCGTATCGCGGTGGCCATGCCCCGCGACAGGATTCTCGCGGTACTTGAGAAGCTGAGCGGAGAATTTGCCTTCGAGGGCTTCGCCTCGATGTCGGTGGCAAGAATCAGCGAGCTGACGGGGTTGGGGGAGGCGGATGCGGCGCTGGCGGGTGAGCGTGATGCCAGTGAACCGCTGGTGTGGCGCGACGCGCCGGAGCGTCTCGAGGAATTCCGCACGCGTCTGGCCAGCCATGGCCTCAAGCTGACACGTGGTGGGCGCTTTCATCATGTGACCGGGGACAGCGACAAGGGCGTGGCAGCGCGCTATCTGATCGCCCGCTACCGGCTCTGTGAGCGGGTGCGCCCCTGGACGCTGGGCTTCGGTGATGGCGCCAATGACCTGCCACTGCTGGCCGCCGTCGACAACGCTGTGCTGATTCCCGGCATCGGGGATACCTCGCAGCGTGATCGGGAGCTTGCCGATTATCCGATACTGGCGGATGAACGCCGCTGTTTTCGCGCCAATCTCCCCGGACCGCAGGGATGGGTCGAGGGATTGCGTCACTGGCTGGCCAATGGCCAGCCGGAAGAATGGACATCCAGAGGTCTGGGCGCCTGACGCCTGCCTGATGCGTGTCTTCGGCATGACAAGGAGCTGACATGAGCGATTTTTACCAGAATGGCATCATCACCAACTTCCATAACCTGACCGATCGTCCGGTGGAAGATCTCGAAGCGGACCTGATGCGCTTCTCCCGCAAGCGACCGATGAGCCTGATTCTGCCGTCGCTGTATTCCGAACTGGAAGGCCCTGCACTCAAGCATATCGTCGAGGAGCTGGCGCAGGTGCCGTATCTCAGCGAGATCGTGATCGGGCTGGACCGCGCCGACCGCGACCAGTTCGAGCATGCCAAGGAGTTCTTCTCACATCTGCCGCAGCATCACCGCATCCTGTGGAACGATGGGCCACGTCTGCGTGCACTGGATGAAGAGCTGACCGAGCATGGTCTGGCGCCGATGGAGGCCGGCAAGGGGCGCAACGTCTGGTACTGCTCCGGCTACGTGCAGTCATCAGGCATTGCCGAGGCAGTGGCACTGCATGACTGCGATATCGTCACCTATGATCGCGGCTTGCTGGCGCGTCTGATCTACCCGGTCGCCCATCCGCAGTTCAACTACGAATTCTGCAAGGGGTATTACTCGCGCATCGCCCAGGGCAAGCTCAATGGCCGCGTGGCACGCCTGATGGTCACGCCGTTGATCCGTGCGCTCAAGAAGGTCTATGGCCCGCTGCCGTATCTGGATTATCTCGATAGCTATCGTTATCCGCTGTCCGGCGAGTTCTCGATGCGCACCGACGTGCTGGCGGACATTCGCATCCCCAGCGACTGGGGGCTGGAGATTGGTGTGCTGTCCGAAGTGCATCGCAACTATTCCACCAAGCGCCTGTGTCAGGTGGACATCGCCGATGCCTATGATCACAAGCATCAGCCGCTGTCAGAGGAAGATGCGCTGGGCGGCTTGAATCGCATGAGTCTGGATATCGCCAAGGCCATGTATCGCAAGCTGGCCACGCTGGGCGTCGAGATGCACGGCGAGACCTTCCGCACCATCAAGGCCACTTACTATCGTATCGCGCTGGATCTGATCGAGACCTACTACAACGACGCCGTCATGAATGGCCTGACGGTGGACCGCCACAGCGAGGAAGCGGCGGTGGAGCTGTTCGCCTCCAACATCATGGATGCCGGCAGCGCCTTCCTCGACAACCCGCGCGACAAGCCCTTCATTCCCAGCTGGAACCGGGTGCAGTCAGCCGTGCCGGACCTGCTCGAGCGCATGCACGAAGCGGTGGAACTGGACAACCAGTAACGCTCGCGGCGGGAAACAGCAAGACCCACGACAACGGGGCTGCCACTGGCAGCCCCGTTGTCGTGGGCGGAAGGAGAAAGCGCGGGCGTCAGACGACCTCGATGGCCGGCGGGCGTACTGCTTGCTCCATCAGCCAGGCCGCCTGATAGGGACGGCGTGCCATGGTGGGGTCATAGGCCTTGTCGTGGCACAGGTGGTCGGTCAGCGCGACGCCTTGCCAGCTTTCCGGCAGTGGCAGTACCCGCGGCTGATCGGTGACATTGAGGGCGAACAGCAGACGGCGCCCTTCATGGGTGACGCGCTCGAAGACGAAGAAGTCCGGGCCAACATCGAAGACATTCTGATCGGCATCGGGGTGGAAGCAGGGTTCGTTGCGGCGCAGTGCCATGCGGCGTTTGAGGGCGTGGAAGACCTCATGGGTCGCGGTGTTGGGGCTGGCCAGCAGCGCTTCCAGTTCATCACGCTGCCACTTGCGGCGGTTGATGGCGCGCAGATGGCCATCGCGTTCGACGCCTTCCTGGTGATTGGGGGTCGCGGTCAGCGAATGGATATACAGCCCCGGGATGCCCTGCAGGCTCAGCATCAGGGTCTGACTGGCGATGAAACGCTCGATCTGCCACGGGTCCTGGCCGCGCCGCGTGCCCTTGAGTGCATCGAAGTAGCTGATGTTGAGCTCATAGGGAGTGTCGGCGCGGCCCGGGTTGGCACGCATGCTGACGTAGCCACCGAAGTCATGCACCAGCCGCACCAGGGTGTCGCGCTCGTGATCGGGCAGCAGGCCTTCCAGCGCGCGCACGCCGATGCCGTCGTGACTGGCGGTGAAGTTGAAGTAGCTGCAGCCGGACGGCAACGACGGCAGGCTGGTGGCCCACTCGGTCAGGGCACTGGCATCGCCGGAGGTCAGGGTGTGCAGGGTCAGCGGCGGCAGCGTGAACTGATAGATCAGGTGAGCTTCATCGGCCTGGGCGCTGCCTTCGATGGCGGTGAGGTCGTGTCGTGACAGACGATCGAGTCCGAAGTAGGACATGTTCTCGGCGTGGGGCACGTTGGTCTCGGTGATCAACAGACTGCCCGGCGCCAGGTGGTCGACGATGGCGCGCAGCAGACGGACCACGGCATGTGTCTCCGGCAGGTGGATGCAGGAGGTGCCCTGGCGTTTCCACAGGAAGGCCACCGCATCGAGGCGAATGATGCCCGCGCCCTGCTCGAGGTAGTAGAGCAGGATGCCGATGAATTCGAGCAGCACATCGGGATTGGCGAAGTTCAGGTCGATCTGGTCATCGGAGAAGGTTGCCCAAAGATGGCGCAGGCCGCGGCGGGTATGCACCGGCGTGAGCAGGGCAGACGGACGTGGGCGCACGACCTCGGAGACATCGGTGTCGGGGTCCATCTCGATGAAGTAGTCGCGGCCGGGCTGCACACCGGCCAGATAATCGGCGAACCACAGTGACTCGCGCGAGCAGTGATTGATGACCAGGTCTGCCATCAGGTCGCGTTGCTCGCTCAGGCGCCGGATGTCCTGCCAGTCGCCGAGGACAGGATTGACCTCGCGATAGTGGATGACGCTGAAGCCGTCATCGCTGCTCCAGGGAAAGAAGGGCAGCACGTGGACACCTGACAGGCTGTCGTCCAGTCGGCTGGCGAGGAAGTCGTGCAGGGTCGCCAGTGGCGCCTCGCCTTCCTGCTGCAGGCTGTCGCCGTAGGTGATCAGCCACTGGTCGCGCTCGCTCCAGAGCGGCTCGCCTTCCGGCACGCGAGGGTTGAGGCGCGTGCGATGGAAATCCAGCACCGTCTCAAGGCGTCTGAGAACTTCCTCATGACGCTGTGGATAGATCTCGGCGAGCAGACGTGTGGCGTGCGCCTGGAAATCAGTCTGCGAGAGGCGTCTGGAGAGAGAAACTCTGGTGCGTGGCCTGGCGTTGCCCTCGCTCGGCGCAGGGCCGGAGGCAGTGGATGTCGAGTGATCGGGAGATGACGTATCGGACATGGGCAATCCTCATGGCAGCAAAAGCGTTCAGGCTCTGCCTCGTGAGACGCAATGGGCAGAGCATGTCGCGGGTGATCTTCGTGAAGCCCGCCGGTGCAATCCTGCGGGGCCGATGGCAAGGCAGGAGGGCGCGCATCAGATGAAGTCGACTGGCGGCAGCCGAGTGACATTCCTGAATCGTGCATCGCTCAGCGACGCTCGTGGGTGACGGTCTGACGCCTTTGACCCTGAGTCATGCACGCCTCGGGCCAGATTCGACAAGCCTGCAAGGCAGGACGGCCAGCCCGCATGTGCCGGCTGGCCGTCCTGTCTGGCGTCATGTGGCCCGAAGCCAGCTGACGCCACTGCGCTTCATGACATGCTTTACTTGCGTAGCACGCGATACAGAATCAGCAGAATGACGGCGCCGAGCACGGCGATGACAAAGCTGGCCAGATTGAATCCCGTCACTTCACCGAAGCCCATCAGGGTGCCGACCCAGCCACCGACCACGGCACCCAGGATGCCGATGATGCTGGTGACGATGATGCCGCCCGGGTCCTTGCCGGGCACGATCACCTTGGCGATGATGCCGGCAACAAGACCGAATATGATCCATGCAATGATTCCCATGTCGCAGCTCCTTGCGTCATCGTGATCAATCTCGCGGCAGAGATCATCCGCCGCCAGTCGTGAAAGGGTTTCACGGCTCGGGCAAGCGCCCTTGTGAGGCGCTGCACCCTGATATCATCTTTCGGTTATCGCGCGGGGATTTCAAGCCTGCCGGGCAGGTTGATTGATGCTTTCGCCGCGCGCTGGCCACCTCGGGCGACGATGCAGGAAACTCCTGTCGCCCCTTTGGTCGCTCCCCAAGGCTAGTTCAGATAGGTCGAGGCTGACATAGGCTCCCGTGGCGGGGCCTTAACGGTTACAATACCCGCCATTCGCTGTCATTCGGCTGCGCTGCGCCACTTCCTCGCTGTGCTTCGCGCGGGGTCGCAGCCACCTCGCACCCAAGCAGGCTCTCCAACATGCACTGTCCCTTCTGTGGAACTCATGAAACCAAGGTCACGGATTCCCGACTGGTGGTCGAGGGTGACCAGGTGCGGCGTCGGCGCCAGTGCGCGGCCTGCGGTGAGCGTTTCACGACCTACGAAACGGCGGAGCTGGTCATGCCGCGCGTGGTCAAGGGTGACGGCTCACGTGAGAGCTTCGATGAACACAAGCTGCGGGCCGGCATGCTGCGCGCGCTGGAAAAGCGCCCGGTATCCTCCGAGCTGATCGAGGCCGCGGTGGAGCGCATTCGTCAGCGTCTGCGCGCCACGGGCGAGCGTGAGATCGAGGCGCGGCGCATCGGTGATGAGGTCATGCAGCAGCTCAAGCGGCTGGATCAGGTCGCCTATATCCGCTTCGCTTCGGTCTATCGTCGCTTCCAGGATCTTGATGAGTTCCGCGCCGAGATCGACCGTCTCGCCCAGGAGCCCAGTTTCCTGCCGGGCGAGGAAGACGCGCGGCCCTGATGTCTCGACACGGTCATCCTTGCAGATGACCTCGAGGCCTGCGCCTGCTGGTCCTGTCGCGTCACGCTGCGTGGCTCAGGCCTCGGGGTATTGGCCGCCGCCTGGGCTACGCCTGACCTTCTCTCGTTTCACGCCAAGGTATCGCATGTCTCTTTCTCCCCGTGCTTCTCGTGCTCACCGTGACAGCCACTCTCGCGACCGCAGTGCCCCCTCAGCGCGTGATGCGCGCCACATGGCCCACGCCCTGCGCCTGGCGCGCCTGGGCAGCTACACGACGCAGCCTAATCCGCGTGTCGGCTGTGTGCTGGTAGAAGTCGAGACTGACGAGGTGATCGCGAGCGGTTTTCATGTGCGTGCCGGGGAAGGGCATGCCGAGGTCAATGCGCTGGCAGAGGCGGGCGAGCGCGCGCTGGGCTGCGTGGCCTATGTGACGCTGGAGCCCTGCTCCCACACCGGGCGCACCGGCCCTTGTTCGCTGGCCTTGATTGCGGCGGGGGTGTCGCGGGTGGTGATCGCGATGCGTGATCCGAATCCGCAGGTTGCCGGGCGCGGCATCGCATTGCTGCAGGGCGCGGGCATCGCGGTGACGGTCGGGGTGATGGAGCAGGAGGCGCGAGCGCTCAATCCCGGCTTTCTGTCACGCATGGAGCGCGGTCGGCCTTTCGTGCGCCTCAAGCAGGCCATGAGTCTGGACGGGCGCACCGCGATGGCCTCCGGCGAATCCCAGTGGATCACCGGCCCCGAAGCGCGCAGCGCCGTGCAGCGTCTGCGTGCACGTTCCAGTGTGGTGATGAGCGGCATCGAGTCGGTCATCTTCGATGATTCACGCCTCAACGTGCGCGCCGACCAGCTCGGGCTCGAAGACCATCCGCTGGGGCTCGAGGCGCTGGTGGCGCGTCAGCCGCTGCGCGTGGTGGTGGATAGCCATCTGCGTCTGCCGCTGGCGGCGCGCATTCTGGCGCAATCCGGTCGTACGCTGCTGGTGTGTGTCGCGGATGAGACAGCGGCTCAGGCAGAACGGCGCAGACTGTTGGAAGCGGCCGGCGCCGAGGTGCTGGCGCTGCCGGCGGGCCCGGAGGGACGCGTGGACCTTGTGGCCCTGCTGCGCCATCTGGCCGAGCACGAGCAGGCCAACGAGGTGCTGCTGGAGACCGGCGCGGTCCTGGCCGGCGCCATGATCCAGGCGGGGCTGGTCGATGAGATGCAGATCTTCATGGCACCGACGCTGCTGGGCGGCGAGGCTCGCCCGCTGCTGGCGCTGCCGGGGCTGGATCGCATGGCGCAGCAGCGCCGGGTCGAGATTCGTGACATCCGGGCGGTGGGGCGTGATTGGCGCATCACCGCAGTGCCATTGGCATCGCCAGACCCGCAGGAGAGCGGCGACTGATTTCTTCTTGTCACGCAAGCACTTGCCGCCGTCTGGCGACAGCTGCGTCGCTGGGTGCTGGCGCAAAACGGGGTGGCGGGGTACCCTGACGCCCGACTTTTTGATAATACGCGTGGGTCCGGCATGGGCCGGCGCAGCCCGTAAAGTGGAGCAAGCATGGCGCTATCAGGCATCGCAGCACTCGTCGAGGATATCCGGCAAGGCAAGATGGTCATCCTCATGGATGACGAGGATCGTGAGAATGAAGGCGACATCATCATCGCCGCGGAAGCCGTGACAGCCGAGCACATCAACTTCATGGCACGCCACGCGCGTGGCTTGATCTGCATGCCGATGTCGCGTGAGCATTGCGAACAGCTCCAGCTGCCACTGATGGTTCAGGCCAACGGCTCCGGCTTCGGCACCAAGTTCACGCTCTCCATCGAGGCCACCGAAGGTGTCACCACCGGTATCTCGGCGGCTGACCGCGCCCGCACCGTGCAGGCTGCCGCCGCGCGCAATGCGCGCCCGCAGGACATCGTCCAGCCGGGGCACATCTTCCCGCTGATGGCGGAACCGGGTGGCGTGCTGCGTCGTGCCGGCCATACCGAGGCGGCCTGTGATCTGGCCTCCATGGCGGGCTTTGGCGCGACCGGCGTGATCTGCGAGATCATGAACGACGACGGCAGCATGGCGCGTCGTGAAGAGCTCGAGCGCTTCGCCGCCGAGCACGACCTCAAGGTCGGCACCATTGCGGATCTGATCGAGTATCGCATCCACAATGAGCAGACCGTCGAGGTGCTGGACAGCGAGCAAGTCGAGACCGCCTTCGGTGAGCTGACGCTGCATTGCTTCAGCGATCGTATCCAGGGCCGTCACCACCTGGCGCTGGTCAAGGGCACGCCGAACGCCGAATCTTTGACCACCGTGCGTGTGCACGTGCAGGACCCGATGCGCGACCTGTTGACCCTGCGTCAGCCGGGCAGCAGCTGGGCGCTCAATGATGCGCTCGCCGAAGTCGCCGCCGCCGATGCCGGCGTGCTGGTACTGCTGGACACCGGCAGCGACGCGATGGATTACAAGGATCGTCTCGATGTCTTCCTCGGACGACGTCGTACGCCGCGCACCAACGAATCCGATGGTGCGGGCAACTATCTGACTACCGGTACCGGTGCCCAGATCCTTCGGGATCTCGGTGTCGGCCGGATGCGTCTGCTCAGCTCGCCGTGGAAATTCTCTGCTCTGTCCGGGTTTGGCCTCGAAGTGGTCGAACTGGTCGGCAGTGATGACACGGCCGGCAAGACAGGCGCAGACGCCGCAGGCGCGTAAGCGCTTCGGCACCCCAAATGGCGGGGGAGGTCGCGCAATTCTGGCGGCCTTCCCCGGTATGATTGATATCCCCGCCCCGGTTCTCCGGGGCGCTAGCATTGTGGACTGACCATGCAACCGATTGCTCAACTCGAAGGCACTTTCACCAATGTCGATGGCCGTTACGTCATCGTCGTCGGGCGTTTCAACCACCATGTCGTCGACAGCCTGGTGGAAGGCGCGGTCGATTCTCTCGTACGCCACGGCGTCGATGAGGAAAACATCGACCTGATCCACGTGCCGGGTGCCTGGGAAATTCCGCTGGCCGTCAAGGCCGTGCTGGCCAAGGTCAAGCCGCACGCCGTGATCACGCTGGGTGCGGTGATCCGCGGTGGTACGCCGCACTTCGAATATGTCGCCGGTGAGTGCAACTCCGCGCTGTCCCGTCTGCAGCTCGAATTCGATACCCCGGTCGCCAATGGCGTGCTGACGGTGAATTCCATCGAGCAGGCCATCGAGCGTGCCGGCACCAAGGCTGGCAACAAGGGTACCGAAGCGGCCATGGCGGCGATGGAAATGGTCTCCCTGCTCAAGGCCATGGGAGGTGACGCGTGAGCGAACGCAAGGAACGTACCGAGCGCGAACCGTCCAAGCAGCAGCAGGCGCGCCGCGCCGCTCGCGAGCTGGCCGTGCAGGGCATCTACCAGTGGCAGATGACCGGCAAGAACATGACCACCATCGAAGCCGAGTTCCGTGGTCAGCAGGTCGATGATGACGTCGAGCTGCACGAGAATTGGGTCGAGGTGATGCGCATCGCCGACCAGGCCCTGTTCCACGAGCTGCTGCACAATGTGCCGCGCTTCCAGAAAGAACTGGATGCCAGCATCAGCCCGCTGCTCGACCGTCGCCTGCAGGATCTTGACGAGATCGAGCTGGCCATCCTGCGTCTGGGCGCCTACGAGCTGTCCAAGCGTATGGAAGTGCCGTATCGCGTGGCGATCAACGAAGGGGTCGAGCTGGCCAAGACCTTCGGTGCCACCGACGGGCACAAGTACGTTAACGGGATCCTCGACAAGCTGGCAGTCAAGCTGCGCAGTGCCGAGGTGACCCAGGCTCGCCTGCGCTGACATGCCAGGTGAATTCGAGCTGATTGCCCGCTACTTCCAGCGCGATCTGTCCGGGGCACCGGGCGTGTTGCTGGGGCCGGGTGACGACTGTGCACTTCTTGCCGCCAGTGATGGCATGCAGATGGCGGTCAGTGTCGATACCTCGGTGGCGGGGGTGCACTTCCCGCCGGATGCGCCTGCGGCGTCCATCGGCCATCGCGCCCTGGCCGTCAATCTGTCTGATCTGGCGGCGATGGGGGCGACTCCGCGCTGGGCGTTGCTGGCTCTGACATTGCCGGACGTGGATGAAGACTGGCTGCATGGTTTTGCGGCTGGTTTCCACGCGCTGGCAGAGCGCTACGGCATCGCGCTGGTGGGCGGCGACGTCACGCGCGGCCCGCTCTCCATCACGATCACCGTGCATGGCGAGCTGCCGTGCGTGCTCGAGCCTGCCCAGCAGGTCGACAGCGTGACCCGCCCGATCCTGCGGCGTGACGGCGCTCGCGAGGGGGACCTCATCGCGGTCACCGGCCTGCCGGGGCTGGCGCATGCCGGCCTCAAGGCCTGGCAGGATGGGGTCCGCGATGTGCTGAACCCGTGCCTGGCGGCCTACCTGCGACCTGAACCGCGCGTCGATGCGGGACTGGCGCTGCGTGAGCTGGCCAGTGCGGGCCTGGATGTCTCCGATGGCGTGATGGGTGATCTGGCACATATCTGTCGTGCCAGCCAGCTGTCGGCGGCGCTGGAGCTCGGCGAACTGCCGTTGGCGCCGGAGCTGATCACGGCGCTGGGCGAGCAGGGCGCCCGCGAGGCGGTCCTCAATGGTGGCGACGATTACGAGCTGTTGCTGACGCTGCCCGCAGAGAACCTCGAGGCGGCCAGGCTCGCCCTGCGCTCGCTCAACCTGTCCTTGAATGTCATCGGTCGCATGCAGGCGGCGGGCAGTGATGCGCCGCGCGTGATGCTGATGGACAAGGGCATTGAGCAGGCCGCGACGGGCCAGAGCTGGCAGCATTTCTCTGCCTCGCAGGCCTCTGAGCCAGACGGCTCCTGCGACGATGCATCGCCACGCAACGTAAACGGGGTGGCACCATGAATCGCGCTCCCGCCAGTGTCTGGCGGCGCCCCGTCCACTTCTTGGCCTTCGGGCTGGGCAGTGGTACCGCGCCCTTTGCACCGGGCACCTTCGGTACTCTCGCGGCAATCCCGTTCTACTGGCTGATGACCAACCTCACGCTGTGGCCGTATCTGGCCATTGTGCTGGTCGCGTCGCTGGTCGGGATCTGGATCTGTGATCGCACCTCGCGCGATCTCGGCGTGCATGATCACTCCGGGATCGTCTGGGACGAATTCGTCGGCTATTGGATCACGATGGCTGCCGTGCCATTCTCTTGGCAGGCAGCGCTATGGGGCTTCGTGGTCTTTCGGGTCTTCGATATTCTCAAACCATGGCCGATTCGCTGGGCCGACCGCCGGGTCGCCGGTGGCTTCGGCATCATGCTGGATGATGTCTTCGCCGGTATCTACGCCTGGTCGACGATGCATCTGTGGCTGTGGTTGCACTGACGTCTCGCTGCCTTGGTGGCGAGGCTCACGCACGTGTTTCACTGATGGAAGCAGATGCGACAAGAGGCACCGCGCAGACGGTGTGATGCTCCAATAACGGACAAGGGTTAATGCGATGGGCAAGGGACTGGTAACCGTGACGGCAGTGGTCGTCATCGGGGCAGCCGGCTATGTCGGCGGCGTGGCTTACTCGAGCCAGCGTTTTGAAGATGAGATGGCCCGCATGGTGGCAGAGCTCGACAGGAGCTCTGACATCAAGGCGACCCGTGAAGAGGTCGACAGCGGCTGGTTCGGCTCCACGGGCCGGGTAGAGATGGAGCTCGCCACCGGGGACGGTGAAGGTCCCATGCGCATCGTATTGCCTTATGAGGCCGGCCACGGCCTGCTGTCGACCAGCATGAAGGGCAACGTCAAGGTGTTGTACGGTACGCCGTCACGCGACGTCTTCGCCGAAGTGCTCGGCGATGGCAAGGCGATCGCCTTCGATGGCAGCGTCGACAACTTCAGCGGCGCCAGCGACACCACCCTGACCTTGCCGGCCTTCGACTGGCAGGACCCGGAGAGCGGCACGCGCATCGACTTCCAGGGCGGCGAACTGCTGGCTTCCCACGATGGCGGTGATACCCCGGAAATCACCGTGGATGGCGAGATCACGCCGTTCGATATCACCAATGGCGCCGAGAAGGTCAGCGTCGGTACCCTGAGCCTCAACGGCATCTATCGCGGGGCGGACAATGACTTCCGCCAGGACGACAAGATCGTGCTGGACACCTTGACCATCGACAACGGCACCGGTCAGCCGCCAGTGGTCGCCAGCGATATCCGTTACAGCGGCGAAACGCGCCTGGACCCGACCGAGCTGCGCTATCTGATGAAGCTGTCGGTGCAGGATGTCAGCGCAGGTGATCAGCAGATGGCCAGCGGTGATGTGTCCATCTCGATCGATCGTCTGCAGGGCGCAGCCGTCTATGACTTCATCACCCAGCTGCAGGGCTTGCTGGAAGAAGCGGGCAAGCCGTTCGAGGAGCTGAGCGAAGCGCAGCAGGTCGCCATGCTCGAGAAGGTCGAAGCGCCGCTGTTCACCATGCTGAGCACCTCTCCGCGCATTACGCTGGAATCGCTGAATGCCAAGAGCGATGCCTTCGGTGTCGACATGCAGGGTGATGGCCAGATGATTCTCGATGGTGCCGATATCACTGACCTGACCATTCAGGAGCTGCAGACCGTACCGGGTCAGCAGGCCTTCCTGAATCGTCTGAGCGGGCGTTTCGAGTTCCGCAATGTACCGCCGATGATGGCCATGATGGCGGGTGTCTCTCCGCAGGCAGCCGACCGCAACCTCGTGGTCGAGATCGATGGTGACAGCGTGAGGATCAACGGCACCCCGATCTACTGAGGGAGATGCGAGGCGCCGGTGTCACGAAAGCTTAGAGATACCGCGCCGCGCAGTATGCCGGAAACGACAATGCCCGCCTCATGGCGGGCATTGTCGTTTCCGGGGGCGCATCTCGTGCCACCCTGAACACGCAGGGTTGCGCCTCCGGCGCGGCAAGCGTGCCTTGATAAAGTGGCTCACTGGCCGCATTGGGGGAGATGATCGCCTCAACCGAGGCCTGGTTTCATGAGGGTTGCATGCCACGTCACGAAGAGATTTCCGATAACGACGACATTCTTGCCGGCTTCGAGGATGACAGCCAGTCACAAGAGCCTTCTTCTTCCGCCTCGGGTGGGCTGGTGCCGAGTGGTGACCAGCTGCCGGAGCGCATCTACCTGCTGCCGATTCACAATCGCCCGTTCTTCCCGGCCCAGGTCCAGCCGCTGGTGATCAACAAGCAGCGTTGGGCCGAGACCATGCAGCTGGTCGGCAATACGCCGCATCATGCTGTCGGCCTGGCCTTCGTCGGCGATGTCGAAGTGGATGAGCTGGGGGTCGAGCACTTCCCCGAGATCGGCTCCGCCGTGCGCGTCCACAAGCCCGAAGACGGCGATGACCAGGTACAGTTCATCGCCCAGGGGCTGCGTCGCTTCCGCATCACGCGCTGGCTGTCGCGCAAGCCTCCCTATCTGGTCGAGGTCACCTATCCGCGCGAGCCGGTCGATGCCGAGAGCGATGAGGCGCGCGCCTACGCGATGGCGATGATCAACGGCATCAAGGAGCTGCTGCCGATCAACCCGCTGTACGGTGAGGAGCTCAAGCAGTACCTCAATCGCTTCAGCCCCCATGAGCCAGGCCCGCTGACCGACTTTGCCGCCGCCATCACCTCGGCCAAGGGCGCTGAGCTGCAGGAGGTACTGGAGTCGCTGCCGGTGATGGAGCGCATGCAGAAGGTGCTGCCCCTGCTGCGCAAGGAAATCGAGGTCGCACAGCTGCAGACCGAGATCTCCCAGCAGGTCAATGCGCAGATGGAGAAGCATCAGCGCGAATTCTTCCTGCGCGAACAGCTCAAGGTCATCCAGCGTGAACTGGGCATCTCCAAGGATGATCGCGAGAACGATGTCGATACCTTCCGTGGCCGTCTCGATGAGCTCAAGGTGCCGGAGCGCGTCCAGTCACGTATCGATGATGAGCTCGACAAGCTGTCGGTGCTGGAGACCGGCTCGCCGGAATACGGCACTACGCGCAACTATCTCGATTGGCTGACCTCGCTGCCGTGGGGCATCACCTCCACCGACCAGCTGGATCTCGCCCATGCGCGCAAGGTGCTCAATCGCGATCATGACGGGCTGGATGATGTGAAGTCACGCATTGTCGAGTTTCTGGCCGAGGGTACCTTCAAGGGCGATGTCGGCGGCTCTATCCTGCTGCTGGTCGGTCCGCCCGGCGTAGGCAAGACCTCCATCGGTCGCTCCATCGCCCAGGCGCTGGGACGTGAGTTCTATCGCTTCTCGATCGGTGGCATGCGCGATGAGTCCGAGATCAAGGGCCACCGCCGCACCTACGTGGGTGCCATGCCCGGCAAGCTGGTGCAGGCGCTCAAGGAGGTCAAGGTCGAGAATCCGGTGATCATGCTCGATGAGATCGACAAGCTGGGGCAGTCCTTCCAGGGCGATCCGGCCTCGGCACTGCTCGAAGTGCTGGACCCGGAGCAGAACGTCGACTTCCTCGATCACTACCTCGATGTGCGCCTCGATCTCTCCAAGGTGCTGTTCGTGTGTACCGCCAACACGCTGGACAGCATTCCCGGTCCGCTGCTGGACCGCATGGAGCAGATCCGCCTCTCCGGCTACATCGCCGAGGAGAAGATGGCGATCGCCAAGCATCACCTGTGGCCGAAGCTGCTGACCCGCGACAACATTCCCAAGAAGCGCATCAATCTGAGTGATGCTGCGCTGCGTCAGGTGATCGAGGGCTATGCCCGTGAGGCCGGCGTGCGCCAGCTGGAGAAACAGCTGCACCGTATCGTGCGCAAGGCGGCGGTGAAGTTGCTGGAAGAAGAGCTTGCGACCGTGAAGGTCTCGGTCAAGAACCTCGAGGAATTCCTCGGCGCGCCGATCTTCCGTCGCGAGAAGGTCCTGGCCGGCGAAGGCGTGGTGACCGGGCTTGCCTGGACCAGCATGGGCGGTGCGACCCTGCCCATCGAAGCCACTCGGGTACATGGCCTGACACGTGGCTTGAAGCTGACCGGCAAGCTGGGCGATGTGATGCAGGAATCGGCCAACATCGCCTATTCCTACACCCTGGCCAATCTCGAGGCCTATGATGCCGAGGCGGACTTCTTCAACGAGTCGTTCATTCACCTGCACGTCCCTGAGGGCGCGACGCCCAAGGACGGCCCCAGTGCCGGCGTGACCATGACCACGGCGTTGATGTCGTTGGCCAAGCATCAGGCGCCGCGCAAGGGGCTGGCGATGACCGGTGAGCTGACATTGACCGGCCAGGTGCTGCCGGTAGGCGGTATCCGCGAGAAGGTGATCGCCGCTCGGCGCAGTGATATCTATGAGCTGATTCTGCCGCAGGCCAACCAGCGCGATTACGATGAGCTGCCGGAATATCTGAAGGAGGGCATGATCGTGCACTTCGCGGCGCGCTACGCGGATGTCTCGCGTGTGGTCTTCGACAATGCCAGCGCACAGCGCCACTGACAGCGCACGGCGCAGAATGGATGGCGACATCCGACGAAAAGCAGAAGCCCCGCCAATCGGCGGGGCTTCTGCTTTTCAGTGGGGCGTCGTGCGTAGGCAAGCGCATGCTCGCGGGCATTCAGGCGGTATCGAGCTGTTCCAGCACGGCCGCCTCAGCGGCATTGCGCCCGACGCTGGCGATGCCGTTGTCGCGGCCGGATTCCGACTTGTACATCTGACTGCGACCGATCTGCTGGCTGTTGGCGGCCAGCAAAGTGAAATAGAAACGTCCGTCCTTGGCGACTTCCCGGGTGAAGCGTTTTTCCTCGACGGCATTCTTGCGCACGGACTCCACGCCGTTCAGGCAGCCGCGCTTGTCGGCATAGCCCTGGCTCTGCAGGATCTTCTCGCCGTTGCCTGCCTTCAGTGCAAAGTAGAACTTGCTGTCCTTGCCCCGAGTGATGACGAATTTTCCGGCCATGGGTGACTCCTGTTCCTTGTGGGGTGTCTGGCATTGCCTGATGTGTCGTCCTTCAGTGTAATCAGTGCCTCCCGCCGCAGGCCCACGCTAGAGGCCGCTTCATTCAACGCTGTCGGCGCCTGTCGGCATCTTTCAGGGCCGCTGATGGCGTGGGCGGTGCTATCTGGTAGGCAAGCGGGGGCGGTACATGACAGAATTGACCCCAGGCTGACAGCGTTGACCCATGAGGTACGCGTCTCCTCTGGACACCAGGTGTGCGTAACCCGTGCGGGGCGCCGCCTGACCAAAACAGAAGCCGCTCCCGTTCGGAGTGATTCTGCAGCGGATTGCGCAAAAGGGCGGCGTCAGTGTGACCCTGCCAGGCGCGATTCCATGAATCAGTCCCTCTTCGCACAGGAGAGCGGCCAAGCACTATTGACGAGGACACCATGCCAGAGTATCGCTCCCGTACGACCACCGCAGGTCGTAACATGGCCGGCGCTCGCGCCCTGTGGCGCGCCACCGGCATGAAAGATGGCGACTTCCAGAAGCCGATCATCGCCGTTGCCAACTCCTTCACCCAGTTCGTGCCGGGCCACGTCCACCTCAAGGACATGGGTCAGCTGGTCGCGCGCGAGATCGAGAAGGCCGGCGGCGTCGCCAAGGAATTCAACACCATCGCGGTCGATGATGGCATCGCCATGGGCCACGACGGCATGCTGTATTCGCTGCCGTCGCGTGACCTGATTGCCGATAGCGTCGAATACATGGTGAATGCCCACTGTGCGGATGCGCTGGTGTGCATCTCCAACTGTGACAAGATCACCCCGGGGATGCTGATGGCCGCCATGCGCCTCAACATCCCGGTCATCTTCGTCTCCGGCGGCCCGATGGAAGCCGGCAAGACGAAGCTGCTGGATCACGGCCTCGATCTGGTCGATGCCATGGTCATCGCCGCCGATGACAGCGTCGACGACGAGACGGTCGCCGAGATCGAGCGCAGCGCCTGCCCGACCTGCGGCAGCTGCTCGGGCATGTTCACGGCCAACTCCATGAACTGCCTGATGGAAGCGCTGGGTCTGGCATTGCCGGGCAACGGCACCGTGTTGGCCACTCACTCCGATCGTCGTCGCCTGTTCGAGAACGCCGGGCATCGCATCGTCGAGCTGGCGCGCCGTTACTATGAAGGTAACGAAGAGCATCTGTTGCCGCGTGCCATCGGCTCCCGCGCCGCCTTCGCCAACGCGATGACGCTGGATATCGCCATGGGTGGCTCGACCAACACCATCCTGCACCTGCTGGCCGCGGCTCAGGAAGCCGGTGTCGACTTCACCATGTCCGACATCGACAAGCTGTCCCATAGCGTGCCGCAGATGTGCAAGGTGGCGCCGAACACCCAGAAATATCACATCGAGGATGTCCATCGTGCCGGCGGCATCATGGGGATTCTGGGCGAGCTGGACCGTGCCGGCGTACTGGATACCTCAGTGCCGACCGTCTATGGCGACTCGCTGTCTGCGGCGCTGGAAGAGTGGGACATCATGCGTTCGCCCACTGATGAAGTCGTCGAGTTCTATCGCGCCGGCCCGGGCGGTATTCCGACCCAGACCGCCTTCTCGCAGAGTGCGCGCTGGCCGAGCCTGGATGGTGATCGCGCCCAGGGCTGTATCCGCGATTACGACCATTGCTTCTCCACTCAGGGCGGCCTGGCCGTGCTGTACGGCAACATCGCCCTGGATGGTTGCGTGGTGAAGACCGCTGGCGTCGATGACTCCATCCTGGTCTTCGAAGGCCGTGCCTACGTCTGCGAGTCACAGGATCAGGCGGTGGAAGACATCCTGGCCGACAAGGTCAAGGAAGGCGACGTCGTGATCATCCGCTACGAAGGGCCTAAGGGCGGACCGGGCATGCAGGAAATGCTCTACCCGACGTCCTATCTCAAGTCCAAGGGGCTGGGCAAGGCGTGTGCGCTGCTCACCGACGGCCGTTTCTCCGGCGGTACCTCGGGCCTGTCCATCGGTCACGCGTCTCCGGAAGCGGCGGCGGGCGGCGCCATCGGTCTGGTCGAGCATGGCGACACCATCCTGATCGACATCCCGAACCGCACCATCAACGTCAAGCTGAGCGACAGCGAGCTGCATGAGCGCCGTGAAGCGATGGATGCCCGTGGCAAGGATGCCTGGAAGCCAAGCATCCAGCGCAACCGTCGTGTCTCCGCCGCGCTCAAGGCCTATGCCTTGCTGGCGACCTCTGCTGACAAGGGCGCCGTGCGCGACCTGAGCAAGCTGGACTGAGAATCGGCTTCAGACATCTGACCCGGTCTCTGAGCAGACCTCTTCGCTGAAACACCCCGCAAGCCTGTGTGACTCTTTTTTATGAGTACAGAGTGAGTGCTGAGTGAGCGCTGAGTAAGTCAAACGACAACGGCCACCCTTCGGGGTGGCCGTTGTCGTTGATGGGGATGTGCCTCAAGGGTCTCCTGGGCAGGACGCACACACGGCAGGACACTCTCAGGACAAATCGGGAGAGGGGAAGCCGGACGGGGGCTGGAGGCTTGCGAAGGTATCCGTCGGGATGACCGGTTCAAGCTCCAGGAAGCGCACGCGATTGCGCCCCTGACGTTTGGCCTTCTTGAGTGCGTGCTGGGCGCGTTCACAGAGCTCGAGTCGGTTGGCCAGCGTGAGCGTATCGGGCGCCGGGTGATAGCAGGTCAGCCCGATGCTGCAGGTGACCGGCCCGTCGAGACCATGCAGTTCTGACGTGGCGTGGCGGACGCGCTCAGCGAGGATGATGGCGCCGCTGGAATCCGTCTGGCCCAGTACCGCAATCAGCGAACCATCGTCACGCTGGCTGAGCAGGTCGCTCTTGCGTGTCGCGTTGCGCAGGATGGTGGAGACCTGCTGCAGTGCGCGGTCTCCTGCGGCGCGGCCGTACTGGCGATTGAAGTCGGTAAAGGCATCCACGTTGAGCAGCAGGATCGACAGTGGCTGCCCGTGGCGTGCACTGCGCGCGATCTCACCATCCAGCTGTTGCTCGAAGATCTCCGTGGGCAACAGCTTGTCCAGCACCGACGGCACGGCCGGGCCCGGGGGCGTCATGCTGGCCAGCTTGTGCCGCATGCGAGCCAGGCTTTCCTCGTGGGAGCGCTGCTCGCTGAGGTCCTGGTGCTGGCTGAGAATGACGCCGGAGTGGCTGTCGATCACATCCAGATGCAGCATGACTTCGATGATCTGCCCCTGTCTGCCCAGATAGCGATGCGGCTGCTCGAAGTGGGTGATCTCGCCGGCCTGCATGGCCAGAAGCGCCTCCTGACAGGCCTGCATGTCAGCAGGGTGGGAGACATCCTCCAGCGCGCCGCGCTGCAGTTCACTCCTCTCCGTCCCCAGCAGTTGGGCCAGCGCCGGATTGAGACGTGTCCAATGGCCATGGAAGTCCATGATCGCCATCGGGAGCTGGCAGCGCGAGAACAGCAGCTCCATCTCCCGGTAGGCGAGGCGCAGGTTGCTCAGTTCACTGGTCAGCCGCTTGCGCGCATTCTCACGATCGATCAAGCCTCCCAGCAGGCTGGCCAGTGTCTCGACCAGTGCACGATCGCTGACGCTGAAATCTGCCGCGCGCGGTGAGTTGTCGCCGAAGCAGACGGTGCCGGTCAGACGGCCTTCGGTCCATACCGGGGCGGCGATGTAGCTCTGGAAGGGCATCGACTTGAGGGCCGGATGAGCCTCGAGTGCTGGCGTGGTCGCGATATTGGCGTAGGCGATGCAGCCTGCCTGCCCAACGACTTCATTGCAGTAGGTCTCGTTCAGCGGTGCGATCGCGCCCTCGACCTTGCCTGGCGGCGGATTGACCGCTGCCATGATTTCATAGCGATTGGCCTCAGCGTGGCCGAGGATGCCGGTGGTCATCCCCAGCAGGCGGCAAGCGGTCACCAGGTACTCTCTGAGCTGTTCGCTGAAGGTTCCCGCAGGCGCGAGTGTCAGGGCAAACAGCGCTTGCAGCTGGGCGGGTCCGAGATTCTCATTTAGGAAGACAGTCGCGGCGGCGGCTTGTGGCGAGAGCTCTGAGGTATCAACTGGACTCGAGTGCCCCGAGGAGGGTGGCCGTGCGGGCGGGGTGGGCAGCATGTGACATCCTTATCTTGCATGTTGCGGGGAGAGGGAATGACCAAACAATGAGTATGGCGGTTGAGAGCGATGAACGGGTGCTTTGCTGGGCCAGGAAATCAACTGTTCATACACGTAAGACTGGTGGGGCTTTTCGAGGTGCGGCTGGATTGGAGACGCGCCAGGCCGTGAATCTGGTGGAGCCACAAAAGAAACGGGGAGGCCGGTCGATGGCTGATCGACGGCCTCCCCGGCAAGTTCTTTCTCTGCCCACCATGATGCGTCGTCATGCGTGGCAGAGTCTGTATGCCGCTTGTCCTGTCATTCGTGTCCTATGCCGTTTCACACCTGGCGTCTCCGGTGTAGCAGGCAGGATCCCGCTGTTGTCATGCGTATCGCTCCTGCTCAGGCGGCTTCGGCCAGCTGAGGTTCCGCTGTCGCTTCCATATCGATGGCTTCCAACGCCAGTTCGATCGAGAACCAGTTGTCGTTCAGCCACAATTCCAATGCTTCATTGCTCATGCACATCGTCAAGTCTCCCCGAGAGTAGTGGCAAGCGCGTGTGTGTCATGGTGTGCTGCCGGTAAGCAGCAATCATCAGTATGGCGTCTCCTTGCCGAGAGCGAATGAAGTTTGCGCGACGATATGATGTCAGCAGCCTTGGATAGCGAAAGCAGGACATCACCCATGGTCATTTGACCATGGGTGATGTCCTGCTTTTCGTGAAGGATGAGTCTCTCAGTCTCGAGAGCTTGCTTGCCGGGGGGAGCTTCTATTTGCCAAGGAGCGCTTCAGGCTGATGGCGTGGTGTCAGGCTGCTGGCGAGGCGTCAGGCTGAAAGGCGCGAGCCTCAGCGGCGAGTGAAGGAGCGCAGCAGGCTGCGAATCAGGGTCCGTCCCAGCTGCGACCCCAAGGCGCGCATCACGGACTTGAGCAGGGTCTCCATGACACCCTGACGCTGCCTGCCACCGGAGCGTGGGGCGCTTTCGGCCACCGGACTTGTGCGCTTGGAATCGCGGCTGGCAGCGGCTTGAGCGCTTCCATCCCGTTCTGTGGCAGGCGGCGTGGTGTCAGGCGTTGCCGCTGGTGTCTCCTGTGGCCGCACCTGGGCCGTCGCCGAGCTCGTCAGTTGCGCCTCGAGACGCTCGTGAGCCGATTCACGGTCTATCACCTCATCATAGCGACCGGCCAGTGATGAGCTTGCCAGCAGCGCTGTGCGCTCGCTGTCACTCAACGGGCCGATCCGCCCACGCGGCGGCGCGATCAAGGTGCGCTCCACCTGGGTGGGCGTGCCCTTGCTGTCGAGCACCGAGACCAGTGCCTCGCCCACGCCCAGCTCCGTGATCACCTGAGCCGTATCGAGGGCCGGGTTGGGGCGGAAGGTCTCGGCAGCGGTCTTGACGGCCTTCTGGTCGCGCGGAGTGAAGGCGCGCAGGGCATGCTGGATCCGGTTGCCCAGCTGACCGAGCACGTCATCGGGGATGTCGGCGGGGGATTGGGTCACGAAGTAGACGCCGACCCCCTTGGAGCGAATCAGGCGCACCGTCTGCTCGAGGCGCTCAAGCAATGCCTTGGGAGCGGCATCGAACAGCAGGTGGGCCTCGTCGAAGAAGAACACCAGCACCGGGCGGTCGGCATCGCCGCGTTCGGGGAGGGTGCGAAAGAGCGTCGACAGGAACCACAGCAGGAAGGTGGTGTAGAGACGTGGACTCTGCATCAACTCACGCCCATCGAGCAGATTGATGAAGCCGCGTGTCTGGTCTCCCTCGCCCGTGGTCGCCAACATGTCATTGATATCGAGCGCTGGTTCGGCGAAGAAGCGCTCGCCGCCCTGGGTGGCCAGCACATGCACCCGGCGCAGCATGGCACCGAGGCTCTGGGGGCTGACACTGCCATAGCGCTCCTCGAAGCCTTCGCGTTCACGCTCGATATGCTTTAGCAGGCTGATCAGGTCCTTGAGGTCGATCAGCTCCAGTCCTTCACGCTCGGCATGATCGAAGGCCAGGTGCATCAGGCCACTCTGGGTGTCGTTCAATTCCAGCAGGGTCGACATCAGCTCAGGCCCCATGGAAGCCACGCTGGCGCGCACCGCATGCCCGCTCTTGCCGAACAGATCCCACAGCCTGACGGGCGCGGCCTGAGGCTGCCAGTCATTGATGCCGAGGCTGGCGAGGCGTTCATCGACGCGTGGATGCGGGGCACCCGCTGCGGCAATGCCCGAGAGGTCGCCCTTGACGTCGGCGGTGAACACCGGCACTCCCATGCGCGAAAACTCTTCTGCCAGCACCTGCAACGTGACGGTCTTGCCGGTACCTGTCGCGCCGGCGACCAGACCGTGACGATTGGCCAGTGCCCCGGCTAGCGTGATGTGGCCCTTGGGTCCCTGTCCTGCGAGTCCCCCGATCAGCACGTCTGGCATGTGAGTCTCCTGTCATTCAGGTGGTGGCGGTGCCTGCAGAGGGAGGTGTGGCGACCACTGCCGATGACCGCAGAAATGGGCGATGTCATGGAGTCATAGGGTTACAAAATGTTTCGTTGAGTAAAATACTGCAAGTCATCTTGCGCCACTTGACGCATGGCGTCAGGCAACCGACGCGCGGCAAGCCGCCTGATGAGCGGCCAGCAGCCCATATGGGCGCTAATTAAACGCGAGCCGATATCTCACTCTTGTATAGGAAATCTGGAAGAAAGATATTTTTCTTTCCCTTCTCTGCTTGAAAGTCTGGCCCTCTAGTTCCATATCTTTAGGCATCAGGGCGCATGTGACGCAACACGCCTCGGCAGATTGGCGCTTTCGTCAAGAATGACACCAGCAGGTTCGGGTACAACTCTGGTGACGGTTTTGAAGATTGCTCTACAAAGTAGCCGACGCTCAAGGGTGTTTGAACCATGCGCCGCAAGGATTTGACGCAGTACCACAAGACGTCGCCGAGATAGGAAGAACGCGTCTTGTGGAGCCTGGAGCTCGAGACATCCAGTCTCGGGATTCTTGAAGGCTTACCGGCAACGGCCGAGCGAATCATCTGCTCGTCTCTTGCAACAGACCGCTACTGGAGGATGGATCATGAACAAGCTGACTGCTGCACTTTTCGCGACTGCCCTGGCACTGCCGACCACTGCTGCCTTTGCCGAGCACCACGAATCCAGCAACACCGGTTCCGCCAATACCGGCGCTCATTCCACCATGGTAGAAGGCGGCACTGCTGCGGGTCATGAAGATGGCAAGGTGCATGACGACGCCGAACGCAACACCGAAAGTGGCTCTGCCAACACCAAGAAGGATTCCATGATGGTGGAAGGCGGTACTGCACAGTCCGAGTCCGCCAAGCACGGCAAGGTGATGGACAAGGGCGAAGACCACATGGGCGTCAGCCCGGAATCCGGATCGGCCAATACCGCCGATGGCAGCATGAAGACTGAGTAAGCATGTCTTGACGGTCTGGTCTCGGGCCAGACCCGCAATGGATCTCGCGGTGCCTGAACGAGTTGCCAGCACGACTTGCTTGAGTGCATCGCGAGTGAAACGACAAGCCCCCGCCAATGGCGGGGGCTTGTCGTGGTAGTGAAGCATGAAAAGGCAGGGAGTTCAGGGCGGGAATGAGGTGGGCTGGGCTCTTGGATACTTGAGGCCAGTACCTGTCATCGGTGCCTGCCATCAAGCCCTTACCACCAGCGCGGGCTGTAGGTGTCTTCCCCGGCCAGCAGGCGTTCGCGTGCCATGAACAGCGCCGCGATCGCGCGTGCCTCGTGGAAGTCCTCGCGTGCCAGCAGCGCCGGCAGTTCATCGAGGCGGTGGCGCTCGACGACCAGCGGTTCCGGCTCATCGCCCGGCAGGCGCTTTTCGAACAGGTCACGCGCCAGCATCACGTTCATGCGGTGATCCATGTAGTTGGGTGCCAGGCTCAGTTCGGCCAGTGGCTCGATGTTGTGCGCGCCATAACCGCATTCTTCCATCAATTCGCGATTGGCGGCGGTCACCGGGTCCTCGCCCGGGTCGATCAGCCCCTTGGGCAGGGTCAGCACATATTGCTCAGGGCCAGCGGCATATTCGCGGATCAGCAGCACATGGTCGGGGTCGGGCATGGCGACGATCATCACCGCGCCGTGACCGCCGCTCTTGAGGCGTTCGAAGCTGCGGGTGGCGCCATTGGAGAAGGTCAACTCCAGCGCTTCGACGGCGAACAGGCGCGAGCGGGCGACCTCGCGGCGTGAGTCGATCCGCGGTGGCGTCAGCGTGTGGCTGTCGCCTGCATGATTCATGGTCGGGTGAACGGTATCTGGCGCATCATCCATCGCAAGTCCTCGCGAGGCAGTATGAGAAGAGAGAACACTGTCGCTCATCGTGGCAGGCCGCCGCGAGCGGGGCAATCACAAGCCGTCATCACCCCTCGTTGCACATGCGCGCCCGTGGGCCATGCTTTACACTATGAGGCCAAATTTCCCTCTGGCTGACAGAATCCGATGCTTGACTGGAACACTATCGACACCGTGCTGTTGGACATGGACGGCAC
Organism: Cobetia sp. MB87; assembly: GCF_011319755.1. Taxonomy (NCBI): domain Bacteria; kingdom Pseudomonadati; phylum Pseudomonadota; class Gammaproteobacteria; order Oceanospirillales; family Halomonadaceae; genus Cobetia; species Cobetia sp. MB87. Next base: position 230,028 of record NZ_VFBC01000005.1, on the reverse strand, counting down.
TCTGCTTGACCTTCACTTCGACAGCCACTTCTGGCTCGAACACCTGCCCAGGCGCTATTGCGAGCTGCACCGCCTCGATGAGGCGCTGCAGGCCGATCTCAAGGCGCGCATCATCAGCGAATCCGGCACGCTCAACTGGTACAGCCTCGATTACTGGAGCCGTGAGCTCGAGCTCGACGTCATCGCCCTGAAGCGTGAAGTGCAGCACCTGATCGGCTATCGCCATGAGGCCGAGGACTTCCTCGCCTGGCTGCGCGATCAGCCGCAACGCGTGGTGCTGGCGACCAACGCCGACCGTCATGGCATCGATCTCAAGTTCGCGCTGACCGGCATGGGCGACTACTTCGACGCCGTGGTGTCATCCGCGGATCTGGGCCACGCCAAGGAAGAGCAGGCCTTCTGGCACAAGCTCAACGAGATCGAGCCCTTCGACCCGGCGCGTACCCTGTTCATCGATGACAATCCCCAGGTGCTGGAAAGTGCCCACACCTATGGCATTGCCCATCTGCTGGGCGTGCGTCAGCCGGACTCCAAGCGCCCTGCGCGTGATTTCGAGCGTGTGCACGGCCTGGACGGCTTTGCAGTGCTGACCGAGGGCGCGGGCCCCGAGGTGGCCAATGCCGGAATCTCGAGTGACGGGGAGGGCAAGGAGGCGTCATGAGTGATCAGGTACGTATCGACAAGTGGTTGTGGGCGGCGCGCTTCTTCAAGACGCGTGGCATGGCCAAGAAGGCCATCGAGGGCGGCAAGATCCAGTACAACGGCGGCAAGGTGAAAACCTCCAAGACCGTCGAGGTCGGCGCCGTGATCGAGGTGCCGCAGGGCTGGGATCGCCTCGTCGTCGAGGTGCTCGCCCTCAGCGACCAGCGCCGTGGCGCGCCCGAGGCCCAGAAGCTCTATCAGGAGACGCAGGAGTCCCGCGAGCGCCGTGAGCGTGAGGCCGAGACGCGTCGCCTCGGCAATCAGGGTATGACGCCTCCTCCCGGCCGTCCTGACAAGAAACAGCGTCGCAATATCCATCGCTTCCAGCGCCAGGATGCCGATAGCTGAACCAGCGCGAGTCACCGCCGGGTGCCTTGGCACCGACCGGTACAATTTCCATGCCGATGTGTGTCAGCACATCGTTGTTGGCGGCCTGACATGGGGGCGCTTGTGCGCTCTCCCTTCACGCCTGCCTTGAGGTCCCTCAATGAGCGAACACGACATGCAAGATTCCCATTCCACTGACGATGCGGCCGCGCCGAGCTTCGATCAGATCCAGCGCTTCCTGTTCGATGCCACCAACGTGCGTGGCGAGATCGTCACACTCGACAAGGCCTACGCCGAGGTGCTCGATCGTCACTCCTACCCGCAGGCCATCTCGCGCCAACTGGGCGAGATGCTGGCGGCCGTGGCGCTGCTGACCGAGACCATCAAGCTCGATGGCACCATGACGCTGGAAGTGCGCGGTACCGGTATCGTGCGCCAGCTGATGGCCGAGTCGAACCCCGGCGGCGAGCTGCGCGCCATCGCCCGTCTCAGCGATGAAGCGGTGTTGCCGACGGAAGAGTCCAGCCTGCAGGAGCTGGTTGGCCAGGGGCAGATCGTGATCACCCTCGACCCGCGTGAAGGCAAGCGCTATCAGGGCATCGTGGCCATCGATCAGGACAGCCTCGCCGGCTGCCTGGAGAGCTACTTCAGCCAGTCAGAGCAGCTGCCGACCCGCCTGTGGCTGATGGCCGATGGCAAGCGCACTGGCGGCGTGATGCTGCAGCAGCTGCCCAATGATGACGCCAACAAGGACCCGGATGCCTGGGAGCGCGTCGTGCACCTGGCCGAGACCCTCAAGGCCGAGGAACTGCTGACGCTGGATCAGCAGGAAGTGTTGCATCGTCTCTATCACGAAGAAACCGTGCGCATCTATGAGCCCAAGGCGCTGCGTTTCGGCTGCACCTGTTCGCGCGAGCGTCTGGGCGCCGCCCTGCACAGCATCGCCGCCGACGAGTTGCGTCAGATCGTCGCCGAGCAGGGCGAGCTGGCCACCCAGTGTCACTTCTGCCATACCCGCTATTCCTTCAGTGCCGCGGAAGTGGAAGCGATCATCGAGGATCCTGACGCCGAAAGCCCCGTCGTGCATTGAGCATTTTCCGACGCGCCGACGACTGGCCACGGGGATGATGATTGTCTGACATATCGTCGTCCGTCAGGCGGCGGCACCTGCGCCAAAGTGTTGCAACAATGGGCGTTTCCGCCCGACACCCTTTTTGCCATAATGCCTTGCCAGCACAGGGCCGGATGCCCTGTGCTGGTGGTATCGACGGTGTCATGGCATGCCGTCATGCGCGATCGGGCAGCAACGATCGATCACAAAATAAGCCTGTGGCATGTACCTCGGGCATCTGGCTTCAGCCATCAAGAGAGAGGGCGGCCCTGAGCCGCGGAGACGCGAATGAGCAAGCATCAAGACAGTGCGGTGACCACTCACACCAATCTCAGCAGCGCAGAGCTGATCGAGCTGGCAGTGGCTCGCGGCGAAGGACGTCTGGCCGACAACGGCGCGCTGGTCGTGGAGACGGGAGCGCGTAGCGGGCGCTCCCCGAACGACCGCTTCATCGTCGACGAGCCGTCCACCTCGGACGCCATCGACTGGGGCAGCGTCAATCGCCCGTTCAGCCCGGAGCGTTTCGACGCCCTGTGGGAGCGCGTCGAGGACTATCTCGGCGAGCGAGACAGCTTCGTCTCCGAGCTGCATGTTGGTGCTGACCTCGAGCACTACCTGCCGATCCGCGTGACCACCGAGACGGCTTGGCACAACCTGTTCGCGCGTACCATGTTCGTGCGTCCGGACAGTTTCAATGCCAAGGACAAGAGCGAGTGGACCATCCTCAACGCGCCGCACTTCACCTGCGAGCCCGAGCGTGATGGCACCAACTCCGACGGCGTCGTGCTGATCAACTTCGCACGTCGTCGCGTCCTGCTGGCGGGCATGCGTTATGCCGGTGAGATGAAGAAGGCCATGTTCTCGGTGCAGAACTTCCTGCTGCCGGAAAAGGACGTGCTGCCGATGCACTGCTCCGCCAACGTCGGTGACGATGGCGAGACCACGCTGTTCTTCGGCCTGTCCGGCACCGGCAAGACCACCCTGTCCGCCGACCCGGCGCGTTACCTGATCGGTGATGACGAGCATGGCTGGGGCGAAGGCACCGTCTTCAACATCGAAGGCGGCTGCTACGCCAAGTGCATCGACCTGTCCGAGAAGAACGAGCCGGTGATCTGGAACGCGATCAAGTTCGGTGCCGTGCTGGAAAACGTGGTGCTGGATGACCGTCGTGGCGCGGATTACGGCGATGACCGTCTGAGCCAGAACTCGCGTGCCGCCTACCCGCTGGAGCACATCGAGAAGCGCGTGCCGGAAAACCGTGCCGGCGAGCCGAATGCCATCGTCTTCCTGACCTGCGACATGTCCGGCGTGTTGCCGCCGGTGTCCGTGCTCAGCAAGCAGGCTGCTGCCTACCACTTCCTGTCCGGCTACACCGCCAAGGTCGGCTCCACCGAGATGGGCTCCACCGCCGGTCTCGAAGCCACCTTCTCCACCTGCTTCGGCGCGCCGTTCTTCCCGCGTCCGGCACGTGAATACGCCGACCTGCTGATCAAGCGCATCGAGGCGTTCGGCTCACGCGTCTACCTGGTCAACACCGGCTGGACCGGTGGCTCCTACGGTGAGGGCGGCTCACGCTTCTCCATCCCGACCACGCGCGGCATCATCAGCGCGATCCAGAATGGTGCTCTGGCGGACATCGAGACGCGTCACATCGACGTGCTCAACCTGGATGTGCCGGTGCGCGTGCCGGGCGTCGACTCCAGCCTGCTCGACCCGCGTGAGACCTGGGAAGACCGCGCCGCTTACGACAGCAAGGCGCGTGATCTGTCAGCCAAGTTCGTCGAGAACTTCAAGAAGTTCGCCGGCGTGGATGAGGCGATTATCGCGGCAGGCCCGACTCTGGTCTGACGATCATCGGGATTGATCGCAAGCGGTAAGCAAGAAGCCTCGCCCGGTGTTCCGGGCGAGGCTTTTTCGTGTCTGCTGCTTTTCTCGTCGACAGCTGCCGTCATCACCTGCTGTCGGGCGTGTCAGGGGCTGTCAGGGACTGCCACCGGCGGCCAGCGAGCGGTTGGCAGGGCCGTCGAAGGTATCTTCGGCAGCGAGCGGCTCCTGGCCGTGCGCAGCGCCGGTATGTTGCTCGATATCCTCATCTTGCTCAACACCACCACTTTGCTCGAGGCCGGGCTCAGTGTTGCTGGTCTCGGTGCGGCGTGACGCGCCTTCGTTGGCGGTTTTGGCAAGGTCTTCGTCGGTGGTGTCGGCAAGGCCTTCGGGCGAGCGTTCGGCGACGAAGGGCGCCGGCGCCTGATACCACCAGCGGGTTGTCCAGGCACGCATCACCCGCTCCGGGTACCAGGTCTTGCCGAGGCTGCCGTTGTAGCGCGCCAGCGCATCGGTGATGTCGCCTTTCTCGCGTTTGAGATAGTGGGCAAGGATGGTGGCGCCGTAACGCAGGCTGGTGTCCTGATCGAGCAGATTGTCACCGGGCTCGCCGATCTCACGCTTCCAGAACGGCATGACCTGCATCAGGCCGCGCGCCCCGGCGTGGGAGACCGCGGTGGGTTTGAAGGCGCTCTCGACCTGGATGACGGACAGGATCAGCTCCGGTGCCAGACCTGTGCGTGTGGCTTCGCGGCGTACCTTGCGCAGCAGGTCGATACGCGCAGCTCGGTCCGGCATGTAGCGTTCCAGACGCTGCTGCATGCTCAATACCCAATGCAGGGCATCGATGGGGTCCTCGAAGGCCTCGGGCTCGGCCAGGGCTTCACGCAGGCTGTCACGCAGCCCCGGCGACAGTCCGTGCTCGGGGATCGCGGCGGCGGCCTGCACCGGGGGGCTTGTCAGTCCGGCAGACGCGGCGCCGAACGTCAGCAGAACAGCGGCCAGCCACGGGCGCAGACGGCGATGTGAGGTGTCTCCTTCAGCGCCTTCTATGGGCGACGCTGAAGGGGAAGTCGATGAGATGGTCATGCGCAGTCCCTGCGTATCAGTCATGGCGCCATTATGCCGTTACCGCGGCGTTGACGGTAATGGGGTGTCAAGTGAAGGCCTATAACGAGACAGCCCGCCCCTCAAGAAGAGGGGCGGGCTGTCCTGGGTGCTGCGATGGCGTCAGCCGTGAGCGAGTGGCTCAGGCTGCTTGAGTTCAGCTAGCGCTGCGCTCGGCCAGGAAGTCCAGCAGGCTGTCGACGGCGATCATGGTCGCGTCCGCATCAGTGCGACCCTTGTACTCGTACTCGCCATTGTCGAGACCGCGATCACCGATCACCAGGCGGTGCGGAATGCCCAGCAGCTCGCCGTCGGCGAACTTGTTGCCCGGGCGCAGATCACGATCATCCAGCAGCACGTCGTAACCGGCAGCGGTCAGCTCCTGATAGACACGCTCGGCCGTCTCGCTGACACGCACGGACTTGTGAGCATTCATCGGCACGATGGCGACCTGGAAGGGCGCGATGGCTTCCGGCAGCACGATGCCGCCCTTGTCGTTGCCCTGCTCGATGGCGGCGGCGACCACGCGGGTCACGCCGATGCCGTAGCAGCCCATGGACAGCGGCTGTGCCTTGCCGTTCTCGTCGAGCACGGTGGCGTTCATGGCTTCGGAGTACTTGGTGCCGAGCTGGAAGATATGACCCACCTCGATGCCGCGCGCGATGTCGATCACGCCCAGGCCATCCGGCGACGGATCACCGGCGACGACGTTGCGGATGTCGGCGATTTCCGGCAGTGGCAGGTCGCGCTCCCAGTTGAGGCCGAAGTGGTGCTTGCCTTCGATGTTGGCACCGGCACCGAAATCACTCATCAGGGCGACGCTGCGGTCGATGATGATCGGCATCTCGAGGCCGACCGGGCCGAGGGAGCCGAAGCCGGCACCGACGGCGGCACGCACTTCCTCGTCGCTGGCCATGGTCAGCGGCTCGGCGACCTGGGGCAGGTGCTCGGCCTTGATCTCGTTCAGCTCGTGGTCGCCACGCACCATCAGTGCGATCAGACCACCTTCGACGCCTTCGGCCGCCTTGACGATCAGCGTCTTGACGGTCTTCTTGATGTCCAGACCGTGCTGCTCGACCAGTGCGGCGATGGTCTTGGCGTTCGGTGTGTCGACCAGCTGCATCTCCTGGGTCGGTGCCGCGCGCTCAGGCGTCTCGCCCAGCGGTGCCGGCAGCGCTTCACACTTCTCGATGTTGGCGGCGAAATCGGAGCCGGTGGAGAAGGCGATGGCGTCTTCACCGGAGGCGGCCAGCACGTGGAATTCGTGGGAGCCGGTGCCACCGATGGAGCCGTTGTCGGCGATGACGGGACGGAAGTCGAGACCCAGGCGCGTGAAGATGCGCACGTAGGTGTCGTACATCACCTGATAGGTCTCTTTCAGGGATTCTTCGCCCAGGTGGAAGGAGTAACCATCCTTCATCACGAACTCGCGCGAGCGCATCACACCGAAGCGCGGACGAATCTCGTCGCGGAACTTGGTCTGGACCTGGTAGAAGTTGGCCGGCAGCTGCTTGTAGCTGTTCAGCTCACGACGCGCGAGGTCGGTGATGACTTCCTCGTGGGTCGGGCCGACACAGTAGTCGCGCTGGTGACGGTCAACGAGGCGCAGCAGCTCGGGGCCGTACTGCTCCCAGCGACCGGATTCCTGCCACAGCTCGGCTGGCTGCACGGCGGGCATCAGCAGCTCCTGGGCACCGGAGCGGTCCATCTCTTCACGCACGATGCGCTCGACCTTGCGCAGTGTGCGCAGGCCCAGTGGCATCCAGGTGTAGAGGCCGGAGGTCAGGCGACGGATGAAACCGGCCCGCAGCATCAGCTGGTGGCTGACGACTTCGGCGTCGGACGGGGTTTCCTTGAGAGTGGAAATCAGCAGTTGACTGGCACGCATGGGCTCAGCGATCCCTCGACTTGTCGCTTTGATCGGTACGCTTCGCAGTTGCGAAGCATGAACAGGCAGGTCTTCGGCACGCCTTTTACAGGCGCATCAACGAAGCAGACTGAGCGCATTGTACTGCCGCGAGCCTTGGAGGGGCAAAGTGCATGGCCAGACTGGAAAAATCCGCGCCGGCCTGCCGATACTGGTGACACGGGATTTCCCTTTGGAGAGGGCCGTGAACGGCTTTCTCAGGGGAGGTCTGACAAGGAGACAAGGATATGTCGTCACTCGATCAGCGCATGGGATACGCGCGTGCCAGGCATCGTTGGCCCTTGAAGGCAGGGTTGGCGTTGGTTGCATTGGGAGCGTGCCTGAGCGTTTCCCTGTGGCTGGTGAGCCTTTGCCTGCCGATCCCTTTCATCGATGAGGGAGTGCATTTCGCGCAGATTCGCCAGTTTCTCGCCGGCGACTGGAGCCAGCACCCCAAGCTGACCACCCTGACGCTATATCACGCCAGCATGGCGGTGGTGCTGATGGCGCTCCAGACGTTGGGGGAGTGGCTCAATCTTCCTCTGGCGGCTGATGCCCTGGCCGGGCGCTGGCCTGAAATGCCCTCGGTGAACTGGGTGCGGGGTCTGTCTCTGCTGGGGTTCAGTGCCATGGCATTCATCGTCTGGCGGGCGCTGCCGAGCGTCTATCGGCGCCTGGACCCCATGCTCGATGAGAGCGACGCCCAGCAACAGGCGAATCGTCAGAGCTGGCAATGGCTATGGCTGCCGATCATCTTCCCCTATCTGGCGCTGGTGTATACCGACCCATGGATCATCGTGCTGGTCGCGCTGCAGCTCGTCGCGCTGGTGCGTGAGCGGCGTCTGCTGTTGCTGGTGTTGATCCTGGTCGGCCTCGGCTTGCGACAGGACAGCATCGTGCTGCTCGGGCTGTGGGGTGGTCTGTTGCTGTTCATGACACATATGCAATCAGGGGTTCAGTCGCAGGCTGTCGGCATGGCGCCACCGCTGCGCTCGCCATTGCGCCAGCTCTCGGTCTGGTGGTGCCTGGTCGTACGGTGGTGGTGGGTGGCCGTGATTCCGGTGACCGCCTTCATCGGGTTTGTCGTCTGGAACGGCGGCATTGCCATGGGCGATACCACCCGTCATCAGGCCGGTTGGCACACCGGCAATCTCGGCTATTACCTGGGCGTGATCGGCATGGTGTTTCTGCCGTTGTGGTTGGCCGACTTGCCGCGCCAGTGGCATCTGCTGCGCCGTCTGTGCACCCAGGGCGACTGGCCGTGGCGAGGCTTTCTGCTGCTGGGGACGCTGGCAGGCGTGTGGGTCATGCTGGTGGTGAGCTTTGAGGTGACGCATGACTATAATTTCCAGCGCTGGACGATCCGCAATATCTGGCTGTTATGGCTCAAGGAGCACCCGGCGGGGCTGTGGGTCACCATGTTGCTGACCACCAGCATGGCGCTCTGGTGGCTGAGAGCGCCGCTGCGGCTGGGGCACGGGGGCTTGCTGCTGGTAATGCTCGCCTTGATGATCTGCACGCGCGAGCTGATCGAGACGCGCTACATGCTGCCCTTGATCACGGTCTTCCAGTTGCTGCGCTGTGCAGAGCGTCCGCAAGTGGAGCGTGCGATGACGCTCTGGGCGGTGGCGATGGGGGCGATGCTGCTGGCGGGATTGGTGCTGACACGCACCCTGCCATGAGACGCGGGCAGGGTGCCTTGGCGGTTCACTCGGTGGCGGGTGCTTCAGACCTGCTGGCGTTTCGCAGCTGGGGGCTGGGTGTCACCGCCAGTGGGGCGGCTATCAGTGCCATCACCGATACCAGAGCCACCGCGCGGTGGCTCGGCAACCCAGGCATAGGCAGCCTCGCGCTCGTCGGGCGAAAAGTGGCGAACCTCGATGGAGCGCACCAGGTGCTTGCTGAACTCGGTGACATGGCGCAGCCAGTCTGCCTTGCTGATGATGGCTTCGCGCTCGAAGTCTCCCAGGTGGCGCAGGGCATAGCCGATGTCATTGAGCAGGGCGGCCGGGGTGATCAACCCGAAGCGCTCGATTTCCACCAGCAGCGAGATGCGATCGTGACGTGCCAGGCGTTCGTCGCATTCCTTGATGACGGGAGTGAGTGCTGCCTGGTCGATACCGCCGTCCAGATGTAATGCCACAACATGATCGGCGGGGCTCTTGAGCAATGTCAGCATGATGGGCTCCTGGCGATGGATGAAGGGAGGGCGATACTCCTTCGCTACAATCCAGTGTGGCTGTCTATTGCGATATCAGCCAGTCAGGCATTGCGCTGCGGGCGCAAGCCATACCATAGCGGCAGGGCGACCAGCAGGCTGCCACCCAGCATGTTGCCGATGCCGGCGGGTATGATGTTCCAGCGCATGGCATCCCACCAGCCGGGACCTGCCCCTGTCGGCATGATCATCGAGAAATAGGCCATGTTGGCCGGGCTGTGCTGGAAGTTGCCCGCCACGAACAGGCTGACGGCCAGCACGATGGGCACGAACTTGTCGATGATGGTGCGCCCCATCACGGCCAGAAACGCTGCCATGCCGACCATCCAGTTGCCCAGCATTCCCGACAGTACCAATGAGAACCAGCCTTCGGCGCCACCCACCTGCTGATAGTGCATCTTCTTGGCCACCACGCTTTCCAGCAGCTGGTAATGCTCCGGGGAGTAGACCTGTGCCAGCGAGATGACCCATCCGGTCAGCAGTGTGCCGATCAGGTTGCCTATCCAGGCCAGCACCCAGAACTTGAGACCGCGACGCAGCATGTCACTTCGCGAGCAGTTGAGCGCACTTACCGGCAGGATGACATTGGCTTCAGTGAACAGGGCGGCACCGGTCAGGATGACGAGAAAGAAGCCCACCGAGAAGCCGACGCCCTGCAGCAGCAATTGCAGGCCATGCGTCTCGACACCTGTGGAAAGCAAGATCGAGAACAGTGCCCCCATGGTGATGAAGGCACCCCCCAGGATCGCCAATACCAGTATCCGTGGTGCCGAGAGGGTGTGAATGTGTTCGCATGCCTCGCGACAGATTTCCTGTGCCACATCATGTGATGCGATGAATTGAGCGGCAGGGCGGGGTGAGTCACTGGGCATGGGCAGTCCTTTTGATGATCTTCTGTGGATGAGCTGCTGCGGAGGGTCTGGCTCTGATGATCTGTCTCTGGTGGCCTGTCTTTGATGGCAGGGGAGCAGCAGCAGAACACGAGGTCACGATGCCAGGTTCTGATTCAGCAAAGCTTAGACCTTGGGGTAAAGGCGGATAATTCAATCAAGGTGTCTTGAGAGTCGCCAGATTCGAGACCAGAGCCAGGGCCGGGGACAACGCATGTGAAGAAAGCCAGCGGTGACAGATTGTGGAGTGGATCTGTGGAGATGATTTGTAGAGAGGGCTTGTAGAGAGGGCCTGTAGAAATAGCAGTCAGTACTGGTGAATATCAGTCCCTCCGACGTTTTATCAGACATGAAAAAGCGCCGCCCCTCGTGAGAGGAGCGGCGCTTTTGAATTCAGTAGTGATCTTGCATCTGGTACGGCCAGCCGGACTCGAACCGGCACGCCCGAAGGCAGGAGATTTTAAGTCTCCGGTGTCTACCGATTCCACCATGGCCGCGCAGACTGGCGGGTAATCTATCATATTTCAGATCAAGGTCAACTTTAATGCACGTGAAGTGATGTTTGTCGCATGATTCAACTGATTGTTATGCAAAAGGTTTGTGGTGATATCGCTATGGTGGGACAGCTAGGGATGAGGTGCGAAATACCCGGACTGTCGTTCAGGCAATGTAAGCCCTCGTCTTGGAAGCCATCGTCGTGCAAGCAGCAATGTCGACGTCAGCAATGAAGCGCTAGCGTAAAAGTGACAGAGAGAAATGGTGAGGAGCGAAAAAATCGAAACAGGAAATGACGAACGGTGAAACAGGATAAAGAAGAGAAGTTCTGACGACCTGAGGGGGTAGGTGTCATAACCATTCCAGAAGGAAACAGGGGATGTTTCGGTATCTGAAATGGAGGCTGGAGTCGGAATCGAACCGGCGTACACGGAGTTGCAGTCCGCTGCATGACCACTCTGCCATCCAGCCTCAATGATCGAGATGTCAGTCGAAACTGATGTCTGATCCGAGGAGTATCCACTGATGCTGCTGTAGATACATGAGTCAGTAAATCAGGTGAAGTTGCGCTACCTGTGTTACTGGAGCGGGAAACGAGATTCGAACTCGCGACCCCAACCTTGGCAAGGTTGTGCTCTACCACTGAGCTATTCCCGCTGAACTCGAGGTCGAATTATACGGATAATTCCCATGCTGTCAAACAGTTAATGAAAAATTGTCTCGCGAGTCAGGTCGTTGGAAACGAAAACGCCCACCAGCCAGAGGAACGGTGGGCGTTGTGGCATTCGCAGCGTCTCGTGGCTGAATGGCGGGGTCAGACCGAGCGCACCAGTTCCGGCCAGGCGGCGCGCAGGTAGCTGATCATCGACCACAGTGTCAGCGCTGCCGAGATATACAGCAGGGCCAGGCCGGCATCCCCCCCGACACTGCCCGGAGCGAAGAACAGCAGCATGAACAGGGCCAGCATCTGGGCAGCCGTCTTCAGCTTGCCGACCCAGGACACCGCGACGCTGCCGCGCTTGCCGATCTCGGCCATCCACTCACGCAACGCCGAGATGACGATCTCGCGACCGATGATGACCAGGCTCGGGATGGTCATCCACAGGCTGTCGTAGCGTTCGATCAGCAGGCCCAGTGCCACCGCGACCATCAGCTTGTCGGCGACGGGGTCCAAGAATGCACCGAAGGGCGTGGTCTGATTCCACAGCCGGGCCAGATAGCCATCGAACCAGTCGGTGATGGCGGCCAGTGCGAAGAGCAGCGCCGTCAGCGGCAGGCTCCATGCATAAGGCAGGTAGAAACATACCACCAGCAGCGGAATGAACAGGATGCGGATCAGAGTCAGGATATTGGGGATGCTCATCGTGACGGCACGAGTCCTTGCATGAAGCGTAGGTGGCTGGGCGCAATCGAGGGCGAGTCGAGCCCCTGAAGAAAGCCGATCGATCGGCGCCGCACAAGTCGTCTATTCTAGCCTGCCGGCGACGCATTCAGCCATGCCAAACGGCAGGTTATTCAAGCCAACGCTCTGTCACTCTTCCTTGAGCGTTGAGTCGATGGTGCCAGAGGCAGCCATGTCGTGCACGGGGTCAGCCATGCAGCGCTTGATGGATCAGCTCGGCGAGCGATTCGCTGATGCCGGGCACGCGCGCCAGTTCTGGTTTGGAAGCCTGTTTCACCCCCTGCAGGCCGCCGAAGAACTTGAGCAGCTCGCGGCGCCGTTTGGGGCCGACTCCCGCGATGCCCTCCAGGCTTGAGGTACGCCGCGCCTTGTCACGCTTGGCGCGGTGGCCGGCGATGGCGAAGCGGTGCGATTCATCGCGGACATGCTGGATCAAGTGCAGCGCCGGTGAGTGGCTGTCGAGGTCCAGGGTGTCATGCACCGTCTCGATGAACAGCGTCTCGAGCCCTGCCTTGCGCGTGGTGCCCTTGGCCACCCCGAGCAGGATGATATCGGTCACCCCGAGGGACTCGAACACCCCGCGCGCCATGTTGAGCTGCCCCTTGCCGCCATCGACCAGCAGGATATCCGGGCGTTTGCCTTCGCCTTCCTGCAGGCGCTTGAAGCGCCGCGTCAGTGCCTGTTGCATGGCGGCGTAGTCATCGCCGGCCGTCACGCCTTCGATATTGAAGCGCCGGTAATCCGACTTGATCGGACCGTCATGATCGAAGACCACGCAGCTGGCCACTGTCGCCTCGCCATGACTGTGGGAGATGTCGAAGCATTCCAGGCGCTTGGGCACCTCATCGAGCCCCAGCGCGTCGCGCAGCGACAGGAAGCGGTTGGACAGCTGCTGGCGGCTGGCCAGCTGGGTGGCCAGATGTTGCTCGGCGTTGGTCTGCGCCAGTGTCAGCCACTGGGCGCGATGGCCACGCACCTGATGCGCGACCCGTACCCGCCGTTCGGCCTTCTCGCTCAAGGCGCCTTCCAGCAGATTGGCGTCTTCGAGGGCCAGCGAGGTCAGCACCTCATCGGGCATCTCCCTGTCCTGGCCGAGGTAGTACTGGCTGACGAAGCCGGTCAGCAGCTCGCTGCTGGTCAGGTCCAGACCATTGCCGGGCGAGAAGTGGCGCGCGCCGAGCATGCGCCCCTGACGGACCGAGACCACGCTGATGCAGAGCCCGCCGGGGCGCTCGGCCAGTGCCAGAATGTCCGCGTTGCCGGTACCGGTATCGACGTACTGCTTCTCCTGCATGCGGCGCAGCTGGGCGACCTGATCACGCAGGCGGGCCGCTTCCTCGAATTCCAGCCGCATGGCCGCGTCTTCCATCGCCTGACTGAGCTCGTCGGTGACCTTGTCGCTCTGGCCGTTCAGGCACATCACCGCATGTTCCATGTCGCGGCGATAATCCTGCTTGCTGATGTAGTCGACACACGGCGCGGTGCAGCGGTTGATCTGATATTGCAGGCATGGGCGCTCGCGGTGGGCGAACACCGAATCCTCGCAATTGCGCAGGCGGAAGATCTTCTGCATCAGGGTCAGTGATTCGCGCACCGCGACGCTGCTCGGGTAGGGGCCGAAGTAGCGTCCATCGTTGCGCTTGTGGCGCACGCGCTTGAACTCCAGCGCCGGATAGTCGTGATGCTGGCTGATGAAGACGTAAGGGTAGGATTTGTCGTCGCGCAGCAGGATGTTGTAGGGCGGGCGCAGCTCCTTGATCAGGGTCTGCTCCAGCAGCAGGGCCTCGGTCTCGCTGCGCGTGATGGTGACCTGCACATCGGCGATGCGCCCGACCAGTGCCTGGGTCTTGGCATTCAGGCCGGTATTGCGAAAATAGCTGGAGAGGCGCGCCTTGAGGCGCTTGGCCTTGCCCACGTACAGCACGTCACCGGCGCTATCCAGCATGCGATAGATACCGGGCGCGTCGCTGACATGCTTGAGGAAATGGCGGGCATCGAAGCCGGTCGCCTCGCTGCCCCGCAGCAGATCACTGCTCGCGTCGCTGGTGATCAGGCGACTGGAGACACGCGCGGCGTCGCTGCGTGCGCGGCTGTCAGCCTGCGCACTCGCTGAGGACGCAGGTTGGGCATCAGGCTGGCTGGCGGTGTCTGCCGGCTCCTCATTCTCGGGCGACTGAGAAGTGGTGTCCGTCATCGTGGGATCAGTGTGCTGCTTGGCCATGAGGTTCCTCGTCCAGAGATGCCTCGAGTCTATCAAACAAGGGCGATTGCTCGCAGGCATGGGGGCAACAGGGCCATGCTGCAATGCCTGCTGTCATGACCGGCCCGGTCAGGACGCGCCATTCACGAACGTCTCAGACAGAAACGCCTCATGCATGAACGCCTCATACAAGAACGCCACCCGGGGAAGGTGGCGTCGTTGCATGAGGCGTTGTCGGCGCTGCTCGGGAGTGTCACGAGTAGCGCGGGCCTGCAGTGTGTGGCGTGCCAGCAGCGTGTGCTTGCTCAGGGCTCGTCAGGACGATCCAGCACGTAGTCATCCAGCAGTTGGTGACGCATGGCCAGATGCGTCATCTCCACATCGCTGGTCACGCCAAGCTTGTCGAAGATGCGGTAGCGGTAGGTGTTGACCGTCTTCGGGCTCAGGTGCAGGCGGTCCGAGATCTCGCTGACGCGATGGCAGTTGACGATCATCGTCGCCACCTGCAGTTCTCGGCTCGATAGCTGATCGAAGGGATTGCTGCGCTGGGTGTCCATGCCCGAGAACACCAGGCGCTGGGCGATTTCCGGGGACAGATAGCGTTCGCCAGCGGCCACCTGATGGATGGCGCGAATCATCTCGTCAAAGGGCGTGCCCTTGGAGATGAAGCCGAAGGCTCCCGCTTCCAGCAGGCGTTTGGCGAAGGACTCTTCCAGGTAGGCGGTCAGCACGATGACTCTGACGTCGGGCAGGCTGCGCACGATCTTCTGCGTGGCTTCCAGGCCATCGACGCCGGGCATGCGAATGTCCATGAGCACGATATCCGGGCTGTGCTCACGGCAGAGTTTGATCGCGGTTTCGCCATCCGAGGCTTCTGCAATCACCTTGAGCCCATCCTCTAGCTCAATGGTACGGACGATGCTGGTACGCACCAGGTGGTGGTCGTCAGCGACAAGAACCTTGATCAAGGCGGCTCCAGTAAAGATGTCAACAAGCAGTGAAATGAATGCGGGATCCAATGTACCCATTGGGCAAGGGCTTGTCGATGCCCTGTCATCCAGTGCGTCGCGTTCAGGATAACCACTACTGATATAGTGCTAGCGTGTTTCCTGCTCATTGTGATTGGCCGTGAGTCGGTCAGCGAGTCCCTTCGCAGAACAGTGCCTCGCGATGTGATCCTGAGACTTCATGCGCTCCACAAAGCGCAGCAAAAATAAGAGGTTGACGACGTATTCGTCGCTCTGTAACATGCGCTCCATCGTGAAGACGGGGCCTTAGCTCAGCTGGGAGAGCGCAACACTGGCAGTGTTGAGGTCAGCGGTTCGATCCCGCTAGGCTCCACCATGATTCACGACAAGCCTGTCTCGGTTTCACGTGCCTCTTGCCTGCAAGTGACATGCGAAATGACAGTCTGATTCGGGGCCTTAGCTCAGCTGGGAGAGCGCAACACTGGCAGTGTTGAGGTCAGCGGTTCGATCCCGCTAGGCTCCACCAGAATTCTTGAAAAAGCGGTCATCCTTCGGGGTGGCCGTTTTTTTGTGCTTGGCTTTCCGCTCGTCCCTGTCAATTTCACCTATATAGCTGCCAGTACCCGGGTCTGCCAATGCTGAGGGAGATGGGCAAGAAATCTCACCCAGGCTCTTGATTGGCTGGAATGTCTGAAAATAATTGCCTGATCATCTCAATGGATTGATGAGAGGCAGGCTTGGCGCTAGATTGGCGACATGAGCAGACAAGAGATCACACGACTCGTGGAGAGCCTCGCCCACGAGGAAGGCATTCGAGAGACCGCAGTGAAGGGCGTGCAGCTCTTTCGCATGACGGAGCCCGTGCGCTGCGCGCCGGCCATCTATGAGCCCGCCGTGGTGGTGATCGTCAGCGGTGCCAAGGAGGCGATACTGGATGGCGAACGGCATGTCTATGACAGCCGCCAGTATCTGTGCTGTCCCATCTCGATGCCGGTCGAGGCGGGCGCCCCCATGGCGTCGCCAGAGACACCGCTATTGGGCGTCTACCTCTCGCTGGACACGCGGGTGATGACGGAGCTTGCCATCGAGATGGAAAGCGCCGCGGGGCTTGTGCACAAGCCGGGCAGGGGTCCGCTGCCGCCGGGGCTTGCCCTGGCGCATTGGGACGCCGCCTTCAGCGATGCCTTGTTGCGACTGCTGCAGGTGGCACAGAGCCCTAGCGATGCGGCGATATTGGGAGAAGGGCGGCTGCGGGAGCTTTACTACGCCGTCCTGAAGGGCGAGGCGGGGGAGTCGGCGCGGCGCGCCTTCGGCGTGGGCAATGAGATCGCGCGGGTAATCGATTACCTCTCCAGCCGCCTGGATGAGCCGGTCAGCATTGACGACATGGCCGGGCGGGTCGGCATGAGTCGCGCTGTCTTCCACCGCAAGTTCAAGCAGGCGACCACGATGTCGCCGATCCAGTTCGTGAAGTCCATGCGCCTCAATACTGCCGCCATGCAGATCGCCACTGGCAAGACCGTCAGCGAGGCGGCCATGGCCGTGGGTTATGTCAGCTCCTCGCAATTCAGTCGCGAATTCAAGCGTCTGTACGGGCAGTCGCCCAAGCAATGGAGTCAGTTCAAATAGCGACACGCCACGAGCGGGACATGAAAAAACGGCCATCCGAAAGGAGGCCGTTTTTTCATGGCTGACGATCATCCTGCGCGTGGGGCGCTAGAGCACCGCTTCACTCTCCTCGACACGCTCGAAGAGGATCAGATGGTCGGCCTGGATACGCAGCATGACCTGCTCGCCGGGCTGATAGTCGTGATGGCTGTTGAAGGCCGCCTCGACTTCCCGCCCGGAAGGCAGCGCCAGCCGGTAGAGGGTGCTGGTACCGGCGAAGGTCGCGCTGAGCACGCGCGCCTTGAGGTCGGTGGCTTCCGAATCTCCTTCGGCCAATACCAGGTCATCCGGGCGCAGCAGCACATCCACCGGCGTGCCGGGTGCATACGGATAGGCACGGTTGCCGCGAATCACGCCCAGCTCCGTGCTCACGCATTCGTTGTCCTTCAGCGTGCCGGGGATGAAATAGCCCTGGCCGATGAAGTTGGCGACGAAGCGCGTGGCGGGTTCGTGATACAGATTGAACGGCGTGTCCCACTGCTGCAGATGACCGCCGTGGATCACGCCGATCTTGTCGGCCATCGCGAAGGCCTCATTCTGATCATGGGTGACCAGCACCGCGCTGATGCCGAGGTGCTTGAGAATCCGCCGCACCTCCTGGCTCAGCTGACGACGCAGCTCCACGTCCAGATTCGAGAACGGCTCGTCGAGCAACAGAATGCGCGGCTCCGGTGCCAGCGCACGTGCCAGGGCCACGCGCTGCTGCTGGCCGCCGGACAGCTCATGCGGGAAGCGCTCGCCGAGATGGGCGAGGCCGACCAGCGTCAGCAGCTCCGTCACCTTGTCATTGCGCGCTTCACGGCTCATGCGACGCACGCCGAAGGCCACGTTGTCCGCCACGCTCAGGTGGGGAAACAGCGCGTAATCCTGAAAGACCATGCCGACATGGCGCTGCTCCGGTGCGGTCAGATGGGTCGCGCTGGACAGCACCTCGCCTTCGAGACGAATCTCGCCCACCGCCACCGGTTCGAAGCCGGCAATCGCGCGCAGCAGCGTGGTCTTGCCGCAGCCGGAGGGGCCGAGCAGGCAGGCAATGTCACCCTTGTTGAGGGAGAAATTGATGTCGCGGGTCACGACGGTGGTGTCGTAGCGACATTCCAGCGAATCGATCTGAAGGAGCGGTTGCATGATGGCAGGTCAGTCCGGATGGCGATGAAGGCAGCGGAGCAGAGGAGTGTCCGTCTCGCTTGGGCATACGCGTGCGCCGCCTGCGTGGATGCAGGCGGCGCCAGGCAGGACGATCTCAGTCCTGACGACCCAGCATCAGGAACTCGAGCAGTGCCTTCTGGGCGTGCAGGCGGTTGCCTGCTTCCTGCCAGACGACGGCGCGCGGGTCATCCAGCAGTCCCATGCTGATCTCTTCGCCGCGGTGTGCCGGCAGGCAGTGCAGGAAGATGACGTCGTCGGCGGCCTTGTCGAGCATGGCTTCGTCGACCTGGAAGCCGGCAAAGTCGGCTTCACGCTTGAGCTGCTCTTCCTCCTGGCCCATGGAGGCCCAGACATCGGTGGTCACCAGATCCGCGCCTTGCACCGCTTCCTGCGGATCACGATGGATGCTGACGCGCTGGCCAGCCGCCGCGACGATCTCGCTGTCCGGCTCGTAGCCTTCCGGGCAGCAGATGCGCAGAGTGAAATCGAACTGACGTGCGGCGTTGATCCAGGAATGGCACATGTTGTTGCCATCGCCGATCCAGACCGCTGTCTTGCCCTTCACGGAACCGCGGCATTCGGTCCAGGTCATCACGTCGGCCAGCAGCTGGCACGGATGGTAGTCATCGGTCAGCGCATTGATGACCGGCACGCTGGAGGCGTCGGCGAAGGCTTCGATGTCGGAGTGGGCGAAGGTGCGGATCATCACGCCATCGACCATCTCGGAGAGTACGCGCGCGGTGTCGCCGATCGGCTCGCCACGGCCCAACTGGGTGTCGCGCGGCGACAGGAACAGCGCATGGCCACCGAACTGGGCCATCGCCGTCTCGAAGGACACGCGGGTACGCGTGGAGGACTTCTCGAAGATCATCGCCAGGGTGCGGTTGGCGAACGGCGTATAGACCGGACCTTCCTTCTTCAGCCCATCCTTGATGGTGATGGCGCGCTGGATGAGGTAGTCGAGTTCTTCCGGAGAAAGGTCAAGCAGGGTCAGAAAGTGCCGGGTGGCCATCGAGCGGGCTCCTGTCAGGGTCTCGGGCAGCGCCATCGAAAAGGGCGCCATGCGTCGGAGGGAAGGAAGTCGCCGACGATCACGGCGCCCGGATGGCGCTGCCTGTCAAAAGAGCCATCCTAGCCAGCTCGGCACGAGCGTGCAACGCTCACGCCGTGATCAAGGCGGCCATGGCGCGCGCTGCAGGGCCGATGCGCGCTGCTGCAGACAGCAATCCACAACTCGGGCACTATCGGGGGCTGAATTCATGGCTTACCCCCAGTAGAATGAGGGAATGACACTCACGGGCCTTGCGCCCACCGTCCGAGGATTGCACATGAGCACTACCATCGAATCGATCGAAAAGCAGATTGGCGAGAACCCGATCCTCCTGTACATGAAGGGCACTCCGCAGCTGCCGCAGTGTGGTTTCTCTGCGCAGACCGTGCAGGCCGTCATGTCCTGCGGCGAGCGTTTCGCCTTCGTCAACATTCTCGACAACCCGGACATCCGCGCCGAGTTGCCGAAATACGCCAACTGGCCGACCTTCCCGCAGCTGTGGGTCAACGGCGAGCTGGTCGGCGGTTGCGACATCGTGGTCGAGATGTACCAGAACGGCGAACTGGAGCCGCTGATCAAGCAGGCCGCTCAGGAAGCGTCTGCCGAGTGATCGGTATCTTCTGATCGGAGTCGATTTGACCCGAACAATTCCGTTCAGAAAAAACGCCCCCGCAGCCTGGCTGCGGGGGCGTTTTCGTGTCTGACAGTCAGAAATCCGTCAGTCAGGGCGCAGGCGTATCGAGAGAGGCCGGCACCTCATCATTCATGCCCTGTTCCTTCATCGCCAGGTCCCAGCCGCCCAGGTCCTTGAAGCGGTTGACCATCGCGCAGAACAGCTCCGCGGTGCGCTCGGTGTCATAACGCGCCGAGTGGGCGGAGGCGTTGTCGAACTCGATGCCGGCAGCGCGGCAGGCGCGCGCCAGTACCGTCTGGCCATAGACCAGCCCCGCAAGCGAAGCGGTATCGAAGCACGAGAACGGGTGGAACGGATTGCGCTTGATACCGCAACGCTCGACCGCCGCGTTCAGGAAGCCCTGATCGAAGGCCGCATTGTGGCCGACCAGCACCGCACGTGTGCAGCCGTGCGCCTTGATGGCCTTGCGCACCGGGCTGAAGATCTCGCCCAGCGCCTGATTCTCGGCCACCGCGACCTGCTTGCGCACCGGGTTGTCGAGATCGATCCCGGTGAAATCCAGTGCCGACTGTTCGATGTTGGCGCCCTCGAAGGGGGCCACGTGGAAGGCATAGGTCGCATCCGGCACCATGTTGCCATCGTCGTCCATGGTCAGCGTGACGGCAGCGATCTCGAGCAGTGCATCACCGGCGGCATTGAAACCACCCGTCTCGAGGTCGACCACCACTGGCAGAAAGCCACGGAAGCGCTGTGCCATCTGTGTGCGCTCGCTCGCCTGGGTCATCAAGATCTCCAATCCCGTCATAGCATCTCGTGCTGCGCCGTGCATATTGCCGACGCTCAAGGTGGCCAATTGTAGCAGGGCGAAAAGGGCGCGTCGCGGCGCTGGCCGCGTGCCGGGGTGTCTCTGGCCCTCCTGGCAGTATCGGTGAGGTGCCAGCCTCGCTATAATCGGCGTCACATCGTGATTCGGGTAGATGAGCGGCTGCGCTTGCGCGGCCTTCGCTCGTCTGGACCGGGCGATCCAACCCCACCTGCGGCCACGGTGTTCATCAGTGGTACGCGGGAACTACAAGCATCAACTCAGGAGTCAAGCATGTCCGACGTGCAAAAGGTCGTTCTCGCCTACTCCGGCGGCCTGGACACTTCAGTCATCGTCAAGTGGCTGCAGGAAACCTACAACTGTGAAGTCGTGACTTTCACAGCTGACCTCGGTCAGGGCGAGGAAGTCGAGCCGGCGCGTGCCAAGGCAGAAGCCCTCGGCGTGAAGGAGATCTACATCGAAGACCTGCGCGAGACCTTCGTCCGCGATTACGTCTTCCCGATGTTCCGTGCCAACGCCATCTATGAAGGCGAGTACCTGCTGGGCACCTCCATCGCACGTCCGCTTATCGCGCGTCGTCTGGTCGAGATCGCCAACGAGACCGGCGCCGACGCCATCTCTCACGGCGCGACCGGCAAGGGCAACGACCAGGTGCGTTTCGAGCTGGGCGCCTACGCGCTGAAGCCGGGCATCCAGGTCATCGCGCCGTGGCGTGAGTGGGACCTGAACTCCCGCGAGAAGTTGATGGAATACTGCGAGCAGCACGGTATCGAAGTCGACTACGCCAAGAACAAGAAGAAGTCTCCGTACTCCATGGACGCGAACCTTCTGCACATCTCCTATGAAGGTGGCGTGCTGGAAGACCCGTGGACCGAGTGCGAAGAAGAGATGTGGCGCTGGAGCGTCAGCCCGGAGCAGGCGCCGAATGACGCGACCTACATCGATCTGACCTACACCAAGGGCGACATCACTGCCATCGACGGCAAGGAAATGGCCGCTCACGAAGTGCTCGAGTACCTGAACAAGGTCGGCGGCGCCAACGGCATCGGCCGTCTCGACATCGTCGAGAACCGTTACGTCGGCATGAAGTCGCGTGGCTGCTACGAAACACCGGGCGGCACCATCATGATGCGTGCTCACCGTGCCATCGAATCCATCACTCTGGACCGTGAAGCGGCTCACCTGAAGGACGAGATGATGCCGAAGTACGCCGAGCTGGTGTACAACGGCTACTGGTGGAGCCCGGAGCGTCGCATGCTGCAGGCGGCCATCGATGAGTCCCAGAAGGTCGTCAACGGTGTCGTGCGTCTCAAGCTCTACAAGGGCAACGTGATCGTTGTCGGCCGTCAGTCCGAAGACTCGCTGTTCGACGCCTCCATCGCGACCTTCGAAGACGATGCGGGCGCCTACGACCAGAAAGATGCTGCCGGCTTCATCAAGCTGAACTCCCTGCGCCTGCGTATCGCGGCCAGCAAGGGACGTGGCATCGAGTAATCTCTGATCCGATAGCCTGATCTCGGAACACCATGACGCCGGCCCCTGCTGCAGCCATTCGCTGCCATAGGGGTCGGCGTCGTGCTATCCGGCTGTCTGTGCCACGTTGTCAGGCTGTCGATGTCGCGCTGTCAGGCTGTGGATGCCGCGCTGTCGGCAGCCGGAGCCGGGCGCGCTTTCGTCTGATGAGGTGCTGATCATCCAGGGCACGCATGACGCTCAGGGACGTTGCTGGGCGCTTTTCTCCCCCGTGGGTGCATGCGATGCTGACAGAAGCCCCTTTTCATTGTCATTTCTGCACGTAGATCGCCGGCGACCGTCATGGCGGCCGGCCAAGGAAGATGTCTCATGCTGGGTATGCTGAAGAAACTGTTTGCCGCAGGCGAGCCTGCGCCGGTCAAGGAACCGGAAGCCACTGAATACAAGGGCTATCTGATCGTGGCGATGCCGCAGAAGCACGATGGTCAATACCGGGTGTCGGGCGTGATTCGCAAGCCGGTGGAAGGCGGCGAGATGCTGGAGCACCGTTTCGAGCGCTCCGACACCGTGCCGGGCGAAGAGGGCGCCGTGGAGCTGACCCTGCTCAAGGCGAAGCGCACCATCGATGACCTGGGTGACAGCATCTTCGAGCGCTGATCGCCCCGGAGCTGACCGCTGCGTATTGCCCCCCACCTTCAGGAGCACGCCCATGATCACGGTTCACCATCTGGAAAACTCGCGCTCGCAGCGCATCCTGTGGCTGCTGGAAGAGTTGAATCTTGAATACCGTCTGCAGACCTATGCCCGCGACGGCAACAGCATGCGCGCGCCCAAGGCGCTGAAGGAGATTCACCCGCTGGGCAAGGCGCCGATCATCACCGACACCACGCTGGCGGGAGAGAACGCCGAGCCGGTGGTGGTCGCCGAGTCCGGCGCCATCATCGAATACCTGATCGATCTGTACGCCGGCCAGGGCAGCGGCAGCACTGCCCATCTTCGTCCACCCGCCGGCAGCCAGGCCGAGCGTGACTATCGGTTCTGGCTGCATTTCGCCGAAGGCTCCGCGATGCTGCCGCTGATGCTCAGGCTGGTATTCTCGCGCCTCGACAAGCCGCCGGTGCCGTGGCTGGTGCGCCCGATCGCACGCAAGCTTGCCAAGGGGGTCAACGACAGCTTCATCAGCCCGGAGATCAAGGCGCATCTCGTCTACATGGATACCTGTCTCGAGCATCGTCAGTGGCTTGCCGGTGACTCGCTGACCGGTGCCGATATCCAGATGAGCTTCCCGATCCAGGCGCTCGATGCGCGCCAGGGGCTCAAGAATCATCCGAATATCCAGGAATGGCTGGCGCGTATCCGTCAGCGCGAGGCCTTTCAGCGTGCCGTGGCCAAGGGTGGCGAGCTGGCACTCTGACGCGCTGATGCTTTTGCGCTCTGAGGTGCTGATGCCCGGGCGCGATGTGCAAACATCATATGGCTTGCGCATTTTTGCGCTATTGATGTGATTGAGACTTTCGTCGGGATTCTTTCGGCGTTCGGGCTGTCACATCTGGATCTTATATCGATAAGTCCTGTTTTAGGTGTTTAAGCTACAGTTAGTGCTTATTGACCTCGGGCGGGCGACAGCCTCCCAGCCACGAGGCTGGGCGGCGAAGCGCCAAGGACGCAAGACCCAACCGCTGGAAAGCGCCGCAACACAGAACGGCATGACAGTTCGTCAAGGCATAACAACAAGACAGAACAGAAGACCGTGAGCGATGCATCGGCAAGCGAGTGGGGAGTCCGCCGTGGTGTCGATGGATGAACAGGATGCAGGACAAGGAGTCGACCGGGGGCCTGGCATGGCACGCAAGAGTCTGCGTGAACAATCACTGGAACAAGCACTCCAGCAGATGGAACGCGACAAGGCTCGCCTTGAACGCCGACTAGCGGGGCTGGAAGAGAAACTGTCGACGACGCTCGACGGTACCGGCCTGCGCCTCTGGCAACTCGAAGTGCCCAGCGGCAAGCTCACCATCTTCAACTATCGCTGGGGGCGCATGCTGGGCTATCAGCCCGGCGAGCTGAACGCCCATTTCGATGTCTGGCGTGAGCACCTCCACCCAGAAGACCGCGACGAAGTGCTCGCCAACCTCAATGATCACCTTGAGGGGCGTACCGAGGTCTATCAGGTCGTGCATCGCATGCTGGCCCGTGACGGCAGCATCACCTGGGTCGCCGACCGCGGCCGAGTGGTCGAACGCGATGAGCACGGCAATGCCCTGCGCCTGCTGGGCACGCATACCGATATCAGTCATGAGAAGGACTACGAATCGCGCCTCAATGCGCTGGCCAGCACCGATGCCCTGACCGGGCTTGCCAATCGCCAGGCCATCAACAGCTGGCATCAACGACCGCTGGCGGATGACAGTGCCTTGATCTTCATCGACCTCGACGGCTTCAAGCAGGTCAACGACCAGTTCGGCCATCGTGCCGGCGACGAAGTGCTGGTGCTGGTCGCGCATGGCCTTAACGATGAGCTGCATCGACTGGGCATCCACCATCATCTCTCGGCGCGTTTCGGCGGCGACGAATTCCTCTTTCAGCTGCCCCGCATGTCACTGCCGCGTGTCGAACATGTCGCCCGTCGCTGGCTGGAGCGCTTCACGCACCCTCTCGAGATCAGTGGTGGCCTCGGTCGCATCGGCCTGAGCATCGGCATCTGCTTCGGGCGCGATGCCGACAATCGCTTCGCGCTGGCGCTGGAACAGGCCGATCAGGCGATGTACCGGGTCAAGCACCACGGCAAGCACGGCTTCCGAGTGCACGCGCCGGTAAAGTACTCTTCCGGCGAATACCAGACCGGCGAATACCAGGCCTCGAATCTGGCAGCCCCCGGCAGTCGTCTGCCTTCCTGGCTGCATCCGGAGCCCGCGCCGAAGCCCGCGCCGGTATCGCAGCAGGCGCCGGCGCCCAGGCCAGCCTCCCAGTCGCCGCCCAGGCAGCAGGCAGCTTCTGCCGGTACCGAATCTGCCGATACCAAGCCTGTCGATGCCAAGCCTGTCGGTGCCAAGCCAGCTAATACCGAGCGTGGCGATAGCGTGTCTGCTGATTCCGAGTCTGCCGATGCCAGGGCCAAGGAGGAAAGGTGACTCGCATGACAAACGAGCCTGAGTCTCACTGGCTCCCGACATCGAAAGCCCCCCGCACGCGCAGGCGTCGGGGGGCTTTTGTCTTTCCGGCCGCTCGATTGACGGGCGTGGCGCAACGCTGCAGCGCGAATGCCATCATTTTCTGATATGACTATTGCAACCGGCAAGGTCGCGAACGACGCTGGGGGGGACGGCAAGGCAGGGTGAGCCGAGGTCCCTTGGTGTCATGAAAGCGTCATGGCACAGGACAGGCATGAACGGTGGCCTCAAGCGCCGCCTATATCAGCAGGGCGAGTGTCCTCAAGGAGAGAAGGATGAGTAGCAGCGAGTCTGGCCGACAGTTCATCAATCAGCCACGCCAGGTCGTCGCAGAGGCGCTGGAAGGCTGCGCACGACTGCGCCACCCGGATGGCAGTGGCGTGCGGCTGTCAGCCCCCGCCAGTGGCATGCGCCTGGTAGTGCGTGATGACTGGGCGCGTGATCAGGTCGCGCTGATATCCGGTGGCGGTTCGGGGCACGAGCCCGCGCACGCAGGCTTCGTCGGCGCGGGCATGCTGACTGCCGCCGTATGTGGTGAGCTGTTTGCCTCGCCGACGGTGGACGCCGTGCTGGCGGCGATCCGCGAAGTTACCGGCGAGGCCGGGGCCTTGTTGATCGTCAAGAACTACACCGGTGATCGCCTCAACTTCGGGCTGGCCGCCGAGCGGGCGCGTCAGGAAGGCTTCAAGGTCGAGATGGTCATCGTCGCCGACGATGTGGCGCTGCCCGACAACCCGCAGCCACGCGGGCTGGCCGGCACACTGCTGGTGCACAAGGTCACCGGTGCGCTGGCGGCACGCGGGGCGGGCCTCAAGGAAATCACCGCCGTCGCGCGTCGCGTCGCCGACAGCTGCTCGACCCTGGGCGTGGCCTTCAATGTCGGCCGCCATCCCGGCAAGCCGCGTGAGCAACGCGCACCGGAACTGGGGCTGGGCATTCACGGCGAGCCGGGTGCCATGGCGCTCGAGCTTGGCGGCGCCTCGGATACCCACGGCGTGCATGCGGTCATGGACACCGTGGTCACGGCGCTGGTGCAGGGCCATTCGCGCAAGGAGGCCGGCGGCGACCTGCCGGCCAGCGGCCATCTGCTGCTGATCAATGATCTGGGCGGTTGCTCGGCGCTGGAACGCAGCCTGCTGCTGAACGAGGCGCTGACCCATCCGTCGCTGCAGGCGCTGGGCATTCATGCCGTGGTCGGCCCGCAGCCGCTGATGACCTCGCTGGACATGCATGGCTTCTCGCTGACACTGCTGCCGTTGGATAGCTTGCTGGAAGAAGCGCTGAGCGCCAGCTGCGCGCCGGTGGCCTGGCCGGGCGTGCAGTCGGTGACGCCACTGACGCACTTCACGCCGAGTCAGGACGCCGCAAGAACGCTCAGCGACGAAGCCTCGGATGCCATGCGTGCTCAGGCCAAGGCCGACTGCCAGGCGCGTGCCGCCCGCGGCGTGAAATCGCGTGCTGGTCTGCCGGGCGATCCGCAGGTCGAGCAACGCCTGCGCGCGGCGCTGGAAATCCTGCTTGCCAGCGAGGCGGACCTTGACCGCCTCGATGCCATCAGCGGCGACGGCGATACCGGCAGCACCTTCGCCAGCGGTGCGCGCGCGGTGATCGAGGCGCTGGAAGACTGCGAGCTGGCGTGTGGCGATTCCGGTGAGCTGATGGCCACCATCGGCAAGCAGCTTGCCCACGGCATGGGGGGGTCCAGTGGTGTGCTGCTCTCGACGCTGTTCACCGCCGCCGCCACCCGCTGGAAGGAGCAGTCGGAGGCGAATGGCCAGGCCCCGCTGGGCCAGCGCTGGCACGACGCCCTGAGTCACGGCGTCGCCCGCATGCAGCATTACGGCGGTGCCTCACGCGGCGACCGCAGCCTGCTGGATGCGCTGTTGCCGGCCCTGGAGGCACTGCAGTCTTCGCTGCAGACGACAGCGAGTGGTCGCGTCGATTGGGCCGCGATGGCACGGGCCGCCCGCCAGGGCGCGGATGCCACTGCCGAGATGACCAAGGCACGGGCCGGACGCTCCGCCTACGTGCCTTCTTCCCATCTGGTCGGCAACAGTGACCCGGGTGCGGAAGCCGTGGCGCGTGTCTTCGAAGCGCTGGCCGATGCCGCCGAGGAAGCGGCGGGCTGATTCGATTGACCGGCTGAGCCGGTTGATCCGAATGATCAGCGTCTGGGCTCCCCGGACCCACAAAGCTCATAAACCAGAAGCCCCATGAACAAGAAGGCCCGCCCCATGAACCTCACGTTCAGGGGGCGGGCCTTCTTGCATCGCGCAGCAGTCGTCAGGCGACTTTCTGGCGAGTCGGCAGACGAATCAGTCGGGTGGCGATGGCGGTGCCCAGCAGGGTGATGCCCATGCCGGTGAGGATGCGCGCATCGATCACCTCATCGAGCAGCATGTTGCCCCACAGCAAGGCGCTGACCGGTACCAGGAAGGTGACGGAAGTGGTCGCGGTGGCGCCGGCGCTGGCCAGCAGGCGGAAGAAGATCAGGAAGGCGAGGCTGGTGCTGAGTACCGCCAGCGCGATGGCGCTGCCCCAGGCCTCCAGACTGACGCTGGCCTGTGGCCACATCCACAGGCCCGGAATCAGCAACAGCAGGGAAGACATCAGCGAACTGCCCGCGGCCAGCACCGGTGAGGGCAGGTGGCTCAGGCGCTGGCGTGAGAAGTTGGAGGCGAAGCCGTAGCAGAAGGTCGCGCCCAGGGCGGCGAGGATGAACCAGCCATCGCCGCCGAGCTGGAAATCGAGGCGATCACTCGACAGCACATAGACCCCGCTGAAGGCCACGGCCAGTCCCAGATACTGCTGCTTCTGGATCGGCGTGGCGAACAGCGCCATGCCCAGCAACGCGGTGAACAGCGGCGTGGTGGCATTGATCAGCGAGGTGAAACCGGCCTCCAGCTGGGTGGTGGCCAGCGCCAGCAGGCAGAAGGGCAGCGCCTGACTGGTCAGCCCCAGCACCGCAAGCGGGCCCTTGTGTTCCCACAGCATCTTCAGACGGCCCGCGCCCAGCAGCAGCGGGGCCAGCACCAGCGCGCCGATGCCCATGCGCAGCAGAATCAGCGTGGTCGGGCCGAATTCCGGCGCGGCCACGCGCATGAAGATGAAAGACATGCCCCACAGGGTGGACAGCAGGACAAGACGCAAGGCATCGCTGGCGGACATGGTGTTCTCGACGTGGCGTGTGAAAGGCAGTCCGCTAGGCTAGCCCCTCATGCGCGTCACGGGAAGCACGACCTTGTACCTGCCGCTCTTCTTTCCCAGCCCCCCCAGCTCCAGCTCCAGCCCGCTGGCCTCAGGCGGAGGGTATCGCGCCGCGCTGGATGGCGGCGATATCGCGGGCGGCGCGCTCGAGTGCCGGCAGATGCTTGAGCATGTCCTCGCGCGTCTGGCGCATCACCGGCGCCTGGATCGCCACGCCGATGTTGGAAGGCCCATCGGGATTGGGTGCCAGCACCGC
This sequence comes from Cobetia sp. MB87, assembly GCF_011319755.1. Taxonomy (NCBI): domain Bacteria; kingdom Pseudomonadati; phylum Pseudomonadota; class Gammaproteobacteria; order Oceanospirillales; family Halomonadaceae; genus Cobetia; species Cobetia sp. MB87. The sequence continues at coordinate 201,447 of NZ_VFBC01000005.1, read as the reverse complement.
GATGCACACCAGACCGGGCAGAAATTCCTCGTCATCCAGCGCGAAGCCCTGCTGGCGGACCTGCTCGATCTCGGCCTCGACGGACTCGATGTCGGTCAGGGTGTTGCGCGTCATCGCGTTCAGCGGCGTGCCGGTGAGCAGGCGGCGGCGCTGGGCGGGCGGCATCTGGGCCAGAAACAGCTTGCCGCTGGCGGAGCAATGCACCGGCACTCGTGAACCGGGGTGCAGATAGAAGCGCAGCGGAGCCTGGGTCTCGACGCGGTCCAGATACAGCACTTCGCTGCCTGACAGCGCGGTGATGTTGCAGCTTTCGCCCACCTCTTCCATCAGCCGGCTGAGCACGCCGTGGCGTGCACCCTGCACGGTGTCGTTGAGCAGCAGGTTCTCCGCCAGGCGGCGCAGACGGCTGCCCTTGCTGTAATGGCGGTTGTCCGCCTCGCGCTGCAGCATGCCGCTGCCTTCCAGCTGCTGCAGCATGCGGTGCAGCGTCGGCTTGGGCAGGCCGGTTTCTTCCACCAGTCCCTGCAGCGTGAAGAACTGGTCCTTGGCGGCGATCACCTCCAGCAGCGCCAGCAGGCGCTGGGCGGGTGTATCACCCTCTATCTTGCTGCCTTCCTTGCCGGTGTCCTTGTCTGCGTCCTTGCGGTCACGCGGCAGGCTCGCCTGGGGCTGGGTGGCACTGTTCATGGGCTTTTCCCTCCTTCAATCCGTGCGCGGGGCAGTGTGGCGCCGAAACGCTCGGCCCGTCAGTGCCTTGCGTTGCTGTGCCTACTTTAACAGTACTCCATTCATCGGAAGAAGTTTCTAAAAAAGGAGTGTTTTTGATCATTTTCCGAAATATGACTTGACGGACCGTGCGGCGAGGGCTAATTTTGGTCACATGTTTCGGTAATCGGAACTAAATGTATCAATAAACATAAAATTTAGAGTTGGAGACGCCATGAGCACTCAAGACAGCGCAGACAATCGCAAGGTCGTGCAGGGCAAGCAGAAGATGACCCCTTCCGAGGCCTTCGTGGAAACCATGGTCGCCAATGGCGTCACCGACATGTTCGGCATCATGGGCTCCGCCTTCATGGATGCGATGGACATCTTCGCCCCGGCCGGCATTCGCCTGATCCCGGTAGTGCATGAGCAGGGCGCCGCCCACATGGCCGACGGCTATGCTCGCGTCTCCGGCCGTCACGGCATGGTCATCGGCCAGAACGGCCCGGGCATCTCCAACTGCGTCACCGGCATCGCGGCCGCTTACTGGGCGCACAGCCCGGTGGTCATCGTCACCCCGGAAGCCGGCACCACCGGCATCGGCCTGGGCGGCTTCCAGGAATGCAAGCAGCTGCCGATGTTCCAGGAATTCACCAAGTACCAGGGCCACGTCACCCACCCGTCGCGCATGGCGGAATACACCGGCCGCTGCTTCGATCGCGCCATGTCCGAGATGGGCCCGACCCAGCTCAACATTCCGCGTGACTACTTCTACGGCGAGATCGAGTGCGAGATTCCCAAGCCGGCACGCGTGGACCGTGGCCCGGGTGGCAGCAAGAGCCTGGATGAGGCAGCCGAGCTGCTGGCCAGCGCCAAGTTCCCGGTCATCGTTTCCGGTGGCGGTGTGGTGATGGCGGATGGCGTCGAGGAGTGCAAGGCACTGGCAGAGCGTCTCGGCGCGCCGGTGGTCAACAGCTACCAGCACAACGATTCCTTCCCGGCCAGCCACCCGCTGTGGTGCGGCCCGCTCGGGTATCAGGGCTCCAAGGCGGGCATGAAGCTGATCTCCCAGGCCGATGTCGTCATCGCGCTGGGCACGCGTCTCGGGCCGTTCGGTACCCTGCCGCAGCACGGCATGGACTACTGGCCCAAGGACGCGAAGATCATCCAGATCGACGCCGACCACAAGATGCTGGGCCTGGTGAAGAAGATCTCCGTCGGCATCTGCGGTGACGCACGTGAAGCGGCCATCGCCCTGACCGAGCGTCTGTCCGGTCGCAATCTCGAGTGCGATGCCACCAAGGATTCGCGCCTCAGCACCATCCGCGAAGAGAAGGCCGCCTGGGAAGCCGAGCTTGACGAGTGGACCCACGAGAAGGACGCCTTCAGCCTCGACGCCATCGACGAGGCCAAGGACGAGAAGCCGTTCTCCGGCGGCGAATACCTGCACCCGCGTCAGGTCCTGCGCGAGCTGGAAAAGGCCATGCCGGAAGATGTCATGGTCTCCACCGATATCGGCAACATCAATTCCGTGGCCCACAGCTACCTGCGCTTCGACAAGCCGCGCAGCTTCTTCGCCCCGATGAGCTTCGGCAACTGCGGCTACGCCCTGCCGACCATCATGGGGGCCAAGACTGCCGCGCCGGAACGTCCAGCCATCGCCTACGCCGGTGACGGCGCCTGGGGCATGAGCCTGATGGAAATCATGACCGCCGTGCGTCACGACATTCCGGTCACCGCCGTCGTCTTCCACAACCGTCAGTGGGGCGCCGAGAAGAAGAACCAGGTCGAGTTCTACAACCGCCGCTTCGTCGCCGGTGAGCTGGACAACCAGAGCTTCGCCGAGATCGCACGCTCCATGGGGGCCGAAGGCATCACCGTCGACCGCCTGGAAGACGTGGGCCCGGCCCTCAAGAAGGCCATCGACATGCAGATGAACGAAGGCAAGACCTGCGTCATCGAGGTGATGTGTACCCGCGAACTGGGCGACCCGTTCCGCCGCGACGCCCTCAAGAAGCCGGTGCGTCTGCTCGAGAAGTATCAGGATTACGTGTAACGCCCGGCCCTTGCGCGCCTGAGTGGACAGGCGCGCAAGCGAACATGGCGCAACACGCAAGCTAGACGGAACCTCTCCCTTGCCCCGGCCATTTCTGATGTCCGGGGCTTTTTGGATGTGTCGGCTGCCTGCAAGGGCAGCGAGGAGACAGAAATGAAGGCACTCAACAACATTCTGGCGCGGGCCAAGGCCGACCCGCGCCGTATCGTGCTCTGCGAAGGGCAGGACATGCGGGTGGTGCAGGCGGCGGTGAGCGCGGCGGACCAGGGCCTGGCGCAGGTGATGCTGGTGGGCGACCCGACCGTCATCGCCGCCACCGCCAGAGAAGCCGGGCTCGAGGATGGCTCGCTGGAAAGGTGTGAGCTGATCGACCCTGCCACCTGCGAGCACACCGCCAGGCTTGCCGAGGCGCTGCACGCGCATCGCGCGGCCAAGGGCATGACGGCAGAGCAGGCCGCCGAGAAGATTCGTGATCCGCTGACGTTTGCCAACATGCTGGTGCGCGAAGGGTTGGCGGATGGCTCGGTGGCGGGGGCGGTGAATACCACCGCCGATGTGGTGCGCAGCGCCATCCAGTTACTGGGCCTGGCGCCGGGCAGCAAGCTGGTCTCCAGCTTCTTTCTGATGATGCTGTGCAAGCCGTTCCACAACCTGAAGGGCGGCATGATCTTCTCGGACTGCGGGCTGGTGATCGACCCCGACGCGGAAGAGCTGTCGCAGATCGCGCTGGCCGCCGCCGACAGCGCTCAGGCTCTGCTCGGGGAAGACCCACGGGTGGCGATGCTGTCGTTCTCCACCAATGGCAGCGCGCATCACGCCTCGGTGGACAAGGTAGTGCAGGCCGCGCATCTCGTGCGGGAGCAACGCCCGGAGATCGCCATCGATGAAGACGTGCAGCTCGACGCCGCCATCGTGGCGGAAATCGCCGAGCGCAAGCTGCCCACCTCGCGCGTCAAGGGCACCTCCAACGTGCTGGTGTTCCCCAATCTGGAAGCCGGCAATATCGGCTACAAGCTCGCCGAACGCATCGGCGGCGCCGAAGCCATCGGCCCGCTACTCCAGGGCCTCGCCAAACCCGCCAACGACCTCTCGCGCGGCTGCTCCACCGCCGACATCCTCAATGTCATTGCGGTGACTGTCGTTCAGGCACAGCAGCGTACCCCGCAAGACTGATTTTCTCATTGGCTCTTGGTTAGCCGTCCTCGGAGGAATAGGCAGGCGAAAGTCTGCCTGTTAAAAGCTACTGACTTATATTGTAATTGTTATTAACTGTTTTTTGAACTAATATGCTTCTTTAAATTTGTCTGCAAATTGATCGGAGTCTCTATATGGACAAAGTATATCACTATACAAGTCAAGCTGGATTGATTGGTATGCTAAGTTCTGGCGCTGTGTGGTGTACTAATTCAAATTTTTTGAATGATTCTACAGAGTTTGCGAACTTAATAGATAAAGCAAGATATGTTTCTGGGGAAATTTATGAAAATGAAGATTATTATGAAACTTTTGCATGGTTTGTAAGGAAAGAGTTGGATTCATTGCTAATAGAAGATTTCTATGTGTCGTCTTTTAGTGAATGTCCAGACTTATTAAGCCAATGGAGAGGATACTGCCCTAAAGGGAGTGGATATTGTTTGGGATTCGATCGTAAAATTATCGAAGATTATTGCATAGATAATAATTTTAGATTTGAGAAGTGTGTGTATAGTAATAGAGCTAGAGAGTTAGCTATAGCTGAACTGTTTAATATAGCCCTTGAGAGTTTTCCTAAGCAAAATATAAGTAGTGAAGAGTTTAGCGCTTTAGATTTCAAGGAACAGTTAGACCATATGCTTTTTTATCGTGATGAAGTGCTAAGCAATAAATCTGATGTAGCGCATGAAGTTGTTCGAAATTTAAGTCATAGCCTGCTAGAGCTAGCATGTAGATTTAAGCATGAAAGTTTTCATGAAGAATCTGAGTGGCGAATTGTAGCTAATAAGTCTGATAAAAATTTGTGTTTTAGGGATGGTGCTTCATATGTGATCCCGTATATTGTGCTTGATATACTGAAAAATAACAAAATGGCGCTTAGAGAAATAATTGTAGGACCAAATCCTAGCCAGCTTCGAGCACGATCTTCCGTAGAAATATTGCTAAAAGAAAATGGATATAGCAACACCCTCGTTCGCGGATCAAATATACCCTATAATTATTGGTAGTGGTAATCGTTTTTGAATTTTAAAAGTATTATTTTTATTATTATGGAAGATTAAAGTGCTTGATGATATTAAGAAACTATTGCTGAATATAGCTAATTATTCTGGGGATGATTTTACCGGCTTAGGGATAGTAGTTTATGATGATATATTGAATATCCCTATTTTTCCTCTGCATAAAAATAGCTTAGTTGCAAGTTCTCCTGATGTAGAGAGCTATTTGCTTAGTATTTCTAAAAAGACCAATATATTCCATGATGGCTTTCATTTCCTTTCTAGCAATCTATCTTTAACACATATCTCATATTATTTTTCACCCCCTATAGTTAATGAATTAGAGATTGAAAGGTTAGGTATTGGGGGTAGGTATATGGCAGCAATTTTTGGCTCATGCTTAAGTGATGTTTATTTAACTGGCATTGTGACTGAAAGCAAGCGAGTTGTATTGTTTGTAGATGGAGTAGAGATTTATTACAGGGAGGTGAAATGATCGGACTAGTCTCTATACAAAGAGTTGTTGTTTTGGTAGCAGTTTTCTATAGTGTTGCAGTAGCTATCATTGTAAGTTTGCTAGGTAGTGGTAATGATGTTTTTGAACATATATTGTGGTCATTCAAAGCAGCCTTTCTTCTAAACTTGTTAATACTTATTTTAGTTCACTTGGTTTGGAGGAAGTTATGGAAAGTATTTCCAATACTTAATAATATTTTGTTTCCAGATCTTAATGGTAACTGGAGCATGAAAATACATTGGAGCTATGAAGGAAATAGTGACACTGTAAGCGCTAGGGCGGAAATAAAGCAAACCCTTTTCAGTATAAGTATGTCCGTATCTTCAGATGGTTCCGATTCTGATACTTTGCTTGTGGTACCTAAGAAAGAATTAGAATCTAGTGGTGTGCTGCTGTATTACGTGTACCGAGTTATACCTAAGCATAAGAATGGTAAGTCTGATTCTGCATACAATGGTACTTCAATTTTGAGGATAAAAAGTAAGAATTTTGATAGGCTTGAAGGAAATTATTATACGGACAAGTCAACAAAAGGATATTATACGTTAATTAGAGAGTAATTTTTTAAGGTGTGTGGTTTTTGCATTAGCGATTATTTATAGTCGATAATGCCGACACGCCAGCGCCATATGATGAACAATCTCATCGGCGAGGGCGTTGTCGAGGGTGCGTTCAAGATCGATGATCAGCTGGTTGGGGTAGTAGGCGCTGAGATCCAGCCCGACGCCGAGGCCGAGGATGGCCTGGCGGCCGGAGCGGGTCTGTTGCGCGACCACCTGCTTGAGGTGGCTGTCGAGGTATTGCTCGTCATTGGCGGTGTTGGTGGCGCTGTCACAGGGGCTGCCATCGGAGATGACGACCAGTAGACGGCGCGTGCCTTCGCCGGCAGGAGCGTTTTCCGCGAGACGTGAGCAGGCCCATTGCACGGCTTCGCCATCCACGCCTTCGCGATAGAGATCGGCCTTGAGCAGGGCGCCGAAGTTGCGGCGCACACGGCGCCACGCCAGTGAGGCGGGCTTGAAGACCAGATACTGCACTTCATTCAGGCGACCCGGTCGCGCGGGCTTGCCGGCACGCCGCCAGTCCTTCAGGGCGCGGCCACCATTCCAGGCGCCAGTGGTGAAGCCGAGCACCTCGGTGGGCACACCGGCCATGTCCAGCGCGCGGGTGAGTATCTCGATCAGCATCGCCACTGCCTCGCCATGCACCTTCATCGAACCGGAGCAGTCGATCAGGAAACTGACCTGCGCACTGGCCTCGGGCACCCAGCGCTCGCGCTGGAAGACCCGCCTCTCGGCCGGCGAGGAAATCACCTGACTCAGCCGCCGCCCATCGATGATTCCTTCCTCCTCCCCGAAGTGCCATCCCTCACGCTGCGGCGTGCTGAAATGGCGCGCCAGCTGACGTGCCAGGCGCCGCACGTTGATCTTCTGCTCCGCCAGACGCGTATCCAGCGCCTGACGATACTCATCGAGCAGGGCCGCGCGCATGCGCCTGGCCGGTTCCAGCTCGCGGTCATAGGCCGTGGTGAACACCTGATAGGGCAGCAATTCCTCCGGCGCGCCACGCCGATGACTCGGCAGCGGTGATGCCGCCTGCTCCTCGAGCAGACTCGCTTCCTCATCCTCGTTTTCCAGAAACAGCGCGAAGCGTTGTCTGGCATCCGAGTCCTCCTCTTCCTCGCCGTCCTGCTCCTCCAGCGATTCGGCCAGTTCCTGCTCCAGCCACAGGCTGATGTTCAGCGCGTGCTGCTGGTAGGCCGCCTGATCGAAACGCGTGCGTCTCAGCCCCACCATGTCAGCGCCCAGCGCCTGATAGAAGGAGGCGCGCGTCGTCTCGATGTAATCCTCCGTCTCGTGGATCACCGCGCAGGCCATCAGGCGCGACCAGCACGACTGGATGACGCTATAGATGAGGATGCCGCTGCTCGTCTCGGTCAGGCCCGCGTGATAGAAGGCCAGGCACCAGTCGGTGAAGCGCCGCGCCAGATTCTCGCGCACGCCGGGCATGTCAGGGTCGACCAGCGCCTCGACGCGCAGCTGCTCCAGCAGGTCATAGATCAGACGGGTTTCCGGCAACGCCGGGCGCGCCGCCAGATGCAGCGCCTCGTCGGTGTGGAGCAGACGCAGCGCGATGGCATCGCTGACCGCGCGATAGTTGTCGAGCGTGCAGTCGTCTTCCTCAAGGCGCAGATGCGGCGTGCGCAGTGGCAACGCCTGAGCATGCCGACTCAGGCGACGTCCCCGATAGGCCCAGCCGGCCTGACCGCTGAGTGCCCCGAGACTCGCCGCCGCAAGCTCCTCGAGATACTGCTGACGACGGCGTACCTGCTGGGCCGCACTCATGCCCGGGCTCCCTTGTCGCTGTCCTGTTCATCCATCAGATCGCTCTCCATCAGCGCCGCGGACTCCTCAAGCTCCCTGGCGAAACAGCGCTGATAGAACTCGGCGACCAGCGGGCGCTCATGCTCATCGCACTTGTTGAGGTAGGAGAGGCGGAAGGCCAGCGCCGGGTTGCGGAAGATCTCGCAGTTCTCCGCCCAGGTGATCACGGTACGCGGCGACATCAGGCTCGACAGATCGCCATTGGCGAAGCCCTTGCGGGTGAGGTCGGCCACCGCGACCATCGCGCGAATCAGCGCCTGGCCACGCTCGTTGTTCTTGGCGGGCACGCGGGCCAGCACGATCTTCACTTCCTCATCACGCGGCAGGTAATCCAGCTTGGCGACGATGTTCCAGCGGTCGATCTGCGCATGGTTGAGCAGCTGGGTGCCGTGATAGAGCCCATCCTGATTGCCAAGCCCGACGGTATTGGCGGTGGCGAACAGCCGGAACTGCGGATGCGGGCGAATCACGCGGTTCTGATCCAGCAGCGTGAAGTGGCCGTCGCGCTCCAGAATGCGCTGGATGACGAACATCACGTCCGGGCGGCCGGCATCGTACTCATCGAAGATCAGCGCGATCGGGCGAGTCAGTGACCAGGGCACGATGCCTTCCTGGAATTCGGTGACCTGCACGCCGTCGCGAATCACGATGGCGTCCTTGCCGACCAGATCCAGCCGGCTGACATGACCATCGAGATTGACGCGCAGGCACGGCCAGTTGAGGCGCGCGGCGATCTGCTCGATATGGGTCGATTTGCCGGTGCCATGCAGGCCCTGAACCATCACGCGACGGTTGTTGGTGAAGCCGGCGAGGATGGCGAGGGTGACATCGGGATTGAAGCGATAGGCGTCATCGATTTCCGGCACGTGGGCGTCGCGCTCCAGAAAGACCGGCACCTTGAGATCACTGTCGATGCCGAACAGCTCGCGCACGCCGCGCAGCTCAGTGGGCTGCAACTGACCGGCGGGCAGCGGCTGCTCGGCAGAGGCGGCGGGGCCTGCATCGCTGGCAGGACTTGCATCATTGGCAGAGCTTTCATCGCTGCTGAAAGGCGTCAAGGTGGCGTCGCTCACGGGGTGTCTCCCTCGTCATTCTTGTTGGTGGCTGCCCGGCAGACCTGTCGCGGGGATGTCGGTAGACCTGTCACAGGGAGTCAGGCAAACCGGGCAGCGGCAATGGCTTGAATATAGCTTTGTTTCTAAAAATAATGCAAATCGTATCGAAATATGAGATTTGTGATTATTCATTCCCCGCAGGAGCAAGGCAGATGAGCGATACCCTGATCATTGGTGGCGGCGTAATGGGCATGATGATGGCGTGGCAGCTGGCCGAGGCCGGTCAGACGGTCACGCTGCTGGAGCGCGGCCAGTGCGGACGCGAGGCATCGTGGGCCGGTGGCGGCATCGTCTCGCCGCTGTATCCGTGGCGCTATTCGAGCGCCATCTCGTCACTGTCACGCTGGTCAGAAGGCGAATACCCGAGGCTTGCCGAGGCGCTGAAGGAGGCCACCGGCATCGACCCCGAGTACCGCCAGAAAGGCCTGATCTACCTGCGGGTGGAGGATGAGGCGCTGGCGCTGGACTGGGCGCGCACCCAGCACAAGCCGCTGGAGGTGATCGAGCGTGAGGCGCTCTACGCGCGCGAGCCGCATCTGGCCAGTGGCTATCAGCAGGCGCTGTGGATGCCGACACTGGGCAGCATTCGCAATCCGCGCCTCGGTCAGGCGCTGCGTGCGCGTCTGCTGGCGCATCCGCTTATCCGCGTGCGTGAAGAGTGCGAGGTCACGCAGCTGGTGCTTGCCACGCCGTCGCGTGTCACGGGCGTCCGGCTGGTTGATGAGACCGTCAGCGCAGACAACGTCGTGGTGTGTGGCGGCGCCTGGAGCGGCAGGCTGCTGGCCGCGGCCGGTGTACTGCTGCCGGTGCGCCCGGTGAAGGGCCAGATGATGGTGTTCAATCCAGTGGCGGCGGGGCTTTGCAGTGTGGATGCGCCGCTGCTGTCGCGGGTGGTGCTGTGCGATGGCCGCTACGTGATTCCGCGCGCCGATGGGCGGATTCTGATCGGCTCGACCCTGGAGCATCAGGACTTCGACAAGTCCACCACCTCAGAGGCGCGCGAGTCACTGCATGCCAGCGCCGCGAGCATTCTGCCTGCGCTGGGTGAGCTGGCGCCTGAGCATCACTGGGCCGGCCTGCGTCCGGGCACGCCGGATGGCACACCCTTCATCGGCGCGGTGCCGGGGCTTGATGGCCTCTACGTGAATGCCGGTCACTATCGCAATGGCCTGGTGCTGGCACCCGCCGCCACGCGCCTGCTCAGTGACATCCTGCTCGGGCGCGAGAGCTTCATGTCAGCGGAGGCCTTCACGCCACCGGGCGTGGCAGCGCCCACGGCCCTTGCAGGTTGAGTCGCTCGAGGGCGGCGATTGGGCGGCCTTGGTACAGCATCAGCGCGGCGCGATGGGACCAGTTGGCACCCGGGCAGCCCCGCTGGTGCCAACTGGCCCAATCGGTGGCAGCCAACTGGTGCTAAAGGGCGGTGCAAGTGTCGGCGTAGTCTCGGGTCATGGCGCAGCGCTTGCTGTCGCCCTTGCGCAAACGACACGCTCGAACAACAAGCCCAACAACAAGACTGCGGAGCCCGACCCATGACTCACCAAGCCACCATCGAACTGCTGACTGCCTTCTGCGATGCCCTAAACCGTCACGACATCGACGACTGCCTGTCGATGATGACCGATGACTGCGAATTCCTCGCCATCGCCGGGCCGGAGCTGGAAGGCAAGACCTTCGCCGGTCAGGACGCCGTGCGTGCGGGCCTCTCCGCTGCCTGGCAGAACGCGCCGGATGCCCAGTGGATCGACGCGGAAATCTTCGCCGACGGCGAGCGTGGCTTCGTCATCAGCACCTATACCGGCACCACCGCCGATGGCGCGCGCAGCGAAGCGCGCATGATCGACGCCTTCACGCTGCGTGACGGCAAGATCGCGATCAAGAACGCCTTCCGCAAGAACCGTCCGCCCGTCAACGTCTGAGCGCCAGCGGCGCACCGATCAGGGAAGAGGTTTCTGAAGCTGTCTTTGCCCCAGGGGCAGCACGTCATGGCGTCAGTTCCTGGCGTGCGCTCCGTGGGTGAGAGGAGGTGTTCGAGATGGAAACTATCGTGCAGCACGGCGCCCGGCCGTCGGACATGGGCAACGAATCAGAGCAGCGCCCGGCCACTCAGGCCTCGCGGCCGTATGACCCGGCCTATGACCCGCTGGTGAGCGCCACCCCCGGCGAAGGGCGTGACTACGCGCCGACCTACTGGGTCGCCACCGCCGGTGAGCCGCCGGCAGACGATGGCCCGGTGATGGGCGATATCGATGCCGATGTGGTGATCGTCGGCTCCGGTTTCACCGGACTCACCGCCGCCATCGTGCTGGCCGAGAAGTACGGCATCAAGGCCACCGTGCTGGAGGCCAATCGGGTCAGCTGGGGCTGCTCGACCCGCAATGGTGGTCAGGCGCAGTGCGCCACCGGGCGCCTCAAGCGCTCGCAGTGGATCGAGCGCTACGGGCTCGAGGCCGCTCACGGCCTGCACCGCGAGTGCGTCGAGGGCATGGAGAATTTCAAGGAACTGATCAAGGACATCGACTGCGATCCGCAGCCGGGCGGTCATCTGTATATCGCCCACCGCGAGCGCATGATGCCGGGGCTGGAGAAGGAAGCGCGCCTGTTGCGCGAGACCTTCCATTACGATGCCCGCATCATCGATGGCGCCACGGTGCGCAATGAGTGGGTCGGTGACGAAGAGGCCTGCGGTGCGATGCATGAGCCGGAAGGCATCGGCGTGCACCCCGGCAAGCTGGCCTTCGGCTATCTGCGCAAGGCGCGACGTCTGGGCGTCAAGGTGCACCCGGCAAGCCCGGTGGAGAGTTGGGAGACCCGTGATGGCGTGCACTATCTGAGAACGCCGGGTGGCGTGGTCAAGGCGCGTTCGGTGGGCATGGCCACTGGCGGCTACACCTCCGGCAAGCTGCATCCGGAGCTCGACAAGCGCCTGATGCCGGTGCTCTCCAACTCGCTGGTGACGCGCCCGCTGACGGCGCAGGAAATCGAGGCGACACGCTTTCATACCCACCAGGTGCTCACCGACACCCGCGTGCTGCGCCACTACTATCGTCTGCTGCCGGACAACCGCCTGCAGATCGGCAGCCGCAGTGCCGTCTCGGGGCGTGATGCGCCCAAGGCACAATACGAGCAGCTGCTGATCGCCGACATGCATCGCAAGTTTCCGGCGCTGAGCGGCATCGAGGTCGATTATTCCTGGTGGGGCTGGGTGGATGTCAGCCACGACATGATGCCGCGCATCCATCAGCCGGACCCGAAGCAGAGCGTCTATTACGCCATGGGCTATGGCGGCAACGGCGTGATGTACTCCGCCCAGGCGGGCAAGCGTCTCGCCCAGTGGATCGCCAGGGACGCGGCGGATCTGGTGTTGCCGATCTTCCAGTCGCGCCTGCCGTATCCCAATGTGCTCAACAAGGTGGAGTCGCCGCTGTTCGCGCCGTTCCGCCGCACCGGCCAGCGGTGCCTGTATCGCTGGTACGCGATGAAGGACGAGGCGCAGTAGTCTGCAAGTGCGATTGTCTGAAAGACAAGAGGCTCCCTGACTGCCAAGTGTTATTGGTCAGTCAGGGAGCCTCTTTTTAGCTATAGGGTAATCATTTTCCATAAGCTCCTGTCGGGAGTCAGGCGCTCATGTCGATGACGCTTTCGGGTGCCTCCATCGCCAGCGGCACCAGCGCGGACAGCTTGATGATGCCGGCCTCGATGCGCGCTTCCGGAATCGCCGAGAAACCGAGGCGCAGGTAATGGCGATGGGCACTGCGATTGCAGAAGAAATGCAGGTCGCCGACCTCGATCAGAATGCTCTGCTCACGGGCGAGGGCAGCGAGGCGATGGGCGTTGAGCGTGTCGGGGCCATGCATCCAGAAGCAGGAGCCGCCGTAGGTAGCAGGCGTGCTCATCATCGGCAGATGGCGCTGGATGGCGTCACGCATCAGCAGGAAGCGACGCTGCATCACCTGATGCATCTGATTGATCAGGCTGTCGTGATAGCCACGCGCGATGAAGAGTCCCACCGCACGCTGATTGTTGGTCGGCGGATGGCGCAGCATCAGGCGGCGCAGGGCGCGGGCCTCTCGAATCAGCGTGGGGTGCGCGACCATATACCCCAGTCGCAGGCCGGGGGCGAGGGTCTTGGAGAGGCTGCCGACGTAGATGACCCGCTTGTGGCGGTCCAGGCTCTTGAGCGCCGGTGTCGGGTTGTCGGCGTAGTTGCTCTCGCTCTCGTAGTCGTCCTCGATGATCAGGAAGTTGCCGGTCTCGGCCATGTCCAGCAGCTGGCGGCGACGCTCCAGCGGCAGGGTGACGGTGGTCGGCGATTGATGGCTGGGCGAGACATAGACCAGTCGGCAGTCCTCGAGCGACTCCACCGGCTGCATGCCCTTGTCGTCGATGGGCAGCAGCTGGATGTCGTCAGTGAAGGTGCTGGCGATGTTGTACATGTCGACGTAGCCCGGGTTCTCCATCGCGAAGCGCTGGCCCTGCTTGAGCAGCAGCATGCAGCTGATCCACAGCGCCTGCTGCGTACCCACCGTGATCAGGATTTCTTCCGGGCTTGCCCAGACACCGCGGCGGGGCAGCAACCGCTGATGGATCTGCTCGATCAGCAGCGGGTCGTCATTGTTGAGGTGGTCCACCGACCAGCTGCGAATCGACGGCACGCTCATCGAGTCACGGCTGCATTCCCGCCAGTGTTGGGTGGGGAAGAATTCCGGGTCGAGCTGGCCGTAAAGGAAGGGGTAGTCGTAGTGGTGCCAGTCGCCGGGCTTCTCGATGGTGCGCTGCCCGGAGGGCTTGATGGCCAGACGCTCATCCCAGTCGAGACTGTCGGCATCGATGTCATTGAGGCGCACCGGTGTGTCGGCACGACCCTTGAGAATCTCGGGATTGATGAAGTAACCGCTGCGCTCCCGCGCGATCAGAAAGCCGTCTTCCAACAGCTGGTCATAGGCCAGCATCACGGTATTGCGCGCGACATTCAGCTCGCGGGCCAGCTTGCGACTGGAGGGCAGCGCGACATCACGCGGCAGATGGCCTTCGAGAATCGCCTGGGAAATCTGCTCGCGAATCTGGAATTGCAGGCTTTCCTTGCGCGAGGAATCGAGGTGAAACAGCGGATGGCTCATGCGTGTTCTCTGTTGTTTTCGCGAGCGTGTTGTCACGTGGGCTTCTTGACGGAAGCTCCCGTTTTATATGCATTTTTTATACCCGATTGCCCCGTCATTCGCACATCCTGAGGTAGTGCTGGCTGCTGTTGACCGCAGGGTTTCCTCTGCTGGCATGCCGTCATTGAGGCAGACCTCAAGGGGGAGAGCAACCGTGCTGCAAGACTGGCCCCATCGATGCCGGCAGACTGGTTCTATCGAGGAATGGCGCACGGGGAGAAAGTGATCTGGCAGGTACAACGAAAGCACAGTTCAAGCACGACGCGACTTCACACTCCCTTTCCTGGGGCTGTAGATGAGCAGGTGATGGCAATCGTGAATGACATGAGGCGCTGCAAGATAGTGGTGCAGACGCGAAGTCATTGACGATATGAGGTGCAGTACCCCGCTCGCTATCACGCGCAGCCGTCAGGAGCCCGCAACAACAATAACGACGGGACAGACAAGATGATCGACTCGACACAGACCCTTTCAGACTTCCGCCTCCTTACTCGCACTGGCGTATCTCGCACCAGCGCCTTCAAGTCCTCGCTGGCCATCGCGGTGGCTGCCGCGAGTCTGGGCATGGCCGCTGGCGCCAATGCCGCGACCTGGAAGATGGCCCTCGGCGATGCCGCCGGCGGCACCCAGTATGAGCTGGGCAAGACCTTCGCAAGCCTGGTGGAAGAGAAGTCCGGCGGTGACATCAAGGTCGACCTCTTCCCCAACGGCCAGCTGGGCAGTGAGCAGGACACCGTCAACAATGCCAGCATGGGGCTCGTTGACCTGTCAGTGGTGGCGATCAATAACCTGACGCCCTTCTCGCCGACCGTCGGCGTGCTGACCCTGCCGTATGTCATCCACGGCCCGGACGATGCCAAGGCGCTGACGCAAGGCAAGATCGGCGATGAGCTGCGCGAGAACACCCTGCGTGATTCCGGTATCCGCATTCTGGGCTGGGCCTATTCCGGCTGCCGTCGTCTGACCAATTCCAAGCAGGCCGTCGCCTCACCCGAGGACCTGGCCGGCATGGTCATCCGCGTTCCCAAGAACGAGATCATGATCTCCTCCTACCAGTCCTGGGGCGTCAACCCCAACCCGCTGGCGTGGTCCGAGACCTTCACCGCCCTGCAACAGGGTGTCGTCGATGGCCAGGACAATCCCTACATCACCATCGATGCCATGAAGTTCTATGAGGTGCAGAACCACGTCACCGACAGCTGTTACGTGTTCTCGATGGAACCGCTGATCATGGGCGAAGGCACCTTCCAGAGCCTCAGCGAAGAGAACCAGCAACTGGTGCTGGCGGCCGGTGAAGAGGCGACGTCGCACAGCTATGACTACCTGCTGGCCACCGAGGATTCCATCAAGAAATCGCTGGTGGAAGAGCACGGCATGACCATCACCCAGCCCGCCAATGACGAGCAGGAATGGATCGCCAAGGCCTCCAGCATCTGGCCGGACTTCTATGACAGCATCGGCGGCCGCGACAAGCTGGTCGAGGTGCTCGAGACCCTCGGGCGTGATCCGTCCACCGCGCCCTGATGATTCGCTGAGCTGCTGAGGCTCCAGGCCTGTCCGTATTCCCCTGCCTGCCGGCACCGGTCATGAGCATGCCAAGAGCATGTCATCGACAGGTGATCTCTGGCAGGGGAAGCGTGGCGTCAAGTGGTCATTGCTGGCGATGTCGGGGGATGTATTTCCATGCGGGTATTGTTGAAGTTTCTGGATAATCTCGAGAACTATCTCTGCCAGTTTCTGCTGGTGGTGTTCGTCATCATTCTCTTCGCGCAGATCATGCTGCGTAACCTTTTCAGCTACTCGATTCCCTGGGGAGACGAGTTGGCGACCTATGCCTTCGTGTGGTTTGCCTATCTAGGGGCCGTCTACGCCACACGCATGTCGGCGCATAACCGCGTGACCTTCCAGTTTCGATTCCTGCCGCGTTGGGTGGAAACCCTCTGCGGTGTGCTGACCGATATCATCTGGATCGCCTTCAATGCGGTGTTCACCTATTACAGCTACGACTTCGTGTTCAACAAGATGAACCTGTTCTGGAAGTCCCAGACGCTGGGTGTGCCGATGAAGTACTTCTATCTGATTCTGCCGCTGGCCTTTACCGCCATGACGGTGCGCATCATCCAGACCAATTATCTCAAGTTCGTGCGCAAGGAAGACATCGTGGACCCGGATTCCCAGGCAATGGAGGAATTGAAGCAGGGTGGTGACGGCCAGGGCACTGATCCACAGGTCACTGATGGACAGGTCAGTGAAAGACAGGAGGGCGGCAAGTCATGATCGATTCCACCATCATCTACATCCTGTTTGGCGTCTTCTTCCTGCTGCTGGTACTGGGCGCACCAATCACCGTTTCGTTGGGAGTCGCTGCGCTGGCGACCTATCTGAGCATCGATGAAAACCCGATGGCGTTCGTGCAGATCGCCTTTACCTCGGTGGGTTCATTCCCGCTGATGGCCTTGCCGGCCTTCATTCTGGCCGGGGCGCTGATGGAGGCCGCCGGCATCTCGCGACGGCTGGTCGATATCGCCGAGGCCTTCGCCGGGCCGGTGACGGGCGGACTTGCCGCCGCCACGGTGTTTGCCTGCATGTTCTTCGGTGCGATTTCCGGTTCGGGGCCGGCCACCACGGCGGCGGTCGGCATGCTGATGATTCCGGCGATGGCCAAGCGCGGCTACGATCGTGGCTATGCCTCAGCGATCACGGCCTCTTCCGGGGGGCTGGGGGTGGTGATTCCGCCATCGATCCCGATGGTGATCTTCGGGATTTCCGGCATGGGGCTGCAGCCACCACCTGAAGCTGTGGCCATGCACGGTGACTTCCAGACACTGTCCATCCCGAAGCTGTTCATCGCCGGCGTCATGCCCGGCGTGGTGATCGCCGGTTTCCTGCTGATGATCAACTACGTGATCTCGAAGAAACGTGGCTATCGTGGGCTGACCAACAGCTGGTCGTGGCCGCATATCCGCGCCACCTTGAAGAAAGGCATCTGGTCGATGCTGGCGCCCTTCATCATCCTGGGCGGTATCTACAGCGGCCTCTTCACGCCGACCGAATCCGCCATCGTCGCCATCGTCTACACCCTGATCGTCGGCATCTTTCTGCACAAGGAACTCAAGTGGAAGCCGACGCTGCGCACCCTGGAGACCACCACCTGGATCACCGGTCGCGTGCTGCTGATCCTGTTCACGGCGACGGTCTTCGGGCGGCTGCTGGTCGAGCAACGCGTGCCGGCGCATATCGCCGAAGGCATGCTGGCGATGACCGACAACCTCTACCTGATCTGGGCGATGATCATCTTCTTCCTGCTGTTCGTCGGCATGTTCATGGAGACATTGGCCGCGATCATGATTCTCACCCCGGTGCTGCTGCCGATCATGTACATGCTGGGGATGGACCCGGTGCACGTCGGCATCGTGGTGGTCTGCGCGTTGGCCATCGGCTTCCAGACGCCGCCATTGGGCGAGAACCTGTTCGTGGCCTCGGGGATAGGCGGCGCCTCCATCGAGGAGATTTCGCTCAAGGCATTGCCGTTCGCGGCGGGCTCGGTAGCGGCCATCTTCCTGATCGCCTATGTGCCTGACATCTCGCTGTGGCTACCCAGGGTGATGGGGTACTGAAGCGCCATCTGAACGCTAGCCCTGCAATGAACGAGGAGAAGGACGATGCCGGCAGTCAAACGAATTCTGTGTTGTGTAGGCCTGCGCGGAGACTGTGAGCGGGTACTGGCGCGCTCGGTGTGGTTGGCGGGTGCGACGGGCGCCGAGCTGCATGTGCTGCATACCGTCAAGTCATTGTCGGATGACGTGATGAACACCCTAAAGGTCAACATCCGTCACAAGCCGACGCTGGAGGGCCTGATGCAGCAGCGGCTCGATCAGGCCAGGGAGAGCCTGGAAAAGATGCTGGAGGACTTCTGGAGCACCCATGACAACGGCGACCCGCGCCCGGTGATCGCCGGGCTGAATGTGGTGGAGGGCTATCCGGCCTCGGAGATCATCCGCTACGCCACGCGCCATGACTGCGACATGATCATCATGGCGACCAACAAGCGCGGCTTCGTGGCCTCCTATGCGGGCAAGGTCACCAAGGGGGTGATCAAGCGCGCCAGCATTCCGGTGGTGGTGGTACCGACGCCCTGAGCGCAGGAGAGAAACGCTTGAGGGATAGCGGTACTCAGAAAGTTGGCACATGAAAAAGCTCGCTGAAAAACGCTCGCCCCCGCAGACAATCACTGTCTGCGGGGGCGAGCGTTTTGGATCATGGCCCATCGCCAGCGTGGCTCAGGTGTCACCCGAGTCTGGACGGGATCACCTCATGCGTCATGTGCGCACAAGGTGCACGCCTCAGAGCGTACCTTCCAGCTCAGTGGCGATCTGGCGCATCAGCGGTGCCCATTCCAGCAGGGAGTCAATGGAGTGGCGCAGGCGTGGCGCGTGGATCGCCAGTGTCGCCTGGATCTGGCCGACCTCATCGAAGACCGGCACCGCGATGGCGACCATGCCCTGGATGAACTCCTCATCATCGGTGCTCAGCTGATTGCGCACCACGATGTCGAGCGCTTCTTCCAGCGTGGCCCGCGAGGTCAGGGTGCAGGGCGTGTGCGCCTCCAGCGCCAGATGGGCGAGCAGGGCGCGGCGGCGATGCAGCGGCATCAGCGCCAGAAACAGCTTGCCACTCGCGGTGCAGTGCAGCGGCAGGCGTGATCCGGGCGCCAGCTGGATGCGCACCGGCCAGTTGGTTTCCACGCGGTCGTAATACATCACCTCGTGGCCATCGAGCAGCGTCAGGTTGCAGGTCTCGCCGACTTCCTTCGCCAGTCGCTCCAGCAGGACACGGCGCGGCACCTTGAGGCCCTCATTGGCCAGTGCGCCCAGCGACATGCGCCGAAAGCGCGGGCCGGGCAGCAGGTGACGGCCATCCAGGTCACGACTGATCAGCTGCTGTTCTTCCAGCTGCTTGAGCAGGCGATGGATGGTCGGCTTGGGGATGTCGAAGCGCTTCTCGAGATCGGCAGCGCTGACGGCGTGCTGGGTGGTGACGATTTCTTCCAGCAGGCCGAGTGCGCGAAAGAGTGTCGAATTCGTGGGCGTGTCTTTGCTCATCTAGTGTCCTCATCCTGCTGTCGGGCGCATGTCACACAGGGTGATCGGGGCCGACAGGGGCAGGGTGGCAAGGCGTCAGTGCATCGATTCATCACGGCAACGGACCCCTTGGCGAAGGCTGCCCTGATGAGACGAAGACAGCCCCTCGCGGGGCTGTCGATGAGGCTAGTGTTACAGGTTTACCAGGAACAGGGAAAGGGAAGGCACCAGGCAGATGGCCAGCCAGCAGGCGATCAGCGCGATGAAGTAGGGAATCACGTACTTGACCAGTCTGACGTAGGAAATGCCGGTGATGCTGCTGGCCACGTACAGGTTGAGCCCGAAGGGTGGCGTGACGAAGCCGATGGCGGCACCGACCAGGAAGATGACCGAGAAGTGGATCGGATCGACGCCAGCCTGCTGGGCGATGGGCGCGAGAATCGGCGCCAGGATGATCGTCACCGGCAGGCTTTCCAGAATCATGCCCGCCAGCAGGATGATCAGCATGCAGGTGCCCAGCGTCAGGTAGTAGTTGTCGATGCCGCTGAGCATCTCGCTCAGCGCCTGACCGGCGCCCAGCACCGACAGCAGCTGCTGCATGACCACCGAGATGGCGATCAGCGGCGCCAGCATGCCGGCGATCTGACCTGAGCGCAGCATGATGGTCGGTAGCTTCTTGAGGCTGATCTCGCGGGTGATCAACAGCCCCGCGATCATGGTGAAGCCCACGGTGATGGCGGCGGCTTCGGTAGGCGAGAACTTGCCCGAGTAGATGCCATAGACCACCACGCCGATGGTCGCGAAGCCCAGGTAGGCCTTGCGCGCCAGCCTGGCGCTGACACCGGCCTTGAAGGGCTGCAGCTGGCCCCAGCCATTCCGGCGTGCCACCAGATAGCAGGCGACCATCATCGCCACCACCATCAGGGCGCCCGGCACCATGCCGGCGATGAACAGGTCGCTGATCGACAGATTCATCATGAAGCCGTAGACGATGAAGATGATGCTGGGCGGAATGATGATGCCCACGGTGCCGCCGGAGGCCGCCGTCGCGGCCGCGAAGCGCTCGTCATAGCCGTTCTTGACCATCTCGGGCTGCATGATCGAACCGATGGTGGCGGTGGTGCCGGCGTTGGAGCCGGAAATCGCCGCGAACAGCCCGCAGGCGCCGAGGGTCGACATGCCCATCCCGCCGCGCATCCAGCTCAGCGTCGAGTAGGCGAAGTCGGAGAGTCGCTTGGCGATGCCCGCCGCGTTGATCAGGTCCCCCGTGAGGATGAACAGCGGCAACGCCAGCAGGCCGAAGAAGCTCAGCCCCTGGAAGAGGGTGACGCCGACATTGGCCAGCGTGAAGTCGATCACCAGACTGGTGCCGACCACCCACAGGCCGATGACGAGAAAGATGGGCACGCCGAGCAGGAAGAAGGCGGTCACGCCCGCCGTGATCAGGGAGATCCAGATACCGTCTGTCATGCTGACCTCCTCAGTCCATGATGGACGGTTGCAGGTTGAAGGAATCGCCGCGGCGATAGCGCGCCCAGTCGGCGTAGAGGTTCTGCAGTACGCGATAGATGATCATCACCCACGCCAGCGGCGTGGCGAGGTAGAACCACCACTGCATGACGTTGTCGGTGCCCGGCACGATGGCGTAGTTGTCGTAGGCCAGCGTTACCTGGGTGGTGGTGAAGTAGATCACCATCAGCCCGAAGCTGATCCACAGCACGGCATCGAGGATCAGGCAGGCGAACTGGCCAGTGCGTGGCAGCTTCATGCGAATCTCGTTGAGGCTCAGGTGGGTGCGCTTCTTGACGTTGAGCGAGGCGCCGAACCAGGTCAGCCACAGAAACAGCAGCACAGGAATGCTGGTGCTCCAGGGGGCCTGCAGGCCGAAGAAGAAGCGCCGGATGACTTCGACGAAGATGATGCCGGCCATGCCGGAATAGGCGATCAGGATGACGACCTGTTCCAGATGGGCATCCAGCCACAGGAAGGGACGCGCCCAGGGCGCGGCCTTCTTGAGGGCAGATTGCTTGGTCGGTTGACTGAAGATGGTGGTATCGCCCATTACCCCCTCCACCAGCGCTGCGGCTTGACGTTGACGGCGGCGATATCACGCGGAATCTCGCGCGCGACATCATGGATTTCCTGATAGATATCGAGACCGCCGGACCACTTGTTGAGGCGTTCGCGCCACTGCTCCCACGGCTCGGGATTGAATTCCGGCGAGCACATCTGCTCGGCGCGTGAGCGCTCGGCATCCGACAGCGGTGCCACGCGCACGTTGTTCTCGGCGAAGACGGTACCGGCGGCGGGGTGTTCGGTGGCACCGACGATCTCGAAGCGCCCGGCCTCGTTCATGCCCTGGGTGAAGATCTGCGCGCAGTAGGCGGACTCCATCACCTGGTCCTGCAG
This sequence comes from Cobetia sp. MB87, assembly GCF_011319755.1. Lineage (NCBI taxonomy): Bacteria > Pseudomonadati > Pseudomonadota > Gammaproteobacteria > Oceanospirillales > Halomonadaceae > Cobetia > Cobetia sp. MB87. Next base: position 179,829 of record NZ_VFBC01000005.1, on the reverse strand, counting down.
TTCGGCGCCGAGGCTGTCGAACTTGGGCAGGCTCATGCCGGTGTGTTCGGTGCCGGCGAAGAAGCGCAGGTCGACCGCCTGGGATACCACTGGTGCCATGCCGGCGTAGGCCACGGCGCTCATCCATGTCTCGGCGCCATCCAGCAGGCCCTGGCGCAGGCCATCGAGGGTCTCTTCCCAGGCGACCGGCACCGGGTTCAGGCCCAGCTGTTCCATCGCGATACGGCCCATCTGGGTGCCGGTGACGCGATTCTTGGTGCCCTTGAGATCATCGATGCTGGTGACCAGCGGTCTGTCCTGCCACTTGAGGCCGAGCATGATGCCGCGCAGGTCACAGTGGGTGAACAGGAACTGGAGGTTGTGGCGCTGGCGCAGCGGTTCGCGCAGCAGCTGCTCACTCTTCTTGTGATAGAAGAAGTGGAACATCGAGGCGACGGTGGGGAACAGGTAGGCGAAATCGAGCACGTTCAGATACGGCGCGCTGCCCGAGGAATTCTGGGTGGAGGCCGAGTAGATATCGACGATGCCCTGCTGGGTCTTGCCGACGCAGTCCAGCTGGTTGCAGACCTCGTTGCTGCCCATGAACTCGACGCGGATGGCGCCGTTGGTGCGTTCTTCCAGATCCCGCGCGAAGAACAGCTGGCCGGACTTCTGGATATCGAGATTGCGCTCGTTGAAGCCCGAGGCACCGAAGCGCAGCTGGAACTTGGGCGCAGTCTTGTAGCGTTTCTGCTGCTCCTGATCGGCGGCACGCGCCAGCGTGGACGCGGTAAGACCTGCGCCGAGGCCGGTGGCGGCCAGCAGGGTCGAGGTCAGACCGAAGCGGCCCGAGATGTCGAGAAAGTCACGGCGTGACAACTTGCTGAGTGGCGATGGCATGGTAGTGCTCCCGGTATTGTGTTTGCTTTTGTGGTGGGATGCAGGCCTGGCGGCCGGGAAGTGATGTCGTATCACTCGCCCTGTGTTGGCGTTGTTATGGGTCTTGCGGTGCGGGGCTTGCTTCCGCTGCTTGTCTGGCAAGCCGTTCGTTGATCACTTCTTTAGCCAAGTGCTTGTTTATCCGTCCTTATTTGCTGTCCTGATTTGGCCGTCTTTATTTGGCCGTCTTTATTTGGCCGTCTTTATGTGTCAGGCGTTTTCGCAGTGCCTGTTTAGAGCGTGTCTCTTAAGAGAATGCCGGAGCGCTTGTCAGACATATCCGCTATTTCTTCAAAGCCTCTCCAAAACTCCCAAAGTCTCTTCAGAGTCTCCTCAAGCCCTTTCCAGACTCTTCTCAAACTCTCCTCAAGCACCTCTCCAGCGCCCATGAGCCCTGCTTCTGGCCTCTATGGTGATTGCCCATGTTGGCGGTCTGTATCGTTCTCGCTAGTTCGTCTTACATAGTTGGTCGTATAACGAGACGAAAAGTACCGTTACCGGCGTTTCAAATCTCAATGTAGGGCACTTTTTCAGCTTTGGCAAAGATATTGAGACGCTGTGTTTCGTATTTGACGAATTTCAATTTTGATACCATTATTATGAGACAATATGTCTCGATATGGTATATAAAATAATGAAAACAACACGTTACGCCAATGCAGACGCATCAGCCGCCTATGACTACATCGTGATCGGAGCGGGTTCAGCCGGTTGCGTGCTAGCCAATCGTCTAAGCGAAGACCCCTCCATCAAGGTCCTGCTGCTGGAAGCCGGCGGCTCGGACTGGAATCCGTGGATTCATGTGCCGGTGGGCTACTTCAAGACGATGCACAACCCGGCCACCGACTGGTGCTATCTCACCGACCCTGACAAGGGCATCAATGGTCGTCGGCTGCAGTGGCCGCGGGGCAAGGTGCTGGGCGGTTCCAGCTCGCTCAATGGGCTGCTGTATATCCGTGGTCAGCATGAGGACTACGACGACTGGGCGGCGGCAGGCAACAAGGGCTGGGACTTCAAGTCAGTGCTGCCGTACTTCCGCAAGTCGGAGTGTCAGGCGCGCGGCGCAGATGAGTGGCACGGCACCGATGGGCCACTGCATGTCTCTGACCTGCGCCTCAAGCGCGAGATCGCGGAGCGCTTCATCGAGGCGGCGGTGGAGGCGGGGATTCCGCTCAACCAGGACGTCAATGGCGAGCGCCAGGAAGGGGTCGGCTATTTCCAGCAGACCACCTACAAGGGCCTGCGCTGCAGCACGGCCAGGGCTTTCCTGCGCCCGGCGCTTACACGCAGCAATCTGACGCTGGTCAAGCATGCGCACTGTCGTCGCGTGTTGCTGGAAGGCAAGCGTGCGGTGGGAGTGGAATACGAGGTGAAGGGCACGATCCACACGGCGCGTGCCGAGCGCGAGGTGCTGCTGTCCAGCGGCGCCATCGGCAGCCCGCAGATTCTGCAGTGCTCCGGTATCGGTGAGCCCGAGCATCTGGCCAGTGTCGGCGTCGACTGCCTGCACGCGCTGCCGGGTGTCGGGGAAAACCTGCAGGATCATCTGCAGGTACGGCTGGTGTTCAAGACCCAGTGCCGCACCCTCAATGACGAGGTGCGTCATCCGCTCAAGAAGCTGGCGGTCGGTACCCAGTACCTCTTCACGCGCACCGGCCCGCTGACGCTGGCGGCCAGTCAGGTGTGCGCCTTCACCCAGTCGCGCGAGGGGCTGACGCGCCCTGATATCCAGTTCCACATGCAGCCGTTGAGTGCCGACAAGCCCGCCGATGGCGTGCATCCGTTCTCGGCGTTCACGTCCTCGGTGTGCCAGCTGCGCCCGCACAGCCGCGGCCAGGTGCGCATCACCAGCGCCGACGCCAGCATCTACCCTTCCATCCAGCCCAACTATCTCAGCGCCGAGGAAGACCGCCGCGTGGTGGTCGATGCCATCAAGGTGGCGCGGCGTATCGCCCAGGCAGCGCCGTTGGCCTCGGTGATCAGCGAGGAGTATGTGCCGGGCGCGCACTACCAGAGCGATGAGCAGCTGCTGGAAGCCGCGCGTCAGTTCAGCCAGACCATCTATCACCCGGCGGGCACCTGCAAGATGGGCCAGGATGCGCTGGCGGTGGTGGATGACGAGCTGCGTGTCCATGGCCTGCACGGCTTGCGCGTGGTGGATGCCTCGATCATGCCGGTAATCGTGTCCGGCAATACCAATGCGCCGACCATCATGATCGCCGAGAAGGCCGCCGACATGATCAAGGCCGCCCAGGTGAACATGGCCCAGGCCAGCTAGCAGGCCTTCGGGCCTGTACGACACATCGCGGCGGGGCAGCTTGCCCGTCACCGCTTGCTGGTCTGATTGAGGAATTCGCGTGGCCATTGACAACAGTTCATCACTGCACGACACACCCGCTCCGCCCACCAGCCTGTGGCGGACCCTGGAAGGGCGCGTGCGCATCATCATGCCGGGCCTTCTGATCTGCATCATCATCGCGCTGGCGACCACCTTCATCGCCGACCATTACGGCGGCCCGACGCTGCTCTATGCGCTGCTGTTCGGCATGTCGCTGCATTTTCTCTCCGAGGAGGGGCCGTGCAAGGCGGGCATCGAGTTCGCCTCCAGGACGGTACTGCGCCTCGGCGTGGCCCTGCTGGGCGTGCGCATCACGCTGGAGCAGGTCGCGAGTCTCGGTCTCGGCCCGGTGATCACGGTGGTGCTCGGGGTGGTGGCGACCATCCTGTTCGGCGCGCTGCTGGCCCGCGTGATGGGGCTGGACCGCGACATGGGGCTATTGACCGGTGGCTCGGTGGCCATCTGCGGTGCCTCGGCGGCGCTGGCGCTGTCGGCGGTGATGCCGCGCAACGCCACCAGCGAGCGTCACACCATCATGACCGTGGTCGGGGTGACGACCCTCTCGACCGTGGCGATGATCACCTATCCGCTGATCGTCAGATTGCTGGGGCTGGATGATGCCGAGGCCGGCATCTTCCTCGGCGGCACCATCCATGACGTGGCTCAGGTGGTGGGCGCGGGCTACATCATTTCCGAGCACACCGGGGACGTCTCGACCTTCGTCAAGTTGCTGCGCGTGGCGATGCTGGTGCCGGCGGTGATGGTCTTCATGCTGCTGTTCCGCAGTGCGCGCCAGGCCAATGGCGATGAGGGCGGCAAGGTGCCGATGTTCCCCACCTTCCTGATCGCCTTCGTGGCACTGGTGCTGATCAACAGCCTCGGCTGGGTGCCGAGTGTCGCCGTGGAAGGCTTCACCGACCTGTCGCGCTGGTGTCTGGTGGCGGCGATTGCCGCGCTGGGCGTCAAGACGTCGTTCCAGAAGCTGGCGGTGGTGGGCTGGAAGCCGGTGATCCTGATGGTGGTGGAAACCCTCTTCCTGCTGGTGCTGGTGACGCTGTGCATCAAGTTCGGGCTGGCCAGCATCTGATGGACACCCATGTGTGCTGAGTGTCCAGGGCCCTGCCAAGACTGGCGGGGCTCTTCAGGTTGAGGACAGGGGGGACGTTCAGTTCGTTCAGGTCAGGCGAGTGTTCAGATCAGGCGGGCTCATATAGCCAGCCAATCAGGGCGATAAGGTGGCTCAATTGCTTATCGGCCCACGAGTCGTATGATCTGCGCTTATCGGTACGCGTCTGGCGCTGAGTCGTCAGCGCAGCGCGCCGCATCCCCATTCTTCTGGAGTCCGATCATGTCTGAATCCCTCGTGCTGGCCTGTCCGCAATGTCTCGCTCTCAATCGTGTGGCCACTGCGCGTCTGGATGACACCCCCAGCTGCGGCAAGTGCAGCGCCGCCGTGTTGCCCCAGGAGCCGCTGGAACTGACCAGCGACAACTTCGAGGCCCTGGTGGTGCGCAGTGAAATGCCCGTGGTCATCGACTTCTGGGCCAGCTGGTGTGGCCCATGCAAGATGATGGGACCGATCTTCAATGAAGTCGCGGCGCAGATGGGTACCCGTGTGCGTTTCGCCAAGATCGACACCGAAGCCCAGCAGGCGCTGGCCGGTCGCTTCGGCATCCGCAGCATTCCGACGCTGCTGGTGATGAAGCAGGGCAAGGAGCTGGCACGTGAATCCGGCGTGATGCAGGCCGGTCAGCTCAAGCAGTGGCTGGCACCGCACGCGGTGTGACCCCGGCCCGCGCGAGAGAAGTCCGCAGTTGAGCGTTCAGGGAAACCCGGACGCAGCTCAAGAACTGACAACGCCTGACGTGCAATCGCGTCAGGCGTTGTCATCTCGGTCGGCCCTGTCGTCTCAGTCGGCCCTGTCGTCTCAGTCGGCCTTGTCGTATCAGTCGACGTAAACCATCTTGCGCGTCATGCCGCCATCGACGACATGATTCTGGCCGGTGATGAAGCCGGCCTTGTCCGAGATCAGGAAGGCCACCAGCGCGGCGATGTCATCGACATGGCCGACGCGCCCGACGGGGTGCTGAGCGTGGTCTTCGTCACTCAGCGGCTCGGCCTCACCGTCCTTCTGCAGACGGCTTGCATCGATCCAGCCCGGGCTGACCGCATTGACGCGAATCTCCGGCCCCAGACTCATCGCCATGGCATGGGTGAGGGCGACGATGCCGCCCTTGCTGGCGGCGTAGGCTTCGCTGTGCGGTTCGGACTGCAGGGCGCGGCTGGAGGCCAGATTGACGATGCTGCCGCCGGTCTCGCGCAGATGCCGCGCCGCATGCTTGGCGGTCAGAAAACTGCTGGTCAGGCTGGTGTCGAGTACCTGATGCCAGCGCTCAAGCGACAGCTCCTCAAGCTGGCCCTGGAAGGGATCGGCGATCGCGGCATTGTTGATCACCGCGTCCAGCCGGCCGAAGGCCTCGCAGGTAGCCGCGATGCTGGCGGCCACGGATTTCTCGTCACGCACATCCAGCGTGAAGACGCGCAGACGTTCACCGATGTCATCTGTGGACAGCTCGCCAAGTGGCGCTGCCGAGCGTTGTGCGAGATCCCCCGGCGGCGCTGCAGGCTCCTGTGCAAGCCCGCTCGCCTGTCGCTTCTTCATCTCCCGATATTGCTGGCCTGCCTCGGCATCGATATCCGCCACGGCCACGCGCCAGCCTTGGGCGAGCAGGTAGTCGCTGATGCCGCGGCCGATGCCTTGAGCACCGCCGGTGATATAGGCCACCTTGGCTGTCTTCATGTCATTCTCCTGATGGGGTGCCGGCAGGGCGTTGTGGGCAGGGTGTTGTGACGAAGCGTTTCACTCATGTCTCGTCGATGACGCAGCGTGTCCCTGCGGGCAATGATATAGGTGCGGCGGGCGCGCGAGACAAGGGCGGTGCATGCAGACACCGCGCGGCGACCATGCCTCAGCATGACAGGCCTCAGAGTCGTGATGGGGCTCAAGGGTGGCGCGGCGCCTCACGGCCTGCGTTGAGGACTGATCCTGATGGCTGATTCTATTGGTCAGGGAGTTATCGCCTCGCGTGGCAGCTGTCAGACTGTGCATGAGTCCACGTCAGGCGTCAGGTGCGTCTGGGTGACCACGAGATATCGCCATTCGACGCGAGGGGCGAGGAACTCGACTGCCGGGCCGTTGCCCGAGTCCCCTCAAGCCGCAAGCGAGTGGATGAGCGAGCGGGTAGCCCCCGATGAAGTATCAGTCGCGCGAGGAATGAAGATGAACAAGGGGATGCAACACTGGCTGGCGATGGTGGCCGTGGCGGTGATGCTGATGGCCGGGGCGGGATGCGATGGCGTCAATGGCCCGCGCCCTACCAGCGTGGCGACGCTGCTGGAACACTCCGAGGCCTGGCAGGGCGAGCAGGTGGCCGTGCAGGGCAGGGTGCGCAGCGAAGACGTGCCCAACCGCTACTGGCTGGAAGGCGAAGGACAGCAGCGCCTGGAACTGCTGCCCCCGGAGCGCATCGGTGCCTATATCGGGCGCGAGGTCCAGGTAAGTGGCCGCTTTGAATTCGAGGTCGGCGGTCAGCGCCGCATACGCCTGTCCAAGGTCACGCCGCTGGACAAGACGTCGCCTGAGGAGTGAGTGAGCACTTGCTGGGGTGGTGGGCTGGTGCGGGACAGGGCTGGCCAGAGCGGGCTGGGCAAGGCGCCTCGGCAAGCCGGAAATGGCGGGCTGGAAACGACAGTCCACAAACGACAGTCCGCAAACGACGATGCCCCGTCGCGCACATGGCGCAGGCGGGGCATCGTCGTGTCAGGCAAGTAGAGCGATCAGGCTTTCTTGACGAACATCGACTTGAGCTTCATCGGACCGACGCCATCGATCTTGCAGTCGATGTCGTGATCGCCATCCACCAGGCGGATGTTCTTGACCTTGGTGCCGACCTTGACGACGGAGGAGGTGCCCTTGATCTTCAGGTCCTTGATGACGGTGACGGTATCGCCATCGATCAGCTCGTTGCCGTTGGCATCGCGGAATACCGGACCGGCTTCCTCGACGGCGGCTTCCTTGGACCACTCATGGGCACATTCAGGGCAGACGTACTGCATGCCGTCGTCGTAGGTGTATTCGGAATTGCAGGCCGGGCAGTTCGGAAGGGCGCTCATCACGGTGTCCTGAAATCAGTCTCTCGCGCTTTTCCCGGCAAGCACACGGGTCAAGGTTCAGGAAGAGACAGGGTGTTGGAAGGCGCGCATCGGGCTCAAGCGGTGCGCGAACGGCGGCAAGCCTACACCGATTCCGTGACAGCGACCATCCAGTGCGGCCCTTGGTCGCAATCGGTGCGCGCCGTGCTGGTCTTGCCAGCGTCTCACGCAGATCGCTCTCAGCCACTCGCTTCTATCCACTCGCCTTCAGCCACTGGCCATCAGCGCCTGACCGACGCGTGAGCCATTCGGTCGCCCCAGCACACGGCTGATCCAGTCGCCGGTCTGTGCCAGCGCTGCCAGGTCCACCCCTGTCTCGATGCCCATGCCCTCAAGCAGATAGAGCACGTCTTCGCTGGCGACATTGCCCGAGGCACCCTTGGCGTAGGGGCAGCCGCCCAGGCCCGCCACGGAGCTGTCGATCACCGCGATGCCTTCTTCCAGCACGGCGTAGAGGTTGGCGAGCGCCTGGCCGTAGGTGTCGTGAAAGTGGGCGGCGAGCTGCGCGATCGGCACCTCGCGACTGACCTGCTCCAGCATGTGCTTGGCCTTGAGCGGGGTGCCGACGCCGATGGTGTCACCCAGCGACACCTCGTAGCAGCCCATGGCCTTGAGCTCGCGAGCGACGGCAGCCACCTCGACGGGGGCTATCTCGCCTTCATAGGGGCAGCCGAGCACGCAGGAGACATAGCCGCGCACACGCACACCGGCCTTGAGGGCGTGTTCCATCACCGGCGCAAAGCGTTCAAGCGACTCGGCGATCGAGCAGTTGATGTTGCGCTGCGAGAAGGACTCGCTGGCCGAGCCGAACACGGCCACCTCGCGCACACCACACTCCAGCGCCGCCTCAAGACCCTTCATGTTGGGGGTGAGAGCGGAGTAAGTGGTCGCTGACTTGGTGGTTGTTGACTTGGTTGTTGTTGAATTGGCGTGGCCGTCGCGCAGCGCCAGCATGATCTCGCGGTGATCGGCCATCTGCGGCACCCACCTGGGCGAGACGAAACTGGCGGCCTCGACATGCGCAAGACCGCTGTCGCTCAGACGCCGGATCAACTCAAGCTTGGTGGCAGTCGCGACCGGCACCGACTCGTTCTGCAGTCCGTCGCGCGCGCCGACCTCGACGATGCGTACCTTGCGGGGAAAGTGCATGCTGACTACTCCTTGTCCGTCTCGACCTGCGCGGCCGTGAATTCGAGCAGCACATCGCCCTGGACCACGCTGTCACCGGCCGAGAAGTGAAACTGGGCGACCTCGCCATCGGCGGGGGCATTGAGAGTGTGCTCCATCTTCATCGCCTCTATCACCATCAAGGGCGTGCCCTGCGGGACATGGCTGCCCGGCGCGACCAGCTGCGCGACCACGGTGCCATTCATCGGCGCATTCAGGGTCGCCTGGGTCTCGTGGCGCGCGTGGTCCACGGCATCGGCGCGCCGCCACAGCAGGCGTGATTCCCTCTGTGGAGTGCTGCCGGACTGGCTGTGCTGCGCTGACGACAGCACCAGCACTTCACCGCCGCGCGCCGGCGCGTGGCTTGCCTGGAAGCGACGACGATAGCCATCCAGCGTCACGGCGATGGCGTTGCCTTCAAGGCGAGTGAGTCGGCCGAGATGACTTGTGGTCTGTCTCTTATCTCCGCAGTGAGTGGTCACTTCAATCTGCCAGTCGCCGTGCGAATCGCTCATCGATGATGTATTTGAGGTGTGCGTATTCGCCAGGGAGGCATGCGTTACCGGGCGGCGCGCGATGATATGCGCCACCTTGTCGCTGCGCTCATCGGCGTCGGCGTCAGCGGGCAGACACAGCGCCAGGCGCACCTGATATGGCAGGCCATTGCGCCAGCCATCGCGGCGCTCCCACGGGCTGGCGCAGGGCGCTTGGCGCGAATGTGATGTGCTGCTCGAATGTGTTGCGTGGCTCGCTTGCTCATTCAGGCGCGAGAGCGCCAGCAAGGCACTGGCCGCGAGGCTGTCGTGATCCAGCGTCGCGCTGGGGAACAGGCTGTCGTGATGGCGTTCGATGAAGCGGGTATCCAGCTCGGCGGCGCGGAAGTCAGCATGACCGGCCAGGCGGGACAGGAAGGCACGGTTGGTGGTGACGCCGCGCACTTCCAGCGCCGCCAGTGCGCGCAGCAGTGTCTCGAGGGCCTGTTCACGAGTCGGACCGTAGCTGATCAGCTTGGCCAGCATCGGGTCGTAATGCATCGAGACTTCATCGCCCTCGGCGACGCCGCTGTCCAAGCGTACCCGTTGGGCGTTCAGTCCGCCACCCGCCAGATCCAGCCGGAAGCGTTCCAGCACACCGGTGGCGGGCAGGAAATCGTTGTCCGGGTCTTCGGCGTAGAGGCGCGCCTCGAAGCTGTGGCCGCTCAAGGTCAGTTCATCCTGCTGACGCGGCAGGCGCTCACCGCGTGCGATGCGCAGCTGCCATTCGACGAGGTCTTCGCCGGTGATCATCTCGGTCACCGGGTGCTCGACCTGCAGGCGGGTGTTCATCTCCATGAAGTAGAAGGCGCCATGACTTTCGCTGCCCGGTTGCGGCGCGTCGAGCAGAAACTCGATGGTGCCGGCACCGACATAGCCGATCTCGCGCGCTGCCCGCACGGCGGCCTCGCCCATCTCACGGCGCAGCGACGGCGTCAGCCCCGGCGCGGGCGCCTCTTCCAGCACCTTCTGGTGGCGACGCTGGACACTGCAATCGCGCTCGAACAGATAGACACCGCTGCCGTAGCTGTCGCAGAACACCTGGACTTCGACGTGGCGTGGCTGGGTCAGGTATTTCTCGATCAGCATGCGCTCGTCACCGAAGGCGGCGCGGGATTCACGACGACAGCTGGCCAGCGCCGCTGAAAATTCCCGCGCGCTCTCGACCACGCGCATGCCCTTGCCGCCACCGCCGGCGCAGGCCTTGATCAGCACCGGATAGCCCATGCGGTCCGCTTCGGCCTGCAACAGCGCATCCTGCTGGTCATCGCCGTGGTAGCCGGGCACCAGCGGCACATTGGCCGCCTGCATGCGCATCTTGGCGGCCGACTTGTCGCCCATGTCGGCGATTGCGCTCTGGGGCGGGCCGACGAAGATGATGCCGGCCTCGGCCAACGCACTGACGAAGGCGGCGTTCTCGGACAGGAAGCCATAGCCGGGGTGCACGGCATCGGCACCGCTTTTGCGCGCGGCGGCAATCACCTTGTCGATGTCCAGGTAACTTTCACCTGCACTGGCGGGGCCGAGGCGCACGGCCTCATCAGCCTCGCGCACATGCAGGGCATCGGCGTCGGCATCGGAGTAGACCGCCACTGTCTGGATGCCCATCGCGCGAGCGGTGCGCATCACACGTACGGCGATCTCGCCCCGGTTGGCGACCAGCAGCTTGCGGATCTCGCCGCAACCGGCGGGGAGGGTCTGGTCTGTCTCGCGGTTGGCGTTCATGGCAAGCGTCCTGTGGCGAAGGTGGCTAGGGAAATCGGGAAGAGAAAAGCTCTTGAGAAAAAATCCGGCAGGCATGGCCGAGATTGATGGCCGAGAGTGATGACCAGTGCCTCTGGCGACATGTCGTCAGCGGCTTCAGGCCTTTGGTGATCACGAGGACTTGGGCGTTTGGGGTGTTTGGTTCTCGCTCGGCACCCAGGGCGCCGGCGTGCCGGCGAAGAAGGCGGCCAGTCCGGCCTGGCCCTGTTCGCTGACGCGCAGCTGGCTGATCACCTCGCAGCAGCGTTCACGGGTCGCGGCGCTGGCTGGGGCCTGAGCGACCTCGCTGAGCAGCGCCTTGGTGGCGCGACTGGCGGCAGGCGAGGTGGCCAGCAGGGTCTGCACCATCTCCGTGACGCGCGCCTCCAGTAGCTCATCGGGGCAGGTCTCGTGGACCAGGCCAATGCGCTGCGCGGTAACACTGTCGATCACCTCGGCGCTGAGCGCATAACGGCGCATCTGGCGTGAGCCGATGGCGCGCTGCACGTAGGGGCTGATGACGGCCGGTGCCAGGCCGATGCGCACTTCGGAAAGACAGAAGCGTGCGCGCTCGGCGGCAATCACGATGTCGCAGCAGGCCGCCAGGCCGACGGCACCGCCGAAGGTGGCGCCCTGGACACGACACATGCTGGGGCAAGGCAGCTCATCGAGCAGCTGCATCAGTCGCGCAAGCTCGCGTGAGTCGGCAAGGTTATCCTCCAGCGAATACTCGACCATGCGCTGCATCCACTTGAGGTCGGCGCCGGCCGAGAAGCTCTTGCCCTCGGAGGCCAGCACCACCACACGCACTTCATCGCGACTCGCCCTGGCGTGCAGGCTCTCCAGGTGCTGATTCAGCTCCGTAATCAGCAGATCATCGAAGGCGTTGTGCACCTCGGGGCGCAGCAGAGTGAGGCGGGCGACGCCGTGTTGATCTATCTCGAGGCGACTCGATTGGCGAGGCTCTTTCATCGTGCTTTCTTCCATTCTGTTAGCTTCAAGATGACTACTTGTGTTCGGTGCAGGCCACAATCATCGTTGTAGCGCTTGACGGGTTACATGCGAAGCACACCGAAGCGACTGTCCTCGATCTCGGCATTCATGGCCGCGGCCAGTGACAGACCAAGGATGTCGCGGGTCTGCAGCGGGTCGATCACACCGTCATCCCACAGGCGCGCACTGGCGTAGGTCGGATGACCCTGACGCTCGTACTGCTCGCGTATCGGCGCCTTGAAGGCCTCCTCTTCCTCGGCGGGCCACTCGCGCCCCTCGCGGGCATGCTGGTCGCGCTTGACCTGTGCCAGCACGTTGGCGGCCTGCTCGCCGCCCATCACCGAGATGCGCGAGTTGGGCCACATGAACAGCAGGTTGGGGTCATAGGCGCGCCCGCACATGCCGTAGTTGCCCGCGCCGAAACTGCCGCCGATCAGTACCGTGAACTTGGGTACCCTGGCGCAGGCTACCGCCGCCACCAGCTTGGCGCCGTGCTTGGCGATGCCTTCGTGCTCATAACGCGAGCCGACCATGAAGCCGGTGATGTTCTGCAGGAAGATCAGCGGAATCCGGCGCTGGGTGCACAGCTCGATGAAGTGTGCGCCCTTGAGGGCGCTTTCCGAGAACAGCACGCCATTGTTGGCGAGGATGCCGACCGGATGGCCATGCAGGTGCGCGAAGCCGGTGACCAGCGTCTCACCGTATTCGCGCTTGAACTCGTCGAAGTCCGAATCATCCACCAGACGGCCGATCACCTCGCGCACGTCGTAGGGCTTCTTGAGATCCGTGCCGACGATGCCGTAGAGCTCCTGCGGGTCCAGGCGTGGTGGACGCGATTCGCGCAGCGCGAGCTGGCCCTTGCGTTGCCAGTTGAGGCGCGACACGGCACGGCGAGCCAGCTGCAGGGCATGGGCGTCGTTGTCGGCCAGATGGTCGGCCACGCCGCTGATCCTGCAGTGCACCTCGGCACCGCCCAGCGCTTCGGCGCTGATGTCCTCACCGGTGGCGGCCTTCACCAGCGGCGGCCCCGCCAGGAAGATGGTGCCTTGCTCGCGCACGATGATGGATTCGTCCGCCATCGCTGGCACATAGGCGCCGCCGGCGGTGCACGAGCCCATCACCACGGCGATCTGCGGGATACCCTCGGCAGACAGCGTGGCCTGGTTGTAGAAGATGCGGCCGAAGTGGTCGCGGTCCGGGAAGACCTCGTCCTGGTGGGGCAGGTGCGCGCCGCCGGAATCGACCAGATAGAGACACGGCAGGCGATGCTTGCGGGCGATCTCCTGGGCGCGCAGATGCTTCTTGGCCGTCATCGGGAAGTAGGTGCCACCCTTGACGGTGGCGTCGTTGGCGACGATGACGCACTCCACGCCGCTGATGCGGCCGATGCCGGTGACCAGGCCCGCGCCGGGGACAGGGCTGTCGTAGACGTCGTGGGCCGCCAGCGCAGAGAGTTCGAGGAAGGGCGAGCCTTCATCGATCAGGTGGTCGATGCGTTCGCGCACGAACAGCTTGCCGCGCGACTCGTGACGCTCACGCGCCTTGTCACCGCCACCGGCCGCGACGGTCTCCAGCAGCTGGTGCAGGCGATCGACCTCGGCCTGCATCGCCGCTTCATTGGCGCGGAACTGGTCACTGCGCGGATTGATCAGGGAGGTCAGTATGGCCATCGGGCAAGCTCCAGCGGCGAAGGGATACGAAAAGAGTAGGGGATGAAGAGAGGTGTCAGGCGCTCTCGTTGAACAGTTCACGCCCGATCAGCATGCGGCGAATCTCGCTGGTGCCGGCGCCGATCTCGTAAAGCTTGGCGTCTCGCAGCAGGCGTCCGGTGGCGTACTCGTTGATGTAGCCGTTGCCGCCGAGCAGCTGGATGGCATCCAGCGCCATCTGGGTGGCCTTCTCGGCGCAGTAGAGAATCACGCCCGCGGCGTCCTTGCGTGAGGTCTGGCCGCGATCACAGGCGTTGGCGACCGCATATAGATAGGCGCGACAGGCATTGAGCGTGGTGTACATGTCGGCGACCTTGCCCTGCACCAGCTGGAATTCACCGATGGCCTGGCCGAACTGGCGGCGCTCATGCAGGTAGGGCACCACGATATCCATGCAGGCCTGCATGATGCCGATGGGGCCGGCGGCCAGCACGGTGCGCTCGAAATCGAGCCCGCGCATCAGCACCTTGACGCCACGATTGACCTCGCCCAGCACGTTCTCGACCGGCACCTGACAATCCTGGAAGACCAGCTCGCATGTGTTGGAGCCGCGCATGCCGAGCTTGTCGAGCTTCTGGGCGGTGGAGAAGCCAGGGAAATCACGCTCGATGATGAAGGCGGTGATGCCCTTGGAGCCGGCGTCCGGGTCGGTCTTCGCGTAGACCACCAGGGTATGGGCATCCGGACCGTTGGTGATCCACATCTTGTTGCCGTTGAGCACATAGTGATCGCCGCGCAGCTCGGCCTTGAGCTGCATCGAGACCACATCAGAGCCGGCGCCGGGTTCGGACATCGCCAGCGCGCCGACATGCTCGCCACTCATCAGTTTCGGCAGATAACGTGCCTTCTGCTCGGCAGTGCCGTTGAGCTTGATCTGATTCACGCACAGGTTGGAATGCGCGCCGTAGGAGAGCGCCACCGAGGCGCTGGCACGCGAGATCTCTTCCATCGCGATGCAGTGCGCCAGATAGCCCATGCCGCTGCCGCCGTCCTCGTCGGGCACGGTGATGCCGAGCAGGCCCATGTCGCCGAACTTCTGCCACAGGTCATCGGGGAAGGCATTGCTGGCATCGATCTCGGCGGCGCGCGGCGCGATCTCGTCGCGGGCAAAGGCGTTGACCTGCTCACGCAGCAGGGTGTGTGTCTCGTCGAGTCCGAAATCCAGCGGTGAATAGAGGCTGTGCATGATCTGGCATCCTGTAGACGGTTAGGCGCGATGAGCAAGGCCCGCCAGGGGCTGTGATGACCTGATGGTGAACGGTCTGTCGCAAACGGTCTGTCGCGAAGGGCTTGTCAAGTCCGCCCGACATGGGCCGCCTTGGCATGTGATGGAAATTACTCTAGGTCAAAGTTGACGTTAACGTAAAGGTCATTGTGAGCCGCTTTGACCAAGGTCGCAGGGCTTGCGGCAGCAGGTCAGCAGGGAGACTCGAGAAGGGGAGTGTCAGGTAGAGGAGCTGAGTTATGAGAAGTCAGGTCGAGAAGGTCATTGAGAGAAAGTCACTCAGCAAACGAATTTGCTCCGGCATCGCCGGGGTGACTTGATAAGCTGAGACGCTGTAGTCACTGTTGATTGAGGAAGTCGTGAGGGCGTCAGTGGGGAGCATCCCCTCGCCTGCCTGGTGTCACCGGCACGCTCCAGTGTGCAAGTGCGCTGACTCGCCAGCGCTTTCCGCCATTCCAGACTCATGCTCACCTGCCTAGAAGGACCTACTCGATGAGTGATGACACCGCCCCGGCAGTCCGCTTCAGCGGCCTGCACAAGGGCTTTGCCGGTCAGCGCCTGTTTGAAGGCATTGATCTTGAACTGCCGCGTGACCGTATCACCGCCCTGGTCGGTGCCAGCGGCTGTGGCAAATCGACCCTGCTGCAGCTGATCAACGGCCTGATCCGCCCGGATGAAGGCGAGGTCAAGGTATTCGGCGCCGCCGTCGATTACGCCAACCTGCCAGCCATGCGTCGACGCATCGGCTATGCCGTTCAGCAGATCGGTCTCTTTCCCCATCTCAGCGTGCGCGACAACGTCGCCATTCTCGCTGACCGCGAAGGCTGGAGCGACGAGCGCGTCAAGGCGCGTATCGCGCGGCTGTTCCAGATGATGGATCTCGACATGGCGCTGCTGACGCGCTATCCCCACGAGATTTCCGGCGGTCAGGCCCAGCGCGTCGGCCTGTGTCGCGCCATGATGCTGGAGCCACCGTTGTTGCTGCTCGATGAGGCCTTCTCGGCCGTCGACCCGATCACGCGCATCGAGGTGCATGCCCAGTTCCAGCGCATGCAGAAAGAGGAGCCGCGCAGCGTGGTGATGGTGACCCATGACATGAATGAGGCACTGAGCCTCTCCGATCACATGGTGGTGATGGCGCCCGGCGTGATACTGCAGGCCGCCAGCCCCGACACCATCACCACATCGCCAGCGGATGAGCGCGTGGCCCGACTGCTGGAGGCACGCGCATGAAGACGCTGATGACGACTCCCGTCCTGCAACGCTCGCGCCGCGGGCTGTCTGGCGCGCTGATGGTTGCCGGCCTGGCGCTTGCGAGTCTGGGAGCACTGGTGAGCAGCCCGCTTGTCAGCGCGGAAGAGGAAGCCGCGGCATGGCCCGAGGACAAGCCGATCGTGGTCGGCTCGAAGGCGGACCGCGAAGGCCATCTGCTGGGCGAGATATTCGCGCAGGTGCTGGAGGACGCCGGCTTCACGGTCGAGCGCCGTCTGGGACTGGGGCAGACCATCATCACCTATCAGGGGCTGGCGGAAGGCGAGCTGGATGTCTATCCCGAATACACCGGCACCCTGGCCCACGCCATTCTCAAGCTGGATGATGTGCCTTCGCTCGAGAAGCTTGATGAGCTGAGTCGCGAGCAGGGCCTGCGCGTACTCGAGCCGCTGGGCTTCAACAACACCTATGCCGTCAGCATGCGCCGCGATCAGGCCGAATCGCTGGGCATCAGCACCATCGGCGATATGGCCGATCACCCGGATCTCTCCGTCGCGATGTCGCATGAGTTCATCAAGCGGCCGGATGGCTGGCCGGGACTGGCCGCGGAATACGGGCTTTCCCAGGTGCCGCGTGGCATCGAGCACGGTATCGCCTATCAGGCGCTGCGCGAGAGCAAGATCGATGCCACCGATGCCTACTCCACCGAGGGCGACATCAAGCGCTTCGACTTCGTGCTGCTGGAAGATGACAAGGGCTACTTCCCCGAGTATCTGGCGGTGCCCTTCGTGAATGCCGCCTTGCCGGAAGATGCCGTCGCGGCGCTCAATCAGCTGGCGGGGAGTCTCGATGAAGACAGCATGCAGGCGCTCAACGCCCGCGTCTCCACCGATGAACAGAGCTTCGCCCAGGTTGCCAGTCGCTTCATTCAGGAGCAGGGCATCACCACCGAGCAGCGTGAAGTCAGTGGCGCCAAGTGGGACAAGCTGGGTACCAATCTGATCGAGCACCTGCAGTTGACGCTGTCCGCATTGCTGCTGGCGTGTCTGGTCGGCCTGCCGCTGTCCTTGCTTGTCTATCGCAATCCGAAGGTCTCTCGGGTGGTGCTCTATGTCACTGGCCTTTTGCAGACCATCCCCTCCATCGCGCTGCTGGCTTTGATGATTCCGCTGTTCGGGATCGGGGTGGTACCGGCGGTGATCGCGCTGTTCGTCTACTCCTTGCTGCCGATCATCCGCGCGGCCATCACCGCGCTGCTGACGGTGGACCCGTTGCTGGTCAAGGTGGCACGTGGCATGGGTCTGACGCGTCGCGAGCAGCTGCGTCATGTCATCCTGCCGCTGGCGACGCCCAATCTGCTCACCGGCATCAAGACCGCCGCCATCATCAATATCGGTACCGCGACGCTGGCGGCCTTCATCGGCGCCGGTGGGCTGGGCGAGCCGATCGTCACCGGGCTTTCGCTCAATGACTATGATCTGGTGCTCTACGGGGCGATTCCCGCGGCATTGCTGGCCATCTGTGCCGAGCTGCTGTTCGAGCTGTTCGAGCGCCTGGTGATACCGGCGCATATGCGCGGGCTGAAGTCGCGCTGAGCTGGAGAAAAACGGCGTAGTACATTACACGACAATCATGTCGCAACTCCTGTACAAGGCGTGCAGTAAAAAAGGAAGCCTGCTGCGAAGGTTTAACGTTGGTCGTCGATCAGAGTAATGTGAAGGGGAACGTAAGGGCTTGCAGACAGCGTCGTGCCATCCTGGATGACTCGGCCTTGCAGCAGCCTCTACCCCCTTGAAGGAGAGACTCATGCGTATCAAAAATCTGTTTCCGATTGCACTGGTCGCGGCGACTCTGGCCCTGAGTGGTTGTGGTCTGTTCGGTCATGGCCACGGCCATGGTGGTCACGGCGGCGGTGGCGGTGGTGGCAAGGGTCACGCGATGATCGACACCCCGGCCAGCGCACCGGCGGATCATCTGTCCTGATCTAGCCTCGCCTGTCGGTTGACGAAAAAGCCGCCCCTTTCTGCCTCACGGCAAGGAAGGGGCGGCTTTTTTGTGTGCATGTCCGTGTACCGATCTGAGCTGAGCTGTGTGTGCGAGGACGGTGCTTTCCGTCGCGATGCTTTGAGTCGCGATGCTTTCAGTCGCAGTGCTTTGCGAGCGGCGAGCGCTGGGCAGGCGACATAAAAAAGACCTCCCCGAGGGGAGGTCTGCAAGCACGTCACCGTATGTCTGCCGTGACGCTCGGCGCCCTTGAGACAAGAGGCGACCGATAGAGGTGCCGACAGCTGCGGTTCCTGAGTCTGGAAGGGCTACCAGCTGCCATCCATGGCATCGGGGGTCAGATGATCAGCCGTTCATGGCCTGCGGCAGATAGAGCACGATCTCCGGGAAGACGTGCATCAGCACG
The DNA here is from genome assembly GCF_011319755.1 of Cobetia sp. MB87. NCBI lineage: Bacteria > Pseudomonadati > Pseudomonadota > Gammaproteobacteria > Oceanospirillales > Halomonadaceae > Cobetia > Cobetia sp. MB87. The sequence continues at coordinate 161,369 of NZ_VFBC01000005.1, read as the reverse complement.
ATGGAGAAGATCATCAGCAGGAAGAACGGCAGCGTCGCCTTGGTGATGGTGATGATGTCCTTGCCGGTCAGGCTCTGGATCACGAACAGGTTGAAGCCAACCGGCGGGGTGATCTGCGACATCTCGACCACGATGATCAGGTACATACCGAACCAGATCAGATCGAAACCGGCGGCTTCGATGACCGGCATGATGATGGAGGTCACCAGCAGGATCAGCGAGATGCCGTCGAGGAAGCAGCCCAGGATCAGCAGGAACAGCGTCAGCACCACCAGCAGCATGGTCGGCGACAGACCCAGGGTGGCGATGCCTTCGGCCAGCTGCATCGGAATCTGGGTGAAGCTCATCGCCGAGGACAGGAAGGAGGCACCGGCGATGATGAAGGCGATCATGCACGAGGTGCGCAGCGCCGCGAACAGCGATTCCTTGAAGGTGGCGGCGGTCATGTGGCCGTTGAGGCGCGCGATGATCAGCGACAGTACCACGCCGACCGCGGCCGCTTCGGTGGGTGACGCCAGGCCACCGTAGATGCTGCCGAGGATGCCGCCGATGAGTGCCAGCAGCGGAATCAGCTGGGCGCTGTTGCGCAGCTTGGCCATGAAGCCCATGTGCGGCTCGTCATGGCCGGCGCGGCCCTGCGGCTCACCGACGACCTTCGACCAGATCGCCAGATAGCCCATGAACAGGGCCAGCAGCAGCATGCCCGGCAGGACACCGGCGATGAACAGACGCGAGATGGACTGCTCGGTGACCACGCCGTAGACGATCATCATGATCGACGGCGGAATCAGCAGGCCGAGGGTCGAGGCGCTGGCGAGGGTACCGATGGCCAGGTTGCTGTCGTAGCCGCGGCGCTCAAGCTCCGGCAGGGTCATCTTGCCGACGGTGGCACAGGTGGCGGCGGAGGAGCCGCACACGGCGGCGAACAGCCCGCTGCCGATGATGTTGGAGTGCAGCAGACGGCCCGGCAGGCGATTCAGCCACGGTGCCAGCGCGCGGAACATGTTGTCGGCGAGTCCGGAGCGGAACAGGATCTCGCCCATCCACACGAACATCGGCAGGGCGGTCAGGTCCCAGCCATAGCTGGCACCCCAGAAGTCGGAGGCCAGGATCGGGCCGGTCTCGAAGGTGGAGAAGAAGGTCAGCACGATCCAGCCGGTGCCGATCAGCGAGAAGGCGACCCACACGCCGCTGCCGAGCAGCAAGGCGAGAGCCAGTAGAGTGACGAGGATGAGTGTCAGCATGTCATTCGGCTCCGTCTTCGGGCTCGGGCGCCACGTAGCTTGAGGGCGCGGTGAAGGCGGTGCGCAGCGTGGCGATCAGGGTCTCGAGAATCGCCAGGCACAGCAGGCCGGTACCGGCGACCAGCACGCTCTGCGGAATCCACAGCGGCAGCGCCAGCAGGCCGGAGGAGATGTCGTGGTACTCGAGGCTCTCGCCGACCAGCAGTACCAGTTCATGGGTGATCAAGACGCTCAGGCCGAGTGCGATCAGCAGCGCGAGGCTTTCGATCCATACGCGCACGGCGGCCGGCAGGCGGTTGATCACCAGCGTCACGCGGATATGAGCGTGATGCGTGAAGGTGTAGGCGAGGCTCAGGAAGGTGGCGCCGACCAGCAGGAAGGCAGCCATTTCCGACACGCCGGAGATCTCGAAGCCGAGACGCTCGGCACCGAACATCACCATGATGGCGTCGATCAGGCGCAGGAAGACTTGCAGGCTGACGAGGGTGCAGATCAGCAGCATGCAGGCCGCCGCACCCCACGCACCGAGGCGATAGAGTCTGTCGAAGAAATAGGTCATGACGGGCGCTCACAGGGAAGGTGAGGGTGGCCACGCGATGCTGCGCACAGGCTTGTCCGTGGGTCACCTGCCGGCGGACGGCAGGTGTCGGAGTCTCGAGTGGCGTATCGCGTGGCGGGATAGCAACGCTGCAGCTGGGGTCAGTCAGGACTTTGCAGCGCTCAGGCAATGCTCAGACGTTGCTCAGGCAGTGCACGGTCGATGCGCTCGGCCATGTGACCAGCGTTCAGTGCCGGGCAGTCAGGCTTGTGAGCTCATCTCAGGCATCCAGGTCTGCGCGGTAGCGCTCGAGCAGCTGCTGGCCTTCTTCACCGGCACGCGACTTCCAGTCCTGGAACAGCTTGTCACCGGCGGCCTTCAGGTCTTCGGCCAGCTTGGCGTCAGGCTCCGTGATGGTGAAGCCATTCTCGGTCAGCACCTTGGCGCTCTCGGCGGCATCGGCCTTGCTGGCTTCCCAGCCGCGGGTCTCGGCGGCCTTGGCGGCATCGAGCACGGCTTGCTGGGTGCTCTCGTCGAGGCGATCGAAGGCACGCTTGTTGACGAAGACGATGTTCTTCGGCAGCCACAGCTTGGCGTCATTGTAGTGCTTGACGTAATCCCAGGCCGACATGGACTTGCCGGTGGAGCTGGAGGTGATCATCGCGTCGACACGACCGGTGCTGAAGGCGGTGGGGATGTCGGCTTCTTCGGTCTCGGTGGGCTTGCCGCCGACGTTCTCGACGAAACGCTGGGTGTTGATGTTGGGCGCGCGGATACGCAGGCCCTTGAGCTGGGAGACGTCGGTCAGGTCGAAGTCGGTGTAGATACCCTGGGCCGGCCAGGCGACCGCGTACAGCGGCATCAGACCTTCCTTGGCGAACAGCGCGGTGATGTCCGGCTTGGAGGCCTGCCAGAGGGCGAAGGCTTCTTCATAGCTGGAGGCGACGCCCGGCAGGGTGTCCAGCTCGTAGACCGGCGATTCGTTGGAGAGAATCGACAGGAAGATCTCACCGGCCTGGACGGTGCCGCGACGCACGGAAGGCTTGATCTCGCCGTGGGAGATCAGGGAACCGCCGCTGTGCACGGTCACGGTCAGCTCGCCATCGGTAGCCTCGGTGACGTCCTCGGCGAACTGCTTGGTGTTCTTGGTGTGGAAGCTGGCATCGCCATACGGAGTAGCGAGGTTCCACTGTGCCGCGAGTGCCGAGCCACTGAAGGCCAGGGCACCCACTGTCGCCAGCCAGGCGAAGGACTTGACTGTCGGGGTCTTGCGAGTGAGGGAATCGTTGGGCTTACGCATGTCTTGTTCCTCATTATTATTGAATGTTGTCGGCAGACGATTTCATTCTTCAAGCGACGGGCCATCCCGTCCAATCGTTAATTCTGATGCGCAGTATCGATGAAATCTTTCATCGTGTCGTCGCATGAAAGCCTTTGGCGATATTGTTAGACCTTGGTCTGATGCTGGCCTGGTGCGGAGCGGCGCGCGATCAACCCTGACTCAGCGCATGACAGTTAGTCTGATCAGGGATTGGAATGCGCGTGTTGCTGCGAGTAGGTCTCGGCACATTGGCGGCCGAGGCGAGCCACGCTGGCACAGAAATCGGGATAGTTGGCATTGCGCCAGATGGCTTCATAGATCATCGGGGGCAGCGGGGTCGTGAGTGGCAGGCGCACCAGTTCGCCGTGGCTGATGACATCCTCTACCGTGGCGACCGGCAGTACGCCGATGCCGAGCCCTTCGCTGCTCATGCGCAGGATGGTCATCAGGGTGCTGGTGCAGTGCACCTTGGGCTGAGTGATCCCCTGGTCCGATAGATAGCTGACCAGCTCGGTATAGGGGCGCGCCTGCTTGCTGAAGGAGATGAATGGTGTGGAGGCGAAGCGCTCGTCATCCTCGGCCAGCTGCTCGGCGAGGGTCGGTGAGGCGAACATGCCCATCTCGAAGGTGCACAGCGGGGTCTGGGTGGCGTAGGGCCCCATGGCGGCGCTGTCCATCGCGAACAGCATGTCGAGGTCATTGTCGGCCAGACGCTGATGCAGGGAGGGCGAGATATCGACGGTCATTTCCAGCGTCAGCTTGGGATAGCGTTCGGCCAGCTGGCGCATGAAGGCGGGAAACCAGCTGTTGGCGATGGTCTCGATCACGCCCAGACGCAGGGTGCCGGAGAAGGCACCTTCATCCTGAAACAGGCGCATGGCTTCATCGCGACCACTGAGCAGACGCTCGGCGTGGGCGAAGAACTCTCGTCCGCGCAAGGTGGGCTGGATGGGGCGGGTGGCGCGTTCCAGCAGGGATTCGCCGACGGTGGCTTCCAGGCGGTTGATGCGGTCCGAGATGGAGGGCTGGGTCAGGTGAAGCTTGGTGGCGCCCTTGCGGAACGAGCCAAGCCGGACCACCCAGACGAAGGCCTCGAGTTCCTTGAAGTCGAACATGGCAGATGCCCCGTGATGAATCGTTGATACCGCCCATCTTGCCGCATGCGGCGCGGGGCGTCAGCTTTCATCACGGGGCATGGTCTGCGTCAGGCCGGGCGCGGGCTCACTCGCTGGCGCGGGTCGCTTGCGTCATTTGCGAAACAGCTGGCTTTCGCGGTCCTTGAAGGCCTTGAATTCCAGCGCATTGCCGGTGGGGTCGAGGAAGAACATCGTCGCCTGTTCGCCGGGTTCGCCCTTGAAGCGGATATGGGGCTCGATCTCGAAGGTGACACCCTCGGCGATGAGGCGGTCCGCCAGTGCCTGCCAGGCGTCCATCTCCAGTACCACACCGAAGTGCGGCACCGGCACGCCATGGCCATCGACCGGGTTGCGGTGCTGAGCGACGGCGCTTGCCGGGTCGGCCAGCGCCGGATTCAGGTGACAGACGAACTGGTGGCCATAGAGGTCGAAATCGACCCAACTGTCGGACGAGCGGCCCTCGGGGCAGCCCAGAAACTCGCCGTAGAAGCGGCGTGCCTCAGCGATATCGCGGACCTGGATGGCGAGGTGAAACGGGTCGCTGACGGCCATGGTGAAACTCCTGTTGTTGTTGGGGGCTGAGCAAGGAATGACTTCAGACAAGCGGTGGGCGGGGTGACAGAGCCTGCCGCCACCGCTCGGCTCGCCCAAGACAGAAGCATGACGCGCTCTGTCGGGCAAGCGATACACGGCCGGTGCTTTCATGGCGCAAGATGATGAAAGATTTCACCGATATGACGAATCATAAAATACGATTGGATACCAAGGCGGCCCCTTACATAGAGTGGAGGCATAACAACACACAAGATCTGACCTGTGAGGTTCCGCTATGTCCCGCTCTGCTCCCTCTCTGCCCCTGCTCAACTGCGATATGGGCGAAAGCTTCGGCAACTGGAAGATCGGTCTGGATGAAGAGGTCATGCCCTTCGTCGACTGCGCCAATATCGCCTGTGGCTTCCACGCCTCCGACCCCACCATCATGCGCCGCACCGTGCGCCTGGCGGTCCAGCATGACGTACGTATCGGCGCACACCCGGCCTATCCGGACCTGCAAGGGTTCGGCCGCCGCTCGATGGCGTGTTCGCCTGCCGAAGTCGAGGACATGCTGCTCTATCAGATCGGCGCGCTCGATGGCATCTGTCGCGCCGAGGGCACTCGCGTCCAGTATGTGAAGCCGCATGGTGCGCTCTACAACGACATGGCCGCCGACCCGACGCTGCTGCGCGCCGTCATGCAGGCCGTGGTGCGTTATGACGCCAGTCTGCCGCTGATGGTGATGGCGACCGCCAACCCCGCACCGATGCAGGCGCTGGCCGACGAGATGGGCATCACGCTGTGGTTCGAGGCCTTCGCCGACCGCGCCTACGACTCGCGTGGCCATCTGGTATCGCGTCGTGAGCCGGGTGCCGTGCATCACGACAGCGAGGTGATCATCGCCCAGTCCGTGACGCTGGCGCGTGGTGAAGCACTGACCGATAGCAGCGGCGGTGATCTGGTGCTGTCCGCCGATACGCTGTGCGTGCACGGTGACAACGCCGAGTCCGTGGCCGCGGTGCGCGCCATTCGTGAAGCCTTCGATACGTTGGCGGGTGCCTGATGGCGGGGGCTGACAGCCACGGCCGTGGCACGTCACCGCAACTGCGCCTCGAGACCGTCGGCATGGACTCGCTGATCATTCGGCTGTTCGATCGCATCGAGGAATCCAACATGGCCTGGGTGCTGGCCGCCGACAGTGCGCTGCGTGAGGCCTTCGGCGCGGCGCTGGTCGATCTGGTGCCGTCCTACACCACGCTGCTGCTGCACTACGATGTGGCTGCGCTGGAAGAAGGCGAGGCGCGTGCCCGCATTCAGGCCGCGCTGGCGGATCTTGCGCCGGCCAGTGGCCAGCAGGGCCAGCTGCATGAAGTGCCCGTCTGGTATGACGACAGTGTCGGGCCGGAGCTGGCACCGATTGCCGCGCGGCTGGGCATCAGCATCGAGGCGCTGATCGAGCGTCATGGGGCGCATGACTACTGCGTGTTCGCCCTTGGCTTCGCGCCCGGTTTCGCCTTCATGGGCGTGCTGGAAGAGGCGCTGACTACGCCGCGCCTCAAGACGCCGCGCCAGAAGATCGCCCCCGGCAGCGTCGGTATCGCCGACCGCCAGGCCGCCATCTACCCGTCCCGCTCACCCGGTGGCTGGAACATTCTGGGCCGCACGCCCATCACCCTGTTCGGGCGCAACGAGGCCGGTGAACCGTCCAGTCGTTTCATGCCCGGTGATCGCGTGCGCTTTGTCTCCGTGAGCAGAGAGGAATTCGTTCGCCTGGGCGGCGATGTCACCCCGCTGGAGGAACGTGCATGAGTGACGTGAAGACGAAGACGACGCTGCGCGTCGAACGTAGCGGTGCCCTGGCGCTGGTGCAGGACGCTGGCCGTCTGGGCGTGCGTCACCTGGGCGTGACCCAGGGCGGGGCGGCTGACTGGGTGTCACTGGGCTGGGCCAACTGGCTGCTGGGCAACGCCCATGATGCACCGGGGCTCGAGATCACCATGGGCGGCGGCTTGCTGTTCAAGGTCGAACAGGCCGGCACTCTGGCGCTGTGCGGGGCAGATCTGGCCGCGACCCTCGACGGCGAGGCGCTCGCGCCGGGTCAGGCCTTCGAGGTGGCCAGTGGACAGCTGCTCAAGTTCGAGCGTCCCGTCGCCGGGCTGCGCGCCTATCTGGCCTTCCCCGGTGGCCTGGATGTCGTCCCGGTGCTGGGCAGCGCCGCCAGCACGGTGCGCGACGGCCTCGGCGGGCTGGATGGTGAAGGGCGAGCCCTGGCCAGCGGTGATGTGCTGACGGCTGCCAGCAATGAGCTGTCGCTGCGCGAGCTGCCGGCCTCGGCACAGGCATGGCAGCAGTCGCTGACCCCCAAGGAGGGCGAGGCGCTTGAATTGCCGCTGGTCGTGGGGGCGCAGATCGCCGAGTTCAGTGGCGACAGCCTCTATCGCGCCTTCAACAGCGAATGGGCGGTGGATGGGCGCGCCGACCGCATGGGGGTGCGCCTGACCGGCCCGCGACTGGAGCGAGACGGAGCGGGCATGGTGTCCGAGGGCATTCCGCTGGGCGCCGTGCAGGTGCCGGCCGATGGCCAGCCCATCATTTTGCTCAATGACCGCCAGACCATCGGCGGCTACCCGCGCCTTGGCGCGCTGACGCCATTGGCCTGCGCACAGCTCGGGCAATGTGTGCCGGGCACCTGGGTGCGACTGGCGGCCGTGACACCGGGTCAGGCGCGTCGTGATCACCTCGAGGTGCTGGCCGGTTGGCAGTCGTGATGCACCGCAGCGGAGCTTTCCGCTCGACGCCTGCAGACCAGAGCGTCTAGATCTGAGCGTGAAGACCAGAAAGTGCAGATCAGAGCGTGCAGACCTGAGTGACTGGATCTAAGTGCGCAGACAAAAAAAGGGCCTCCAAGTGGAGGCCCTTTCGGTTTTCCCGTGAGGGAATCTTTGATGCTGTTGGGAGTGATTGATCAGATCACGCCCTTGATGAACAGATTCCCGGAGAAACGTTGCGCGAGCATCGGGAAACGTTGCACTGACTCGTGGGTATCGATGAAACACGAAGCAATGCGGTCATCATGTCGGGCACATTACCCTCACATGCTGACGGGTAACGAACGGCTTATCCCCCGAACGGGACTGTACTGGCAAGAATAACGGTTGAGGCAGGCGGATGCCAGTCATTTGCGAGCGCTGTTTCCTAATTTTTTCCTCGCCGTGTCCCTGCGGTGAGTTCTGCTGATTCATCACGCCCTTCACTGCCTGGCAGGGCGCTTGCGCAGGCGCCACAGGTGAACCTCCAGCCAGCCGGCTTCCAGGGCCAGCATCAGGTTGCGTTGCATCAGGGAAAAGGCCGGGCCGAACACCAGTTCCGGCGTCAGGCCGCGGGCGGCCAGCATGGCCGGCGAGGGCGCAGGCGCGTCATCGCGGTAGGCGCTGGGTTGCTCGCTGGTGCTCTCGCGCATGCGGCGCGCCTGCCAGCTCAGCACCTGATCGGTCAGCTCGACATGGGCATCGACCTCGAAGCCACTGCTGGCCATCGCCTCATGCAGCTCCTCGCAGCTGGCCAGCTGGTCGCCGCGCGGTGACAGTGCCCATGGCAATGGCAAGGCAGGGCGCTCGCCAAGCGCCTGCGCCTGCACGCTGAGCACCGGCTCGTGCAGCAGGAGATAGCCATCCTGCTCAAGACAGTCATGCCACTGCGTGAGCGTGCTGACCTTGTCGCTCAGATGCACCAGCAGGTGCTGGCTGAAGAGGCGATCAAAACGGCGGCCCGACAGGGCCGGATGCAGCTCGGGGTAGCAGGCGTCGCCCTCCAGCACGCGAATCGACTCGCGCAGTCCGGTGGCCCGGTTGAGGGCGATCGCCAGCTCGCAGAGACTGCTCGAGAGATCCAGCGTGGTGATGCGGTGATTCGCGCCGGTGTCACGCGACTGGCTGGCAATATGGCGCGCCAGCCCGCCAAGGCCGGCGCCGAGTTCGAGTATCGAAAGTCCCCGCGACTGGGGTTCCAGCCTGGCGAGCGCCAGCAGCTCGCGGGTGCCCGTCACGCCACCCAGATGCAGTTGGTCCAGCCCGGCCAGTGCCATGATCGGCAGTTCGCCTGCCGGATGGGCATCGATCAGCGTCTCGAGCGCCGCATGATGGTGGCTCGCCGCATAGTGGGCGACCTGCTGACGGGCGCTGCTCAGGTGGCGTGTGGCGGGGGCGTCATCTTCCTCCTCACGTGACGTGCTCACCTGGCCAGCCCCAGTTCTTGTGTCGCGGCCTCGCGCATCTTGAACTTCTGGATCTTGCCGGTCACGGTCATCGGGAATTCCTCCACGAACTTGATGTAGCGCGGCACCTTGAAGTGAGCGATACGTCCCTGGCAGAAAGCCTTGAGGCCTTCGGCATCCAGCTGCTCGCCTTCCTTGAGCTTGACCCACGCCATCACTTCCTCGCCATACCGCTCATCGGGCACGCCGATCACCTGCACGTCCGACACCGCAGGGTGGGTGTAGAGGAAGTCCTCGATCTCGCGCGGATAGATATTCTCGCCACCGCGGATGATCATGTCCTTGATACGTCCCACGATCGTCACGTAGCCGTCTTCATCCAGCGTAGCGAGGTCGCCGGTATGCATCCAGCGGCCGGCATCGATGGCCTTGGCGGTGGCCTCCGGATTGTTCCAGTAGCCCAGCATCACGCTGTAACCCCGCGTGCACAGCTCGCCCTTCTCGCCGACTGGCACCACGCGCCCGCTGTCAGGGTCGATGATCTTGATCTCCAGATGCGGGTGCAGGGTGCCGACAGTGGAGACACGCTTGTCCAGCGGCGCCTCACGCGTGGTCTGCAGGCTGACCGGGCTGGTCTCGGTCATGCCGTAGGCGATGGTGACCTCGCGCATGTGCATGCGTTCGATGACCTGGCGCATCACCTCGATGGGGCAGATGGAGCCGGCCATGGTGCCGGTGCGCAGGCTGGTGAGGTCGAATTCGGCGAAGCGCGGGTGTTCGAGCTCGGCGATGAACATCGTCGGCACGCCGAACATCGCGGTGGCGCCTTCCTCGCTGACCGCCTGCAGGGTGGCCAGCGGATCGAAGCCCGCTTCCGGGTAGACGATGGCGGCGCCGTGGGTCAGGCAGCCCAGATTGCCCATCACCATGCCGAAGCAGTGATAGAGCGGCACCGGCATCACCAGCTTGTCCTGCTCCGTGAGATTCATGCGCTCGGCGACGAAGAAGCCGTTGTTGAGGATGTTGTGGTGCGAGAGGGTCGCGCCCTTGGGGGCGCCGGTCGTGCCGGAGGTGTACTGGATGTTGATCGGGTCATCGAAGGTCAGGCTGGCCTGCAACTCGCTGAGTGTTTCCCGCGAGACGCTGTCGGCACCGCTGAGCACATCCTGCCAGTTGAGCATGCCGGGCAGGGCATCTTCGGCCTCGAAGCAGATCAGGCGCCTGAGGTCCGGCAGCGCGCCATTGTGAATGCCATCACGGCCGCGGGCCTCCTTGGCCTCGGGGAACAGCTCCTCGAGGATCGCCACATAGTCGGACGCCTTGAAGCGAGACTGGAAGATCAGCGTCGCCGCGCCGGATTGCTTGAGGGCGTAGGCCAGCTCATGGCCGCGATAGCTCGGGTTGAGATTGACCAGCACTACGCCGATCTTGGCGGTGGCGTACTGGATCAGCGTCCATTCGGCACGATTGGGTGCCCAGATGCCGACGCGGTCGCCACGCTCGATGCCCATTGCCAGCAGGCCGCGCGCCACGCGTTCGACCTCGGCGTGCAGTTCGGCCCAGGTGTAGCGCAGTCCCTGATGGCGGCTGATCAGAGCATCGCGCTCGGGCCAGCGCGCGCAGATGCGGTCAAGGCAATCCCCGATGGTTTCTCCCATCAGTGGCGTATCGGAGGTGGCGCTGAGATAGCTGGCTGACTGGCTTGCGCGTGCCATTTCGCTGGCAGGCTGGCGTGTGGCGATGGCGTCCTGTGACATGGTGCTTTCCTGTGTCCTTGGTTGTTATTGGTGAGGCAAGGCTTGTCAGGGGGAGCCGCCTCAGGGAGGCGGTGACGCAGTGTTGTTCTTTTCGTTTTTGTCGTCTTGTCGTGAGTCGCGTGATCAGCGGGCGACGCGCTGCTCTCCGGCAGTCTGCTGTCGCCCGCACTCGTGAGGCGTGGGTCAGTTTTCTATAGACAGTCTAGTCGCTGTCACTTGTGTAGCCGGCAGTTATATAGCTGCTGCTGGCGCGAGCGGGTTCTGGTGTTGTTGACGTCAATCAGCTCTCGCTGTCGTCGGCCAGGCGGGCGAGGGCTTCGCGAGCACGTGTCTCGACGTCATCCAGCTCGCGCTGCATGGCGGTGAGATCGCGCAGCTGTCGCTCAAGGCCCTCACGCTTTTCGCTCAGGATGCCAAGCAGACGGGTGAGCTGCTTCTCGCCACCGCCGTCGGCGGCGTCGTAGAGGTCGACCACTTCACGAATCTCGGCCAGCGAGAAGCCCAGTCGCTTGCCGCGCAGGGTCAGCTTGAGACGCACGCGGTCCTTGTCGCGATAGACGCGCGTCTGACCGCGTCGCTCCGGGTGCAGCAGACCTTCCTGCTCGTAGAAGCGGATGGTGCGCGTGGTCACGTCGAAATGCCGTGCCAGCTCGCCGATGCTCCAGGTGCGCTGGGTCGGACGGATGGCGTCGCTGGTGCTGGTGGTACTCAGCAGGGATTCCACACCGGCATCGTTGTTCATTGCGCCATCAGGCGTTGTCCGGGATTTGGGGTCAGGACTTGGGGTCATCATCGTATCTGTCATGGGCACTGCCGCTCCGGATGCTGTGCGCGCCGAGGAGAGGGGAATGCTCCTTGGCGCAGTGGGTGCCAGCGGCGTCTGGCCGTGAATTTTCTACAGACTAGCATTGTTTACGTTAACGTAAAGGGTAATAGTATTTGCAGCCAACCAAGCAGATGCTAGGTTGAATCAGATCACAGTCTCGGCTTGCCGTTTTCTGCCAACGGTCTGGTTCTGCGAAATGGATCTGCCTGATGACTTCGGCTCTGTTGACACACTGTCTTCCTCCCAATAACAACAGCCACAGGAATGCCACGCCATGTCTTCGACGTCTCTCACGCCCTCTACTGCCGCGCCCTCTGGCGGTTCACTGGATCTGCTGTCACGCCTGCGCGCCGTGGTCGCCGGTGACAGCGCGCCGCTGGTGCTGCCACAGCTGATCAATGGTCAGTTTGTCGAAAGTCGCGCCGATCAGCACCTGGGCGTCACCAACCCGGCCACCAACGCCGAGATCGCCCGCGTGCCCCTGTCGCCGCTGAGTGAGCTGGATGAAGCGCTGGACCACGCCGAGCAGGCCTTCCAGCGCTGGCGCAACACGCCGGTGCCGACGCGCGCCCGTCTGATGCTCAGCTATCAGCATCTGCTCAAGCAGCATCATGACGAGCTGGCCGAGATCATCTCCCACGAGCTGGGCAAGACCTTCGAGGACGCCAAGGGCGATGTGTGGCGCGGCATCGAGGTGGTCGAACACGCCGCCAACATTCCCAGCCTGCTGATGGGTGAGACGGTGGAGAACGTCGCCACCGGCATCGACAGCTATTCCGTGACCCAGTCGCTGGGTGTCTGTCTGGGCATCACGCCGTTCAACTTCCCCGCCATGATACCGCTGTGGATGTTCCCGCTGTCCATCGCCTGTGGCAATGCCTTCGTGCTCAAACCGTCCGAGCAGGTGCCGCTGACCACGCTGCGGCTGGCGGAGCTGTTCATGGAAGCGGGTGCCCCCGAGGGCATCCTGACCGTGGTGCAGGGCGGGCGCGATCAGGTCAATCACCTGCTGGCCCACGAGATTCCGCGCACCGTGAGCTTCGTCGGCTCGGTGCCGGTGGGGCAGCACATCTATCGCACCGCCACCGACAACCTCAAGCGCGCCCAGTGTTTCGCGGGTGCCAAGAATCACATGGTGATCATGCCGGATGCTCCTGCGGACCAGGTCGTCAACGCGCTGGTCGGTGCCAGTGTCGGCGCGGCGGGTCAGCGCTGCATGGCGATCTCGGTGGCGGTCTTCGTCGGTGATGCGAAAGCCTTGATCGAGCGGGTGCGCGATGCGCTGGCCGAGGTGCGTCCCGGGGCCTGGGATGACAAGGGCGCCAGCTACGGACCGCTGATCTCGCCGCAGGCGCTGGAGCGCGTGACCGGCTGGATCGCTCAGGGCGTCGAGGAAGGCGCCGAGCTGCTGCTGGATGGTCGCGGCATCTCGATGGCGGGCTATCCCGACGGCAACTGGCTGGGGCCGTGTCTGTTTTCCAAGGTGACGCCGGAGATGGTGCTCTATCGCGAGGAGATCTTCGGGCCGGTGTTGTGCTGCATGGAGGCGGCGGATCTGTCCGAGGCCATCGAGCTGATCAACAACAATCCCTATGGCAACGGCACCTCCATCTTCACGCGCTCCGGCGGCGCGGCGCGGCGCTTCCAGAACGAGATCGCGGTCGGCCAGGTCGGCATCAACGTGCCGATTCCGGTGCCGCTGCCGTTCTTCTCCTTCACCGGCTGGCGCGGCAGCTTCTTCGGCGATCTGCATGCCTATGGCAAGCAGGCGGTGCGTTTCTATACCGAGACCAAGACGGTGACGGCGCGCTGGTTCGACGATGCGCCGGCCGAGGGCAATCAGCCCAACTTTTCTATCCAGATGCGCTGATGGCTCTTTTTACAAGACCGCTGAGGGCTCGGCGGCCTGGGGATAAAGGACAAGGACAACAGGAGGCAGCTGCATGAACTTTTCGCTGACCGATGACCAACGTGCCCTCCAGGAGGGGGCGCGTGCCTTCGCGGATGCCGAGCTTGCCCCGCATGCCGCCGAGTGGGACGCTACCGCCCACTTCCCTGTCGAGACACTGAAGAAGGCGGGCGAGGCGGGTTTCATGGGGCTCTATGTCCCCGAGGAGCACGGTGGCCTTGGCCTGCCGCGTCTGGACAGCTCCATCATTCTCGAGCAGCTGGCCACCGGCTGCATCTCGACCACTGCCTACATCACCATCCACAACATGGTGGGCTGGATGATCGCCAGTTTCGCCACGGACAGCTGCCGCGAGCAGTGGGTACCGGCGATGGTGACGGGCGACAAGCTCGGCTCCTACTGCCTGACCGAGCCGGGCAGCGGCAGTGACGCTGCCAGCCTGCGGACCCGCGCCGAGCGTGAGGGCGATGACTACTACCTGAGTGGCTCCAAGATGTTCATCTCCGGTGCCGGCGCCACGGACGTGCTGGTGGTGATGGCGCGCACCGGCGAGCCCGACAGCGGCGCGGCGGGTATCTCGGCCTTCGTGGTGCCAGCGGATGCCGGTGGCATCAGCTACGGCAAGAAGGAAGACAAGATGGGCTGGAACAGCCAGCCGACCCGGCTGGTGAGCTTCGATCGCGTGCGGGTCCCGGCGGCCTATCGTCTGGGTGAGGAGGGCGAGGGCTTCCGCTTCGCGATGAAGGCGCTGGATGGCGGACGCATCAACATCGCGACCTGCTCACTGGGTGCGGCCCAGAAGGCGCTGGAGCTGTCGCGGGATTATCTCGGCGAGCGCAAGCAGTTCGGGCGCGAGCTGGCGCAGTTCCAGGCCCTGCAGTTCAAGCTGGCCGACATGGCCACCGAACTGACCGCGGCGCGCACCCTGGTGCGGCTGGCGGCCTTCAAGCTCGATGAGGGGGATGGCGAGGCCAGTGCCCACTGTGCGATGGCCAAGCGCTTCGCCACCGACATGGGCTTCGAGGTCTGCAATCAGGCACTCCAGCTGCACGGCGGCTACGGTTATATCCGTGAGTATCCGTTGGAGCGGCTTGTGCGCGACACCCGTGTGCACCAGATTCTGGAAGGCACCAACGAGATCATGCGTCTGATCATCGCGCGCCGTCTTCTGACGCCGGGCATGATCGAGTCGCTGGCGTAGCGGCGCCTCCACTCCAATTCGTCAGTGGTTACCATCTTTCAGGGAGTTACGTGATGTCATCCAGTCAAGGGCCATGCCTCGTTGTCGAGAAGGATCGTCATATCGCCCGTGTCACCATCAACAACCCGCCGGCCAACACCTGGACGGAAGCGTCCTTGATCGAGCTGGAGCAGTTGCTCGATGAGCTGGAGGGCGATGGCAGCATAAGCGCCGTGGTGATCACCGGTGAGGGCGACAGGTTCTTCTCCGCCGGCGCCGATCTCAAGACCTTCGCTGATGGTGACAAGGGTGTCGCCGCGACCATGGCACGCCGCTTCGGGCTGGCCTTCGAGCGCCTGGCCAACTTTCCGGGCGTGACGATCGCCGCCGTCAACGGCTACGCGATGGGCGGCGGGCTTGAATGCGCGCTGGCCTGCGACATCCGTATCGTCGAGCGTCAGGCGAAACTGGCACTTCCGGAGGCCAAGGTGGGACTGCTGCCGTGCGCGGGCGGCACCCAGCATCTGCCGTGGCTGGTCGGCGAAGGCTGGGCCAAGCGCATGATCCTGTGTGGGGAGCAGGTGGATGCAGAGACCGCCGGTCGTATCGGGCTGGCCGAAGAGGTGGTCGAGACCGGCCAGAGCTTCGAGCGCGCACTGGCGATCGCCGAGAGCGTCGCCAACCAGAGTCCGAGTGCGGTGGCGCGCTGCAAGGCGTTGATCATGTCGTCACGCCATCGCGGCATGAGCGATGGCCTGCGCATGGAGCGCGAGCTGTTCGTCGAGCTGTTCGATGACCCCAACCAGAAGGAGGGCGTCAGCGCCTTCCTCGAGAAACGCGCACCGCAGTGGGTCTCGCACCAGGAAGAGGTGAAGGGAGGAGGGCACTCATGAGCCAGATAGAAGGTGTCACCGCCAAGGCCGCGACCGATGTCGAGGCGCCCGTGGTGTTCGAGACGCGGCGCGCCCGTGACGGCAAGCAGCTGGGAATCGTGCGCCTGAACGCGCCGCGTTCGCTGAATGCGCTGTCGCTGGCCATGATCGAGCGCATCGAGGCGCAGCTGGATGCCTGGGAGCTGGACAGCAGCATCGCCATGGTGTGGCTGGAAGGTGCCGGCGAGCGTGCACTGTGTGCCGGTGGCGATATCGTGGCGCTCTATCAGGCGATGACCACGGCGCCTGCCAGCGAAGGCGCTGACCCTCTTGAGGCGCTGGATGATTTCTTCGCCACCCGCTACTTCACCGCCGAATACCGGCTCGATCACCGGCTGCATACCTTCCCCAAGCCGCTGCTGGTGTGGGGCGGCGGCATCGTGATGGGCGGCGGCATGGGGCTGTTCGCCGGCGGTTGTGAGCGCGTGGTCACCGAAAGCTCACGATTGGCGATGCCGGAAGTCAGCATCGGCCTGTACCCGGATGTCGGGGCCAGCTGGCTGCTCAATCGCCTGCCGCGTGGCATCGGAGAATATCTCGGCGCGACCGGCGCGCAGCTGAATGCCCGCGATGCGCTGGATCTTGGGCTGGCGACACGTCTGATTCCCGATGCGCAGCGCGAGGCGCTCAAGCAGGCGCTGTGCGAGGGGGAGTTCGGCCGTCACCCGTCGCGTCATCTGAGCCAGGTGCTGAGCGAGTTCGAGCGTCGTGAACTGGCGCCGCCGGGGCAGGTGCTGCCGCTCTTCGATCATCTTCAGCAGCTGGTCGCCGGGCGCGAAGTGCTGAAGGCCTGCCAGCGGATCCTCGACGACCCCCAGGCGCGCAGTGACTGCAATGCGTGGCTGAGCGCCAACCGCGAGCGTCTGCTGGCCGGCTGCCCCAGCTCACCGCATCTGGTATTTCGCATGCTGGGCCGCCATCGCCACTCCTCGCTGGCGGAGGCCTTCCGCGACGAGCTGACCTTGTCGGTACGCTGCTGCATGGGCACCGAGCTTGCCGAAGGGGTGCGCGCCCTGTTGATCGACAAGGACAAGCAGCCGCAGTGGGCCTATGCCTCGATCGCTCAGGTTTCCGAGGAATACATCGACGGCTTCTTCGCGCCGCTGTGGGAAGAGGATGAGCATCCGCTGATGGACCTCTGAACGCGCTTTTCAGCACCGGTGGCAAGCGCAGACTTGCCGCCGGACGCCAATGACAACAAGAACCTGTACACAAGGAAGCATTGCCATGACATCCATCGGTTTCATCGGACTCGGCAACATGGGCGGGCCCATGGCGCTCAATCTGGTCAAGGCTGGCCATGCGGTAAGGGTCTTCGATCTGGTCGAGTCGGCCATGAACGAGCTGGTCGAGGCGGGCGCTACCCGCGCGGCATCTCCCGGAGAGATCGTCGAAGGTGTCGAGGTGTTGATCAGCATGCTGCCGGCCGGTCAGCACGTGCGAAAGCTCTATCTGGGTGACAAGGAAGACGGTGCGGGTGGCCTCCTGGCCTCGCTTGACGCCTCGGTACTGGTGATCGACGCCTCGACCATCGCGCCGGATGATGCACGTCTGGTCGCACGCCATGCCGACGAGCGTGGCATCACCTTCATGGATGCTCCGGTGTCCGGCGGGGTCGGCGGGGCGCGTGCGGGAACCTTGAGCTTCATCGTCGGGGGGCCGGATGAAGGCTATGCGCGTGCCGTGCCGCTGCTGGAAGTGATGGGCAAGAATCTGTTCCATGCCGGCCCGGCCGGCAGCGGTCAGGTCGCCAAGATCTGCAACAACATGCTGCTGGGCATCCTGATGAGTGGCACCGCCGAGGCGCTGGCGCTGGGGGTCAAGAACGGACTGGACCCGGCCGTGCTATCCGAGGTGATGAAGCAGTCCTCCGGCGGCAACTGGGCGCTCAACGTCTACAACCCCTGGCCTGGCGTGATGGAAGCCGCACCGGCCTCCAATGATTATCAGGGCGGCTTCTTGGTGGACCTCATGACCAAGGATCTTAGCCTTGCCTGGGAGATGGCGCTGGGCTCGAAATCGGCGGTGCCAATGGGCTCCCAGGCGCGTAATCTGTTCGTCCAGCATGCCGCCCAGGGCGCAGGACGCCTCGATTTCTCGAGCATCCAGCGCTTCTATCGCTGCGGCGAGGCCGATGCGTGAGCTGTCACTCAGCCAGCCGCTGACATGCCCCCGAGCACAACATCATCTGCAAGGAGAGCACCCCATGATTCGACCGGTCAGTGAGCTGGTGGCAGCCGCCGAGGCGGAGATCGAGACCCTGTCGCCCCGTGAGCTGCGCGAGGCGCTGGAAGCGGCGCGCGCCGGCGGTACGCCCCTGACGCTGGTGGATATCCGCGATGTGCGGGAGCTGGAGCGGGAAGGGCGCATTCCCGGTGCCATCCATGCGCCGCGCGGTATGCTGGAGTTCTGGGTCGACCCGGCCTCACCCTATCACCGCGCCGACTTCGCGCGCGAAGGCCGCTATGTGCTGTTCTGCGCTGGTGGGCTGCGCTCGGCACTGGCTACCAAGTCGCTCAAGGACATGGGTTTCGGGCCGGTCGCCCATCTGGGTGGCGGCTTCGCGGCCTGGCGTGAGTCGGGGGGAGAGGTCGTCTCGCCCTTCATGCAGGGCAACTGATGCAGCGTGGGAATGCTCGATGCGATCCGGCGTTGCCCCTCATCTGACACGATGATGCTTTACACTGTTCGACCCCGCTGGCGTCTCGCCGGTCGGGGTCGTTTTCTGTCCGGAGCCTGTATGTCTGACCCTGATACCCCTGCCACCCCCAAGCGTGCCTCGTCTCGGCGTGGTACGCGTGACCTGCTGCGTGACCCGATTGCCTCGACGCTTGCCCGCATGACGGGACCGGTGATCGGCGGCATCGTCACCATGATGCTGTTCAATCTGGTGGACGCCTGGTTCATTGCCCAGCTGGGCACTGCGGAGCTGGCGGCGGTGACCTTCACCTTTCCGGTGACCTTTGCCGTCATCAGCATCGCCATCGGCCTGTCCATCGGCACCACCGCCGTGGTGGGGCGCAGGCTCGGGCGCGGCGAGTTCGAGACGGTCAAGGCACGTACCACGGATGCCAGTCTGCTGGGGCTGCTGCTGGGGCTGGTGATGCTGGTGCTGGGGCTTGCCAGCATCGCGCCATTATTCAGGCTGCTGGGGGCCGATGACACCTTGATGCCGCATATCCGCGACTATATGCAGGTGTGGTATTTCGGCGCGCCCTTCGTGTTGCTGCCACGTGTGCTGGGCAGCGTGCTGCGCGCCGAGGGCAATACGCTGGTCCCCTCGCTGGTGATGGCGGCGGCGGGAGTGCTCAATGCGCTGCTCGACCCGCTGCTGATCTTCGGCATCGGTGACTGGCAGGGCATGGGGGTTGCGGGCGCGGCGCTGGCCACGGTGCTGTCGTGGCTGGCGATGACGCTGGGCTTGCTGGCATTGCCACTGCTGCGCGCGCGGCTCGATTTCCGTCACCTGAGCGTGACGCGGCTGGTGACGTCATGGCGCGAGGTCGGGGCGATCGGTCTGCCTGCCGCGCTGACCAGCGTGATGACGCCGATTGCCACTGCGCTGGTGACGCGTATCGTCAGTCAGCATGGGCACGCGGCGGTGGCGGCTTACGGTATCGGTTCGCGCATCGAGTCGCTGGCGCTGATTCTGGTGCTGGCGCTGTCCATGACGCTGTCGCCCTTCATCAGTCAGAACGACGGTGCCGGGCAGCAGCAGCGCGTGTGGCGCGCCATCCATGGTGTGCTGGCCTTCATTCTCGTCTGGCAGCTGGTTGTCTGGTTGGGGCTGGGGCTTGGCGGTGAGTGGATCGCGGCGCGTTTCGCCGAGAGTGAGGAGGTCGCGGGGCTGGTCAGCACCTATCTGTGGCTGATACCCGCCGCCCTCGGGGCCCAGGGCGTGATCATTCTCGCCAATTCCAGTCTCAATGCGCTGCACAAGCCGCGCCGCGCGATGACACTCTCGCTGGTGCGTCTGTTTGCCTTGCTGGTGCCGCTGGCCTGGCTGGGCGGTACCCTGTATGGCGTGATCGGCATCTTTGCCGGGGTGGCGACAAGCTACCTGTTGATGGGCGGCATCAGCTATCTGGCGCTGCGTTCGGTACTCAGGCGACGCGCCTGAGCCGGGTAGCGAGAGGCAGTCGTCGTGATGAAAAAAGCCGCCGTGCCCGAGAGGGGACGGCGGCTTTTTCATGTCAGGCTTTCAGTGCCTTGGGCTTCGTTTCCCAGTGCCTTAGGCGGTTTTTTCCCAGTGCCTTAGGCGTCTTCGTACTTGCACAGATAGGCGGACTCGACCGTGGTGCGCACCTCGAAGCTCTGGTTGGCTTCGACGATGAAGCTTTCGCCGGCGGCGAGCTGGTACCACTCTTCCGCGCCCGGCAGCAGTACCTGCATATCGCCGCTGATCAGCGTCATGTATTCGCGTTGGCTGGTGGAGAACACGAATTCGCCGATGGCCATCACGCCGACCGTGGCAGGAAGGTCAGCGCTCTGGAAGGCGATGGAGGCCACCTGGCCGTCGAAGTAGTGGTTGGTGTTGAACATGGGAGGGTTTCCTGGGTGAGTAGCGGTGTTGTTGTGGTCGATGTGTCGAGACGTGGTCGACGTGTGTTGCCGTGAGCGACTCTTGATGATCTGACGTCGGGGTCAGCGCGGTGAGAAGCGGCGTGCCAGGCCGGTCTCGGCGATCATGCGTGTCGAGATCTCCTCGATCGAGAAACGCGTGGTGTCGATGTAGGGCACCTTGGAGCGGCGGAAGAGTGCCTCGGTCTGCTCGACTTCCTGCAGACACTGATCGATCGAGCAGTAGCGACTGTTGGGGCGACGCTCGGTGCGGATGGCGGCCAGGCGGCGCGGGTCGATGGTCAGCCCGAACAGCTTGTGGCGGTAAGGCGCCAGCGACGCCGGCATCTTGAGGGTGCCGGACTCGTCCAGATCATCCTCGGTCAGCGGGTAGTTGGCCGCGCGGATACCGAACTGCAGCGCCAGATACAGCGAGGTCGGCGTCTTGCCGCAGCGTGAGACGCCGATGAGGATGACGTCGGCCTTGTCGTATTGATGCGTGCGCGCGCCATCATCGTTGTCGAGGGCGAAATGCACCGAATCGATGCGATTCATGTAGACGTCGTCCTGCCCGATGGAGTGGGTCTTGCCGACGCTGTAGGACGAGTGGGTATCCAGCTCTTCTTCCAGCGGCTTGAGGAAGGTCGAGAAGATGTCGACCTTGAAGCCGGAGGATTCGGAGATGATGTCACGGATGTTCTGGTCGACGATGGTGTCGATGATGATCGGGCGCTCGCCGTCGTTGGCATGCGCGCTCTCGATGGCCTTGACCAGTGCTGTCGCCTTTTCGGCCGAATCGATGTAGGGCTTGGTCACCATGCGGATGTCGGTGTTCTCGAACTGGGCCAGCAGACTGCGTCCCAGTGTCTCGGCGGTGATGCCGGTGCCATCGGAAATGAAGAAGGCGGTTCGGGTCATGACGGGCACTCGTGAAGAACGAATCGAAGACACCAGCCCGCTCAGGCTGTTGCCCCGTGAAGACCCCAAGTGTCGGCGTTCACTGTCGAGCTTGCAATATCCGGCACAGGGCCAGTGGCGCGATATGAGAAATCCCGTGTTCCCGTTCTCTACCAATGCGCCTCATGACTACATTCCTGTAGCGGCCGTTTCTGGCTTGTCGACATGTTCGCCGACGATGGCGACAGAACGTCTGAAACAGGCTCAGGGTTGTAGTCCTCCTCCACTGACTAGCCGGTTAGACCAATGGCTAATACTAGAGAGAGCTTGTTAGGGTGGCGTCATTGCTGAACGGAAGGCGGTTCATCGTCCTCCATCGGTCATTCGTTTCCATCCATTGGTACCAGGGGGTTCCCTTGTCACAGCAAGCCACATCCGAATACGTCGTCGATTTCGATCAGCTCGGCATGAACGATGTTGATCGCGTTGGCGGCAAGAACGCCTCGCTCGGTGAGATGATCTCCAATCTGGCCGATGCCGGTGTCACCGTGCCCGGCGGCTTTGCGACTACCTCCTATGCCTATCGCGAGTTTCTGGCCCACGAAGGCCTCGACAAGCGTATCAATGCCGCCCTCGATGCCCTCGATGTGGACGACGTGGTCGAACTGGCGCGCGTCGGTGCCGAGATTCGTCAGTGGATCATCGACACGCCGTTGCCGCCGGCCTTCGAGGCCGAGATGGAACGTGCCTATGCCGAGCTTCAGGCCAGACACCCGAACCTGAAGGTTGCCGTGCGTTCTTCCGCCACCGCGGAAGACCTGCCGGACGCCTCCTTCGCCGGTCAGCAGGAAACCTTCCTCAACATCGAAGGTTTCGACAACATCAAGCGTGCGGTTCACGAGGTGTTCGCGTCACTGTTCAACGACCGCGCCATTTCCTACCGCGTGCACAAGGGGTTCGATCATTCGTTGGTCGCGCTGTCCGCCGGCGTGCAGAAGATGGTGCGCTCCGAGACGGCCGCTTCCGGCGTGATGTTCACCCTGGACACCGAATCCGGCTACCGCGACGCCGTCTTCGTCACCGGCTCCTGGGGTCTGGGCGAGACCGTGGTGCAGGGCGCGGTCAATCCTGACGAGTTCTACGTCCACAAGACCACGCTGGCTGCCGGCCGTCCGGCGGTACTGCGTCGCAACCTGGGCTCCAAGCTGATCAAGATGGTCTACACCGACGACACCAGCGCCGGGCGCTCCGTCGAGACCGTCGACGTGCCGGTGCCGGACCGTCATCGTTTCTGCATCAGCGATGCCGATGTCGAGGCTCTGGCGCGCCAAGCCATGATCATCGAGAAGCACTACCAGCGCCCGATGGACATCGAGTGGGCGCGTGATGGTGACGACGGCAAGCTCTACATCGTCCAGGCGCGTCCGGAAACGGTCGTCAGCCAGGAAGAGGGTGGCAACCTCGAGCGCTTCCAGCTGCGTGAGAAGGGCCGCACTCTGGTCACCGGGCGTGCCATCGGCCAGCGTATCGGCCAGGGCGCGGTACGCGTGATCGACAACCCGGAGCAGATGGACAAGGTCCAGGTCGGCGACGTGCTGGTCACCGACATGACCGACCCGGACTGGGAGCCGGTCATGAAGCGCGCTTCCGCCATCGTCACCAACCGTGGCGGCCGTACCTGCCACGCGGCGATCATCGCGCGTGAGCTGGGCATTCCGGCCGTGGTCGGCTGTGGCGACGCGACCTCGGTGCTCGCCGAAGGCCGTGAAGTGACGGTCTCCTGCGCCGAAGGCGATACCGGTCATGTCTATGACGGCATCCTCAACTTCGACCGCACCGTCACCAGCGTCAACGAGATGCCGGAGATTCCGTTCAAGATCATGATGAACGTCGGCAACCCGGACCGCGCCTTCAGCTTCTCGCGTCTGCCGAATGCCGGTGTGGGTCTGGCGCGTCTCGAGTTCATCATCAACCGCATGATCGGCGTGCACCCCAAGGCGCTGCTCGACTACGCCACCCTGCCCATCGATCTGCAGCAGACCATCGATGCGCGCACCGCCGGCTACGCAAGCCCGGTCGACTTCTACGTCGACAAGCTGGTCGAGGGCATCTCCACCCTGGCGGCTGCCTTCCATCCGCAGAAGGTCATCGTGCGCATGTCGGACTTCAAGTCCAACGAGTACGAGAACCTGATCGGCGGCAAGATGTACGAGCCGGGCGAAGAGAACCCGATGCTGGGCTTCCGTGGCGCCTCGCGCTACGTGTCCGACACCTTCCGCGACTGCTTCGATCTGGAATGCCGTGCCCTCAAGCGCGTGCGTGACGAGATGGGGCTGACCAACGTCGAGATCATGGTGCCCTTCGTGCGTACCACCGGCGAGGCGGAGCAGGTCATCAAGCTGCTGGGCGAGAATGGTCTGGTACGTGGCGAGAACGGCCTGCGCGTCATCATGATGTGCGAGCTGCCGACCAACGCGCTGCTGGCGGATCAGTTCCTCGAGCACTTCGATGGTTTCTCCATCGGCTCCAACGACCTGACTCAGCTGACCCTGGGGCTGGATCGCGACTCCGGCATCGTCGCTCATCTCTTCGATGAGCGTAATCCGGCGGTCAAGCAGCTGATGTCGATGGCGATCCGTGCCTGCAAGGCGCAGGGCAAGTACGTCGGCATCTGTGGCCAGGGCCCGTCAGACCATCCGGAGCTGGCCAAGTGGTTGATGGAAGAGGGCATCGACAGCGTCTCCCTCAACCCGGATTCCGTGCTGGAAACCTGGTTCATGCTGGCGGACAAGGAGCTGGTGTAACCCAGGCTTTCCACGACGGTGACCTGACGCGCTGAGGCGCAGAGGGTGGTTGTCACTCAGGGCGCCCATCGCACTCGACGTGCGGTGGGCGCTTTTCGTTTCGCGCTTGAAACTTGAATGATTGGTCAGTTCAGACATTAGACCAATGGTGTAGAAGTCGGCAGATACATGTCAGTTCGTAACAAATAGCAACAAAATGATCCCGAATCCGCGACTAAATGATGATCATCCTGCCTCGTGTGGAAAAGGCAGTCATTTATAATCCCAGCCACCCCGCTGACCACAATATCCATGGTGGCCATGACGGCAGGCCTCACCGGTAGACAGCAATGCGGTGGCACGCATCAACCGACCTTTCAGACACAATCCAAGGTAGTCGTAACGTGAAACAGTCTTTATGGAAGAACATCGGCGTCCAGGTAGTCATCGCCATGATACTGGGCGCTGGTGTAGGCGCTTACATGGGCGAAGACGCCTCGATGTTCGCGCCACTGGGTGAGCTGTTCATTCACCTGATCAAGATGCTGGTCGTGCCGCTGATCGCGGTCTCCATCGTGTCGGGAGCCGCCAATCTGGGCGACAGCCCGTCTGCCGGCAAGATCGGTCTCTCCACCTTCGCCTTCTTCATGCTGACCTCCGCCGTGGCCGTGATGCTGGCATTGGTGATGGGGCATGTCTTCCAGCCGGGCAGCGGAGTGGACCTGGAAAGCGCCAAGGGCATGTTCTCCAACGCCTACGCCGACAAGGGCAGCGTACCGGGCGTGATGGATACCATTCTGGGCATGGTGCCGACCAACATCTTCGGTGCACTCACCGATGCCAACATCCTGCAGATTCTGGTGTTCTGCCTGTTCCTCGGCATTGGTCTGTCCAAGACCGGTGAGCGTGGCAAGCCACTGATCGAAGGTCTGAACACCGTGATCGAGGCCTTCGTGTGGATGATCAACGTTGTGATGCTGATCGCGCCGATCGGCGTCTTCGGCCTGATGGCGGATGCCGTCGGCACCTTCGGCTTCGATGTGTTGACGCTGGTGATGAAGCTGTTCCTCGTCTACATGGGCGCGATTCTCATCTACGGCTTCGTGTTCTACCCGCTGGTGGTCAAGTTCGGCTCTGACGTGCCGTTGGGTCGCTTCATGTCCGCGATGAAGAAGCCGCAGGCCGTCGCGCTGTCCACGGCGTCCTCCATGGCGACCCTGCCGGTCAACATGGAAGTCTGCGAGAAGGAGCTGGGCCTCAAGAACGCCACCTCTGCCTTCGTGCTGCCGCTGGGCGCGACCATCAACATGAGCGGCAATGCCATCTATTACGGGCTGGTGGCGATGTTCTTCGCCCAGGTCTTCAACGTCGATCTCGGTTTCTCTGCCTACGCTGCCATCGTGTTCACCGCGACTCTGGGGGCCATCGGTCAGGCCGGTGTGCCGGGGCCGTCGTTCCTGGTGGTTGCCGTGCTGCTGGCGGCCGGCATTCCCATCGAAGGCCTGCCTCTGCTGTTCGCGCTGGATCGTATCTTCGACATGACGCGCACCGCGCTCAACATCACTGGTGACGCGGCTTGCGCCGCCGTGGTGGATCGCTTTGCGCGTGCCGACGATGCGGCTGCGGCCTCGCAGGTCAGTGCTCAAGCCGGTTTACAGGCCGATTCATCCAGCGCAGAGCCCGCCAGCATTCGCTGAGTCCGCACTCTGACGCGAAACGCCCCTGCAACCTGTCCGGTTGCGGGGGCGTTTTCATTGCGGCTCGCACAATGGCGTGAGACGACCATTCAGGGCGTCGGCTGGGTGCGGATCAGCGCTTCCTTGGCGGTGATGACACCATTGTTGTCGGCGTAGAGGTAGTCGCCCGGCACGATGGTGACGCCGGCGAAGGTGACCGGGATATCGCGCTGGCCTTCGCCGCGCTTGATGCTGGGGCGCGGGTAGCAGCCCAGTGCCTGCACGCCGAGGTTGGTGGCGTGGATCTCATCCACATCGCGGATGCAGCCATACATGATCACGCCGGCCCAGCCACTCTTGGCGGCCTGTTCGGCGAGCATGTCGCCCAGCATGGCGCAGCGCATCGAGCCGCCGGCATCGACGACCAGGACGCGGCCTGCGCCGGGTTCCGCGACGGCTTCCTTGACCAGCGAGTTGTCCTCGAAGCACTTGATGGTCACGACTTCGCCGCCAAAGGACTCGATGCCGCCGTAGTTGATGAACAGCGGCTCGAGCACCTGCACGTCGGGGAACTCATCGCAGAGGTCGGGGGTGGAGATGGGATGCGTCATGTCGGATTCCTTGTGCTGGGCGGCCCGGTGAGGGGCGCTTGGGAACGGAGCGCTGGCGATTGCTGCAATGCCACAACGTCGAGAATGCCCGATACGCCAGGCCTTTGCACCTGTGCGAAGGGCTAAGCGGGCCTCGGGCGCGCGCAAGCGGGGGAGCGGGAAGGTCACGAGGACATGTTGCTGACTGGCGACGTGACAAGTAGTCAAAACGCCACTCTTGAAACACTGTTCTATATCTACCACGATGCTTCTGCAACCCATGACAGGCGCCGTTTTACCGTCAGTGTCCGGCCGGCAGCTGCCTGTGCCGCCCATTGGATCAAGGAGCAATACATGAGCAAGTCACGTCTTCTGGCCGCCCCGTTGGCTACCGTTTCCTTCGCCGCTCTCGCTCTGGCGCTCAGTGGCCACGCTCAGGCGGCAGGCAATACCGCCGAAGGGCTCTACATCGGTGCCGGTACCGGTTTCTCCAGCCTGAAGAATGATGATTCCGATGAGGCCGGTGACTTCATCGAATCAGGCAGTGATGACTTTGATGTCGACGATGACGACAACGTCTACAAGGCCTTCGTGGGCTATCAGTACAATCCGTACTTCGCTACCGAGGCCTTCTACACCGACCTGGGAACTGTCCAGCTCAAGGGCAATGACTTCAGCAATACCGATCTCGAGTCCAAGGCCTACGGTGTCAACGTGGTGGGTATCCTGCCGATCGGCCAGTACTTCTCGCTGTTCGCCAAGGCGGGGATGGCCAAGTGGGAAACCGATGTCGATGGCAATCTGGGCAATTCCAGCGTCGATCTGAAGGACAACGACGGCTTTGATCCGGTCTATGGTGCCGGTGCACAGGTCAATCTGGACCCGTTCCTGATCCGTGCCGAGTACGAGCGCTATGACTTCGACAGCGATTATCAGGTGGATGCCTTCACCGCCTCGGTCGGCTACAAGTTCTGAGGCAGGGCGCTTGCGCCTACTGAGCTTGTCGCAGGCATGAAAAAACGGGCCGTCCCTTGAGGGGCGGCCCGTTTCATTGTCTGGCATGACGCCAGTTGGCATGACGCCAATGCTGCTGTCAGAGGGGAGTCATGCAGTGGCCCATGACTCCCCGCCTGATCAGGCTTCCTGGGTGACCGGAATCACGTTGGAAGCGGCGTTCTGGAACTCTTCGATCTCATGGAAGTTCAGGTAGCGATAGATCTCGCCCGCCATGGCATCGAATTCGCCCATGTAGCCCTGATATTCCTCGACGCTCGGCAGACGACCGACGACGGCCGCGATGGCCGCAAGTTCGGCAGACGCCAGGAAGACGTTGGCGCCGTCGCCCAGACGGTTCGGGAAGTTGCGCGTGGAGGTGGACACCACGGTGGACTTGGCAGCCACACGTGCCTGGTTACCCATGCACAGTGAGCAGCCCGGCATTTCCATGCGCGCGCCGGCACGGCCGTAGATGCCGTAGTAGCCTTCCTCGGTCAGCTGGTGCTGGTCCATCTTGGTCGGCGGTGCCAGCCACAGCTTGGTCTTCAGGCTGCCGGCCGGCTGCTTCTCGAGCAGCTTGCCTGCCGCGCGGAAGTGACCGATGTTGGTCATGCACGAGCCGATGAAGACTTCGTCGATCTTCTGACCGGCGACGTCGGACAGCAGACGGGCATCATCCGGGTCGTTCGGCGCGCACAGCACCGGCTGATCGATCTCGGCGAGGTCGATCTCGATGATCTCGGCGTATTCCGCGTCCTTGTCGGCACGCATCTGGCTCGGGTTGGCCAGCCAGTCTTCCATGCCAGCGATACGACGCTCGATGGTACGGGCATCGCCGTAACCATTGGCGATCATCCACTTGAGCAGGGTGATGTTGGACTTCAGGTACTCGGTCACGCTCTCGTCGGACAGCGTGATGGTACAACCGGCGGCGGAACGCTCGGCAGAGGCGTCGGACAGCTCGAATGCCTGTTCGGCCGTCAGATCTTCCAGACCTTCGATTTCCAGAATGCGGCCGGAGAAGGCGTTCTTCTTGTTGGCCTTGTCGACGGTCAGCAGGCCCTGCTTGATGGCGTACAGCGGGATGGCGTGGACCAGGTCACGCAGGGTGATGCCCGGACGACGTTCGCCCTTGAAGCGCACCAGGATGGATTCCGGCATGTCCAGCGGCATCACGCCAGTGGCGGCGGCGAAGGCCACCAGGCCAGAGCCCGCCGGGAAGGAGATGCCCATCGGGAAGCGGGTGTGGGAATCACCACCGGTGCCGACGGTGTCCGGCAGCAGCATGCGGTTCAGCCACGAGTGGATGATGCCGTCGCCCGGACGCAGGGAAACGCCGCCGCGGTTCATGATGAAGTCGGGCAGGGTGTGGTGGGTCTCGACGTCGACCGGCTTCGGGTAGGCAGCGGTGTGGCAGAAGGACTGCATCACCAGATCGGCCTGGAAGCCCAGACATGCCAGATCCTTCAGCTCGTCGCGGGTCATCGGGCCAGTGGTGTCCTGGGAGCCGACCGTGGTCATCTTCGGCTCGCAGTACATGCCCGGACGCACGCCTTCCAGGTTGCAGGCCTTGCCGACCATCTTCTGTGCGAGGGTGAAGCCCTTGCCGGTGTCCTTCGGCTGCTCCGGCAGGCGGAAGACGTCAGACGCTTCCAGACCCAGCTCGGTACGCGCCTTGTCGGTCAGACCGCGACCGATGATCAGCGGGATACGACCGCCAGCACGCACTTCGTCCAGCAGGACCTGAGTCTTGAGAGAGAAGGTGGAGATGACTTCGTCGGTGTCGTGACGGCAGACCTTGCCTTCGTACGGGTAGATGTCGATGACATCGCCCATGGCCATCTTCTCGACGTCCATCTCGATGGGCAGGGCACCGGCATCTTCCATGGTGTTGAAGAAGATCGGTGCGATCTTGTTGCCGATGCAGAAGCCGCCAGCGCGCTTGTTGGGCACGAACGGGATGTCGTCGCCGAAGAACCACAGCACGGAGTTGGTGGCGGACTTGCGGGAAGAACCGGTACCGACCACGTCACCGACGTAGGCGACCGGGAAGCCCTTTGCCTTCACTTCCTCGATCTGGGCCAGCGGGCCGACGACGCCATCTTCCTGCGGGGTGATGCCTTCACGCGGGTTCTTGAGCATCGCGTTGGCGTGCAGCGGGATGTCCGGACGTGACCAGGCGTCAGGCGCCGGGGACAGGTCATCGGTGTTGGTCTCGCCCGGCACCTTGAAGACGGCCAGCGAGATCTTCTCGGCCAGCGCCGGCTTGGACAGGAACCATTCGGCGTCGGCCCAGGACTGCAGCACGGCCTGGGCGACGGCGTTGCCGGCCTTGGCGCGGTCGGCGACATCGTGGAAGGCGTCGAACATCAGCAGGGTGTGCTTGAGCTGTTCGCCGGCTTCCTTGGCCAGGCTTTCATCGTCCAGCAGCTCGACCAGCGTGGCGATGTTGTAGCCGCCCTGCATGGTACCGAGCAGCTTGACGGCATGTGTCTTGTCGATCAGCGGAGAAGCGGCTTCGCCACGCACGATGGCGGTCAGGAAGCCAGCCTTGACATAAGCGGCTTCATCAACGCCCGGGGGAATGCGATTGGTGAACAGATCGAGGATGAACTCTTCTTCACCGGCCTGCGGATTCTTGAGCAGTTCGACCAGCTCGGCGGTCTGCTCGGCAGTCAGCGGCTTTGCCGGGATGCCCTGCTGGGCGCGTTCTTCAACCTGTTGACGGTAGGCTTCAAGCACGTGGGAGACCCTCATCTGTAATCGTGTCGAAATGCGCGGGCCAGTCGTCTTGAAGACGCAGGGCGGGGCACCTCGAGGCTTCTTGCGGGTAATTCAAGCGTCTTATTGCGAGCGAATCAGGCGCTACGGGGCGAATGCGAGTCTACTCAACTTTGTCGACAATGTTAAGGAGCGCCCAATGGCGGGGGCTGAGACTTTGGTCGCCTATTGCGACATAACATTCTGATATTTCATCTGATTGTCAGGAAATCACGCTGAGCAAACACTATGCGGCAACGCTGATGACGCGCTGATGACGTCCAGCGCGGTGTTGACGCGAGGTCCTTTCGGCACTGACGGCGCGATGCTGTCGGCTCTCAGGTGCGCACGGTATGATGGTGTTACCCCGAATCACACTTTCCGCCTCCCCCGAGGGCCACATGAGCCGTATTCTTTCTCCTTGCGTAGGTGTCTGTTCCACTACGGTCGGCGATAGCGTCTGTCGCGGCTGCCAGCGTCATGATCATGAGATCCTCGCCTGGTTCGGCTATGACAGTGACCAGCGCGCCGAGCGCATGCTGGAACTGGACGAGCTGCGCAGTCAGGTCGCCGCCCGCTGGCTGCGTGTCGCCGATGACGCCATGCTGGCCGAGCAACTGACCCGCCATCGCATCCGTTTTCGTGCCGATCAGTCGGCGCTGTCACGCGCCGTTGAGCTGCTGCGCGTCGGGCGTACCCGCATCAAGGACCTGTCGGCATATGGCATCGCACCACTGGCCCATGCGCGAGAACTTGAGCCCGAACGGCTTTTTGCCCAGATAAACGATGAAATCATGGTGGAAGCGGCAAAGCGTGCCGATAATGAGATGAACTCCGTCGTCGAGGTGTCTCCTGTCAGTCAGCAGCAGACGCAAGCGAGCGAGACAAAAGACTGACGTGATGATGAATTCAATGACCGATGTGACCGAGCGCAATGTGATTGCGCCTGAGCAGAGCAGGCAGCATGATGATGCCCATGCTGGGCAGTATGGCGAGAATGAGGCTGGGGCGCGCGTGATCGCAGCGTCGCAGGGGCCAAGCGATGAAGATACCGATGCCTTGCTGCCGGCGTCGCTGCTGGCCTTTCTGCCCTGCAGGACGCCCCTGAGCTGGGTCGAGGCGGCGCTTGAAAATCCGGAGCTGTTGCTGATCGACCATGCGCAGTGCGAGAAGAAAGCCGCCTCCACCGCCATGAGTCTGATGTACCGCTACGTGAACCGGCCGCTGTTGTTGACCAAGATGTCACAGCTGGCGCGCGAGGAGCTGCTGCACTTCGAGCAGGTAGTCGGGCTGATGGAGAAGCGGGGCATCGTCTATCGGCATATCAAGGCCTCGCGCTATGCCGAAGGCCTGCGCCAGCAGGTCAGGGATGAAGACCCGCAACGCCTGGTGGACATCCTGCTGATCGGCGCCCTGATAGAGGCAAGGTCGTGTGAGCGCTTCGCGCGCCTCATCCCGTATCTGGAACCAGAGCTTGCAAAGTTCTATCGCACTTTGGTTAAGTCAGAAGGACGTCACTATGAGGATTACCTCATGTTGGCAGAGCAATACACCAATGAACCACTGGAACCCCGTCTCGCGGTGCTACGTGAAGTGGAACGAGAGCTGATCGAAACCCCCGACGCTGTCTTCCGCTTCCACAGTGGTCAGCCGAGCGCACGACGGGCAGCGCGCGCCTCGGCCAGGGTGGGTCGGGACGCGATGGATCAAGGCACGAGAGACTAAGGCAAGGATCAAGGACAGGGGATCACCGGCGCCGTGGCAGGGCTGGCGTTTCGTTCGCGACTTTGAAATGGATGACACATGACGCAGGAAACATCTGGTCAAGCTCAACTGGCACTGCTGGGACATTTCCAGCTGACGTTGGGTGATGACACGCTGACTCAGTTCAGCTACGACAAGGTCAAGGCGCTACTTCTGCATCTGCTGCTGCATGATCAGGCCGTCTCCCGTGCCGGGTTGGCGGAGTTGCTCTGGCCGGATCAGGGGCTGTCCTCCGGACGGACCAACCTTCGCCACGCCTTGCATTGTCTGCGTCAGAGTCTCGGCGAAGAGGCTGACAACCTGTTGACGGTGTCGCGCCAGACCATCGCGCTGTCACTGCCGGAGCACTGGGAGCTTGATCTCGACGAGCTCAACGGCCTGCTGCTGGCACCGCCCTCCGTCGCCACTCTGGGAGAGATTCTCACCCTGTATCGCGGCGATCTGGTCGAGGAGCTCTCCTTGACCCAGTGCCCGGACTTCCAGCGCTGGATGATCAAGGTGCGTGGCGAGTGGCGTCAGCGCGTCATCCAGTTCGCCGAGCGGGTGCTGGCCACGGACGAACCACTGCCCGATGACGTGTTGCGCACGCTGGTCAGCCGCTTCTCCGGTTATGGTCCCTTCCATGAGCGCCTCGTGCGTCAGCTGGCCGAAGGCGGGCAGTCGGCCGCGGCCCATGAGCAGTTCAATGCCTTCCTGCAGCAGCTGGCGCTCTCCGGTCAGCAGCCGGACCCCGGCTTCCTGCAACTGGCTCGCTACTGGTCCGATGGCAAGAGCGAGACCATGAGTGCCATGACGCCGCAGGGCGCCATCTCACGGACCTTGTCATTGGACAGTGCGCCGCTGCGCGAAGAGGAAATCGATCACCGTCAGCTGTCGGTCATGGCCATTCGCCTGAGCGTCAAGGACAGTCATCGTGACCGCGTCTGGGCACGTGCCTGCCTGACGCTGCAGATCGAGCTGTTGCGCTGGCTGGAGCAGCAGTGCCATCACCTGGGCGGCTTCTGGCTGCCGGGCGCCACGGGGGGCGTGGGTCTGGCATGTTTCGGCACCCACGGTCCGGCGCATCAGCTCGCCGAGCTGGTCGCGCTCTATGAGCACTGCAGCAAGGCGATCCCCGATGAGATCGCCAAGCTGTGGGACGGCGAAGGCAAGCCGCCGGCCTTCTCGCTGTCAGCGGGCCTGCACTCCGGTCAGGTCATCTACCTGCCGGAGCGTCAGCTGGCCGACCCGCTGGGTCAGGTCACGCAATATTCCCTCGAGTTGATGACCGCCGCCGAAGGCAGCGAGCTGGTGATCTCCCAGGAAGCCAGTCAGCACATGCCGCCGGCACTGGACCTGCAACCCCGCTTGACCTCGCGCCTGTTGGCCGCTGATGGTCGCGTGCGTCTGCGCGCGCTGGTGTTGGGCAGCAGTGTCGGCACCCGTGAATCCTCACTGCCGACCTTGATCGGTCGCGAGGGCGAGCTGCGTCGTCTGCGCGATGCGCTGGCCCGCGCGAGCATCGGCCTGCGCCAGAGCGTGCTGGTCAGTGGCAACTCCGGCATGGGCAAGTCGGCCCTGATGGTCAATTTCCGTCAGCTGGAACAGAGTCAGGATGTGGGGCTGTGCTGGATGCCGACCACGCGTCTCTCGCAGCTGGAGCCCTACAGTGTCGTGACGGCGCTGATCCGCTGGCGTCTGGACGGCAATATCGATCGCGAAAGCGTCGAGCAGCTCTTCGAGTCCTCCGAAGCGCTGCAGGGTATCAGCGAGGAAGTGCGTCGCTCCTTCCATGCGGTGCTCGGCACGGCGGAAGATACTGCGGAAGACGAAGTGCTGATCCAGTCCAGCGAGACGGTCGAACGCGTCGTGCGCGTACTGCATCTGGTGATCGAGAAGTCAGCCAGCCTGCGTCCGCTGGTGATGATGATCGATGACCTGCAGTGGCTCGATGAGCCGTCGCTCAAGGTGCTGGCTGGCCTGCAGGCGCGTCTGCCGATCAACATCGGCTTCATGCTGGCCGCGAGCCATAATGGCCGCGACAGTCTGGCGGTCAAGCTCAACTGGGACCAGCACATCGCGCTGGGTCGCCTCGA
Source organism: Cobetia sp. MB87 (assembly GCF_011319755.1). Taxonomy (NCBI): domain Bacteria; kingdom Pseudomonadati; phylum Pseudomonadota; class Gammaproteobacteria; order Oceanospirillales; family Halomonadaceae; genus Cobetia; species Cobetia sp. MB87. The sequence goes on along the minus strand of NZ_VFBC01000005.1, from coordinate 127,678 downwards.
TCCGATGCAGGTCTCGCGCCTGCTGTCGCACCTGTCACGTCGCTATCGCCTGCACTTGAGTCCGCGCATGCGCAGCCAGCTCATCGAGCGCTGCGATGGCGTGCCGCTCTACCTTCAGGAAATCTGTCGCCGTCTCGACATGGATCGCCGTGAAGGGCGCCCGGTGCAGCTCGACGAATTGCCCAAGGGGCTGATCGGACTGCTCTCCAGTCGCATCGACCAGCTGGAAGAAGGGCGCGATGTCGCTCACGCCGCCGCGGTGTTGGGGCGTGTCTTCAAGCTGAGCTTCGTGCGCCAGAGCTGTGAGTTCGAGGAAGGACGGCTCAAGCGCGCCATCGAGAACATGCAGCGCCTGGAGATCATCGAGGCCTGCAGCAGCGACAGTGAATTCGACTACCAGTTTACCCATCAGCTGATCCAGGAAGCGGCCTATCTGTCGTGTCCGCGGGATGTGCGGCGCCGGATTCACCATCAGGTGGTCGCGCTGATCGAGGACAAGTACCCCGCCTGGATCAGTCGTCACCCCGGCTACTTCGCCGTCCACCTGCGCAAGTCGCAGAACTTCAGCCGTGCCGCGCGTTACTTCGAGCTCTCGGCGCGTGAGGCGCTCAAGATCAGCGCCAACCGCACCGCGCTCAAGATGGCGGACAACGGTCTGGCCTGCCTCAAGCATGTCGAGGGCCAGGAAGAGCGCGAGGTCAGCCTGCTGACGGTACGTGGCCAGTCCGGTTTCGCGCTGGAAGGCCATGGCTCACGCATTGCCCACGAGAGCTTCGTGCAGGCACGCAACCTGCTCAGCAGCCCTGCGCTGGTCGAGGACGACGAGCCGGACCTCGAGCAGGCCTTCATCGTCAAATGGGGCCTGTGGGTCGGCTGCAGTGAGCGTCATGCCCACGCCGATGCCTTCGCGCTGGCCTCGGGCCTCAGCGAGCTGGCGGAAGAGCTTTCCGATGATCGCTATCGTCGCCTGGCCGATTATGCGCGTGCCCACTGTGAGTTCTGGGCTGGTCGCGTGCGTGTGGCGGGCGAGCACCTGGATGAGATCGATCCGGTCAACCATCCGATGGTGCTCGAATGGCTGCCGTTCAGCGATCACCCGCAGGTGGCGGCCTCCTGTCTGCAGAGCTGGACATCGTGCCTGCGCTGCGACTACGTGAAGGCCGAGCAGCAGGCCGAGGCGGCGATTCGCATGGCCGAGCAGATCGGTCAGCCCGGTTCGCTGGCGATGGCGCTGATGTTCTCCACCTCCCTGTATCGCCAGCTGGGTCACACCCATCTGGCGACCCAGCGCGCCGAACGGGCCCTGGAAGTGACGCGTTCAGCGGACCTTCACCTGTGGCACATGGCCGCGCATGGCGTGCTGGGCTGGGCGCGGGCGATGAACGGCGACCGCGATGGCCTGTCCATGCTGCAGTCGAGCATGAACGAGTTTGCCGAGCTGACCGGTCGCGAGCGTCATCAGCGGCCCAACCTCTGGTACATGGACGCCGTGATGGCGCTGGGCGAGCACGCTGCCGCTGAGGAATACATGGAGAAGGTGCTGCTGGTCGCCCAGGAGCGCAATTCCTTCTACCTGTCAGAAGTCAGCTATCTGGTCGCGAGCCTGCGCAGTGCTCAGGGACTGCCGCTGGAGAAGGTACGCTCCCTGATCGAGCAGGGGCTGTCCTACTCCATCGAGCAGGAAAACACCCATCATGAAGCCATGGGGCTTGCCACCTGGCTGCGTCTGGTCGATGCCCATGATGCCGAGCGGTGTCAGCGCCTGAAGGTGTTGCTGGAAGAGCTGCCGAGCGCCGACGCCCCTGCGGTACTGGGCTGGCATCAGCTGGTGGAGATTGCCGAGGGGCGTGCGCGCCGCAAGGCGTCGTCACCGGCCTGAACGAAACGCTTGACGCTGTGAGAGTGTGAGCAAAAAGCCCCGCTGCCGTGACCGGCAGCGGGGCTTTTTGATGCGCGCGGAGCGATCAGCCGTGGGTGATCGCATCGACCAGCGGCAGTGCAAATTCACGCAGCTCCGGTCCCTGGCCACGGGCGATGATGTCGAAGGCCTGAGTCGGGCGCCAGTCGCCGAGCACGATGCGGCGCGCCCGCTCGCCATCGATCTCGAGTTCATGCACCGCCGGGCGATGCGTATGGCCATGGATCAGCGTGCGCACGTCGTGCTCACGCATCTCGCGCACCACTTCCTCGGGCGTGACGTCCATGATCGCCTCGTCCTTCTCGCTGTTGGTCTCGCCGGACTGCATGCGCAGTGACTGGGCCAGCGCCAGGCGCTGCTCCAGCGGCATGGCCAGAATCTGTGCCTGCCACTGCGGGTCGCGGGTCATGGCGCGGAACTTCATGTAGGCCTCATCGCGGGTGCACATGCTGTCGCCGTGCATCAGCAGCACGCGCTCGCCATCGAGCTCGATAACGCTCGGGTCGGGCAGAAGGGTTACGCCCGCCTCGGCGGCGAAGGTCTCACCGACCAGGAAGTCGCGATTGCCATGCATGAAGAAGATCGCGCTGCCGCGCTCGGCGATGCGCTTGAGCGCAGCGCTCATGCTGTCGGTGAAGTCGTTGCGATAGTCATCGCCGACCCAGACCTCGAAGATGTCACCCAGCAGGAACAGACGTTCGACGGCAGGTTGGCAGGTTGCCAGGCGTGCCAGGTAGTCGAGGAAGCCCCGGGCGATCTCTGGCGTGTCGGGTTGCAGGTGCAGGTCGGAGATGAAGAGGGTGGTGGCAGTCGTGTTCATGGTCGGGGTCCGCGAAGGTGGGCGGTCAGCAGGGCATCGCAGGGGCGCACTGCCGTGGGAGTTCATAACGCAAACCGCCCAGCCTGGCACTCGCGATCACGAGGCAAGGCCGGGCGGCAGGCACGCCTTGCGGCGTGATCAGGCGAAATCGCTTATTCGGTGATTTCAGCGCTGGTGATGATCACGTCTTCTGCCGGCACGTCGGCGTGGCCGTCGCGACGGGTGGTCTTGACCGCTTCGATCTTCTCGACCACGTCCATGCCTTCGACGACCTTGCCGAACACGCAGTAACCCCAGCCCTGGCTGGTCTTGCTGGTAAAGTTCAGGAAGTCGTTGTCATTGACGTTGATGAAGAACTGGGCGCTGGCGGAGTGCGGGTCCATGGTGCGAGCCATGGCCACGGTGCCGCGGTCGTTCTTGAGGCCATTGTCGGCTTCGTTCTCGATCACGCCATTGGTCGGCTTCTGGTTGAAGTCGGTGTCAAAGCCACCGCCCTGAACCATGAAACCCGGGATGACGCGGTGGAAAAGGACATTGCTGTAGTGGCCTTCACGCACGTACTGCTCGAAGTTGGCCGCGGTCTTCGGGGCCTTCTCGTGGTTGAGTTCGAGGGTGATATCGCCGTAGTTGGTGTGAAGAACGATCATTCGGGCTTCCCGGTCATCTGTCTTGCTCAAGTGTCAGGCAGGCGCGGCTTCATGGCATCGCCTGCGGGCGTCGCGCTATAATAGCGGCTTTGCATCCAGACACGAAAGCCTGAGCGGGCGGCAGGCGCGTGGATGCAGCCCCGATCATCCGTCTTGTTGTCCTTGCGCACGTTCGTTCAACCACATGACGACCCGCAATACGACGCCCAGGAACCACACAGAGGTGCAGCGAAACTTCATGAGTACCGAGACCCAGAGCGCTCCGAACTTCGTGCTTAACCAGATCCGCGAAGAACTCGAGGCCGGCCGTGCCGACAAGGTTGTCACGCGTTTCCCGCCGGAGCCCAATGGCTTCCTGCATATCGGGCACGCCAAGTCGATCTGTCTGAACTTCGGTCTGGCGCAGCAGCTCGGTGGCGATTGTCACCTGCGCTTCGATGACACCAACCCGGCCAAGGAAGAGCAGGCCTATATCGACGCCATCAAGGAAGACGTCGAATGGTTGGGCTTCGAGTGGGCCGGCAAGGTGCGCTTCGCTTCCGATTATTTCGACCAGCTCTATGCCTGGGCCCAGCACCTGGTGCGTGAAGGCAAGGCCTATGTCGATGACCTGTCGCCGGACGAGATTCGTGAATATCGTGGCACGCTGAAGGAGCCGGGTCGCCCGAGCCCTTACCGTGAGCGTAGCCCCGAGGAAAACCTCGATCTGCTCGAGCGCATGAAGAAGGGCGAATTCGGCGAGAGCGAGAAGGTGCTGCGTGCCCGTATCGACATGGCGGCGCCCAACATCAATCTGCGTGATCCGATCCTCTATCGTATCCGCCATGCCAGCCACCACCAGACCGGCGACAAGTGGAAGATCTACCCGTCCTACGATTTCACGCATGGTCAGTCCGATGCGCTGGAAGGCGTGACGCATTCCATCTGTACGCTGGAATTCGAGGACCATCGTCCGCTGTATGAGTGGTTCCTGGCCAATCTGCCGGTACCGGTCACGCCGCGTCAGATCGAGTTTGCACGCCTGAACCTGGACTACACCGTCACTTCCAAGCGCAAGCTGAAGCTGCTGGTGGACGAAGGCGTCGTCGATGGCTGGGATGATCCGCGCATGCCGACCATCTCCGGCATGCGCCGTCGTGGCTACACCGCGGCTTCCATTCGCAAGTTCTGCGACATGATCGGCGTGAGCCGCGCGGATGGCGGCATGGTCGAGATCGGCATGTTGCACCATGCCATCCGTTCCGACCTGGAAGACAACGCGCTGCGGGCCATGTGCGTGCTCAATCCGCTCAAGGTGGTGCTGACCAACCTGCCGGAAGGTCACGAGGAAGTCTTCGAGGTGCCCGGTCATCCGGCACGTGACGACATGGGCATGCGCCAGATTCCGCTGACCCGTGAGCTGTGGATCGATGCCGACGACTTCATGGAGGATGCGCCGAAGAAGTTCTTCCGCCTCGCGCCCGAGAAGGAAGTGCGTCTGCGCAACGGTTACGTCATCCGCTGTGATGAAGTGATCAAGGATGAGGCCGGCGAGATCGTCGAGCTGCGTTGCAGTGTCGACCTCGATACCCTCGGCAAGAATCCGGAAGGCCGCAAGGTCAAGGGCGTCATCCACTGGGTCAGCGCCGAGCACGCGGTGCCGGTCGAGGTGCGTCAGTACGAGAACCTGTTCCTGGAAGCCGAGCCGGACCGTGACAAGGATGTCGACTTCCTTGAGCACCTCAATCCGAACTCGCTGAGCATCGTCAAGGGCTTCGGTGAGCCGAGCCTGCGCAATGCCGCGCCGGAAACGCGTTACCAGTTCGAGCGTATCGGCTACTTCGTCGCCGACCGCCATGACTGCGTCGATGGTGCACTGGTCTTCAACCGCACCGTCAGCCTGAAGGACGGCTGGGCCAAGGCCCAGAAGAAGGGTTGATGGCAGCCAGGCCTCCCGCGGGAGGCCTGCTGGCATGACTTTTGACCCGCTTCACGGCCCGCAGGCTGATCCTGTACCTTCGATGACGAAGCTGCATGACCGGCCTGCGGGCCGCTCCATTTCGCAAGGCTGGCAGAGCGCTGTCAGCAAAGTAGCCAAGGGCGATGACTGAATGATTTCACTCGAAGATGCCGCGAGCACACTGTCCATCTACAGTACCCTGAGCCGGACCAAGGCACCCTTCGTGCCATTGGAAGGCAACAAGGTGCGCATGTACGTCTGTGGCGTGACGGTCTATGACCTCTGTCACATCGGCCATGCGCGTGTGATGGTGGCCTTCGACATCATCACGCGTTACCTGCGTGCGCGTGGCTATGACGTCACCTATGTGCGCAACATCACCGATATCGACGACAAGATCCTCAAGCGTGCCGACGAGAATGGCGAAGCCTTCGAGGCGCTGACCGAGCGCATGATCCAGGCGATGCATGAAGATGAAGGGCGCCTGGGGATCCTGCGTCCTGATCGCGAGCCACGGGCGACCGCCCACATCGGCGATATCATCGCGATGACCGAGACGCTGATCGACAAGGGCTTTGCCTACGCGGCCAGCAACGGTGATGTCTACTACCGTGTGCGTCGTTTCGAGGGCTACGGCAAGCTCAACAACCGTCAGCTCGATGACATGCAGTCCGGCGCGCGCGTGGAAGTGGAAGAGGCCAAGGAAGACCCGCTCGACTTCGTGCTGTGGAAGGCCGCCAAGCCGGGCGAGGCCAGCTGGCCGTCTCCCTGGGGCGATGGGCGTCCGGGTTGGCATATCGAGTGCTCCGCGATGTCGACCTGCTGCCTGGGCAACACCTTCGATATCCACGGCGGCGGGCCGGACCTGACCTTCCCGCATCACGAGAACGAGATCGCCCAGTCCGAAGCTGCCACTGGCCAGCAGTACGCCAATGTGTGGATGCATGCCGGCGCGGTGCGTGTCGGGCAGGACAAGATGTCCAAGTCGCTGGGCAACTTCTTCACGATTCGTGATGTGCTGGAGCAGCACAACCCGGAAGTGGTGCGTTACCTGCTGGTGGCCAGCCACTACCGCAGCGCGATCAGCTACGAGGCCAACTCGCTGGATGAAGCGCGTCGTTCGCTGGAGCGCTTCTACAATGCGCTGGAAAATGTCACGCCTGAGCAAGGCGAGGTGTCAGGCGACTGGCGGGCTCGCTTCGTGGCTGCCATGGATGACGACTTCAATACGGCCGGTGCGCTGTCGGTGCTGTTCGAGCTGGCTCGCGAGCTGAACCGTGCCAAGAAGGAGTCACCGCAGCAGGCGCCGGCGCTGGCCTTCGAGCTGACCGCGCTGGGCGGCCTGCTGGGGCTGTTCGGCCAGGACCCGGCGGTCTTCCTCAAGGGTGACACTGCTGCATTGTCGTTGTCGGAAGACGAGATCCAGGCGCAGATCGAAGCGCGTGCTGCCGCCAAGAAGGCCAAGGATTTCGCGGGTGCGGACCGCATTCGTGACGAGCTGGCCGCTCAGGGCATCATCCTCAAGGACTCCCGTGAGGGAACGACCTGGGTGCTGGAGGGCTGATGTCACTTGCGTGATGCGATGTCAGTATGAAAAAAACCGCCGTCCCGTGAGGGGCGGCGGTTTTTTGTGCGTTGTCGACCAGCACCGCTTTCGAATCATCTGCGATCAGCTGGCGAGGCGCTTGACCATGGCCTCGACCATGCGCGAGGACTGACGTGCGGCGACGTGCAGGAATTCCTCGAAGGACTGGCTGTTGTTGTCCTTGCCGGCGATGTCCGACAGTGCACGGATGACCACGAACGGCATGTCGTAGACGAAGCAGGTCTGGGCGATGGCGGCGGCTTCCATCTCGGCGGCCAGCATGTCCGGGAAGCGTGAGCGAGTCAGCGCGACCAGTTTCGGGTCTGCCATGAAGATGTCGCCGGTGCAGATCAGGCCTTCACGTGCCTTGATCTCGCCCTGGGCTTCGACGCACTCACGCGCGATCTTCACCAGTGCCGGGTCTGACGGGTAGGCGGCCGGCATCTGCGGCACCTGGCCGTATTCGTAGCCGAACACCACGGCATCGACGTCGTGGTGACGCACTTCGCTGGAGATGACCACGTCGCCGATCTCCAGATCAGAGGCGAAGCCCCCGGCGGACCCGGTGTTGATGATGGCGTCCGGCTGGTAGCGCTCGATCAGCTGGCAGGCACCGACGGCCGCATTGACCTTGCCGATGCCGGACTGCAGCAGCACGATCTTGAGGCCGTGCAGCTGGCCGACGTGGAAGGTGGAGCCGGCATGTTGAGTCGTGATGCTGTCTTCCAACAGCTCGGCGAGGATGGCGACTTCCTCGGCCATGGCGCCGATGATGCCAAGTGTCTTGAGGGACATGGTGAAATCCTGTAGCAGGGCCTGCGGGGCATCCTGTCATGCGATGCCCCGCGGCTAGAGAAGGTGTCAGCGAGAGGGGGGGGGCGTGCTTACTTGCCGGCCAGCTGGGCATCGTGCAGTTCGGCGGCGAACAGGGTGTTCTCCAGCAGCGAGGCAACGGTCATCGGGCCGACGCCGCCCGGTACCGGCGTGATCCAGCCTGCGCGCTCCGCCGCGGGGGCGAACTCCACGTCACCGACCAGTGAGCCGTTGTCGAGGCGGTTGATGCCCACATCGATGACGATGGCGCCTTCCTTGATCCACTCACCCTTGACCAGGCCCGGCTTGCCGACGCCGACCACGACGAGGTCTGCCTGGCGCACCTTGCTCTCCAGGTCCTTGGTGAAGCGATGACAGACGGTAGTGGTGCAGCCGGCCAGCATCAGCTCCAGTGACATCGGACGACCGACGATGTTGGAGGCGCCCACGATGGTGGCGTCCATACCGCGCACCTGCAGGCCGCTCTCGGACAGCAGGGTCATGATGCCCTTGGGTGTGCAGGGGCGCATCACCGGCAGGCGCTGCGCGAGGCGACCGAGGTTGTAGGGGTGGAAGCCATCCACGTCCTTGTCGGTGCGGATGCGCTCGAGAATCGGGCGTGAATCGAGATGCGCCGGCAGCGGCAGCTGCACCAGGATGCCATCAATGCTGGTGTCATCATTGAGCTGGTCGACCAGGGCTTCCAGTTCCTGCTGGGTGGTGTCAGCGGACAGGCGGTGCTGGGTTGAGAGGATGCCAGCCTTCTCGCAGGCGAGGTGCTTGTTGCGAACATAGACCTCGGAGGCCGCATCTTCACCGACCAGCACGACGGCAAGCCCCGGAATACGTTCACCGGCATCACGACGCGCATCGACCTGACGGCCTACCTGTTGGCGTACGCGTTCGGCAATGGCCTTGCCATCTATCAGTTGTGCTGACATCAGCGATCATTCCTTCTCGTGGGCGATAAATGCAGGAGGGACAACGATGGCCAATTTTCGCATGCCTTGCCCTCCAGTCAACGCCGAATGACGACCTTGGTCGAAAGCTGTCATGGGTGTCAGGTCTTTCGCAGGCATCCGCAGGTCAGATGACGGCGCCAAGTCACAGGCGGGAGTGGGACATGTCATGCGGTTATCGTCTTGAGTCTTCATCGGTAGAGGCGCAAGGAAAGGTAAAGGGTCCAAGCAGAGGCAGAAACAGATAGGGAGTGGCAAAGGGTGAAGCAGAGAGCGGAGTAAGGAGAAGGGTAGGGCGTATGGTAGAGAGTGGATGGCAGAGAGGTAGAAGGCATGAGGACAATAGTCAGTCCACCGGCGGTACTCAGCCGTCGCAAGTGATCACTGCGTCAGTGGCAGAGTCGATGACAGGCATGGCGTCATGTATCAGCAAGGAGAGATATTGGAGGCTGCAGCGCTGAATGCTCATGAGAGGTCATTGGCATGACAGCGCGAGGGGCAAACGATTCTCTTGGAAAGAATTCACGTAAGGGCTTGACCGCAGACGAAAGTTCGGTAGAATACGCCTCGCATCGACGGGGTTCGACGGTCGGTTGAAGACGGTTTCGGGATATAGCGCAGTCTGGTAGCGCGCCTGCTTTGGGAGCAGGATGTCGGGGGTTCGAATCCCTCTATCCCGACCACTTGGATACAACGTATCGCAAGGCTTCGGTCTTTTGAGACAGTATTCAGGGCTTTGTCCGGAGGTTGACTCGCAGTATCAGTTTCTGCGCCTATAGCTCAACCGGATAGAGCAACGGCCTTCTAAGCCGTAGGTTGCAGGTTCGAGTCCTGCTGGGCGTGCCATCGAGATGACGTTTGTCATCGAAGTGGATGTCGGAATGCTCTTCATAGAGCCTGATGACTGCGACCAGACGATGTGAAGATGTTCATGCAGTGGTGGGTGTAGCTCAGTGGTAGAGCCCCGGATTGTGACTCCGGTGGTCGTGGGTTCGAACCCCATCATCCACCCCATTGCATGTCAGCTTGAGCAGTATCAACGAGATGGAGACGACAGGCTTTCTGTCCAACCTCCAGAAGTGGTGGGTGTAGCTCAGTGGTAGAGCCCCGGATTGTGACTCCGGTGGTCGTGGGTTCGAACCCCATCATCCACCCCACGTCTCGATGAATATCAGGATGCTGCCTGGCCCACTTGGGCGGGCGGCATGCCGCAAAAGGGGGAGAAGGCCAATGGCTTTCTCCTCCTTTTTTTTGGTTTTTTCGCACTGCTCCATGCATGACGATTCCGGGTTGCCGGGCGCTCCAGGTGCCTGTCTGGCGGGTAGGTGGAGCAGAAAATGGCCGGGGTCCTTGAATAACTTGGACCAAGGCACCATATGAAAGGGTCATATCCGCGCTTGCCAGCGCGTGGCGGGGTTTCTACAATCTTCGCCTTTATGATTCGAACGCCACCAGTGGGTAGAGGAACTTTCATGCAAGCTTCTGTCGCAACGACTTCTCCGATCGAGCGCACGGTCACCATCACGGTGCCGGCTTCTGAAGTCGACCAGGCCGTCAACGCCCGTCTTCTGGAAACCGCCAAGACCGTTCGTCTGAACGGCTTCCGCAAGGGCCACGTGCCGATGGCAGTGGTGCAACAGCGTTACGGCAAGGACGTGCGCAACGAAATCGTTGGCGAGATCATGCGCCAGCATTACGTGACCGCCGTCACCGAAAACGAACTGAACCCGGCTGGCTGGCCGAAGATCGACGCGACCGTCGATGAAGCCGGCAAGGATCTGGAGTTCGTCGCGACTCTGGAAATCTACCCGGAAATCGAACTGAAGCCGATCGAAGGCGCTGAAATCGAGCGTCCGCAGGCGGAAGTGACCGACGCCGACGTCGAAGAGATGATCGAGACCCTGCGCAAGCAGAACGCCTCCTGGACCGACGTCGAGCGCGCTGCCGCTGACGGCGACCAGGTCAAGATCGACTTTGAAGGCTTCCTCGGTGAAGAGGCCTTCGAAGGCGGCAAGGCAGAAGGTCACGAGCTGGTGCTGGGCTCCAACAGCTTCATCCCGGGCTTCGAAGAGCAGCTGGTCGGCGCTGCTGCCGGCGACGACAAGGAAATCAAGGTTTCCTTCCCGGCTGACTACCAGGCCGAGCACCTCGCCGGTCAGGAAGCGACCTTCAAGGTCAAGGTCCACGCCGTCAAGGCTCAGGAACTGCCGGAAGTGAACGAAGAGTTCATCGCCCAGTTCGGCCTGGAAGCTGCCGATGTCGAAAGCTTCAAGGTGGAAGTGAAGAAGAACATGCAGCGTGAGCTGAAGAACGCGATCGAGAATCGCGTCAAGCAGCAGGTGCTGGCGGAACTGGCCAAGGCCAACGACATCCTCGTGCCGCAGGCTCTGGCCGACCAGGAAATCGACGGTCTGAAGCGTCAGGCTGCACAGCAGTTCGGTCTGGGCGAAGACTTCGACGTCTCCCAGCTGCCGGGCGAGCTGTTCCAGGACCAGGCGGTCCAGCGCGTCAAGACTGGCCTGCTGCTCAGCGAAGTCGTCAGCAGCAACGAGATGGACGTCAGCGACGAAGAGCTGAATGCTCGCGTTGAAGAAATGGCTCAGCAGTACCAGGACCCGGCTCAGGTCACCGAGTACTATGGTTCCAACGAACAGGCTCGCAACCAGCTCAAGTCCGTGCTGCTTGAAGAGAAGGCCGTTGACAAGCTGCTGGCACAGGCTCAGGTTAAGGACGTTGCCATGTCCTACCAGGAAGCCCTGCAGGCTGCACAGCAGCAGGAAGAAGCAGAAGAAGAGGCTGCTGAAGCCGAAGGCGAGCAAGCCTGAAGCTTGGTTGACCCCTAGTGCTTGCTAGACCAGGACCCGGCTACGGCCGGGTCTCTGGTCAGTGGGCGGGGTAAAGTGGCATGCTCAATGGATATCAATGTCATCGGATGAAGGAAGCCCCCATGAACGACTTCGACATCAAGAATGCTGGCGGTCTGGTTCCGATGGTTGTCGAGCAGAATGCTCGCGGCGAACGGGCCTATGACATCTATTCCCGCCTGCTGAAGGAACGGGTGATCTTCCTTGTGGGTCCGGTTGAGGATTACATGGCCAATCTGGTCGTGGCTCAGCTGTTGTTCCTCGAGTCTGAAAACCCGGACAAGGACATCCATCTGTACATCAACTCGCCGGGTGGCTCCGTGACTGCAGGGATGGCGATCTACGACACCATGCAGTTCATCAAGCCCGACGTGTCCACCGTGTGCATCGGCCAGGCAGCCAGCATGGGTGCCTTGCTGCTGGCAGGCGGTGCCGCCGGCAAGCGCTACGCGCTGCCGAATTCCCGCGTCATGATCCACCAGCCGCTGGGCGGCTATCAGGGTCAGGCCACGGATATCGAGATTCACACCAAGGAAATCCTGACCATCCGTGAGAAGCTCAATCGCATTCTCGCGCACCACACTGGCCAGGACTTCGACACCATTGCCAATGATACCGACCGTGACAACTTCATGGCGGCCAATCAGGCAATGGAGTACGGCCTGATCGATGCCGTGCTGGAACGCCGTCCCGACGTGGAATGATCCCGCGTAAACGGCTGACCTGACGTCGGCAAACATGCATTTCCGGCGGCTCCCCGGGGAGTCGCCGCCATTGAGAGGTACGCGAATGGCTGACGGCAAAGGCAAGGACGAGAACGGCAAACTGCTGTACTGCTCCTTCTGTGGCAAGAACCAGAATGAAGTGCGCAAGCTGATCGCGGGACCTTCCGTCTACATCTGCGACGAATGTGTCGATCTGTGCAATGACATCATTCGCGAAGAGGTCCTCGAAGCCGACGCCGAAGGTGATGATGATCGCCTGCCGGCGCCGCGTGAGATTCGTTCCACTCTCGACGATTACGTGATCGGCCAGGATCGCGCCAAGCGTGTGCTGTCCGTAGCGGTGTACAACCACTACAAGCGTCTGCGTGCCGGTCAGAAGGCCGCGGATGAAGTGGAACTGGGCAAGTCCAACATTCTGCTCATCGGCCCGACCGGCAGTGGCAAGACGCTGCTGGCCGAGACGCTGGCACGCCTGTTGAACGTCCCGTTCACCATCGCGGATGCGACCACCCTGACCGAAGCGGGCTATGTCGGTGAGGACGTCGAGAACATCATCCAGAAGCTGCTGCAGAAATGCGATTACGATGTCGAGAAGGCCGAGCGTGGCATTGTCTACATCGATGAGATCGACAAGATCTCGCGCAAGTCCGACAACCCCTCCATCACGCGTGATGTCTCGGGTGAAGGCGTGCAGCAGGCACTGCTCAAGCTGATCGAGGGCACCACTGCCTCGGTGCCGCCGCAGGGCGGTCGCAAGCACCCTCAGCAGGAATTCCTACAGGTGAATACCGGCAACATCCTGTTCATCGTCGGTGGTGCTTTCGCCGGCCTGGACAAGGTGATCCGCGAACGCGCCGAGAAGGGCGGCATCGGCTTCAATGCCGAGGTCAAGAGCAAGCAGGACGAGAAGACCGTGGGTCGCGTGCTGGCAGACGTCGAGCCGGGTGATCTGGTCAAGTTCGGTCTCATCCCCGAGTTCGTTGGCCGCCTGCCGGTCATCGCGACACTGACCGAGCTGGACGAAGATGCCCTGGTGCAGATTCTGACCGAGCCGAAGAACTCGCTGGTCAAGCAGTACTCGCGCCTGTTCGAGATGGAAGATGTCGAGCTGGACCTGCGCGAGGATGCGCTGCGTGCCGTGGCTCGCAAGGCCATCGAGCGTCGTACCGGCGCACGTGGCCTGCGCTCGATCCTCGAGTCCGTGCTGCTCGACACCATGTACGACATCCCGTCCGAGGAGAGTGTCAGCAAGGTGGTGGTGGATGAGTCGGTGATTGCCGGCGACAGCAAGCCGCTGCTGATCTACTCCAAGAACGAAGAGAGTCAGGGCAAGGTGGCCGGCAAGGACGGCTGAAACGTCCGGGCCTGAGTCGCACCAACGGGGGGCCGCAAGGCCCCCCGTTGCGTTTGCGCTCGCAAGCCATCTTTATCGTGATGCATTCGCGGATCACGCACGGCTTCATTCAGCGTTGAGTTACCGCCAGGCGTGTCGGGATCATTGCAAAATCATGACCTTGCCCCCATGGTCTCAGTATCAAAGTGCCGTGTGAGGCGGCCCACCCACAGAATACCGAGGAACGTCTGCCATGGAGCAGAACGAAGATCAGACCCTGACACTTCCGCTGCTGCCGCTGCGGGATGTGGTGGTCTATCCCCAGATGGTGATTCCGCTGTTCGTCGGCCGGGAAAAGTCGATCCAGGCCCTCGAAGTGGCCATGGAAGGCGACAAGAAGATCCTGCTTGCGGCGCAGCGTGAAGCCAGTCAGGACGACCCGACGGCGGAAGACCTGTTCGCCATCGGTACCGTTGCCGACATCATGCAGCTGCTCAAGCTGCCCGATGGCACCGTCAAGGTGCTGATCGAGGGTAGCTCGCGCGCCGATATCCAGGCGATTCGCCTGCACGACGATGGCCACAGCATCGCCGATGTCGCGCTGCGTGATAGCCAGCCGCTGTCCGAGCGAGAGCAGGAAACCCTGGTGCGCGTGCTGCTCAACCAGTTCGAGCAGTATGTGAAGCTTTCGAAGAAGGTGCCCAACGAAGTGCTGGGCAGCCTGCAGGGCATCGAAGACCCGAGCCGTCTGGTGGATACCATCAGCGCGCATCTGTCGCTGGGCATCAACGACAAGCAGGCGCTGCTCGAGATGGACAAGGTGCGTGACCGCATCGAGCACCTGATGACGCTGATCGAAGCGGAGATCGACCTGTTGCAGGTCGAGAAGCGCATTCGTACCCGCGTCAAGGAGCAGATGGAGAAGTCGCAGCGCGAGTACTACCTCAATGAGCAGATGAAGGCCATCCAGAAGGAAATGGGTGAGCTGGATGACGTGCCCAACGAGGTCGAGCAGTACGAGCGTCGCATCAAGGACGCCGGCATGCCGAAGGAGGCAGAGGAGAAGGCCACTCAGGAGCTCAACAAGCTCAAGATGATGGGGCCGACTTCCGCCGAGGCGACCGTGGTGCGCACCTATCTGGACTGGCTGTGCGACGTGCCGTGGAAGAAGCGCACGCGAGTGCGTCACGACATCGACCATGCCGCCAAGGTGCTGGACGAGGACCACTACGGTCTGGATGAGGTCAAGGAACGCATTCTCGAGTATCTCGCCGTGCAGAAGCGCGTCAAGAAGCTCAAGGGGCCGGTGCTGTGCCTGGTCGGCCCGCCGGGTGTCGGCAAGACCTCGCTGGGCAAGTCCATCGCACGTGCCACCAACCGTCAGTACACCCGTATGGCGCTGGGCGGCGTGCGCGATGAGTCCGAGATCCGCGGTCACCGTCGCACCTATATCGGGGCACTGCCGGGCAAGATCATTCAGCGCATGGCCAAGACCGGCGTGAAGAACCCGCTGGTGCTGCTCGACGAGATCGACAAGCTGGGCATGGACCACCGTGGTGATCCGGCCTCGGCGCTGCTTGAGGTGCTCGACCCGGAGCAGAACGACAAGTTCGCCGATCACTACCTCGAGCTTGATTATGATCTGTCCGAGACGCTGTTCATCTGTACGTCCAACTCGATGAACATTCCGGGGCCGCTGCGCGACCGCATGGAGATCATCCGTCTGCCGGGTTACACCGAAGACGAGAAGCTGGCCATCGCGATGCGCTACCTGGCGCCCAAGCAGCTCAAGGCCAATGGCCTGAAGCCGGGCGAGCTGACCTTCAGCGAAGCCTCCGTGCTCGAGCTGATCCGTTATTACTCGCGTGAAGCCGGTGTGCGTGAACTTGAGCGTCAGCTCGCCAAGGTCTGCCGCAAGATCGTGCGTGAGCGTGTGGTCGCCGAGGCAAAGGAGGGTGCACTGTCTTCCATGCACCTTGAGGCCGAGCAGGTCGAGCACTACGCTGGAGTCCGCAAGTACAGCTTCGGCCTTGCCGATGCCGAAGACCAGATCGGCCGTGTCACTGGCCTGGCATGGACTTCCGTCGGTGGGGAGCTGCTGACCATCGAGTCCGTCGTCACGCCCGGCAAGGGCCGTGTCAGCAAGACCGGGTCACTGGGCGACGTCATGAAGGAATCGGTGAGTGCCGCCCACACCGTGGTACGTGCACGTGCCGAGGCCTTCGGTATCGAGGCTGAGCGCTTCGAGAAGGAAGACCTGCACATTCACGTGCCGGAAGGCGCCACGCCCAAGGATGGCCCCAGTGCGGGCGCTGCCATGGTCACCGCGATGGTATCCGCTTACTGTGGACGCCCCGTGCGCTGTGACGTGGCAATGACCGGTGAGGTCAACCTGCGCGGCGAAGTCATGCCGATCGGTGGCCTCAAGGAGAAATTGCTGGCGGCGCGACGCGGTGGTATAAAGCTTGTGCTGATTCCCGAGGAAAATCGCCGTGACCTCAAGGAGGTTCCGGACACCATCAAGGATGCACTCGATATTCGGCCGGTGCGCTGGATCGACGAAGTGCTTGAGGTGGCTCTAGCAGAAAAGTCGACTGCTGAGAAGGATGATTCTCGTTCAGACGATGCCAGTGGTCGTCAGACAATGATCAGTACACATTGACGGGATTTTTTTGGCCATGCCGCTGTCGAAACGGCGGCGTGGTGCGGTTTTGCGCGTGAGGTTGCTTGACAGTCGTTTGAGGGCGTTGCTATAAACTCCGCTTCGTCGCGATCGCGTTTAGCACCCGTAATTTTCGCGCTGATTTCTGGTAATTTTTGCAAATTCAAGGGGTGAAGAGTGAATAAATCCGAGCTGATCGAAGCCATTGCTGCATCTGCCGATATTCCGAAAGCAGCAGCTAGCCGTGCACTCGATGCGATGGTCGACACCGTCACTGATAGCCTGAAGAAGGGTGAGACCGTGGCACTGGTCGGGTTCGGCACCTTTATTGTCAAGGAACGTGCTGCACGTACTGGCCGTAACCCGCAGACTGGCGCTCCGATCGAGATCAGTGCTGCCAAGGTGCCGAGCTTCAAGGCTGGCAAGGCACTGAAAGACGCCGTCAACTGAGGTCTGCCTGCTTCGCAGGCACCCGGTGGCGCGGTACCGGTTCGGGAGTGGTCTGATGACTGCCGAACCGGCACCAGAACATCGAAGCGCATCGCCTGGCGATGCGCTTTTTTTGTGGCTGAACTCGGCCGTGTCGGCAGGGCGCAAGCGTTTGATGACCCTGGCGAGTCAGTCAGTCGTGCAAAGTCACCTGCATCTGTCTGCGGCATGCGTATAATCATCAGTCACTGAGTCGCGGCCCTTGTGGCCATTCCAATCCCTGTAGTTCGAGGCCTGCATGCTGCAACGAATTCGAGACCGGTCGCATGGCTGGGTGGCCAAGACGATCGTTGGTTTCATTGTCGTCACCTTTGCCTTCTTTGGTGTTGAGTCGATCATTGGCGCCTTCACTGCCAGCAGTGACGACGTGGCCACGGTCAATGGCGAAACCATCAGCCGCCAGGCGGTGGAAACCGAAGTCCAGCGTGCCATCCGTTCTGGCCAGGTAGCGCCGGAACAGGAGCGCGAGGCACGCAATCAGATCATCAACCAGATGATCGATTCCCGCCTGCTGGATCAATATGCCGAGGAAGGCGGCCTGCACATGTCCGATGCGCAACTCGATCAACTGATCGTGAGCATTCCGGACTTCCAGGATGACAAGGGGCGCTTCGATGCCGACCTGTTCCGCAATCGTCTGGCCAGCGCCGGCTATTCTCCCACCTCCTTCCGTCAGCAGCTGAGCAGCGACACTCTGCGTCAGCAGTTGACCGATGGCTTTGCCGCCAGTGCCTTCATGCTGCCGGGCGAAGAAGAGAAGCTCAGCCAGTTGCAGCGTCAGACGCGTAGCTTCCGTTATGCCACGTTGAGCAGTGCGGACCTCGATGCACCGGTGACGGTCAGCGAAGACGAGCTCAAGGCCTGGTATGACAGCCACCAGGACAACTACCGTCGCCCGGCACAGGTCAAGCTGGCCTACGTGCTGCTGGACCAGAACGAGCTGGCCAGCGGTGGCGATATCAGCGAAGACACGCTCAAGGCCGAATATGCGGCCAAGCGTGCCGATGCGCCGCGGGAAATCGCGCACATCATGGTCGAGAAGGGTGACGATGATGCGGCGGCACGTGCCAAGCTCGAGGGCGCACGTGACGCGCTCGCCAACGGCGAAGACTTCGCCAAGGTGGCGGCCGAGGTCTCGGAAGACAGCTCCACGGCCGAGGATGGCGGTGAGCTTGGCGTGATCACCCGCGGCATCTTCGGCGAAGACTTCGATGACGCGGCCTTCGCGCTGGATGAGGGGCAGGTCTCGGATATCGTCGATACCGGCGACAGCCTGCACCTGATCAAGGTGACCGGTCTGGATATCGCGCCCTTCGAGGACATGCGCGACGAGCTGCTGACGCAAGCCCGTCAGGCCGCTTCCCGCGACACCTTCAACGAGAAGGCGCAGCAGCTGAAGGACGAGAGCTTCGCGGCGGATGATCTGGCCAGCGTCGCCGAGGATCTGGACCTGCCGCTTGAGAAGACTGACTGGGTCGCACAGGAAAACGATGACGAACTGCTGTCCGAGCCGGGTGTGATGGCAGCCGCCTTCGGTGACGAAGTGCTGGAAGATGGCTACAACAGTGACGTCATCGAACTGGATGACAGCCGTCGTCTGGTGCTGCGCGTTCTCGAGCAGCGTCCCGCCACCACGCTGGCACTGGATGAGGTCAAGCAGCAGGTGCAGCGCGAAGCCAAGGCCGACAAGACCGCCAAGGCACTCGAGGCACTGGCCGAGAAGCGTCTGGAGACACTGCGCCAGGGCGGATCACTCGAGGGGATCGACTGGCAGCAGGCTGACGATGTCAGCCGTCAAGCCAGCACCCAGCTGCCGCAGAGTCTGGTCAAACAGGCCTTCACGCTGGCGCACCCGCAGGATGGCCAGCCGGTCTATGGCAAGGCGTCGCTGAGTAATGGCATCGCGCTGATCGCTCTCACCGAGATCGGCGAGGCCGAGCCGGGCGAGATGGATCAGTTCCTCTCGCGTCTGGCCACGCGTCTGCGTGCTCAGGCCGCAGTCACGGGCCTGCAGGAATCTCTGCGTGAGCGTGCCGAGATCGAGCGCAACTGATCGAGCGCAAATGAGCCAGGCAACTGGCGTGGGCAGCTTTCCCTGCCAATGAGACCGTCACCCCCTGGGGTGGCGGTCTTTTTTTGGGTTCAAATCATTGGTTCAAATCATTGGTTCAGGCCGTCGGGTTCAAGCATCGCGGGCTCAGGTAGCGAAGCTCAGGCCGCGAGGCTGTGTTCGGGTGTGGCGTCAAGTCACGAGCCCAGCCGCTGACGCAGGCGCTGGGAGAGTTCGCGGTGACGGGCCTGAATGCCCGTGGAGAGCGTCTGGCGCAGCCAGCGGTGGCCAGCGTCATGATGCAGGCGTTCGTGCCACACCAGCCAGTAGGAGAAGCGGTTGAGGGTGATGGGCAGCGGACGCAGGGCCAGCGGCAGCTGATCGAGCATGCTGATGGCCAGACAGCCCGGCACGCACAGCAGCAGGTCGCTGTGGCAGCTGACACTGAAGGCGGCCAGAAAATGAGGCTGGCGCATGACGACCTGACGACTCAGTCCCAGTTCCGCCAGCTTGAGGTCCACTGCGCCTCGCTCATCACCGCCCATGCTGATCAGTTGGTGACTGGCGGCGAGGAAGTCCTCCAGGCTCAAGGTCTCCTTCGCTGCCAGCGGATGGTCCTGGCGCATCACGCAGACGAACTGATCATCCCCGATCTCACGACCATGCACGCCGGCCGGCACCCTGGCGGTGGGCACGCACATCGCAAGCTCCGGCCCGCCTTCCTCGAGTTGCTGTTCGACATTGCCGCCGTAGGCCTGGATATCCAGACGGATGCCGGGTGCCTGCGCGTGCAGCGGGGCGATCTGGGGCGCCACGAAGGCGTGCATGCCGTAATCGGTGGTGGCCAGCTGGAAGCGACGTTGGCTATCTTCAGGCGAGAACTCGGGCGGTGCCAGCAGGGCGCCTAGCTCCTGCAGCAGGCGTGCGAGGGGCTGTCTGAGGGCCTCTGCGCGTGCGGTGGGGCGCAGACCGCGTTGCGCGCGCACGAACAGGGGGTCATCGAAGGCCTCGCGCAGCCGCCCCAGGGTGCGGGACACCGCAGGCTGGCTCAGGTTGAGGCGCTCAGCGGCCCGCGACACGCTGCGGGTTTCCAGCAGCGCATGCAGCGCGACCAGCGTATTGAGATCATGGCGAGCAAGTTCAGCCAGGTGCATGGCAAGCGGTTCCCGGTAGCGAGGCGACCCAGTCACTGGGATGAAAGTATGCAGTTTCAACCGCACATGATATCAGTCTCATACATACCGGGATTCAGTTTCTGTCATTGGTGTGATATCGGGAGCGAGCGTAATCTGGTGATACTTCGTCGCCGAGCAACGCTTGCGGCGGCCAGACGTCACAGGGTTGAGGCCTCGGGCCAGCGGCCTGATGACGATTCTGATCACTCGTCGTTTGACCAGATCATTCGCAAGGAGCATTGCATGCAGACACGCTATTACACGATCACCGACTATCCGAAAGGTACCCCGGAACGCGACCTGTTCCAGTTGCGTGAAGAGGAGCTGAGTGAGCTCGGCGAAGGCGAGGTGCGCATTCGCAACAGCTGGCTGTCCGTGGATCCCTATATGCGTGGCCGCATGAGCGGCGTGAAGACCTATATCGATCCCTTCGAGCTCAATGAGCCGCTGCAGGGCGCAGCCGTCGGTGAAGTGATCGAGTCACGTGACTCTCGCTTCAAGCGCGGCGACAAGGTCCGTCACATGGGCGGCTGGCGTGATATCGCGCAGCTCTCTGGTGATCAGGTCGAGCCGCTGCCGAGCATCGATGTGCCGGAGCAGGCCTACCTGGGCGTGCTGGGCATGCCGGGCATGACCGCTTGGACCGGCCTCAACATTATCGCCGAGATGAAAGAGGGTGATAACGTGCTGGTCAGCGCGGCCTCCGGTGCGGTCGGCTCGCTCGCCGTGCAGCTGGCCAAGGCCAAGGGTGGCACTGTCGTCGGCATCGCCGGCAGTCAGGAAAAGCTGGATTGGCTGGAAGCGCGTGGCGTCAAGGCGGTCAGTTACAAGGGCAAGGATGCCGAGCAGCTGACGAAGGCGCTCAAGGACGCCTGCCCGGATGGCTTCGACGTCTACTACGAGAATGTCGGCGGTGATTGCCTGGTGGCGGCGCTGAACAACCTGAATGTCGGCGCACGCATCGCCGTCTGCGGCATGATCTCCAGCTACAACGATACCGAGGTGGCGCCTGGTCCTTCGAACATCTCGATGATCCTGATCCGTCGCGCGCGTATGCAAGGCTTCATCATCTTCGATCACTGGCAGAACTACAGCCGCTTCCTCGAAGAGGTAGGACCGCAGGTCGCCAAGGGTGATATCGATTACGAAGAGACGGTGGAAGAAGGGCTCGAGCAGACGCCGGATGCCTTCCTCAAGCTGTTCTCGGGTGGCAACAAGGGCAAGATGCTGGTGCGTCTGTGATCTGAGAACTAAGTGCTGAGAACTAAGTGCTGAGAACTGAGATTTGCGACGGCATCACTGAAAGCCCGGGCTGAAGACCCGAACACCTGACGCCGCGTGTACGCGCGCTGCTCAGGCAGTCACGAAAGGCTCGCTGCGGCGGGCCTTTTGCGTGAGTGGCCAGGCGTCTGTCATCACGCATTACTGGTCCTCAATCATCACTTGTCGTGAGGATTGGTGACTCTCACGAACCAAAGACGTGCGGTCTGCGCTCTACTTTGGTCTTGGTCACTGCTCTAGAATGCAGACCATCGTTCGTGGGCAGGTGGCGTCATCGTCGCGCTTTTCTGTCATTTTGCCCACATATCACTCTGTGTCAGGTGGCGCCTGACCACGGCCCTGTCATCTCATGTTGCCGTGTCGCCCCTGACTCCGCGAGGAGAGCATCATGCAGGACTTTACCTATCAGAACCCGACTCGCGTGCACTTCGGTGCCGGCCAGATCGACAAGGTGCGTGACGAGATTCCGGCGGATGCCCGCGTACTGGTCACCTACGGTGGTGGCTCTATCAAGCGCAACGGCGTGATGGACCAGGTCGAAGCCGCACTGGAAGGCCGTCAGTGGTGGAGCTTCGGCGGCATCGAGCCGAACCCGAGCTATCACACCCTGCTCGAAGCCCTGGAAGTCATCAAGCGCGAGAAGATCGATTATCTGCTGGCGGTCGGAGGTGGCAGTGTCGCTGATGGCAGCAAGTTCCTCGCACTCGCCGCCTGTCACGCCGGTGATCCGTGGGAAATTCTCGCCGAGGGCA
Organism: Cobetia sp. MB87; assembly: GCF_011319755.1. Classification (NCBI taxonomy): domain Bacteria; kingdom Pseudomonadati; phylum Pseudomonadota; class Gammaproteobacteria; order Oceanospirillales; family Halomonadaceae; genus Cobetia; species Cobetia sp. MB87. The sequence goes on along the minus strand of NZ_VFBC01000005.1, from coordinate 105,666 downwards.
AGCATCCCGAGACGGCGCTGCCGCTGGGCGTGGTGCTGACACTGCCGGCCACGGGCTCCGAGTCCAATGGCAACGCCGTGGTCACCAACTATGAGACCCACGACAAGCTGCCGATGTTCAGCGAACTGGCCTACCCGCGTTTCGCGGTGCTGGACCCGGCCACCACCCTGACCCTGCCGGAGCGCCAGAGCGTCAATGGCGTCGTCGATGCCTTCGTGCACGTCAGCGAGCAGTATTTGACCTACCCGGTCAACGCGCCGGTCCAGGATCGCTTCTCCGAGGGGCTGTTGCTGACCTTGATCGAGGAAGGCCCCAAGGTACTGAGCCAGCCGGATGATCTGGCCGTGCGCGCCAACATCATGTGGGCCGCCAATCTGGGCCTCAACGGTCTGATCGGGCGTGGTGTGCCGCAGGACTGGGCCACGCACATGATCGGTCACGAGATCACCGCACTGCACGGTGTCGATCATGGTCGCACCCTGACCATCGTGATGCCGGCGCTGTGGGAAGAGCTGTTCGAGGCCAAGCGTGCCAAGCTGGCGCAGTATGGTCGTCGCGTCTGGGCACTGGAAGGCGACGAGGAGAGCGTTGCGCGCGCCGCCATCGACAAGACCCGTGAGTTCTTCACGCGCATGGGCGCGCCGGTGACGTTGAGCGAAGCCGGCATCAGTGCCGACAGCATCGATCAGCTGGTCGATAACCTGACCCGTCACGGCTTCACCGCCATCGGTGAGCATGGCGATATCACGCCGGACGTGGCGCGTCGTATCCTGACCCGCGCTGCCTGATCGCACGCGTCAGTCAGGCTCGATTGTCAGCCTCAAACCCCTCGTCACTCCTGGTGGCGAGGGGTTTTGCGTATCTCCCTCCTTGTCTCCCCCTTGTTGCAGCTTGCTGTCCGCCAGATCGCGTCACGCCAAAAGGCCAGATTCACTTGACGAGACGTCGTCGCCGGCCGGTTTTTGTTACTCTATAACCTTTTGCACGTCCTTCATCTTGCGGAGATTTCAGCATGTCTGTGGCTTCACGCGGCGCCAGGAGCGGCGACGCCCCGACGGATCTTGCACGCCAAACGCGGATACCGGTGCATCTGATCACCGGCTTTCTGGGCACGGGCAAGAGCAGTTTCATCCAGGCATTGGTCGCGGCCAAGCCGACGGATGAGCATTGGGCGATCCTGGTCAATGAGTTCGGGCAGGTGGGGATCGATCAGGCGCTGTTTGCCGGGCGCGAAGATGTCAGCGTCAAGGGGCTGCCCGGCGGGTGTCTGTGCTGTCAGCTGGCCTTCGTGCTGCAGGCGGGGCTGGTCAGCCTGATCCATCAGACGCGCCCTGATCGCCTGATCATCGAACCTTCGGGACTGGGCCATCCGGCAGGGCTGATCGATGTGTTGCGCAGTGAAGGGCTGGCTCCGGCGCTTGAGCTCAAGGAAGTCATCACCCTGCTGGACCCGCGTGCACTGGACGATGCCCGTACGCGTGAACACGGTACCTTCCAGGATCAATTGACGCTGGCGGGCGGTGTGGTGCTCAGCAAGCGGGACCTGGCGACTGATGAGCAGCTGGCGGCCGCGCATGAGTTTCTGGCGGGGATGTGGCCGCGCAAGCGCTGGGTCGGTGAGCTGGGCAGAGCCGACGGCGATACCCATGCACTCAAGGCACTCATGAACGTTCAGGAAGCCCGGATCATTGACTGGTTGATGGCAGGACAGGGCGCGAGCGGAGATGTCGATGAGCTGTTGGCAGAACAGGGGAATGTGACGATGCCGGCCGCGCATCGTGCCGCATACGCCAATGCGGGTCAGGCACTTGAGGCCTCCGCGGGTGATGAATCGCCCGCCTCAGACGTGATGCCGCTGCCCGGCGCACCGGTGATCGAGCAGGCCGAGGGGCTTGAGCATGCCAGTCTGGGCTGGCGAATCGCCGCCAGCGAGGTGTTCGATCTCGATCAGTTGACCCGGTGGTTGGATGGTCTGCCGCGCGAGTGGCGCGTGAAGGGCGTCTTTCATACCCGGGAAGGTTGGCGCAGCTATAACCGCGCCAATGGACGTGCCGAGCTTGCGCCGTCCAGTTGGCGCGAGGATTCACGCCTTGAGCTGATCGCACCACTGGACGGGCAGGAGCAGGAAGGGACGGTGGCGACGTTGCCGCTTGAGGATTCCCGTCAGCTGAATGCGGCCTTGCTGGCCTGCCGCAGCGAAGGGGCCGCCAGACCTTTCAACTTCTTTGGCGAGTGAGCTGAGGCGCTCCTTCGTGGAGCGCTTCAGCCCATGCCTATCAAGAGATCTCTGCTACGTCAGGCGTTCCCACTCGCCGATCAGGCGCAAGGCCTCTTCGCGGGAATCGCCACACAGCTCGTGATCGAAATCGAAGTCACCGCACACCGCCGGGCGCTGCGGTGTGCCGAACAGCTTGCACAGGTTGTCGTCATCCAGCTGCACGCATCGCACTCCCGCCGGCTTGCCATGGGGCATGCCGGGGATCGGGCTCGAGATCGAGGGGGCGATGCAGCAGCCGCCACAACCGGCACGACAGCCGGCGGCGGCGGCATCTGCAGAAAGGGCGGCGGTCTGCGTCATGAGGTGGCGGGTGTATCTTCGTGCTCGGGGAGGACGAGAGGCTCTCGCGCCGTCTGCGGGGTATGCCGCGCGATGGCGCCCTTGTTGATGCCCTCGTAGGCTTCGACGCGGATGCTGTCACCGCTGTCGAGGGCGATCTGGCGCGCCAGCCAGTCGGCGATCCACTCGATGGTGGTCGGTGTCGGCAGCAGCCAGACCTGCTTGCGCGGCAGGCGGATGCGGAACCTGCCCTGCGGTGCCTCATAGCTGAATACCAGCTCGCGCCCCGGACGATCGATCAGATCGCCTTCCTCGGCCAGGTAGCAGTCGTTGAGCTTCTCGGCCCACTCGGCTTCCAACGCTGTATCCCGCTCACCATTGCGCTCGATGATCAGCGGTGAGCGATGGCCATGCGCGATGCGCTGGCAGTTGCCGCCGTGGTGACGCAGACCATGGCTGTAGGTATAGGCAGCGCCCTCGATGGACTCGTCTCTCAGACGCACGCGCAGCGCCTCGACGCGCGGCGGCAGGCGGCGAGTCAGCAACTTCTCGAAGTGGTTGGCCAGCACTTCGGTGGTGACCTCGGCCACCGGCAGCAGGCAGAAGGCCTGACGCGGGCCGCGCACTTCCATGGCATAGGGCTGGGTGAAGCGCAGGCAAAGTCCTTCCGGGCAGTCCGTGATGCTCACGCCTTCGGCCTGGCTGGGCACGATCAGGGTATGATCGGCGTCCTGATCGATCATGCGCTTGGCCCACGGCTTGACGTCGCCGAAGTCGAACAGCATGCCGTCATGGCCGACGGCGCCGTCCAGCTCCAGATCCAGATGCTGGCTGATGCCGTACAGGCCGCGGGTATTGCTCCACACCGAGGCATCCACCGCGGTGAGGGCCCTGACGAAGAGGGTCTTGGGAGTCATTGCGGTCATCAATCGATACCACTGATCTTGTGAGTCTGCAGCGAGAGCTGCCACTGGGGATTGCGCATGCAGTAGCTGACGCACTGGTTCATCGGCGTATCGGACGCCAGCACCTCGCGGTAATGCTCGCGGGCCGCTGCAGGCGTGGGCAGGGCATCCAGGGCGGCGGTATCCAGTGGTTGTAGATAGAAGTGCGCGAAGTCCAGGCTGACGAAGCGCTCCGGCAGGGCCTCCGGCTGCGGGTAGACGAGCTTGAGCTCATCGCCGCCGGTGAGGACCAGCTCGCTTGCGCCCTTGGGACTGACGCACAGCCAGTCGATGCCGGCAGGCGGCTCGACGGTGCCGTTGGTCTCCACCGCGATCTCGAAGCCGCGAGCGTGCATCGCATCTACCAGTTCGCTGTCGAGCTGCAACAGCGGCTCACCGCCGGTGAAGACCACATAGGGCGTGGCGATGCCGGTGTGCTCCGGCCACAGGCTGGCCAGGAAGTCCGCCAGTGCGTTTGCGGTGCGGAACTTGCCGCCATTCTGGCCGTTGGTGCCGACGAAATCGGTGTCGCAGAAGCGGCAGACCGAGGTGTCGCGGTCCTGCTCGCGGCCACTCCACAGATTGCAGCCGGCAAAGCGGCAGAACACGCTGGCGCGCCCTGCGCGAGCACCTTCGCCCTGCAGGGTGTAGAACGCTTCCTTTACGGTATACATCAGAGAGTGCCTGCGCCCTTGGCCGAATCGGTCGTTTCGTAACCGAGCGGATCACTCAGCCCATGCGCGGCGAAGGCCTCGAGTCGCTCACGACAGCTGCCGCATTCCCCGCAGGCCAGTTCACGGCCTTCGTAGCAGGTCCAGGTCTGGGCGTAATCGAGCTGCATGGCGATGCCGGCGGCCAGAATCTCGTCCTTGCTCGCGTGCAGGAAGGGCGCGCGAATCTCCACCGGTGAGAAGTTGGCGATCGCGGCGACGGCGTTCATCTTGTCGACGAACTCCGGACGACAATCCGGGTAGAGCACGTGATCGCCACCGTGGGCACCATAGAAGCAGACCTCGGCCTCGATGTTGACGGCCTTGGCGATGGCCAGTGACAGCAGGATCATGTTGCGGTTGGGCACCACGGTCGAGGTCATGGAGGCCTCGTCGTAGTCGGCCTTGGGCATCGCCTGGTCACTGTTGGTCAGCGCGGAGTTGTCGATCAGGCCATGGATGGCGCGGATGTCGACGACTTCGTGGGCGACGCCCAGTGACTCGCAGACCTGGCGTGCGACGTCGAGCTCACGCGAGTGGCGTTGGCCATAATGGAAGGAGAGGGCGTGTACCTCGAAGCCTTCCTTCAGCGCCTGGTGCAGGACGGTGTAGGAGTCCATGCCACCGGAGTAGATGACGACGGCGCGGGGGCGTTCTGCAGAGGAGGCAGAAGCGGAGACAGCGGAATTCTGGACATTGAGAGTCATGACGGAGAATTTCTTTGACCGATGGATTCGGCGCCCGGGATCCGGTCCGGGCGAAACGGGCGCCTATCCTACTCTTCCGCACGCCTTGATGCCACTCGCGCGCTGGCGCGGGCCGCGGATACGTCGTCTGTTGCCAGGTTTCGAAGCGGCGATGGCAGCCAAGCGTTGAGTCGGCGAGAAAATAGCCTTGGTGCCCGCACCACAGGCTGGCATAGACTCGAAGTATTAGCGAAGCGTAGAGAGTGTCGACTGCGTGCTGCACGCTTGAACCTCTGGTGCATCCCCTGACGGTACTAACTTCGGGATGACTGGCTAAGGAGCAGGTTGAGGAGCCGGTTGAGTGGCTTGCCGACTGACTCCGGGAGCGGCTCTCGCAATGACGCCAGGAGCAGCGTCAAGTGACAGGCGAAGCGGGGAGGTATCTGGCGTTCAAAAGAGCGTTCACGAGGGCACTCAAAAGGGCGATCAGAAGAGACAAAGTGCAGCACTCTGGCGCCTGGCAATGTCCATAGGAGGAGTAGCATGGGCGCTCGGACATTGCCGCATTAGCCATGCGGCCCGGGCCTTGCTGCAGCCAGCGGCGACAATGAAAGCAGGTGTAAGCAGATAAGCGCGAGAACAGCCGGAAGCGTGAATGACGTGTCATGTCCCGGCGGTGTTACCCGCGTTGCGCCAGCCAGCGGCCAACATCACTGGCGACAGGCGGCCCTTGCGGGGCATCAAGCCATTTTCCTTATGACTGCAGGTGGAGTGAGCGTGCCTCTCGATATCTTGATCAAATTGCTGTCGTCCATCGAAGAGCCGTTGTGGATCCATGACCGCTTCGGCCAACTCGCCTGGACGTCGCCGCGCGCTCGCCAGGAAGACAGGGTGCCGGAGCTGCCATCCCCGCTGCCCAAGCAGCCGGAGCCTTGTGGCATCAGCGGCCAGCCCGGCTTCTGGTTGATGGGCATCACCGGCGAGCTGGGCGAATGGCTGCTGGTGCAGAAGGCCAATCTGCCGTGGCGCATGGCGATCTTCGATGCCGAGTGTCTGGTGGCCAACACCTGTGGTTGGCAGGAGCTGTTCGGCACCGAGCGGCCGCGGCTCGAGCCGGTCAGCGAGCGGCGAGTCCGCCTCAAGGCGCCGTTCTCGGGGCTGGCTGAGGCGCGGGCGGCTGGGGTGGATGACAAGGTCTTGATCGCCCTGCGCCGCCTGCAGCCCATCAACCTGCTGTCGCGCGATCGCTTCAATGCCCAGATCGATGAACTGCTGCTGGAAGAAAGCGTCGACGGTAGCATCGATGCCGGCATCATCTATCTGTCGTTGACCCACCTGGAGATCATCAACTCGGCGCACGGTGCCGAACGCATCGATCCGCTGCTGGAGCGGGTGGCAGAAGCCATGTCTCTGCAGTATCGCGACGCCCTGGTCTGCCGCCCCCTGGGCAATGCCTTCGCGCTGTTCTTCGTCGGGGATGAGGCCAGCCTGATCGCGCGTGCCAACGAGCTGTGCGAACGGCTGGTGATGCTGATGCGACTGGATGGCAAGGCCCTGCCGGTCACGGCGCGGGTCGGCATCAGTCTGGCGCCGCAGCACGCACGGCGTGCCCATCGTCTGATGCATCTGGCCGAACTCGCCATGTTGCACGGCGAATACGATGACATCGATGTCTGTGGTCCCTTGCATGTGTTCTCGCCCGGCGCGCATATGCAGCATCTCAACGACTATCGCCTGACCAGTGACCTGCGCGAGCATCTCGAAGAGCTGGATCTCGCCTTCCAGCCCCAGTTCGACCTCGCCAGTGGCCAGGCCGTCGGCGTCGAGGTGCTGGTGCGCTGGGACCACCCCGAGCTTGGCACCATCGGGCCGGGGCGCTTCATCCCGCTGGCGGAGCAGTACGGCTTGATCGGTACCGTCGGCGCGCGGGTGATGGACACGGCCCTTTCGGCAACGCGTGACCTGGTGACGCCGAACGGCAAGCCGCTGTCGGTGGCGATCAATGTCTCGGCTCAGGAGTTTCGTGATCCCGGCTTCCCCGAGCGTGTCTCGGAGGCCCTGGCGCGCCATGACTTCGCGCCGGAACGCCTGGAGCTTGAGATCACCGAATCCTCACGCGTGCCGGATCTTGATCGCGTCGTGGAGCGACTGACCGGCCTGATCGAACGCGGCGTGCGCCTGGCGATCGATGATTTCGGCACCGGCTTCGCGTCACTGCTCTACGTGCGTGACCTGCGTGCTTGCCGCCTCAAGGTTGATCAGCGCTTCGTCGGTAGCCTTGATCATGATGCCCGCGACCGCGCCATCGTCTCCCACGCGATCTCGCTGGCCGACAGTCTGGGCATGGAGGTGCTGGCGGAAGGCGTCGAGACTGCAGAGCAGGAGCGCCTGCTGGTCGAGATGGGTTGTCATCTGGTGCAGGGCTTCCGCTATGCACGTCCCAAGCGCCTGCCGGAGCTGGTCGAGTGGCTCAAGCGCAAGCCGTCGATCCATCCCTGCCCCTGAGAGTTTCGCTCTGAGAGCGCTTGATGAAGGGGGCGGAAGTGAAAGGCGCTTGAAATGAAGGGGCCTGAAAAGACAACGCCCGCCACGCAGTGACTCTGCGTGGCGGGCGTTTTCATGGTGAGCATTCGGGTCTGGCACTGGCCGCGAGAGGTGGCGGCTTGCATTCAGACTCGAGAGTCGTGGCGACGTCTCATGCGCTGCAACCGTTACCGTAGCCGTACATGTTCTCGAAGCCCGGAATGCGCTGCTCCCAGACGGGCGGCGTGCCGACGACCTCCTGCAGGCAATCGCTGAAGCGACGCGTCTTCTGCGGCAGGTACTGGCGGTGCGGGTAGACCAGGTGGATCGAAGGCAAGGGCTTCATCGGCACGTTGGTCAACAGCGGCACCAGTTCACCATCCAGGATCTCGTCCTTGATGTTGATCGCGGATACCATGCCATAGCAGGCACCCGACTTGATGGCACCGATCAGCACGTCGGCATCATTGACCTTGAGACGCGAATCCAGCGCCACCTTTTCCTCGACACCGCTTTCGGTGCAGACACGCAGGCGGTCAAGAATGAAGCCATCGCGGGAATATACCGCCGCCGGCAGGCCAGACAGATCGGCGGGGGTCTGGGGCATGCCGTGACGCTCGATGAAGGCCGGCGAGGCACAGATCAGGTGACGGTGTGCAGCCAGCGGACGCGCGATCAGGTTGGAATCTTCCAGCTCCGACATGCGAATGGCCAGGTCATAACCGCCGCCGATCAGGTCGGTCAGGTGGTCTTCCAGGCGTACTTCCACCTGGGTATCCGGGTAGCGCTCCATGTACAGGCGCACGGCCTGGGCGACATAGGTGCGCCCGAAATGGCTCGGGCTGGTGATCTTCAGGATGCCACGCGGGCCATCCTGATAGGCGCCGGCCACATCATCGGTATCTTCCAGCACTTCACGTAGACGCAGTGCGTGCTGATGGATCTCGCGCCCCGCATCCGTCAGGGCCAGCGAGCGGGTCGAGCGATTGAACAGGCGAATCTGCAGTTCTTCTTCCAGACGACTGATCTGCTTGGAGACCACCGAGCGGTTGACCTGACGATGGTCAGCCGCCTTGGAAAAACTCTGTGCTTCTACCACATCGAGAAACAGCAACAAACGGGATGCTTTATCCACGGTCTGACCTCTCGTGATGCCATGGGGAGGGGAACACTCTGCCAGCCATCCATGAGGCAGTCAGTGCATATAAAGCGACGGTCCATCTTCGATAGCAGTCGATACTCGGTGACATTGCATGGGGCGTCATCACGAATCCGGATGACGGAAATCCCTGACAAGGTCAGTTTATCACGGTCACTGTTTCCTCTAATACCACGCATCAACGCGTTTCTCGCTCTTCCTGTTGCCGACAATGCATCAAAGACATGTCTCACTGAGCCTATCTGGGGTCTGACGAAATCCCTAGAATCGTCACTCCAGCGTCACACAAGTGTTCCGGCGCCTTTACCTTCATCCAACCAGTCATGCTCGACATGCTGGGAGTGAGTTCATGTCTTCTTCTATGTCCACCGAAGCTTCTGCAACATCGACCCCGCCAACGCCGGGAAGTCCGACGACGCGTGAGCTGATGTCACGCCTGTGGCGCAGCACCTTGCCGATGACGCTCGGCATCATGGGACTGCTGGGCTTCAACCTGGTCGATGCTGCCTTCGTCTCGCATCTGGGCACCGCGCCACTGGCTGCGCAATCCTTCACCTTCCCGCTGACCTTTCTGATCATCGGGGTACAGGTCGGCATGGGCATCGCGATCGCCGCGATCGTCTCGCGTACCCTGGGTGCCGAGGATGAGGCGCGTGCGCGGCGTCTGGGCGGTGTAGTGTTGCTGGGATCCGGTGTGTTGATGGCACTGCTGATGCTGCTCTTGTGGGCCATCAGGGTGCCGGCCTTCGAGCTGCTGGGTGCCAATGCCGCCGAGATGAAGCTGATCGAGGTCTACTGGGGCCCGTCACTGATCGCCAGCTGGCTGGGGGCCATGGCCTATGTGCTCTACAGCCTGTTCCGCGCCCATGGCGACACACGCCTGCCGGGCGAGATGATGCTGCTGACCAGTATCTTCAATCTGGTGCTGGATCCGCTGCTGATCTTCGGCGCGGGGCCACTGCCTGGCTTCGGTCTGGCGGGGGCTGCCTGGGCGACCGTGCTCTCCTTCGGGGCCGGGCTTGCCATCACGGCGTTCAAGCTCTCGCGCCGCGACTGGATGGATTATCGCGGCCTGTGGGCCGAATGGCAGGCTTCGCGCCGTCAGCTGGCGGGGATCGCGATACCCGCGATCCTGTGTCAGATGATGCCGGCCCTCTCCGCGATGCTGGTCACTGCCATCGTCGCGGGGCTGGGTCAGACGGAGGTGGCCGCCTGGGGTATCGCCTCACGCCTGGAAACCTTCTCGCTGATCGTGGTGCTGGCCCTGACCATGTCGCTGCCGCCGTGGCTGGGGCGCTGTTATGGCGCCGGTCGTTGGCAGGAAATTCGTCGCCTGATGAACCTGGCTGCCCGCGTGGTGGTGATCTGGCAGCTGGTGCTGGGCATCATCGCGGCGGTATTGGCGACACCGCTGGCCTATGTGCTGGTGGGCAGTGACGAGGTATCGGCGGCGCTGGCGGTCCTGCTGCCGTGGATGTTGCCCAGTTACTCCTTCCTCGGCATCTGCATGCTGGTCGTGTCGGCTGCCAACGCACTGGGGTGGCCGCTGCGTGCCACGGCGCTGTCATTCGTGCGTCTCTTCATCTGCTTCATGCCGGCGGTATGGCTGGGGGCACATCTGGATGGGCTGCGCGGTGTCGCCATCGGCTCGGCCATCGGCAATCTGCTGGCGGGTGTGGTGGCATGGCGTGTCTATCGTCAGGCCCTGGGCAACCGTGGCAAGTCAGTGCGTGATCATGCCTATATCGCGACGACCTGATCTGACTGAGCGGAGCTGAGAAGCGGGTATGACGGTCTGTCCATGACGGTCTGCCTATGAGGGGCAGATAGCGAGGGCCTGAACGCCAAGGTCTGATCGCGGCGGCCCGCGTGAGATGTCGGGCGGTGCTGCCTGCCGTCAGTCGCTTGCCACAAGATTCTGCCACGAAGTCCTGTCAGCAGACCTTGCCAGAAGTCCCGTCAGCAGTCCGCTGAGACGCACCGAAAGCGGCCATTCCAAAAATGGCCGCTTTTTTGTTTTTTATCACTGCCATGATATGAAATTTACCTGCTTATTTTCTGATACGCAGCCTCATAACAGAATATTAACCGTGGTTTGCGCCTCTATACTGGATGCATTCGGGCCAAGCCACTGTGAGTCGCCTTGTCGACCGGTGCCGGCCTTCATCGTCTTTATTCGCTGCCGAGTGCGCGAATACGCCTGTCATTTGCCGTGGGGCGCGGCTTGCAGTCATGGGGTAGGCCAACATGAAGATTCTTGTACTCGGTAGTGGCGTCGTCGGTGTCACCAGTGCCTATTATCTGGCGCGTCAGGGGCATGAGGTCACGGTCGTCGACCGTCAGGCCAGCCCGGCGATGGAAACCAGCTACGGCAACGCCGGTCAGGTCTCCTTCGGCTTCTCCTCGCCGTGGGCGGCGCCTGGCATTCCGCAGAAAGCCGTCAAGTGGATGTTCCAGGAGCATGCGCCTCTCAAGATCCAGCCGCGCATGGACCCGCAGATGGCCAAGTTCATGGTCAAGATGTTCGCCAACTGCAACGCCGACCGTTATGCCGTCAACAAGGAGCGCATGGTACGGGTCTCCGAGTACAGCCGTGCCTGCATCAATGCCCTGCGCGAAGAGACCGGGCTGCGCTACGAAGACCGTCAGAAGGGGCTGTTGCAGCTGTTTCGTACCCAGGCGCAGGTCGATGCCGTGCAGAGCGACATGAAGGTGCTGGCGGGCTGTGGTGTACGCCATCAGCTGCTGGACGCCGATGCCTGCGCCACGGTGGAGCCGGCACTGACCCGCGTGCCGGGCAAGTTCATCGCCGGCCTGCACCTGCCGGATGACCAGACCGGCGATTGCCACCTGTTCACCAACCGGCTGGCGGATTACTGCCGTGACACCCTGGGCGTCAATTTCGTCTTCAATACCACCATCCAGCGTATCCAGCGCAGCGGTAGCCGCATCGAGAAGGTCATCACCGACCGTGGCGAGATGACCGCAGACAGCTACGTGATGTGTCTGGGCAGTTACTCGCCGTTCCTGGCGCGTGATCTGGACCTGGATCTGCCGATCTATCCGGTCAAGGGCTACAGCCTGACCGTGCCGATCATCAATGCCGATGCCGCGCCGCAGTCCACCGTGATGGACGAGACCTTCAAGGTCGCGCTGACACGCTTCGACGATCGCATTCGCGTGGGTGGTACGGCGGAGCTTGCCTCCTTCGATCTGTCGTTGCTCGAGAAGCGCCGTGCGACCATCAACATGGTGGTGCGTGATGTCTTCCCGGAAGCGGGCGACTATGCCAAGGCGGAATTCTGGGCCGGCCTGCGACCGATGACGCCGGATTCCACGCCGATCATCGGCGGCACCAAGTACGACAATCTGTGGTTGAACACCGGACACGGCACCCTGGGCTGGACCATGAGCTGCGGCAGTGCGAGTCTGTTGGCGGACCTGGTGGATGGTCGCAAGCCCACGATCGACCCCAATGGTCTCAGTCTTGGGCGCTACGCTGCCTGATGCTCGGCGCAGTGTTGTCCGTGACAGTTTCTGGTTCAGTGGTTGCGCCAGGGGGCTGCCAGGTAGCGCGTAATGCAGTGAAGTCGTCTTTTTCGAGTGTCTCTCCGTCAACTGATTGAACAAGGAATTGCGCATGACCAAGCAGATTATCTCTACCGAGTCCGCACCGGCTGCCATCGGCCCGTATTCCCAGGCGGTGCGCACGGGTAATCTGGTGTTCCTGTCCGGCCAGATCCCGCTGGACCCGGCGACCATGGAAGTGGTGGAAGGCGGTTTTGAAGCCCAGGCAGACCAGGTGTTCCGCAATCTCAAGGCGGTGTGTGAAGCTTCCGGTGGCAGCCTGGATCAGCTGGTCAAGGTCAATCTGTTCCTGACCGATCTCAGCAACTTCGCCGTGGTCAACACCCTGATGGAGCAGTACTTCAGCCAGCCGTATCCGGCGCGTGCGGCCGTCGGCGTCAAGGAGCTGCCCAAGGGCGTGCTGTTTGAAGCAGAAGGCGTACTGGCACTCTCCTGATCGCTTGTCCTTGGTCGGTATGAACGAGCGGACGGTCTGAACCAGTGGCCGCTCTGAATGAACGATTGGCGCGAATCGATGTTTCGTTTCTCACTCCCCTCGCTGATTCATCAGCGGGGGGAGTGTCGTTTCAGGGGTCGTGACGTCCTGTAGGCAGCTTGAGCGTGACATTTGGCGCCAGCATGATTAGCGTAAGGCTAAATGAGCCGGCGTCCAGCGCTGACTCTCGGAGCATCGCGGACGAACCCTTCAAGGAGCAACACCATGGCGCAGTCAGATACAGGCACCCGTGAACCCGGCATACGGCTGCGTCAGCTGGAAATGCTGTGGGCGGTAATCGAGTGTGGCTCGATGAAAGGCGGTGCCGCGCAACTGGGCATCAGTGTGCCGGTAGTCTCACGGGGCTTGGCACAACTAGAGCAGACACTGGGCTATTCGTTGTTTCTGCGCGAGGGCGGCAAGTTGGTGCCGACCCCGGAAGCCGAGCGTCTGACGCCCTCACTCGCCCGGATGTTCAGTGCCCAATCCGAGCTCAGGCGACTGGCCTTCGGGCCGGGCAGCGGCAAGCGCCCGCGTCTCGTGCTGGCGGTCACACCCGGTCTGGAGGTCTTCAGTGCCGGTTGGCTGACGCGCATCGCGGCCAGTGAAGCCTTGAGTGAGTGGCTGCCGAGTCTGGAAGTGCTCGAGGTGTCACAGCATGATCTCGCCATCCGCGAGGGCCGGGTCGCGATGGCGGTGAGCCTGGAAGCACCGCCGGAGCCACAGGGCGGCAAGCGTGCCAAGACAGCGGCGGCACGCGCTCGCGAGCTCAAGGCCAGCCTGCGGCAGCGTGCGCGCGAGGAGACGACACTCATCGAAGGCGATGACGACGAGGCAAGGCCTGCCGCCAAGGCCGCCATGCCCGAGCTGGGGGATACGCCGGAGCTGCCGTTTGACGTCGAGGAGGATGCGCACAATGTCGAAGGGGCCGCTTCCCGAAAAGGGACAAGTGAAGAGGCCAGTGACGAGGCGCAAGCCGAGGTACCGCCCGCGCTGAAGCTGCCCTTGATGCTGCTGTGGCCCTCGCGCTGGCCGCTGCTGGACAAGCCGCTGACCCTTGCGCGCCTCAATGAGCGGCCCTTCGTGGACCTGCCCGAAACCAGCAGTCAGGGACGCTTGATTCGGGGGCTGCTGAAGCGTGAGCGCGTGACGCCGACGAGTCTGCTGGAAGTTGCCACGTCGGCCAGTGCCGGGCGTCTGGCGCGCTCGGGCAGTGCCGCCACCATCATTGATGCGCTGTCGGCGCTGCAGGTGCTCGAGGACGCCAGAGGCGACCTGATCGGCCTGCCGCTCTCGATGCGCAGCGAGCGCTATCTGGAGCTCAAGTGGAAGATGTCGACGGCCGAGGAAGGGGAGTCGCTGTACGCGGTGCAGGCCCTGCTGGTCAGCCTGCTCGAGGAGGAGGTGGCGGCGAGTCTTGCCCGTCTGCCGCAGGCGGACGAGGAAGGCTGATCGGCATGATGGCGCAGGTAACTGGCTGAAGCCTTGCCTCAGACTGGAGAGCAGATCAGAGAACAGGTCAGACAACCGACCATTCAAGAAAAACCCCGCCAATTGGCGGGGTTTTTCTTGTCTTTCACGACAGCGCTCGCTCGGGCTCAGCCCTTGACGACGGTCGCGATGGCCTTGGCCACATAGGGCAGGTTCTCGGTGGAGAAGCCTGCCACGTTGGCACGGCCGGAGCGCACCATGTAGATGCCGAACTCGTCACGCAGGCGATCGACCTGTTCCGGCGAAAGGCCAGTGTAGGAGAACATGCCACGCTGTTCGGCGATGAAGGCGAACTGCTCATCCAGACCATACGGCTTGAGCGCCTCGACGAAATCACGACGCAGGCCGTTGATGCGCTCACGCATCTCGGTCAGCTCGCTTTGCCACTCGCCGCGCAGGGTGTCGTCCTCGAGGATGTCGATGACCACTGCACCGCCATGGGCCGGCGGGTTGGAGTAGTTCTCGCGCGCGGTGATCGCGGCCTGGGTGCGCACGTCCAGCATGCTCTCCTCGTCCTTGGCGATCAGGATCAGGCAGCCGGTGCGCTCGCAGTAGATGCCGAAGTTCTTGGAGCAGGAGCTGGTGATGATGGCTTCATCGACATTCTCGGCCAGCAGGCGCACGCCGTAGGCGTCTTCTTCCAGACCGTCACCGAAGCCCTGATAGGCGAAGTCGATCAGCGGCAGCAGCTTGCGTGCCTGAACGACTTCCAGTACCTGGTCCCACTGCTCGCGGCTCAGATCGAAACCGGTCGGATTGTGGCAGCAGGCGTGCAGCAGTACCACGTCACCTTCCGGAATCGTCTTGAGCGTCGCCAGCATGCCGTCGAAGTCGAGGCGGTTGTTCTCGTCGACATACGGGTAGTTATGACGCGTGATGCCGGCGGCGTCGAAAATGCCCAGGTGGTTCGGCCAGGTCGGGGTGGACAGCCAGATATCACGGCCCTTGAGGTTGCTGGCGATGAAGTCCGCCGCCAGACGCAGGGCACCGGTGCCACCGGGCGCCTGGGTGGCGCTGGCGCGATTGGCGGCCAGTACCGGCGACTCGGCACCCAGCACCATCGGCAGCACGACCTTGCCAAAGCGCGGGTCACCGTGGGAGCCGATGTAGGTCTTGGTGACTTCATTCTCGACCAGTCGGCTCTCGGCCTGCTTGACCGCACGCATGACCGGCGTATTGCCGTTGGCATCGCGATAGACGCCCACGCCGAGGTCGACCTTCTGCGGGTTGGTGTCCTTGTTGAAGGCTTCGATCAGGCCGAGGATGGCATCCCCGGGTACACGCGCAATCTGCTCGAACATCTTATTTCGCTACCTCGTCGGTTCTGGCGGCCATGATGAAATCGTTCTTGTGCAGACCCTTCATCTCGTGGGACCACCAGGTCACGGTGACCTTGCCCCACTCGGTGAGAAGTGCCGGGTGGTGCCCGACTTCCTCGGCAATCTCGCCTACGCGATTGGTGAATGCCAGTGCCTGCTTGAAGTTGCGGAACTTAAAGCACCGTTCCAGTTGCATGATGCCATCGCGATTGAGCAACTGCCACTCGGGAATCGCGGTCTTGAGCGTCTCGATGTCGCTATCGCTGACCTTGGGCGCATCGAAGCTGCAGGCTTCACAGGACTGTCTGGCGAGTTCGGTCATGTCACTATCTCCGGCTTGAGGAAAGAGGGTGGGGCGGGTGATAAGGAGCGCAAGGGCACCGGTGCGATCAGCGTGGCGCGAAGCGCGGCGTCTTGAGGCCGAGTGCCATCGCCTCGTGCACCAGCGCCATGATGTCGCGGCTGGCGAGTTCATGCAGATCGTCCAGTGACTCAAGGACATAGTAGAGCGGCTGCAGGATGTCGATGCGATACGGGGTGCGCAGTGCCTCGACGGCATCGAAGGGCAGATGTGCGGGATGTTCGAGACTCTCCGCAAGCTCGCCCAGGGCATAGCGGGTCTCGCGCGGCGAGGAGATGATGCCGCCGCCGTAGAGGCGCAGGGCGCGACTGCCATCGGGTTGAGTCTCGCGCAGCATGCCGAATTCCACCGTCATCCAGTAGAGGCGGGCCAGATAGACGCGCTCTTCCTTGCTGGCGGCGAGACCGAGGCGTCCGTAGGTGGCGGTGAACTCGGCGAAGGCGGGGTGAGTGAGCATCGGGCAGTGACCGAAGATCTCGTGGAAGATGTCCGGCTCCTGCAGATAATCGAGTTCTTCCGGGCGCCGGATGAAGGTGGCGACCGGGAAGCGCCGCTCGGCGAGCAGCTCGAAGAAGCGCGTGAAGGGGATCAAGGCCGGCACGCGAGCGGTTCGCCAGCCGGTGGCAGCTTCCAGGACCCGATCGATCTCGCCAAGCTGGGGGATACGGTCCTCTGGCAGGGCAAGGCGCTCGAGCCCTTGTAGATACTCGCGACAGACACGCCCCTCGACCAGTGCCATCTGGCGCGACATCAGTGTCTGCCAGGTGGCGTTCTCCTGATCGCTGTAATGGATCCGGCCTCGGGCATCCGGCTCATGGGCAACGTAGCGGGTACCCTTGGCTTGTGAGCCGGGCTGAGCTTCCTGGGATGTCTGTGGCCAATGACGACCCTGCGGTGCGTTCATGCAACCTCCCCAACCAGATGGCGGCGCTGCCGAGCAGGCTGCCGTGTTGTCATTATGGCGTACATGCCAGTCCTTGCATGTCGATGACAACGCTAGGCCCTGTCGGGTGGCGTTGACCAGTGGTCAGGCGTGGCTTCGCATAGCAGATAACGCTGCGTTGGTGCGTGTCTTGTCACATAATTGTGACACTGGAGCGGTAATCGGGCGCACCCTGTGCCATTCGGGCGTTCATGCACCTCTGCATTACTGTCTTTTGTAAGGAATGCTTTACGACGTTTTTGATAACGCTTACGTTAACGTCATTCAGCTGTCCGTCGCCAAGCCCTCCGTCACTCGAGTGGCGACGCCAGGCCGGCGACACCATTTCGACAACAATTCCAGTGACAATGCCAACAAGAATTCCAACGACAATGCCGAGAACGCCATGCGCCTCAAACTGACCTGCCAGAATCGAATCGGGATTCTGCGCGACATCCTGGCTCCCTTTGCCGATTACGGCCTCAACGTGCTGCGCGGGGAGGTCGGCGGGGAGGCCAACAACTCCATCTATCTGCATGTGCCCAACATGCTGCGCATGCAGCTCTCGACCCTGAAGCCGACCCTCGAGGAGATTCCCGGGGTCTTCAAGGTCAGTCGCGTCAGCCTGATGCCCACCGAGCGACGCCATCTGGAGCTCAATGCGCTGTTGTCATCGCTGTCAGACCCGGTGATGTCCATCGACATGGATGGGCGCGTGGTGGCGGCCAATCGCGCGGCGGGCAAGTTGCTCGGAGTGCGTATCGATGAGGTGCCGGGACTGGCGCTGACGCGTCATGTCCAGGATGTCGATCTGCCGGAGCTGATCCGGCGCAACAATGCCCGCGTCAATGGCCTGCGCCTGCGGGTGGGAGAAGAGACCTTCCTCGCCGATATCGCGCCACTGCACACCGAGAACGAGGATGTCGCCTCGCTGGCGGGCGCCGTGGTCACCCTGCATCGTGCAGACCGCCTGGGCTCGCGTATCTACCAGATCCAGCGCACCGAGGTGCGCGGTTTCGAGGCCATCTTCCAGGCGAGCCGTCAGCTGTCGGCGGTGGTCAAGGAGGCTCGCCGCATGGCGCCGCTGGATGCGCCGCTCCTGATCGAAGGCGAGACCGGCACCGGCAAGGAGCTGCTGGCGCGGGCCTGTCACCTGGCCAGCCCCCGCGGCCAGGCCCCCTTCATGGCGCTCAATTGCGCGGGGCTGCCAGAGTCGATGGCCGAGACGGAGTTGTTCGGTTATGCCCCGGGCGCCTTCGAGGGCGCGCGGCCGGAGGGCAAGCTGGGCCTGCTGGAGCTGACCAGTGGCGGCACCATCTTCCTGGATGAGGTCGGCGAGATGAGTCCGCGCATGCAGGTCAAGCTGCTGCGCTTTTTGCAGGACGGCGGTTTCCGCCGTGTCGGCAGCGATGAGGAGACCTTCCTCGATGTGCGCGTGATCTGCGCTACCCAACAGGACCTGCCGGCACTGTGCAGCGAAGGGCGCTTCCGCCATGACCTCTTCCATCGCCTCAATGTGCTGTGCGTGCAGATTCCGCCACTCAGGGAGTGTCTGGATGGACTCGAGGAGCTGGCACGGCATTTTCTCGAGCGGGCAGTGCGCCAGATCGGCGCTCGCGTACGGGATATCTCGCCCGAGGCCATGGCGCGTCTACAGGGCTATCACTGGCCGGGCAACGTGCGTCAGTTGGAGAACGTGCTGTTCCAGGCCGTCTCGCTGTGCGATGGCGAGGTGATCGAGGCGCAGCATCTGCGTCTGACCGGCGAGGCGCGTGATGAGGGTCTCGACAATATCGACCTCACCGGCAGCCTGGGTGATATCCATGACGAGGTCGAACGGCGCATCCTGGCGCATCTCTACCCCGAGTATCCGTCCAGTCGATTGCTGGCCAAGCGCCTGGGGGTCTCGCATACCACCATCGCCAACAAGCTCAAGCGTCACGGCATCGCACAGGAATGACCCGCGGTGCAGGTGATGGTGGGAGAGAACAGACAACAGAGCGAGAGGAAAGCAGCAAAGCAGGAAATAGGTGAAAGAGAAGGAGAAAGAGAAGGAAGGGTAAAAGACAGGCAAGAAGACAGGATCGGAGAGGCGCTTGAATGCGTGTCTGGATATCGGAACTGGTGAATTGTTTTGCTCGCTAATAAAGGGTATGATTCTTATATTGTTAGCAAGCTAATATAGGTGGCGTCTGATATCGGCGGCAAGCGCCGCCCTGACACCGTACCAATCAAGGCTCTCGTGGGTCTCCCGCTCAGTACTGATGAGGGGGAGTGTCATGGGAGCTTTCATGTCGAGAGACGCTATATGAACGCACATTCTCCGGGGACGGATCCGACACAGGAAATCCCGTTTCACGAGCAGATCAAGCCATCGCTGGGCGGCCAGGTCGGTCGAGTCCATCGTCTATGGCGCACCGCCATTACCAGCGCGGTGCGCAGCCTGGACATGACGGAATCGCGTTGGACGGTCATGGTCCATCTGGAAAAGCTCGGCGAGGGCTGTACCCAACAGATGCTGGCCAGTGAGCTGGGCATCGAGATGCCGTCGCTGACGCGCACCCTCAACCAGCTCGAGGCTCAGCAGCTGATCGCACGCGTGCCGCACGAGACCGACAAGCGGGCGCGTTGCCTGTGGTTCACCGAGCAAGGTCGCCAATGCCTGACCCAGTTGACGGAGCGCATCGAACGAGTACGGGCCGAGCTGTACGTCGGCTTCGATGACGAAGTGCTCAATGCCTTCGCCCGAGCTCTTCTCCAGTTCGAAGACAATGCCAGTGCCAGCATCGCGCGCTCCCAGGCCGAATATCAGCGCAGTCGTCAGGGATGACATCCGATCAACGTGGCGCGTCGTAGCGCCCTGCGGTGCCATGGGTGAATACCACCTGCCACAACTGCAGCTGGCGGGCGCGGAAGGCGCCCGCGCAGGCACCGAGATAGTATTCGAACATGCGCTTGTCACGCGGTGAGTAGGTATCGGCCAGCTCATGCCAGTGCTGGTCGAGATTGGCGCGCCACGCCATCAATGTCGGGTCATAGTCGGCGCCGAAGTTGTGCCAGTCCTCCATCACCAGATGTGCTTCACTGGCGCGTACCAGCTGACTGGCGCTGGGCAGCACGCCATTGGGGAAGATATAGCGATTGACCCAGGGGTCGGCCGAGATATCACTCTGGTTGGAGCCGATGGTATGCAGCACGAAACGTCCGCCGGGGCGCAGCAGGTGCGCGGCATGGGCAAAATAGGTGGCGTAGTTCTTGTGGCCGACGTGTTCGAACATGCCAATCGAGGCGATGGCATCAAAGCTGCCCACCGTGCGCCGGAAGTCAGGGTCGCGATAGTCCTTGAGCAGGATTTCCACCGGTAGCCCTGCGCAATGCTCGCGCGCCAGCGCGGCCTGCTCGGCGGAGATGGTGATGCCGACGACCTCAACGCCGTAATGGCGCGCGGCGTAGGCGGCCAGGCTCCCCCAGCCACAGCCGATATCCAGCAGGCGCATGCCAGGCGTTAGCCCCAGCTTGCGACACACCAGATCCAGCTTGGCCTGTTGCGCCTTGCCCAGGTTCTCCGCGCTGATCGGCAGGTCTTTCCAGTAGCCGCAGCTGTAGCACAGGGTGTCATCCAGCATGCGCGTGAAGAGGTCATTGCCGAAGTCATAATGCACCTTGCCGACCACGCCGGCGCGGCGGCGACTCTGCAGATTGATCACTCCGGCCTGCAGTCGATAGGCGATACGCTCGCTGGTGGTGTGGGCGCGGCTGCCCAGGCCATGCCGCAGCAGGCGACAGATCATCTCGTCGATCTGCTCGCAGTCCCACCAGCCTTCCATGTAAGCCTCGCCCAGTCCCAGGCTGCCTTGCTGCAGCACCCGCCGGAACAGGTCCGGATGGCGGACGCGAATGTCCCAGGGGTCAGGTCCGTTGAGCCTGACGCCGGAACCTGCCAGCAGATGTTCGACGGTGCGTCGATGACGGGTGTCGGGGAGTGCAACGGGGGCCAGGCGTTGTTCGATACTCATGGAAAAGCCTCCTTGACGGCGCGCGGGCGCAGAGAGTCCTGATGGGTTCGTCATGGCGTATGGCAGTGATCGATAGCCCTCGGGCGATAGGGCTGTCGAACGTCTCGCATGGCAATGCGCGAGCTTTATTCAGTGAGATGCATGCTGCGCGATTCATGTCGCGAGCCCCATGCAACAAGGTTCATGCATGTTCAGTGTCCGAGTCGCCGCAGGTGTGCCAGTCCGGCGGCGGGTACTCACTCTTCACCAATCTCATATGTCGATCAGGGGCGGCGCTGGGACAGCTTTCATCTCAGCATAGTCAAGAGTCGTCTAA
The DNA here is from genome assembly GCF_011319755.1 of Cobetia sp. MB87. Classification (NCBI taxonomy): domain Bacteria; kingdom Pseudomonadati; phylum Pseudomonadota; class Gammaproteobacteria; order Oceanospirillales; family Halomonadaceae; genus Cobetia; species Cobetia sp. MB87. The sequence continues at coordinate 84,599 of NZ_VFBC01000005.1, read as the reverse complement.
TGGGGCGGTGCAATTGACTGATTTCTGGGGCAACCGATGGTTGCGGCCTTGGAACTCAAGTGTCGCAGTGCCGGTTTTCCTTGGTTATCGCTTGGTGCCGGAACGCAAGAAAGCCGCCCCTGGGGGCGGCTTTCTGACGGATGCTGCGCATTCATTTCGCCGTCGTTCCGGCTTTCGCTTTCGCGTTCGATCGCGCTGTCAGGTCACGCTACCTGACGGGGAACGCCTCAGCGGCAGCGTACGGTCCAGACGACCTTGTAGCCTTCGCCTTCATGGGTGGCGGCAGCCATTTCGGTGTCTTCATTGACGGTACCGCCTTCCAGCTGGTCATTGCCATCGGCAGCCTTGGCGGTGGCGTCGTGCGGGCCGAAGACGCGCGAGTCGAGCACATCGTACTTGTCGCGGTCCTGCTCTTCACACACCTCGAGTGCGCGCTCCTTGACCTGTGCGATGGCATCATCGCGGTCTTCATCGACGGCGCTGACTTCGTAGCGCGTGTCCTGCTTCTCTATCACGCTGGTGCTGCCGCAACCGGCAATGAAGGCGGAACCGACGATGGCCAGGGTCATGCAGGAATTGCGCAGGGCATTGGATGTCAGGGTCATGATCTCTCCTTGAAGTGTCTTTCAGAGCTGTCTTCCCGAGCCGTCATGAAAACGGGCTCGGGTCGCAATTTCTGTCGTCAAGATGACGCTGACATCAGTACTGGGGGGTATGGGCGCGCGCTTCAAGTGTCGAGATGCATCGACGCTGACTGTCGCCTGCCGCCAACAGCAGAGGCGCGAGGCACTGGCGAGCGGGCTGCGGGATAGCCGAAGTGACACTTTGGTCGTGAACTGTCTCATTCAGGTATGTCGATGCCTCATCTGGACAGCCTACCTGTGACAACTGGCCTAGTCTGCAGAAGCCCTTGCGGTTGGACGCCACCGACCGCGGGCTGGTGGCCGGTGCAGGAAAAGTGACGGGCGGCGCAAGCCAGCTTGTCTGCCTGACGCCGGCCACGTGCCAAACCCCCATGCCAGTCAGGAGCACGTCATGTCAGCCAATGCCAATCGCGGAGTTGTCTACCAGGGAGCGGGGAAGGTGAGTGTCGAATCACTGGACTATCCGACCCTGGCGCTGGGAAATCGCAAGTGTGAACACGGGGTCATCCTCAAGGTCGTCTCGACCAATATCTGCGGCAGTGATCAGCACATGGTGCGAGGCCGCACCACGGCGCCGCAGGGCCTGGTACTGGGCCACGAGATCACCGGTCTGGTCGTCGAGGCCGGGCGCGATGTGGAATTCATCAAGGTGGGTGACATCGTATCGGTCCCCTTCAACATTGCCTGCGGCCGCTGCCGCAACTGCAAGGAAGGCAAGACGGGCATCTGTCTGAACGTCAATCCGGCGCGTCCCGGCGCGGCCTACGGCTATGTCGACATGGGCGGCTGGACTGGTGGTCAGACAGATTACGTCATGGTGCCCTATGCCGACTTCAACCTGCTCAAGTTCCCGGATGCCGACCAGGCGATGGAGAAGATCCGTGATCTGACGCTGTTGTCCGATATCTTCCCCACCGGTTTCCACGGCTGTGTGACCGCGGGGGTAGGACCGGGCTCCACAGTGTATATCGCGGGCGCCGGGCCGGTCGGGCTGGCTGCTGCCGTCTCCGCTCAGCTGCTGGGTGCGGCCTGTGTCATCGTCGGTGACATGATCCCCGAGCGCTTGCAGCAGGCCGAGAGCTTCGGCTGCGAGACCATCGATCTGCGTCAGGAAGGCTCGATGGAGGACAAGGTCGAGGTGATTCTCGGCGAGCGCGAAGTGGATTGCTTCGTCGACTGCGTCGGCTTCGAGGCGCATGGCTGTGGGTGTGACCATGGCCGTGAGCAACCGGCCACGGTGCTCAACTCGGCAATGGCGCTGACGCGTGCCGGCGGCCAGATCGGAATCCCCGGCCTCTATGTCACCGAAGACCCGGGCGCCGAGGATGAGGCCGCCAAGGTCGGGGCGCTGTCGATGCGCTTCGGGCTGGGCTGGGCCAAGTCCCACTCGCTGCACACGGGCCAGTGCCCGGTGATGAAGTATCACCGCCCGCTGATGCAGGCGATCCTGTTCGGGCGCGTCAATATCGCCGATGCGGTCAATGTGCAGGTCATCAGTCTGGAAGAAGCGCCGCAGGGCTATGCGGACTTCGATGGCGGCGCTGCCAAGAAATTCGTCATCGACCCTCACGCCATGGTGCGCAACGGCCGTGCTGCTTGATGCCATCACGGCCTGAATCCCGCCCGTAGCGGAGTTCTGTCGCCACAGCCGACGCTGCCATGCCCTTTCAGCGGGTGTGGCAGCGTCGGCTTTTTTGAAGCGTGCCTGCCAGGCGGATGTTGCAGCCAGGCCCTTGTTGTCGAAGAAGCGCTGCGCTATACCGGTGAGCATATGAGGCCAGCGCGCTGCGTGTGGTGCTCTCCGCTCTGATGTATCTGCACAGGAATGCCCATGTCCGCTTCAGCGTCCCCCATCGCCAGTACCGCCAGCCTGATGCCACAGCACGCCGATTTTTCCGACTGGCCCAACAGCCGCGACTGGCTGGCGCACCTGGTCAGCTTCAATACCGTGTCACGCGAGTCGAATCTGGCGTTGATCCATTGCCTGCGCGATGCCCTGGAAGTGGTCGGCGTCAGTGCCGAGGTCATCCACAACGATGGTGGCGACAAGGCCAATCTGCTGGCGGTGATCGGGCCGGAAATCGAGGGGGGTGTGGTGCTCTCCGGGCACACCGATGTGGTGCCGGTGGAGGGGCAGGCCTGGGACAGTGATCCCTTCACGCTGCGTGAGGCCGAGGGTCGCCTTTACGGGCGCGGTTCCGCCGACATGAAGGGCTTCATCGCCTGCTGCATGGCGGCGGTGCCGGCGCTGGTGGATGCCCAGCGCGCGGGCACGCTCAAGAAGCCGGTGATTCTTGCCTTCTCCTATGACGAGGAGATCGGCTGTCTGGGGGCGCCGCGCATGATCGCGCGCCTGCGTGACCGCCTGCCGCGTCCGGCGGCGGTGCTGGTGGGCGAGCCGACCATGATGGCGATCGTCGATGCCCACAAGGGCATTACCGATCTGCGCACCACGGTGACCGGCAAGCCGTCGCATTCCAGCCTGGTCTATCAGGGGGTGAGTGCCATCCATCTGGCGGCGCGCATGGTGACCTTCATCGAGGACCGCATGCAGGCGCGCATCGACTGTGGTCATCTGGACGAGCGCTTCGATGTGCCCCACGCCAGTCTGCATGTCGGGCGTATCGAGGGCGGCACAGCGGTCAACATCACCGCCGGGGAGTGCATCTTCGACTGGGAGCTGCGTCATCTGCCGGGCGAAGATGTCGAGGCGATGCTGGCGGAGATCGATGCCCACGCCGAGCGTCTGGTCGCTCCCTATCGTGAGCGGGCACCCGAAGTGGCGATCCGTAGCGAACGCACGGTGGAAACGGTGCCTTCACTCGGGCATGGCGATCGGGATCCGGCCATTCGCCTTTGCCAGCGCCTGCTGGGCGATGAGCGGGCCAGCGAGGCCGTGGCGTACACCACCGAGGCGGGTCAGTTCCAGAGCGAAGGCTGGCCGACGGTGGTCTGCGGGCCAGGCTCCATCGGGGTCGCGCATCAGGCCAACGAGTACATCGAACTCAGCCAGCTGGCGGCCTGCGATCGTTTCCTGGCCCAGCTGGTACGTGAGCAGCAGGGCGGTTGAGGCTCCTGTGTTGAGCCTTTGTTCTGAGCCTCTTTTGTCGGGCCTGATGCCCGGCTGAAGCGTGCGCGCTCACAACATGCCGGGGCGGGGCGTCTCCTGCTCCGGCATCGGGCGCAATGCCGTGGCACATTCCCGCAACAGATGGTCGGTGAGCTTGTCCAGCGTGCTGCCACCGTGGCGCCAGTGATGCCAGTAAAGCGGCACGTCGAGGGCATGGTTCGGCGCGATATCCACCAGCTCACCACTGGCAAGCAGATGCGCCGCCTGCTGCTCGGGAATCATGCCGTAGCCCATGCCGCTCAATGCCAGGCGCACGAAACCTTCCGACGACGGGCAGAGGTGGTGGGGGAAGGGTTCATCGAAGCCCATGGTCGACAACAGCCGATGTTGCAGGCGGTCATCACGGCCATAGACGATGGCAGGCATGCGACGCAGGGTCTCGGCCGCCAGTATGGGCGGGATGGCGCGGCCCTTCTTCGCGATATGGCGTTGCACGAAGTCCGGGCTGGCCAGCGCCCGATAGCGCATGCTGCCCAGCGGGTGTGAGCGCGCACCCTGCACCGGGCGCGGTGTGGCACAGATGCAGCCCGCGACTTCTCCATCGCGCATGCGCCTGAGCGCCACTTCCTGATCTTCCACCAGCATGTCCAGCAACAGGTCGCGCTCGCGACAGAAACTGCCGGTGACGGTCGGCCACCAGGTGGCCAGTGAATCGGCATTGATGGCGATACGCAGCCGCTGTTCGCTCTCGCCGAGGGCGGGAATCTGGTCGAGAAGGTCATGCTCCAGCAGGCGCACCTGCTGGACATGATTGAGCAGGCGCCGCCCGAGCGGCGTCGGCCCCAGGCGCGGTGTACGCACCAGTACTGGCTGCCCCAGCCGTGCCTCCAGCAGCTTGATGCGCTGCGAGACCGCTGACTGCGTCAGCCCCAGAGCTCGTGCCCCACGTTCAAAGCCCGCCTGATCGATGACGGCCGCCAGTGCCTCCAGCAGTTTATAGTCCAGCATCAGTATTCCTTATGATCCATTCCTTGAATCAATTTCCTTGATGGATTCATCCTAGCGTACTCTGCCTGCCTCAGCACTGACAGTCGTGGCATGCGTCGTCAGTCACGGCAACGACACGACGAAAGGACAGGCGACATGTGGTGGTCATTCTTCAATGGGGCAGGGGTAGGCGCAGGCTTGATCATCGCCATCGGGGCGCAGAATGCCTTCGTGTTGGGGCAGGGGCTCAAGCGCGAGCATCAATGGTGGGTGGCGGGGCTCTGCGCGCTGTGTGATGGCGTGCTGATCATCGCCGGCGTGCTCGGGCTTGGCGCGCTCATGCAGCAATCGCCGCTGTTGATGAGCATTGCCCGCTGGGGCGGCGTGGCGTTTCTGCTCTGGCAGGCACTCAAGGCGTTGGGGCGCATGCGCACTGGTGGTCAGCTGACGGCAAGCAACGCCCTCAAGGCCAGTCTCGGCAAGGTGCTGGCGGCGACGTTGGCCGTCACGCTGCTCAATCCCCAGGTCTATCTGGATACGCTGGTGATGCTGGGCGCGATCGGCGCTCAGCAGCCGTCCCCTGAAAGCTTCATCGTCGGGGCGAGCCTGGCCTCCATCGGCTGGTTCTTCGGCCTGGTGGCATGTGCCGGCTGGCTGGCGCCACGCCTGACCAGCCCTCGTGCCTGGCAGGTCATCGAGGCCTTCATTGCTACGATTCTTCTGTGGGTGGCCTGGCAGCTGGGCAGCGGTGCCTGGCTTTAGCGGCCAACGCAAGGCGGGCATGCGGCAGTCGCAGGCGCGACGCGCCGATAGATGTAAAGAAAGCATGACGCAGTGTCAGGCGCTCGCGGCAGTGAGAGCGCCCCGGGTGAACAGTGTCGAGAGGGCCGTCAACGCCATGGCAGAGTTTCGTTACATGTCTGGCGTAGGGGGAGGCAGGGTACGGCACCAATGAGGGCGCAAGGTGCATGGGCAGGGCGGCAGGCAAGGCATAGATTCCCGATAACGGAATCGGGACATCACAGGTGATGCGTGGCGCGTTTGCCTGTCATGAAGGATGTTGCCCGCCTTCTCTCTACCTTGCCTGCCTTGTCGGCAGCCTGACTCAGGAGCACCTCATGAACGCACCGGCGCGTATCGAACAGCACAATCCCATCGGCACGGACGGCTTCGAGTTCGTCGAATTCACGGCCCCGGATGCGGCCGGCATCGATGCCCTGCGCAAGTTGTTCAACCAGCTCGGATTTACCGAGACCCGTCGCCATCGCTCCAAGCAGGTGTTCCTGTTCCAGCAGCACGGGATCAATGTGGTGCTCAACGCCGAGCCGAACAGCCCGGCGGCGGAATTCGCGGCGATTCACGGCCCGAGTGCCTGTGCGATGGCCTGGCGTGTGGCGGATGCCGAGCAGGCGCATCGCTATGCATTGGCGCACGGTGCGCACAGCGTCGAGCATCCGGTCGGGCCGGGCGAGGTGGGCATCCCCGCGGTGCAGGGCATCGGCGGTTCCGTGCTGTACTTCGTGGACCATCACCGTGAGCGCTCGATCTACGATACCGATTTCGTCGCCATCGACGGCGCAATCGAGAATGCCAACAGTGTCGGCCTGCATACGCTGGATCACCTGACCCACAATGTCGGGCGTGGCCAGATGGATGAGTGGGCAGACTTCTATGCGCGTATCGCCAACTTCCGCGAGATTCGCTATTTCGATATCGAAGGCAAGATGACCGGGCTCTTCTCGCGCGCGATGACGGCGCCCTGCGGCAAGATGCACATTCCCATCAACGAGTCCGCCGATGATGACTCTCAGATCGCGGAATTCATCCGCGAATACAATGGGGAAGGCATCCAGCATCTGGCGATGGCGACGGATGATATTCATGCCACCGTCAAGGCGCTCAAGGCCAATGGCGTCACCTTCCTGACCACGCCGGCCACCTATTATGAGAAGGTCGATGCGCGGGTGCCCAACCACGAAGAGAATGTCGAGGACCTCAAGGCATTGAACCTGCTGGTCGATGGTGCGCCGGGGGAGGGGATTCTGTTGCAGATCTTCACCGAGACGGTGATCGGGCCGATCTTCTTCGAGATCATCCAGCGCAAGGGCAACGATGGCTTTGGCGAGGGCAACTTCAAGGCGCTGTTCGAATCCATCGAGGAAGACCAGATACGCCGCGGTATCATCGGCGGCGAGTGATCATGATGGTGCTTCAGCAGCACGAAAGCCCCGCCGGTGTTAGCCGGCGGGGCTTTCGTGCTGGGTAGGCCGAGCTAGAAAATTCGAGTTGCAAGACCTGGTTCAGACAGTCGGGCTCAGGAGGTCGTCGGGACGCGCTGGTGATCGATCACCTGACGCAGCACGAAGCTCGAATGCACGCCGGTCACCCCCTCGATGCGCGTGATCTGCTTGAGCAGCAGGTCGTGGTAGTCATCCATGTCCTTGACCACCACCTTGAGCTGGTAGTCGGCTTCCTGGCCGGTGATCAGCAGGCATTCCATCACCTGGGGCAGCGAGGCGATGGTGTCCTCGAAGTTGGTGAAGCGCTCCGGGGTGTGGCGGTCCATCGAGATATGCAGCAACGCCATCAGACTGAGTCCCAGCTTGCGGGCATCTATCTGGGCGCGGTAGCCGGTGATCATGCCGCTTTCTTCCAGCGCACGGACACGGCGCAGGCAAGGTGACGGGGACAGGCCAATGCGCTCCGCGAGTTCCTGATTGCTGATGCGACCCGAGTGCTGAAGCTCGTCAAGAATGCGACGGTCGAAGCGGTCCAGTGTCGGGAGAGGAATATTCTGGCTCATTTTCGCAATCCATTAGCGATGAAGGTGTGAATGGTGAAATAATCTGCTTTTAAGATGGCGATGTCATGTGGTTTTCGCAATCGTCCGCCCTGATATGCGGCATATACTGTAATCACTGCTCAGCGATGAAGACGCCCGCTCGAGTCGTGGCTATCGCATGACATGACGCACGACGCGAACGACAGACCTGAGCAGGATGAGCCACCGGCGCTGGCGACTCGCCTCATGCAACCGGTGAACGCGGAATGCAGTCGGCTTCTGATCGAAGCGAGGCTGCCGAAGGGGCTCTGATGGTGATCCCATCGTCCTATACTCCGCGCTGGTGACCGTGATCCGGTCCCGGAGCTTGCGGCGGGCAGTGACGTTACGCTGCCCCCGACTTGCTTGCTTGCCCTGCTGACGGCAAGCTTTCGGATGCAAGGCTTCCAAGCCTTCGTCATCTCACATTTACTCAGGCGCCCCGATTGGGACACTGTTGAGTGCGAAAGGTGCCATCGATCTCCCGTATCGGGCCTCGATTGCCGGTTTTTCGCACCCAGACCGCCAAGGATACGACCATGACTGCTGCATCCACGCCAAGTGCTGCCTTCGACCACACCAAATATCGCCCCGTGACCCCTGTTGCACTGACCGACCGCCAGTGGCCGTCGCGTACCGTGACTCAGGCGCCGCTATGGGCGAGTGTCGACCTGCGTGATGGCAATCAGGCGCTGCTCGAGCCGATGACGGTCGAGCAGAAGAAGCTGATGTGGAAGCTGCTGGTCAAGATCGGCCTCAAGGAGATCGAAGTCGGTTTCCCCTCCGCCAGTCAGCTCGATTTCGACTTCGTGCGCTGGTTGATCGAGGAGGATCAGGTCCCGGAAGGCGTCAGCATCCAGGTGCTGGTGCAGGCGCGTGAGCATCTGATCGCGCGTACCTTCGAATCGCTGGTCGGTGCGCGTGATGCCGTCGTTCACGTCTACAACTCCACCTCTACCGTGCAGCGTGAGCGGGTGTTCGAGATGGACCGTGACGGCATCAAGGCCATCGCCGTCGAGGGTGCGCAGCTGGTCAAGGACTACGCCGAGCGCTACCCGGATACCAACTGGGTGTTCCAGTACTCGCCGGAGAGCTTCACCTCCACCGAGATGGATTACGCCGTCGAGGTATGTGAGGCGGTGATGGATGTCTGGCAGCCGACGCCGGAAAGACGCTGCATCCTCAACCTTCCGGCCACGGTGGAAGTGGGCCCGGCCAATCACTTCGCCGATCAGGTCGAGTACTTCATCAAGCACCTGAGCCGTCGTGACTGCGCGATCATCTCGCTGCACACCCACAACGACCGTGGTGGAGCCGCCGCTGCTGCCGAACTTGGCCTGCTGGCCGGCGCCGACCGCATCGAAGGAACCCTGCTGGGCAACGGTGAGCGCACCGGCAACATGGATCTGATCACCCTGGCGATGAACCTCTACAGCCAGGGCATCGATCCGGAGCTGGATCTCTCCAACCCGGACGAGATCATCCAGGTCTACACCGAGTGCACCAATCTGCCGGTTCACCCGCGTCATCCGTGGGTCGGTGAGCTGGTCTACACCGCCTTCTCCGGCAGCCACCAGGATGCCATCCGCAAGTGCCTCAAGAAGCAGCAGGCCGACGAGCCGTGGCAGGTCGCCTATCTGCCCATCGACCCGCAGGATCTGGGCCGCGACTTCCAGGCGGTGATCCGCGTCAACAGTCAGTCCGGCAAGGGTGGCATGGCCTTCCTGCTCGAGCGCGATCACGGCATCAGCCTGCCGCGCTGGATGAGCCTCGAGCTTGCGCCGCACGTGCAGAAAGCCAGCGAGCAGGTCAGCGGTGAGCTGTCCAGCGACCAGATCCGCGCGATTCTCGATGCCAGCTTCAAGCGTGAGGCGCCGCTGAGTCTCAAGGGCTATCGTCTGGATCGCGAAGGGGCCGAGCAGCTCACCGCGACGCTGGTCGATGACAAGGGCGAGCAGATCGCGCTGGCCGGTGAAGGCAACGGTGCCATCTCCGCCTTCATGGATGCCTGGCAGCGTTACACCGGCTCCACCGTCAGCGTGGTGGATTACGGTGAGCACGCCCTCGGTGAAGGCAGCGATGCCGTCGCGGTGGCCTTCGTGATGCTCAACCTGGATGGCAAGCGTGTCTGCGGCATGGCTGAAGATGGCGATACCGTGAGCGCGTCGCTCAAGGCCGTGCTGTCGGCGGTCAATCGCAGTCTGGAAAGCAGTGCGCGCAGTGAAGCGGAACGTGCCGAGGAAGCCGGTCCGGTCGCTGTGTGATGACAACACGCCTCATGCGTGACTGATCCGGGGCATTTTTGCCTCTCTCGAGACCCTCGCTCATCAGAGCGGGGGTCTTGGCGTTTCGAGACAGCGCAGAAGCTGCCCGGCTGACGCTCACGCCCGCGGTTGCCGGCCTTGCGCGGAAACGCTTGCGTGGAAAATACGTGTCATGCTCGTCAGGCCGCTATAGACTTTTGTCTGATGTTGACGGCTCAGTCAACATCCGGACTTGCACCGGTGCCCACCCTGCGTATCATCGCTGCACCCGCATAATGATAACGATCTGGTGGCAGACCGGATTCGAGAACACAACAATTCCAAGCGGTGCAAAGGCAAACCTCCTGATTGCAGAGATAATGGATGTGACCCCATCCATGCTCTGATCGGGCATCGCCAGTGCACCTCTCGTTCAGGAGGTCCGCTAGAACAACCCACAACTACTCATCGGTATCGCATGATTCAACTTGATGCTATCACCACCCTGTTGCTGGCGGCGCTTGTCCTCGTCGTTGGCCATCTGATCGTCGAGCGCGTGCGCGTGCTGCGCGAATTCAATATCCCCGAGCCTGTGGTCGGCGGCCTCATTGCTACCATCATCGTTACCGGCCTGCGCGGACTGGGTTACGAGTTCCAGTTCTTCGGCGGTCTCCAGACTCCCTTCATGTTGCTGTTCTTCGGCTCCGTTGGCCTGTCGGCAGATGTTCGCATGATTCGTGCCGGCGGCAGCAAGCTGGTGCTGTTCCTCGCGCTGGTCATTGGTCTGCTCATCCTGCAGAACCTGCTGGGTGTCGGTGTTGCCAGTCTGTTCGGTCTCGATCCGGTACTGGGTCTGCTTGGCGGCTCCATCACCATGTCCGGTGGCCACGGTACCGGCGCGGCATGGGCCAACGTCTTTGCCGAGGAATACGGCATCAATGGCGCGATGGAAGTCGCGATGGCCTGTGCCACCTTCGGGCTGGTGTTCGGTTCCCTGATCGGTGGGCCGACGGCGCGTTTCCTGATCAATCGCATGAAGCGCGAAGGGCAGGACATCAACGCCCAGGTCAGCGATTCCGAATATGACGAGACGGAAGTCCAGCACCCGCTGAATACGGCCAATGCCCTGAAGACACTCTTCATGCTGCTGCTCGGGGTCGTCTGTGGTCAGCAGCTGCAGTCACTCACGTCGGGCACCGCCTTCTCGCTGCCGACCTTCGTGTGGGTGCTGTTCAGCTGTATCGTCATCGGCAACGTGGTGCGCGCTTTCGGCGACAAGCACCTCAATACCCACGCCGTGGATGTGCTGGGCAACATCAGCCTGTCCATCTTCCTGGCGCTGGCGCTGATGACGCTCAAGCTCTGGGATCTGGCCAATCTGGCACTGCCGATTCTGGCCATCCTGCTGGCACAGGTCGCACTGGTGTTCCTGTACACCACCCAGGTCACCTTCCGCCTGATGGGCAAGAACTACGATGCAGCAGTCCTGGTCGCGGGTAACTGTGGTTTCGGCATGGGCGCCACGCCGACGGCGATCGCCAACATGCAGGCGGTCACCCAGCACCACGGGCCGTCGCGTCTGGCCTTCATCATCGTGCCGGTGGTGGGTGGCTTCCTGATCGATATCGCCAACTCGCTGATCATCAAGGGCTTCCTCGGCTTCTTCTGAACATGACAGCAGGTGTCATGATGAGATGTCGCAGAATCTGCCTGGCATGAACGACAACGCCGGACTCCATAGGAGTCCGGCGTTGTCGTTTCGGGGAGCTCCCCTTGCGGCGCGCCGCTGTCAGGGCATCAGCTCCACAGCGCCACGATCAGGCCATAGGCCAGCAGGGTGACGACCACGGTACCGGCCAGGTTCAGGAAGAAGCCGGCGCGCATCATGGTCTGGATCTTGAGGTGCCCGGTGGCGAACACGATGGCGTTGGGTGGCGTGGCCACCGGCATCATGAAGGCACAGCTGGCCGCGATGGCCGCCGGCACGGTGATCAGCAGCGGGTCGATGTCCAGGGACAGCGCAAGCGCGCCCAGCAACGGCAGGAAGGCGGCGGCCGTCGCGGTATTGGAGGTGACCTCGGTCAGGAAGATGATCACTAGTACCACGATGCCCACGAGCCCGATGAGCGGCAGTACGCTGAACATCGACAGCTGTCCGGCGATCCACTCGGCGAGGCCCGAGCTCTTGATCACGCCCGCCAGCGCCAGGCCCCCCCCGAACAGCAGCAACACGCCCCAGGGCAGGTCACGCGCATCTTCCCACACCAGCAGGCGGCGCCCGCGCGAGGTGCCGGAGGGGATGGCGAACAGGCCCACGCCGATGGCCATGGCGATGCCGGTATCTGACAGCCAGGCAAGGCCCATCTGGTTGATGAGCGGGCGGAACATCCACAGCAGGGCGGCTACCAGGAAGGCGATGCCGACTCGCTTCTCGGCGCTGCTCATGGCGCCCAGTGCCTTGAGTTCACGGCTGATCATCTCGCCGCTGTCTGCCGTCTCGGACTTGAAGGAGAAGGGCGTGCGCGTCAGCCACCACCAGGTGATGGTGCACATCGCGATGGCGACCGGCAGGCCGACGACCATCCACTGGGCGAAGCCGATCTCGATGCCCTGGTCACTGGACAGGTAGCCTGCCAGCAGGGCATTGGGCGGCGTGCCGATCAGGGTCGCGATACCGCCAAGGCTGGCGGAGTAGGCGATGCCCAGCAGCAGGGCGGCAGCGTAGCGCTTCAGTTCCGGGTCATTGCTGTCGCGCTCGTCTTGACCACTGGACATCAGGCTGACCACTGACATGCCGATGGGCAGCATCATGATGCTGGTGGCGGTGTTGGACACCCACATGCTGATGAAGCCGGTGGCGATCATGAAGCCGGCGATCTGGCGGCGCGGCGAGTGGCCGGCAAGCTTCAGCGTATGCAGGGCCACGCGGCGATGCAGGTCCCAGCGTTGCATGGCGATCCCGAGCAGGAAGCCACCGAGGAACAGGTAGATGGTCGGGTTGGCATAGGCGGCGGTGGTGCTCTTGATGTCATCGATGCCAAGTGCCGGCACCAGCACGATGGGCAGCAGTGAGGTCACCGGAATCGGCAGGGCCTCGGTGGCCCACCAGGTGGCCATCAGCAGGGCAAGTCCGACGCAGAGCCAGGCGCTGTCCGGCATGTCGCCCGGTGCCGGTGTCAGCCAGGTCAGCAGCAACAGGAGGGGGCCGAGTATCAGGCCGATGCGCGCCGCGAGTGGCGCTTGTGGCGGCGTAGTGGATTGATCAGCGACGTGATCGGGAGATTGCTCAGGCATGTCGACTCCAGAGAAGCCGGTCGGCGACTGGCTTCCTCATCATGGTGGTCATCGTGTTGTTGGTATGGGTCATGGTAGGTGATGGCGAGTTGTCATGTTGGTGTTATTCATGACATGTCGTGCATGTCCCTGCGATCGGGGTGGCGTGCACGGCGTGTCATGTTGCCTGCCTTGTCAGAAAGTCGCTCGCGAGTCGATCAGCTGGGCGCGCAGGCGGCAAGGCGCGGCCATTGTCTCAGCATTGCGGCGCGGCTCAATAGCCTTCATGGCCTGTTTTGAAACTCCCGTGAATGAAACCTTGACGCCGCGCAAGCGCGACGCTCGATCCGAGGCGCTCAAACCCCGGGCCAGGCCTTGTGTGACGCCATCTTGCCCGGGTCAGGTTGCTGTCTGGCGACAGACGCTGTCGTTGGCTGTGGACTTGTGAGCACAAGGGCTGGAAGGTAGGGTTAGCAGCCATGAACAGGGCCAGCGCAGGACTACTGCGCGGCCCACTGTCGCGTTACTTTCACAAGGAAGATGATTGATGATTCTGGTCACGGGTGGTGCAGGCTACATCGGCTCTCATACGGTATTGGCGCTCATGGAGGCCGGCCATCAGGTGCTGGTGCTGGACAACCTGTCCAATGCCAGTGAAGCCTCTCTTGCGCGTGTGGCGACGCTCGCCGGACGCGAAGTGCCGTTCGTCGAAGGCGATATCCGCAATGGCGCGCTGCTCGACAGCCTGTTCGAGCGTCACGATATCGAGGCCGTGGTCCACTTCGCCGGGCTCAAGGCGGTGGGCGAGAGCGTCGCCAAGCCGCTGGCCTACTACGACAACAACGTCAACGGCACCCTGGTGCTGTGTGACGCCATGGCGCGTGCCGGCGTCAAGCGTATCGTGTTCTCTTCCTCGGCCACCGTGTATGGCGATCCGGCGTCCACGCCGATCCGTGAAGACTTTCCGACTTCCGCGACCAACCCCTATGGCCGCTCCAAGCTGATGGTCGAGGAAGTGCTGCGCGATCTGGCTGTCGCGGATGACAGCTGGCGCATCGCGCTGCTGCGCTACTTCAATCCGGTGGGTGCCCACGAGTCCGGCACCATTGGTGAAGACCCCAACGGCATCCCCAACAACCTGGTGCCGTACATCAGCCAGGTCGCCGTGGGCCGCCTCGAGGAACTGGCCGTGTTCGGGGATGACTACCCGACGCCGGATGGCACCGGGGTGCGCGATTACATCCACGTCGTCGACCTGGCCGATGGCCACCTTAAGGCGCTGGATTACCTGGCCGGTGATGCACGTGATGGCGTTCACACCTATAACCTGGGTACCGGTACCGGCTACAGCGTGCTGGATATGGTCAAGGCGTTCGAGAAGGCCAGTGGTCGTCCGGTGCCGTACCGCATCGCACCGCGTCGTGCCGGTGATATCGCCGAGTGCTGGGCAGAGCCGGACAAGGCCTTCAACGAGCTCAAGTGGAAGGCCGAACTGGGCCTCGACCGCATGATGGCCGACAGCTGGCGTTGGCAGTCACGCAACCCCAACGGCTATCGCAGTGCCTGAAAACTGACACTGCATGGTCAGTGCGCCGAAGTTGACCGAGCTTGAGTTGATGGCGCTTGAGTGAAGACCTCTCGAAGCGGTCGCGGGCAGCATCCGCGGCCGCTTTTGCGTATGATGACGGCGGGCCCAAGGGCCCGTGTCGACTCCTTCGAATTCTCTGCGAGACCCCCATGACCCAGTCCGATGTCACCCTCGATCTTGAACTGCTGACGGCCATTGAACAGCTTTGCCGTGAAGCGGGGCGGGCGATACTCGCCGTTGCCCGTGGGGGAGATCTCGGCACGCGCGTCAAGGCCGATGACAGCCCTGTCACGGCGGCGGATATGGCAGCGCATCATGTGCTGGTCGAGGGGCTGGCTCGCCTGACGCCGCAGATTCCGGTGCTCTCGGAGGAGAGCGACAAGGCCGATATCGCGGCGCGGCGTGACTGGCAGACCTTCTGGCTGGTCGACCCGCTGGATGGCACGCGTGAATTCGTCACCGGCAGCGGTGAATACACCGTCAACGTGGCCCTGATCCAGGGCTCGCGCAGCGTGCTGGGCGTGGTGGATGCGCCGGTACTGGCGACAACCTGGAGCGGGCTTGCCGGTGTGGGGGCCTTCCGGGAAGACGCCGCCGGGCGTGTCGAGATCGCGGTCAGCCCGGAGCATGAGGTGTTGAGAGTCGTGGCCAGCAAGTCGCATCTCGATGCGCGCACGGCAGCACTGATCGAGCGCCTGGCGCCGGTGGAGAATGTCAGCTGTGGCAGCTCGCTCAAGTTCTGTCGCATCGCGGAAGGCAATGCGGATCTCTATCCGCGCTACGCGCCGACCAGCGAGTGGGACACCGCGGCGGCCCAGGCCGTGCTGGAAGCGGCCGGCGGCCAGGTCTTCGATGCCGAGTCATTGCCCGCACGGCCGCGCCGCCTGGACTACAACGCCCGCGACACGTTGGTGAACCCCTTCTTCATTGCCTGTGGCCAAGCGGATGGTCGCTGGCGCCAGGCGCTGGACGTCTGAGGGTGGCCGGGGCTCGATGGCTCGTGCATCTATTGGCCCGCGTAAGGGCTGAAGCGCTCATGTCATGGCGAGAACGCGCATGAAGGGCCTGCTGCAGCGCCTCGTCTATCGCCTGTTTGCGCGCAGCGATCAGGCGAGCAAGCGGGCCGGGGTGATTTCCGCCATCACGCTGTCCCTGCTGGCGAGTCTGGTGCCGTTGATCTACCACGGCCTGCTCGAGGGCGGCCTGATCCTGTTCGGCAACCTGTTGCTGTGGCCGTGTCTGTTGGCGGCGCTCCATCGCCCGCGCTGGCGTTGGCCGGCGCTGGGGCTGATGGCGGCGCTGGGCGTCAACCTTTCGGCAAGTGTGGTCAGCGCCGTTTATTACGATTCCCGCTACGGCCTGGCCTTTGCGCTCAGCTCGCTGGATACCAGTCGCAGCGAATCGATGGCAATGCTGTTCAAGTTCCCGCTGGCCCTGATCGTTCCGCTGGGGTTCTTCCTGCTGGCGCTGTCACTGGGCAATCGCTTCGGGACAGGGCTGGCTCGTGCCCGACTGGGTGGGCGCAGCGGAATCGCCTTCGTGCTCTGGATGCTGATGCTGCTGGCCGGTAGCTGGCAGTGGGGGCGGGCCAGCGTACCGTTGGTGATCACCACGCTGTCGGTCTCGCCGGGCTGGAATCTGGCCACCACCTCGCATGCCTGGTGGGAGAAGGAGCGCTACAAGGCGCTGATGGCGGATGACTATGATTTCGGTGGCGTCTCGCGCAGCCCCGAGGTGCCGGATGACGCTGTCTTCGTCCTGATCATCGGCGAATCCCAACGCCGCGATCAGCTGTCGCTGTATGGTTATTCGCGCGCCACGACGCCGAATCTCGATGCGCGCCGCGATGAGCTGGTGGTCTTCGATCAGGCCATCGCCCCGGCGCCGCAGACCGTGCTGGCGGTACCGATGCTGGCCAGTCTGACCGACCCGCGGACCTTCTCGCCGCGCTATCTGGACGCCAATCTGATCTCGCTGGCCAATCAGGCCGGCTATCATACCGAGTGGCTGTCGCGCCAAGGGCTCGATATCACCTCCGAGCGTACCTGGATCACGGCCATCGCCCAGCGTGCCGATATCGCTCGCACCATCATGACCGACTATGACGACGGCTTGCTGGATGCGCTCGATGAGGCGCTGGCGCGCGAGGTCGAGGGGCCGCGGCTGATCGTGCTGCATCTCTACGGCAGTCACCCGCCGGCCAGCCTGCAGTACCCGGATTCATTGCGCTATTTCCTGACCCCGGACAGCCGTTCGCCGCTGACCGATGCCTACGATGACAGCATCCGCTTCACGGACCAGGTGATCGAAGGGGTCTTCCAGCGCCTCGAAGGGCGACCTGCCGGCGTGCTCTATCTGTCGGACCACGGCCTCGAGCATGATCCGCTCAGCGACGCCTATGTGCATGGCGGTGACCGCCCCAGTCAGGCACCGTACCGCATTCCGCTGTGGCTATGGCAGGCGCCAAGGTCACCCAACCCCGCACGCGAGCTGACGCGCCTGCGCTCGCACGCCGATGAGCCTTTCGCCAGTTTTGACCTGCCCTATCTGGCCAGCGACTGGCTGGGCATCCGCTTCTCCGGTGACAAGCCGTGCCTGTCGCCCTGGGCGGTCTGCTATCAGCCACGTGAACGTCATCCGGTGCTGGACCAGCTGGGACGATTGAACTTCTATGAAGCCCTGCCGTCGGACTTTCTTTCCCGACCTCTCGCGCCGGGTGCCGAAGAGCTCGAGGAAGCGGTCGAGGCGACCACCGAGCTGCTGGAGCGCCCGGAGTTCATGTCCGGGCAGGGCGCGAAACGCGACGGGCAAGTCCCACAATCGGATTCCCGCGTGACGCCGTCGGAGGATTCATCGGCGTTCACCTTGTCACCTGCTTCATTACCTTCAGAAACCCTCAAGGACTGACATGAAAATCACTGTCTTCGGAACAGGCTACGTAGGCCTGGTGACTGGCACCTGTCTGGCCGATGTCGGCCATGACGTGATCTGCATGGACGTTGATGCGGCCAAGATCGATGGCCTCAAGCAGGGCGAGATCCCCATCTTCGAGCCGGGGCTGGAGAGCATGGTGCTGCGCAATGTCGAGGCCGGTCGTCTCAACTTCACCACTGACGCCCGTCAGGCCGTCGAGCACGGCGTGCTGCAGTTCATCGCCGTGGGCACACCGCCGGATGAAGATGGCAGCGCCGACCTCAAGTACGTGCTGTCCGTCGCCACTACCATCGGCGAGCACATGAATGACTACAAGGTCATCATCGACAAGTCCACCGTGCCGGTGGGCACGGCGGACCGTGTCACGGCGCGAGTCGCCGAAGTGCTCGCCGAGCGCGGCGAAAGTATCGATTTCGATGTCTGCTCCAACCCGGAATTCCTCAAGGAAGGCGCGGCGCTGGAGGACTTCACACGTGGCGCGCGCATCGTGGTCGGCACCGATTCCGAGAAGGTGCGCGAGCGAATGCGCGAATGCTACGCCCCCTACAACCGCAACCATGAAAAGCTGATGTTCATGGATGTGCGCGCCGCCGAACTGACCAAGTACGCCGCCAACGCGATGCTGGCGACCAAGATCAGCTTCATGAACGAGATCTCCAATCTGGCCGAGCGCCTGGGCGCGGACATCGAGGAAGTGCGTCGCGGCATCGGCAGTGACCCGCGCATCGGCTACCACTTCATCTATCCGGGTTGTGGCTATGGTGGCTCCTGCTTCCCGAAGGATGTCCAGGCGCTGGCGCGTACCGCAAGTCAGATCGGCTATGACGCCGAGCTGCTCACCGCCGTGGAATCCGTCAACAAGCGCCAGAAGGTCACGCTGTTCGACAAGCTGTCGCGGGCCTTCGATGGTGATCTCAAGGGCAAGACCATCGCCGTCTGGGGTCTGGCCTTCAAGCCCAACACCGATGACATGCGTGACGCGCCGAGTCGCACGCTGATGGAAGCGCTGTGGGCGGCGGGTGCGACCGTGCAGGCCTATGACCCGGAAGCGATGAAGGAATGCCGCCGCATCTACGGCGAGCGCGATGAGCTGGTGCTGGTCGCGGACCGTCAGCAGGCGGTCAAGGGCGCCGATGCACTGGTGGTGTGCACCGAGTGGAAGGAATTCCGCACCCTGGATGGCGAGTGGCTCAAGGCACAGCTCGGCTTCCCTGTGGTGGTCGATGGTCGAAACCTGTTCGAGCCTGCCGCCATGAAGGCCGCCGGCCTGATGTACTACGCGGTCGGTCGCGGTGATTCCATGCGCCGCGTGCAGGAGGCGTCGTGAGCACTGGTGCAGGCAAGCTGGCCGCGATCGCCATTCGTCAGGTCGAGAAGAATACCGGTGCCAGCCGCAATGCCTTCGAGCAGGCGGATGCGTTGCGCGCGCTGGGCTATCGCGTGGTGATTCTCGCCGAGCGCGGCAAGCCTGAACTGGCTCGCTCCCACGGCGCGGAACTGGTGCGCCTGTGGCGGTGGCCCTTCAAGGGGGCGTATCGACGTTTCTGGTTCAATCGCCGTGTTCAGGCCTGGGCCAGCCGTCATGCCCCCGACCTGCTGATCAGTCATGGTGACTGCGAAAGCCCGGATACCGTCTATCTGCACAATTGTGTGCACCTTGCCTCGCAGTGCATCCATGGCCGTGAGTTGCCTGGCGACCACGAAGTGGCGGCGATTCATGATCACGTGCTCAAGGGTGGCAAGTTCCGTCAGGTCGCGGTCAATTCGCGCATGATGGGCGAGGATCTGATGGCGCGCTACGGTATCGCGCCTGAGCGGATCGAGATCAGTTACCCGGGCTATGATCCGGTGCAATTCACGGTCGAGCGCGCGCGCGCAGGGCGCACCGCCCAACGTGAGGCATTGGGCGTGGCCGAGGATGAGCTGCTGGTCGGTCTGGTGTCATCCGGCAACTTCACCAAGCGCAACGTCGCAGGCTTCGTGGCGATGGCGGCACTGATGGAGCAGGCCTCACCGGGCCGCTATCGCTTCCTGGTGGTAGGCAAGGATGATGCCGCGCCTTACCAGCAGCAGGCCAGGGAGGCGGGCATCGCCGAGCGCATGATCTGGCGCTCGACCATCCCGGAGGTCGAGACGCTCTACGGTGCGCTGGACCTGTTCGTGATGCCGGCGCATATCGAGGAATTCGGGCGTGTCGCGCTGGAGGCGATGGCCTGTGGTGCGCCGGTGCTGCTCAATGCGCGGGTCGGCTCGGCCGAGTTGCTCGATGATTACCCTGAGCTGGTCATGGCGGCAGAGTCCACGCCACAGCAGTGGGCCGAGCGCTGCAGCCATCTGCTCGAGAGCGACACGCAAGCGCTGAGCATTGCGCTGGCCAGCCTGGCACGCAATTACTCGCATCAGGCACAGAATCTCAAGCTCAAGGCCAGTTTCGAGGCCTTGATGGCGGGGCGCTGATGGCCAGACGATGAAAATCTGCGCCGACAGCTCGACCACTCGCGTATCGGGCGAAGCATGAGTGCGACAGAGCAAAGCGTACAAGTGTGATTGGCACGACTGGCCCCGTATCCCTGATGCGGGGCCTCTTGTTGACGCAAGGCGTGGGTGAGGGCGGGCTTCGTGGTCATCGGTCGCAGTGCCCCGCCTTGGGTGTCGCGTGTGCAGTCCCTATACTCATGGCTTGTTTACCGCAGGAGAAAGGCATGTCCCTGACTATCAGCATCATTCTGGCCGTCATCGCGATCATCATCATCGCGGGATTGGCGTTCTATGCCCTCAAGCTGCGCCGCGAGGTCAAGGTGCGTGAGGCGCGCCGCGAGCAAGAGCTCATCCAGGCGCGCGCCAACTGTCTGGAAAGCCTCGAAGCCATCGCACGCGCCATGAAGGCCGGGCAGGTCGATATGGTGGAAGGCGGTCTTCGCTGCAAGGTGCTGATCGAAATTCTCGATACCAGGCTGGCCGAAGATGAGGTGCTCTCGGTCTTCGGTGTCCTGCATGGGCGGGTGTCACACCTGCATACCCATTCGGCGCGCAAGGAGCTGTCGCCGCGTGAACGCCTGGCTGAAGACAAGGAGCGCATCGCCGTCGAGGAAGCCCTGGCGGAGCCACTGCAGCTGGCGGCGAGTCGCGTGCTGAGCAACATGGAGTTCTGGCATCAGCATTACCTGGGGCGCAAGCGTCCCGCTTCGCCAGCAGATCTGGGGCAGGCCATCTGATGAGTCTTCAAGAGGCAGGCATGAACACGACACTTTCCTTGTTGGACACGCCGCTGGCTGAGCTGCGTCACGCGCTGCACCGCTCACCGGAACTCTCCGGACAGGAAGCCGCCACGGCGGCCTGCATCGCCGGCTGGATGCGAGAGGCCGGTGCTGAAGTGGTCAGCGGGCTGGGCGGGCATGGTCTGGCCGCCATCTTCCGCGGTACTGCGCCAGGCCCGCGCGTCATGCTGCGCTGTGAGCTGGATGCTCTGCCCATCGATGAGACACCGCGTGGTGACTGGTCCTCCTGTCATCCGCATGTCGGTCATCTGTGCGGCCATGACGGGCATATGAGCTGGATGCTGGGCGTGGCGCAGCGCCTGGCGGCGTCTCCAGTCGCGAGGGGCGAGGTAGTGTTGCTTTTCCAGCCCGCCGAGGAAACCGGCGAAGGTGCGCGTGCCGTCGTGCGCAGCAAGGCCTTTGCCGCACTCAAGCCGGATTATCTTTACTCGTGCCATAACTTGCCGGGGCGCCCTCTCGGGGAGGTCAGTGTGCGCGACCATGCCTTCACCTGTGCTTCACGTGGCATGATCGTGCGCCTTTCCGGGCTCTGTGCGCATGCAGCTCACCCGGAAAATGGTCGCAGCCCGGCGATGGCCATGTGTCGCATCATGCAAGGCTTGTCACGTCTGCCGTTGCAATTTGCCGATGAGACCGGACTGGCGATGGTGACCCTGATCCATGCGCGGCTGGGCGAGGTCGCGTTCGGCACCTCGCCGGGCGACGCCGAGGTGATGGTCACCCTGCGCACCGAAAGCGATGACATGATGAAGGCACTGGCTGAAGCGGCGGTCTCACTGGCGCGCAGCGAGGCGGAAGAAGACCGTCTGGGCATCGATGTGGACTGGTGTGACACCTTCGATGCGACCTGGAATTCTCCCGAGGCGAACGACATGATTCGCCGTGTAGCGCGACAGCAAGGTATTGATTGCGTGGAACTTCCTCAGGCGCATCGCTGGTCCGAGGACTTTGGCGTGCTGGCACGAGACTGCCATGCCGCCATGTTCACATTTGGCGCTGGTGAGGAAATGCCGGGGCTTCACCACCCCGATTACGATTTTCCTGATACGCTGTTGACGCCTGGCGTCGAGATCTTCGAGGGGCTGGTGCGCCAGCACCTTGGAAGAGGGTAAAACAGGGGTTTTACAGCGTCGCCATTCTGATACAGTTAGTGTCAAAGTTTTTCGACGTTGCAAAAAACACTGTTTTCCTTCAACGTATGCCTGAGGATCGGTACCGTTTTCAAGGGAAACAGACCCGATCAGAGCTGGAAGGACGCACCTGCATGTGCTTTCTTCTTAAAGGAAGATTTGAATAAAATTCCTTTCATCGTAACGAGTTCGGCTCTTATACTGAGTCGATACGTAACACCCTCGTTACATATTGCGCTGTGTTAAGAAGGAGTCTTACATGAAAAGATCTACGACTGGCCTGGTTCTGGGTTCTGCATTGGTTGTTGGCCTGTCTGGCTGCGCAAGCTCTGCTTCCCAGTCTTCATCTGCTGAGAAGCCCTGGTACAGCCAGCCGTTCGTCTGCGGTCTGGCCGGTGGCCTGATCGGTGGCGGGATTGGTTACGGCGTCTCTGGCGACAGCGACGAAGACACCGGCGCTTCTCTGGGTGCTGTCGGCGGCGCGACCGCTGGCGCACTGCTGTGTGCAGATGATGCTCCGAAGTCCATGGACGACGATGGCGACGGCGTGCCGAACGACCGTGACGAATGCCCGGGAACTCCGGCAGGCGTCGCTGTTGATGCGAAAGGCTGCCCGCTGGACACCGACGGTGACGGCGTTGCTGACTACAAGGACCAGTGCCCGGGTACCCCGGCCGGCGTCACTGTTGACGCGAAAGGCTGCCCGCTCGATTCCGACGGTGACGGCGTGCCGGACTATCAGGACCAGTGCCCGAACACCCCGGCCGGTGCCAAGGTCAATGCCCTGGGCTGCGTCGCTGACCTCGTCCTGCGTGACGTGAACTTCGAGTTCGACTCCGCCAAGCTGACTGCCAACGCCGAGAAAGTGCTGAACGGTGTCGCGGCCAAGCTGGTCTCCAACGAGAACGTCCGCGTTCGCGTCGAAGGTCACACAGACTCCGTGGGTTCTGACTCCTACAACAAGCAGCTGTCCCAGAAGCGTGCTGACTCCGTGAAGGCCTACCTGGCTTCCGAAGGTGTTGGCGCCAACCGTATCCAGACTGTGGGTTACGGTGAAGAGCAGCCGGTCGCCAGCAACGATACCGCTGCAGGCCGTGCCGAAAACCGTCGTGTCGAGCTTGCTGAAGTCAAGTAAGCCGATCGCGGTAAGCTGAATCAGACGGGGCGCCTCAGGGCGCCCCGTCTGCGTTCTTGTCATGCATGACCTTCAGTGGCCAAGCGTATCTTTACGACTTTTGAACGGGCTGCTAAGGTCTTGCCTCGTTCATGTTCCCGCGTCATGTGTCCATACCCTGCCTGGTCGCTCGATCAGCATGGGGCAGTGGGCGGCGCCCCAGGCATTGTAGGCCGGGGTCAATGACGTGAGGGGTGTGATCGTCATTGCCCTCATTTCGAGCCGACGCCCCGCGTTCGGCCAAATTCGCTTCACGTGACCCTTGGTAAGGGCCACCACTGAACGCAAGGAATTCTTCATGCCTATCGTTACTCTGCCTGACGGCAGCCAGCGTACCTTCGATACCCCGATTTCCGTGATGCAGCTGGCCGAGTCCATCGGCCCCGGTCTTGCCAAGGCCTGTGTGGCCGGCAAGATCAATGGCGTCGAGGTCGATGCCGCTGACATGATCACCGAAGACGCCAACGTCGCCATTCTCACGGCGCGTGATGCGGAAGGCCTGGACGTGATTCGTCACTCCTGCGCGCACCTGATCGGTCATGCCGTCAAGCAGCTCTACCCGGAGGCCAAGATGGCCATCGGCCCGGTCATCGATGACGGTTTCTATTACGACATCGATTTCGGCCGTTCGATCACCCCGGAAGATCTCGAGACCATCGAGAAACGCATGAAGCAGCTGATCGACAGCGAGTACGATGTGGTGCGTGAGTATGTCTCGCGTGACCAGGCCATGGCCGCCTTTGATAAGCGCGATGAGCCGTACAAGCAGGAGATCATCGAGGGCATCGGCGAAGGTGACACCATCCGCCTTTACCACCACGAAGAATACACCGACATGTGCCGCGGCCCGCACGTGCCGAATACCCGCCACCTCAAGCACTTCCAGCTGCTCAAGCTGGCCGGTGCCTACTGGCGTGGTGATTCCACCAAGCCGATGCTGACCCGTATCTATGGCACCGCCTGGCCGGACAAGAAGCAGCTCAAGGCCTATCTCAAGCGTCTCGAGGAAGCCGAGAAGCGCGATCACCGCAAGCTGGCCAAGAAGCTGGATCTCTTCCATATGCAGGAAGAAGCGCCGGGCATGGTGTTCTGGCACCCGAATGGCTGGACCATGTACCAGGTGCTCGAGCAGTACATGCGCCGTATCCAGCGTGCCAACGGCTACCAGGAGATCAAGACGCCGCAGGTGGTGGATCTTTCGCTGTGGAAGAAGTCCGGGCACTGGGGGCATTACAACGAGCTGATGTTCACCACCGAGTCCGAGAAGCGCGAATACGCGGTCAAGCCGATGAACTGCCCATGTCACGTCCAGGTCTTCAATCAAGGCCTGAAGAGCTACCGTGATCTGCCGCTGCGTCTGGCCGAGTTCGGCTCCTGCCATCGCAACGAGCCGTCCGGTTCTCTGCATGGCCTGATGCGTGTGCGTGGCTTCACCCAGGATGACGCCCACATCTTCTGTACCGAGAATCAGGTCGAGTCCGAGGCCGAGGACTTCATCCGTCTGACGTTGGAAGTCTATCGTCAGTTCGGCTTCGAAGATGTCGAGCTGAAGCTCTCCACCCGTCCGGAATCCTTCATCGGTGAGCCGGAAGCGTGGGACAAGGCCGAAGCCGGCCTGCAGGCGGCACTGGATGCGACTGGCCTGCCGTGGGAGCTGCAGCCGGGTGAGGGCGCCTTCTATGGACCAAAGATTGAATTCTCTCTGCGAGATTGTCTGAATCGTGTCTGGCAGTGTGGTACTCTACAGCTCGACTTCAATCTGCCTGAGCGTCTCAGTGCCCAGTTTGTCGATGAAAGTGGAGAGCGTCGCATGCCGGTCATGTTGCACCGCGCGATTCTCGGCTCCTTCGAGCGCTTCCTCGGCATCCTGATCGAGCACCACGCAGGCGCGATGCCATTCTGGCTCGCCCCGGAGCAGGTTGTCGTAATGAATATCACGGATTCCCAGGCAGAATATGCCAAGGATCTGGTCTCCCGCCTCGAGAAACATGACATCCGTGTCAAAGCAGACTTGAGGAACGAGAAGATCGGCTTTAAAATCCGTGAGCATACTCTGCAGAAGGTTCCTTACCTCATCGTCGTTGGCGACAAGGAAGTGGAAGCTGATGCAGTAGCTGTCAGAACCCGTTCCGGTGAAGACCTCGGCACCATGAAAGTTTCAGAGTTCATGGAACGCCTGAAGGAAGAACAGGTCTGACAGTAACGAATTTCAGCCAAACGGAGACGCAACGATCAAGCGGAATAATCAGCGCGGACGCCCCCAGGAAAAGCGGGCTCCCATCAATGACCGTATTCGTGCGGACGAAGTCCGCCTCATCGACGCAGATGGCGAGCAGGTTGGCGTAGTGTCAACCAAAGATGCGCTTGTCAAGGCCGAAGAGGCAGGGCTCGACCTCGTCCAGATTTCCAATGCCGATCCCATCGTCTGCAAGATCATGGATTACGGCAAGTTTCTTTTCGACGAGAAGAAACAGAAGAATCTGCAGAAGAAGAAGCAGAAACAGATCCAGGTCAAGGAAGTCAAATTCCGTCCTGGTACCGATGAGGGCGATTATCAGGTCAAGCTGCGCAACCTGACTCGCTTCATCGAAGGCGGAGACAAGGGTAAGGTTACCTTGCGCTTCCGTGGTCGCGAAATGGCGCACCAGGACATCGGCCGCAAGCTGATGGAACGGATCGCCGGCGATCTCTCGGAGCTCGTGACCGTCGAGTCCTTCCCGAAAATGGAAGGCCGTCAGATGATCATGATTCTCGCGCCGAAAAAGAAGTGATCCATAGGCAGTAAAACGGACATTTCAGGGTCACGCCTGCGGGCGTGGCTCTTTTTGTCGGCCCTGGATTTTCTCAAGAAACCGAGCGGAGTTAATACTCATGCCGAAGATCAAGACTAACCGCGGCGCTGCCAAGCGCTTCAAGAAGACTGCCAACGGCTTCAAGCACAAGCAGTCCTTCCGTAGCCACATCCTGACCAAGAAGTCGACCAAGCGTAAGCGTCAGCTGCGTGGCATGAAGCAGGTTCACGCTGCAGACAAGGCGCTGATCCAGCGCATGCTGCCGAACCTGTAAGCCGTCCTTACCTCGGTCCAACTTTCTTAATATCAGGAGTACGCTATGTCCCGCGTCAAGCGTGGCGTCGTCGCACGTCGCCGTCACAAGAAGATCATGAAGCAGGCCAAGGGTTACTACGGAGCGCGTTCACGCGTCTTCCGCGTAGCCAAGCAGGCTGTCATCAAGGCCGGCCAGTACGCTTACCGTGACCGTCGTGTCCGCAAGCGTCAGTTCCGTGCCCTGTGGATCGCGCGTATCAACGCTGCGGCCCGCATCAATGGCATGTCCTACAGCCGCTTCATCGCTGGCCTGAAGAAGGCCAATATCGAGATCGACCGCAAGGTCCTCGCCGATATCGCGGTTCACGAAAAAGCTGCCTTTGCTGCCATCGTCGAGAAGGCCAAGGCTGCTCAGTAAGTGACCGGATCAGATATCGCCCAGACCCGACGAGCCGCTCAGGCGGCGAATCGGGCCGTGACTGTCGAATGCTTGCATTGGGCAACTCAGGCGGTATCGAGATGACGTGTTACGTCACAGGGGAAGAGCAGCCGCTCTTCCCCTGTTTTTGTTTGGCCTGCCGTCAGAGAATCGGCGGTGGGTCAGCAGTGACATGAACGGGATTGGCCGCGTTGTGGGCCGGTCTCTGGCAAGGGCGCGATCGTCTGTGTGACTCACCGCAGGCGGAGCGCTCTCCCTGCCGACCCTCGGGTCGGCGCGACTTCCATTGGTGGCGGACATTGCCGCGCCAGTGACTCAAGCGATCGGAGCTGAACGGATGGAACATCTTTCCACCCTGGTGGACGAAGCACGCACCGCGATCCAGGCGGCCGAAGACGTCCAGACCCTCGACGAGGTACGGGTACGTTTTCTCGGCAAGAAGGGCGAGATCACCGCACTGCTCAAGGGCCTCGGCAAGCTGTCCCCCGAAGAGCGTCCCAAGGCCGGTGAGACCATCAACGAAGCCAAGCAGCTGCTGAGTGGCGAGTTGGATGCACGTCGCAATACGCTGGAAACGGCGGCGCTCAATGCGCGTCTTGCCGCCGAGCGCGTCGATGTGACCCTGCCGGGCCGTGGTGAGCCGGTAGGCGGCTTGCACCCGGTCACCCGCACGCTTGAGCGTATCGAAAGCTTCTTCTCGCACATCGGTTACGGTGTCGCTGAAGGGCCGGAAATCGAAGATGACCATCACAACTTCGAAGCCCTGAACATCCCGTCGCACCACCCGGCGCGCGCGATGCATGACACCTTCTACTTCGACGCCACGCGACTTCTGCGTACCCATACCTCACCGGTACAGGTGCGTAGCATGAAGGCCAGTGAACCGCCGCTGCGCATCGTCTGCCCGGGTCGCGTCTATCGCTGCGACTCCGATCTGACCCACACCCCGATGTTCCATCAGGTCGAGGGTCTGCTGGTCGACGAGAATGTCAGCTTCGCCGATCTCAAGGGCACCGTCGAAGAGTTCCTGCATGCCTTCTTCGAGCGTGATGATCTGGAAGTCCGCTTCCGTCCGTCCTACTTCCCGTTCACCGAACCGTCCGCTGAAGTCGATATCCAGTGCGTGATGTGTGCCGGTGACGGCTGTCGTGTCTGCTCCCACACCGGCTGGCTTGAGGTGATGGGGTGCGGCATGGTGCATCCGGAAGTCTTCCGTCACTCCGGTATCGATAGCGAGCGCTTCCGCGGCTTCGCCTTCGGCATGGGCGCGGAGCGTCTGGCGATGTTGCGTTACGGCGTCAACGACCTGCGGTTGTTCTTCGAGAACGACCTGCGTTTCCTTCGCCAGTTCAGCTAGGCACTCATTCACGTATCGCGCCTTGAGGGCGTGAACTTACGGAACAGGACAGCAAGATGAAATTTTCCGAACAGTGGCTGCGTGAGTGGGTGTCGCCGGAACTGAGCACCCAGCAGCTGGCCGATCAGGTCACCATGGCTGGTCTGGAAGTCGATGGTATTGAACCGGTCGCCGGTGAGTTCACCGGTGTGGTCGTGGCCGAGGTCAAGGACAAGCAACCGCATCCGGAGGCCGATCGCCTCAATGTTTGCCAGGTGGATGATGGCAGCGGTGCGCTGGTGCAGGTCGTGTGTGGTGCGCCGAATGTCGCCGCTGGCCAGAAGGTGCTCTTCGCTCAAGTCGGCGCGAAGCTTCCGGGCGACTTCAAGATTCGCAAGGCCAAACTGCGCGGTGTCGAATCCCGCGGCATGATCTGTGGTGCCTCCGAGCTGGGCCTGGAAGCCGAAGCCTCCGACGGCATCATGGTGCTGGCCGCGGACGCGCCGGTGGGCCGCGATGCCCGTGACTTCCTGAATCTTGACGACAACGCCATCGAGGTCGATCTGACCCCGAACCGTGGCGACTGCCTGAGCGTCAAGGGGCTGGCGCGCGAAGTCGGCGTGCTCAACCGTCTTGCCGTCACGGCGCCGAGCATTGCGCCGGTTGCCGCCCAGATCGACGATACCTTCCCGGTCACCGTCAGCGCGCCAGAGGCCTGCCCGCGCTATCTGGGGCGTGTCGTGCGTGACGTCAATGTCGCCGCGACCTCTCCGCTGTGGCTTGAAGAGCGTCTGCGTCGCAGTGGTATCCGCAGCATCGACCCTGTCGTCGATGTCACCAACTATGTGCTGCTCGAGCTCGGCCAGCCGATGCACGCCTTCGATCTGGCACGCCTGAACGGTGGTATCGAGGTGCGCATGGCAGCGGCTGAAGAGCCACTGACGCTGCTCGACGGTCAGGAAGTCGCGCTGCGTGACGACACCCTGGTCATCGCCGACGAGAAGGGCCCGCTGGCCATCGCGGGTGTGATGGGCGGCGAAGGCAGTGGCGTGAACGCCGAGACACGCGACATCTTCTTCGAAGCGGCCTTCTTCGCGCCGTTGAGCGTCGCTGGCAAGGCGCGCAGTTACGGCCTGCACACCGACAGCTCGCATCGTTTCGAGCGTGGTGTGGACGCGCAGCTGCAGCGTGATGCCATCGAGCGCGCGACAGCCCTGCTGCTCGAGATCACCGGCGGCAAGCCGGGTCCGATCATCGAGGTCGCCAGCGACGCAGCGCTGCCCAAGGCCGCCGTCGTCAGCCTGAGCGGCGCCAGTGTCGAGCGCACGCTGGGCATGGCGCTGCCGGATGCCGAGATCGTCGAGATTCTCGAGCGTCTAGGCATGCAGGTCGCCGCGAATGGCGATAGCCAATGGCAGGTGACGGTGCCGAGCTGGCGCTTCGATGTCAGCATCGAGGCTGACCTGATCGAAGAGCTGGCGCGCATTCACGGTTACAACAATCTGCCGGTCAGTCGCCCGAACGCTCGTCTCGCACCGGCTGTGGCCAATGAGACCACCCAGCCGCTGACCAGTCTGCGCCGTCAGCTGGTGGCGCGGGGCTATCAGGAAGCGATCAGCTACAGCTTCGTCGCCCCTGAGCTGCAGAAGACGCTGGACCCGCACGGCGTGGCGCCGGCACTGGCCAACCCGATTTCCAGCGACATGGCCGTCATGCGCAGCTCGTTGCTGCCGGGGTTGGTCAAGGCGCTGAGCCACAACCTCAATCGTCAGCAGTCGCGCGTGCGCCTGTTCGAGACCGGTCTGGTGTTCCGCGGTGAGCTGGACTCCCTCGAGCAGACACCGATGATCGGCGGTCTGATCACCGGCGCCCGTTTGCCGGAAGGCTGGAATGGCGGTCGTGACAAGGTCGATTTCTTCGATCTCAAGGGCGATGTCGAGGCACTGCTGGCACTGGGCGGCAATCTGGGTGCCTGGCGCTTCGAAGCCGCCGAGCATCCGGCTCTGCATCCGGGCCAGTGCGCTCAGCTGTTCTTCGATGGCGAGCCGGCTGGCTGGATGGGCGCCCTGCACCCGGCGGCGCGCGCCGAGCTTGGCCTGAAGGTCGAGGTGTTCGTGTTCGAGATCACGCTGGCCGCTGCCTGTGCGGGTCGTTTGCCGCGCTTTGCACCGCTCTCCAAGTATCCGGAAGTACGTCGTGATCTGGCCTTCGTGGTCGAGGAGGGCGTGCACGTGCAGTCGCTGCTCGACGCCATCCGTTCGCAAGCCGGTGAATGGCTGACGGACCTGCGCTTGTTTGACGTCTATCAGGGCCAGGGGGTAGCCGATGGTCACAAGTCGCTCGCCCTGGGCTTGACCTGGCAGCATCCTTCGCGCACGCTGAATGATGAGGAAATCAATCAGTTAGTCGATGCGATCGTCACCGATGGCCACACACGTTTCGGGGCGGCGCTGAGAGCATGAGTCGCCACTTGAACGAGGGAGCGGACATGGGAGCGTTGACCAAGGCGGAACTTGCCGAGCATCTGCACGCAGAACTCGGCATGTCCAAGCGCGAAGCCAAGTCGATGGTAGAGGTATTCTTCGACGAGATTCGCGGTTGCCTGCGGGAAAATGAACAGGTGAAGCTGTCCGGTTTCGGCAACTTCGATCTGCGTGACAAGCGCGAACGTCCGGGGCGCAATCCCAAGACAGGCGAGGAGATTCCGATCTCCGCGCGTCGCGTGGTGACATTCCGCCCAGGTCAGAAGCTCAAGGCCCGAGTGGATGAGTACGACGGCGAGACGCACGCACATCAGCGTCTTGAAGAGCATGATGACCACGATGATCATGATGATGATCACTGAGGTCATTGCCTGATCTCACCCGCCGCTCCCTGAGCGGGTGACCATGCTCACGAAAGCCCCGACGCCCTGCGTCGGGGCTTTCGTCGTTCTGAGGCGCCGTTTGTCGTATGTCATCAGCCGATCGAAAGCTCGGTGCGCGCATAGCTGATACCGGGACGGCTGCGGGTCGCCAGCAGAAAGCCGAGGGCGAGTGGTCCGGTGCGGCCCAGCAGCATGGTCGCGATGATCAGCAATTGTCCGCCGGGCGAGAGCTCGGGTGTCAGGCCGTGACTCAGGCCGACAGTGCCGAAGGCCGAGACGGTCTCGAAGGCCAGCGACAGGAAGGCATGGTCCGGGTCGGTGATGGTCAGGCCGAACAGCATGCTGAAGATCAGCAGCATCGCCGCCAGCGCCACGGCGATCGACTTGAAGACGGTGTCATCCCCGATGCGGCGGCCATGCAGGGTGGGGGAGGGCTCACGGCGCAGGAAGGCGCGTGTGGTCAGCAGCAGCACCACGAAGGTGGTCAGCTTGATGCCGCTGGCCGTCGAGCCGCTGCCGCCGCCGATGAACATCAGCGCCATGGTCCACAGGGTCGAGGCTTGTGTCATCTCGCTGGAATCGATGACGCTGAAACCGGCAGTGCGCGGTGTGATGGCCATGAAGGCGGCGGCGAGCAGGCGTTCGCCATGACTGGCCATGGCGCCCAGCGTGCCGGGGTTGCGCCACTCGAGCGCCAGTATCACCACTAGACTCAGCAGGTTGAGCGCCACGGTGGCCTCGATCACCAGACGGGTCTGCACCGAGAAGCGCGATGGTTGCAGCAGCACCCGCCAGCCATGTTCGCGGCGTCGCTCGCGCAGCTCGCCGATGACGGCAAAGCCGATGCCGCCGGTCATGAACAGGATGCCGATCACGCCGCTGGTCAGGGGATTGGCCGCCTCGCGCAACAGGCTGTCCGGCCACAGGGTGAAGCCGGCATTGTTGAAGGCCGAGACCGAGTGGAAGAGGCTGAGCCAGAGTCCCTCCTGCCAGCCGTACTCGGGCACCCAATCCAACGCCAGCAAGGAGGCGCCTGCCAGCTCGAGCGTCACCGCAAAGGCGGTGATGATCTTGAGCAGGCGGCCTATCTCGCGTGAGCTGCTGCGATTGAGCGCCTCGCGCAGCAGGCTGGTCTGATGCATCGGCAGGCGCTGGCCCAGCATCACCAGCGACAGGGCGGCGATGGTCATGAAGCCGAGGCCACCGAGCTGGATCAATATCAGCACGACGGCCTGCCCCGCGAGGGTGAAGTCGCTGAGTGGCGTGACGGAGAGGCCGGTGACCGTGACGGCAGAGGTGGCGGTGAACAGCGCCGACAGCCAGCTCAGCCCCTGCTGATGCATGCCAGGCAGTTTCAGCAGGCAGGCACCCAGTATGCCGAGGCCCAGAAAGCCGCTCAGCAGAATCTCCGGCGGCGACAGATGGATGATGGGCCCGCGTGGGCTGCGGGTCAGGGGGCGGAGATAGCGCCGGTAGCGCTGCCTCATAGATGCGCTCCCAGTTTGCGCAACGCGCTCAGCTCGCCGATCAGGACCAGATGGTCGCCGGCGGCCAGTCGCGTGTTGCCGGAAGGTTGGCGATCGAGGGTCTTGCCCTTGCGCAGCGCGATCACGCTGATGTTGTCATCGATGGGCAGCTGATCGAGCTGCTGGCAGTCATCGCCCAGTCGTGCACTGACCTCCAGCTCGACCACGAACTGGTGATCGCCGAGATGGATGAAGTCGACCATGGCATGGTAGGCGAGGCTTTCCGCCACGCGCACGCCCAGGTCGTACTCCGGATGCACGATGTGATCGACACCCAGGCGGCTGAGCAGCTTGTGGTGCGCGTCCGAAGTGGCCTTGACCCACAGCTCCCTCGCGCCGAGCTCCTTGGCCAGCAGCGCGCAGATCAGGCTCTGTTCCATCGAGTCGGCCAGATCGATCAAGACGGCGTCGTACTGCTCAAGCCCCAGCTCCTGCAGGGCATGTTCATCCGTGGGGTCCGCGATCACGGCTTGATTGAGCAGGTCTGCCACGGCATTGAGGCGCTTCTCATCGGCGTCCACGCCGAGCACTTCATGGTCATGGCGCCTGAGTTCCCGTGCGACGGTGCTGCCGAAATAGCCCAGTCCGATAACCGCGAATTGACGATGCATGACGACTCCTTGTCTGTGCTGCTGGGTGAGGCCAGACGTTCTTTGTCCAGACATTCTTCGACCAGATATGCGTTGGCCGGGTCGTCCTGGTCGGCGTCTCTTGAAGGAGCCTACTCCAGTGATGCGGTGATGTCGGGTCCTTTTGCGGCACCGTACATCTCATGCGAGGTGACATGTCAGGGCTGGGAGGCAGGTATTGTTTCAAATGTTACCAACTTCAAGTATCTAATGTAGAGTAACTGCCGTCGTGTGGTGATGGTGTCTCCCCAGAGGATTTGTGAAGGAATCGCGGTCATTCTCGATGGGAATCGCGGACGTACATGCTTCATATCAGTAAAATGGTCTGTGTGAGCACCCAAGACGGCCAGGCGTTGCGTCGATCACCACTGGCTCACAACAATAACTCGTAAGGTATTCCATGACGGCAAGACAGCAACCCAAGAATCTCTGGATCAGTCGCTGGGGCTTCATCCTTGCAGCAACCGGTTCCGCGGTAGGGCTGGGCAATATCTGGAAGTTTCCCTATATCACCGGTGAGTACGGCGGTGGCGCCTTCGTGCTGGTGTATCTGGCCTGCATTCTCGCCGTAGGCGTGCCCGTGATGATGGCCGAGATCGCCTTCGGGCGGCGCGGGCGCGGCAGCCCCATCGAGGCGATTGCCAATCTGGCGCGTGAAGCGGGAGCCAGTCCCCTGTGGAAGGTCTTCGGCTGGATCGCGATGCTGGCCGGCTTCATGATCCTGTCGTTCTATGTCGTGGTGGCGGGGTGGTCGTTCAGTTACCTGTGGAAAATGGCCAGTGGCGCGCTGTCCGGACACAGCGTCGCGGAGCTGGGTGCCATCTTCGAGGCCGGCAACGCCAACCCCTGGGCGCTGGGTGGCTGGGCCACGCTGGTGACGGTGGTGACGATGCTGATCGTCGGGCGCGGGGTGCAGGAAGGTGTCGAGAAGAGCGTGCGCTGGATGATGCCGGGCATGGTGATCATGCTGCTGATCATGATCGGCTATGCCCTGACCTCGGGCAACTTCTCGAAAGGCTTCCACTTCCTGTTCGATTTCGATGTCACCCGCTTGAGCAGTGAAGGGGTGCTGGCCGCGCTGGGACATGCCTTCTTTACCCTGTCGCTGGCCTCCGGCGCCATCCTCACCTACGGCTCCTACCTGCCGTCGGGCACTTCCATCGCCCGTACCACCTTCACGGTGGCGATTGCCGATACCCTGGTGGCGCTGATGGCGGGTCTGGCGATCTTCCCGATCATCTTCGCCAATGGCATGGACCCGTCCTCCGGGCCGGGGCTGATCTTCATGAGCCTGCCGGTGGCCTTCAACCAGATGCCCTTCGGGCAGCTGTTCGGGGTGCTGTTCTTCGCCATGCTCTCGATCGCCGCCCTGACCTCCGCCATCTCGATGATCGAGGCGACCGTCGCCTGGCTGAGCGAGAACCGCAACATGAGCCGTACCAAGGCCTCATGGCTGGCCGGCAGCGTGCTGTGGCTGGTGGCGATGTTCGCGATGTTGTCGTTCAATCTCGGCGCGGACTGGACGCTGGCCGACAAGCACTTCTTCGACTGGCTCGATTACCTGACCTCGCGCTGGATGATGCCGATCGGTGGCATCGCCATGGCGCTGCTGGCCGGGTTCGTCTTCAAGAGCAGCATGCTGCGCGATGAGCTGAATCTGAGCGACGCCGGCTATCGTCTGTGGCTGTTCATGATTCGCTATGTCAGCCCGGTCTGCATCCTGGCGATCTTCGTCGATGCTCTGGGTGTTGCAAAGCTGTCATTCGGCGACTGGCCGTATTTCGTGGCCGCCATCCTGGTGGCCTGTCTCGTGGGCGAGCTGCTCTCGCCGCGCCTGCGCGAGCGTGCCACCGAACAGGGCTGATGTGATCGGTAGCGTCAGTTCGATGGCGCCGCCCGGAAGTCATCAAGGCGGCATGAAAAAGCCCCCTGCAGCACGCTGCAGGGGGCTTTTCGTTCTGGTGTCTGTGCGCTGTCTGTCTGCTGGTAACTGTGTGCCAGTTGGCGCCGTTACTCGCCTTCCAGACCGGTGATCGGCTTGACCGTGCCCCAGTGGCGGCACTTCGGGCATTGCCAGAGCAGCATCGAGGCTTCGAAGCCACAGCGATGACAACGATGACGAGGGCGTGCCTGGATCAGTTGCTGGGTGTGGCGCTTGAGCAGATTGAAGCGCTCGGTCTCGCGCTCGTCAGCATCCAGCAGGTAGAGATCGAGCAGGTAATCGACGCCGCGCAGGCTGGGGTGGCGATGCAGCTGCTCACTGGCGAAGCTGGCGGCGGCCTCCACACCCTCGCGGCGCTCGATCAATTGCGCAAGGCTGATGACTGTCGTGGTATAGGGTGCGCGCTCGACTTCCTGATGCAGCAGGCGTACCAGGCCACTCTCATCATCTAGCATGCGAAAGGCGTTGCCCAGTGGCTCGAGGATGATGGGGGTGAAGCCGGTATCCTGACGTGGAATGCGTTGCAGCAGGCGGATGCACTGCTTGTAGTTGGCATGATCGAATTCGATCTCGGCCAGCATCCAGTTGGCGCGTACGCATTTCTCATCGGTGGAGAGCGCCTGCTTGAGGCGCTTGCGGGCCATCGCCTGGCTACCTTCGGCGATATCCAGCGCGGCCAGTTCGCAGTGCCAATGGGCTGCTGCGCGCCGGATACCGCCTTCCTGACGCAGGATGGCGTGGGCGACTTCGAGTGCGGCCTCCCATTCGCGTTCCCGTTCGAGTAGGTCGATCAACAGGCGGCGGCCGGCACGCCGATGGCTGTCGTGCTGCGCCTGCTTGAGGAGGGTTTCCAGCAGCTTCTCGGCGCGGTCATAGACACCGCTGCGCATGAAGTCGCGGGCCAGTTCCAGCTGGACACGCTCGCCCTGTTCGCTATCCAGGGCAGGGCGGGCCAGCAGGTTCTGGTGAATCTTGACGGCACGATCGACTTCGCCGCGACTGCGATAGAGATTGCCCAACGCGATGTGGGTATCGACGGTGTCGCTGTTGACTTCCAAGGCCTGAACGAAGGTTTCGATGGCGCGATCAGGCTGCTCGTTGAGCAGATGATTGAGGCCGACGAAGTAGTCGCGGGACAGGGTGGCAGGAGCCGGTGCTTGTTCATCGGGGCGACGATCACGCCGCCCCAGCCAGAATCCGATGGCGATGGCCGCCATCAGCAATCCCAGCAATATCAGATCAGGCATTTATGCCACTTCCTTGATCTCCTGGATGCGCAGTTGGTCCAGTTCCTTGCGTTGCTGCTGGTTGCGACGCTGGGCACGGGTCAACAGCGTGCGCAGGCGCAGGTACATGCCTGTCATCGCGACCATGCCAAGCACGACGCCGACGGCCAGCGAGAACAGCAGCCACATGGAAAGGGACGCAGCAGGCAGCTCTACCCAGATGAGGTCGAGGGGCACGGCTTGCTGGTTGTGAACGGCGAAGAGAATACCGACCAGCAGGACGATCAGCAGGATCACGGCCAGAACGAGACCTTTTAGCCAACGCATAACGGTTTCCTTGTCATGAAATGCAGTCGTGAATCATCTGGGAGCGAGTGTATCACTGCCCATCGTGCGAGTCTTGGCGGCGACGCCGTGAGGTGGGTGGCTGTCGTCTCTGGCATGACGGCTTGGGCAGATGTCGGCCGGCGCTGAGCCAGCCGGCCCCGTCACGCCGGGTCTTCATCTGCGGGCAGCGCTGTCAGTCAGCTGCGCCGTCTGTAGTGCTGTCGCCTCAAGCACTGTCAGTCAGTCGCCTATCGTCAATACCCCAGGGCGCGACTGGCATCGACCTGTTCGCGCAGCTCCTTGCCGGGCTTGAAGTGGGGGACGAACTTGCCATCCAGATCCACCGGCTCACCGGTCTTGGGGTTGCGCCCCAGTCGTGGCTCACGGTAGTGCAGCGAGAAGCTGCCGAAACCGCGAATCTCCACGCGACCGCCGTGGGCCAGGGCGTCTGTCACATCATCGAGGATGATGCGAACCGCGGCCTCTACATCCTTGAGCGACAACTCAGGCTGTCGCATGGCTATCTGTTCGATCAGCTCGGACTTGGTCATCGGATCTCTCCATGCCTGCGCCTTTCTTGCGAAAGGCGTTCGTGATGCGGCAGCCGGGCGACCTCTTGTCACCGGACAGGCACACGCATCCTTGTGATTGTTATCTCCTCAGCATAATGGGCAAATCCTGAGAAAACAACGCACTAGGGACATCATTGCCGATCACGGCACGGATTGCCAATTCCTGCCCGAGCAACGGGTCAACGGATGCCGCTGACGCCCCCCTCGGGTATACTGCGCGCATTGATGTGACGACTGAGGTTCAGGCAATGGAAGATGTGATTCGCAAGCGGCTTCATTGGCATTCGCGTCGCGGCATGTGGGAGCTTGATCTGCTGCTGTTGCCGTTTCTGGAGCAGCGTTTCGACGCCTTGAGTGAAGACGACAAGGCGCTCTATGTGCAGCTGCTGGCCGAAGAGGACCAGGACCTCTTCGTGTGGCTGATGAAGCGCGACCCGTGCGGCAATGCCGAGTACCAGCGCCTGATCAACATGGTGATCGCCAATGCCGAGAATGGCGAGCGCGATCAGTTCAAGGGCCTCTAGACAGGCGTTCGCGACCCACGCCAGCCTGCGTGTCGGGCTGTTGGTGGCGAGTCTCGCCTTGTGGGTCTGGTTTGCCGAGCTGGCGACTGGCCAGTTCGTTGTCAGTACGTGGTGGACCTGTCAGTGGCAATATCTTCGCAATGCCCTGCCTTTCGAGGCGGGGCATTGTGCGTTTGAGGGGCTCGCTCAGCTGCCGGATGGCGTCATGGCGCTGCTGAGCGTGATGGGGCTGGGCTGGCTGTTGCAGGCTGGCGAGCTGGTGTCGTGGTGGCGCAAGGCTCGGCGGCGTCTCAAGGACCCCGAGGCGCGAGTCTGGCTGGCCCTGGGGGGCAGCCTCTGCGCCGATGCGGCGCTTGCCAGCGGTGGCCAGCCACCGGAGAATGAGGCTGAAGCCGAGACCGAAACAGAGTCCGAAGCCAGCGACATCGCGCCTGCGTCAGAGGCGCGCCATCGTCACCCGGAGATGCAGCTCTGCTGGTGGTGGGCCGATGGTGCCTCACGCAGCTGGCAGCCCGTCAATGTGCGCTGTCTATGGTGCTCACCGCGCCTGATCGGGCTCGAGATCTCGCCGCGGGGTGTTGGGCCACCGGGGATGGGGGCTCAGGGTTTGAGGCAACCGGGCTTGAGACAGCAGGGCGCGGACCAGCAGCACCTGAAAACGCAGCGGGTATGGCTGTGGCCGGATAGTGCTTCCAGCGAAGACCTTCACCAGCTGCGCCTGTGGCTGCTGTGGCCACCCTTGCCACATGGCTTGCCGCGTCAGCCGCCGTCGTTGGAGACCCTGCGGCGCGTCGCTGCCCAGGGCTCCCGCCCAGGCTGAGCCTGCTCATGGTTCTTCTCATGGCGTTTCGCATTAGCCGCTCAGGTCGCGGCCGCAAAGGCCGAGAGGCGAATGACGCTATCGCGGGCGCGCGGCGCTGGCATCGGGAAGTCGCGAATGAAGTGCAGGCCACGTGACTCATGGCGCTGATGGGCGCAGAGCAGCAGCAGCGGTGCCAGCGTCAAGGCCTGATAGAGCGCTAGATGATCGAGTCCTGCACGCGGCGCTGAAGCTTGCCTGTGCGGCTCGATGGTCTGCGCCGTTTGCCCCGCCTCGAGCGAGATCCACTGTGCTATCTGCTTCAACGCCTCCCTCAGGCCGTGCTGGCTGCGCTCGATGCCCGCCTGCAGACTCATCAGCTGGCGCAAGCTGTGCAGGCGCGTGCGCGCCTCATCGGCACTCAGACGCATCACGCAGCGCCAGACCTGACCATTGTCCGCAAGCTGCGTGAGCAGGGCGGCGTGTTGCGGCATCAGCGAGTCGAGCGTGCTCATCAGGCGTGGCTCGTCGGCGCGGCGCGGCTGTCCCAGCGCTTCACCACAGGCGCGCGCCTGCACCAGGCACTCGAGAAGCGAGTTGCTGGCCATGCGATTGGCGCCGTGCAGGCCCGTGCAGGCGACTTCGCCGATGGCCCACAGGCCGGGCAGGTCGCTGGCACCATCCAGCCCGGTGGCGATGCCGCCGCAGCTGTAGTGGGCGGCAGGAACGACGGGAATCGGTGCATGACGAATATCGATCCCACGCGCCAGGCAGTGCTCGGCGATGGTCGGGAAGTGATGCTCGATCGCCTCGGCCCCCAGTGCGCTGATATCCAGACAGACATGCTCGAGGTCATGCGTGCGCATCTCGGCGAGGATGGCACGTGCCACGACATCACGCGGCGCAAGCTCCAGGCGCGGATCATGATCGGCCATGAAGCGATGCCCATCCGGGCGCAGCAGCAGTCCCCCTTCGCCCCGCACCGCCTCGGAGATCAGGAAGGGCGTCCCATCAGGGTCATACAGGCAGGTGGGATGAAACTGCTGGAACTCCAGGTTCATCAGGCTGGCCCCGGCGCGGGTCGCCATCGCCATGCCATCACCGACGCTGGCGCTCGGGCTGGTGGCGTGAGCGAACAGGCCGCTGGCACCGCCGGTGGCCAGTACCAGATCATTGGCCGCCAGCCACTGACGCTGGCCCGTGCCGTCCATCACCCACAGGCCACTGGCGTGTCCGGCATCGAGGGCGATGTCCACGGCCAACAGGTCCTCGAGAATCTCGATGTCCGGGTGAGCTTCGACATGGGCACTGAGCGTATCGAGCAGCGCCCGCCCGGTGGCGTCGGCGGCGTGAATGATGCGGCGGCGACCATGCCCCCCTTCACGGGTGAGGTGGAAGGGGTAGCTGGCGTTGGCATCGGCCGGGGTGAAGGGCACGCCAAGCGCGATCAACCATTCGATGGCTTCCCGCGAGTGACCGACGGTGAAGCGCACCGCACGCTCGTTGCACAGGCCATCGCCGGCAATCAGGGTGTCGGCGACATGGGACTCCACATCGTCCTCGGGCGCC
Source organism: Cobetia sp. MB87 (assembly GCF_011319755.1). Classification (NCBI taxonomy): domain Bacteria; kingdom Pseudomonadati; phylum Pseudomonadota; class Gammaproteobacteria; order Oceanospirillales; family Halomonadaceae; genus Cobetia; species Cobetia sp. MB87. The sequence goes on along the minus strand of NZ_VFBC01000005.1, from coordinate 44,655 downwards.
AGTACCGCCGCGATACCGCCCTGCGCCCAGCGGCTGGCACCCTGTGCCTCACGCGCCGGACGCAACAGCGTGACGCGGCGGGTGCGCGGGCCGGGGGGCAGGCGATTGGCGAGGCTGAGTGCCAGGGTCAAACCTGCCGCGCCGCCACCGACGATCAGCACGTCGTGCCGGCTTGCGGGAGTCACTCCGGATACTGAGTTCATGTGTCTTTCCTGGCAGTCTCATCGCCGGTCGAGTCCGGCTGGCGCCTGTCGTGGTGGTCTGGCTCATCACGGCTGCTGTCGTCACTGATGCTGTCATCACCCGCCGGCGCTCTGCCGACCGAAGAGTGTTGCTCGCCAGCACTGTTCTCGCGTCTGGTGGGAGCTGCCGTATCGCCCGGTGTCGGGTCTTCCGGCAGGAACAGACGGCGCGCATCACTGATCAGGCCATGGCCCGGCAGACGGCGCTGAAGGCGCTGACTCGGCAGACGCTCCAGCAAGGCCAGGCGCTCGCCCAGGGCTTCGGTCAGGCGTGCCAGCTCGCGGTTGAGCCACAGATAGCCTGCCGGGCTGAACAGCGCGCGGCCTTTGCGGCTCTCGACATTGCGGACATCGGCATAGCGTTGCAGGTCGAAGGGCGTCACCGTCAGTTCGATGCTCTGGCCGGTGCGCACCTGGAAGGCCAGGGTCCCCAGGGCTCGGGCCAGACGGTGCTGAGCATCGCGCAGGCCATCCAGCCCCTCGATGAATTCATGTCCTTCACGGGTGTTCCAGTGGGTTTCCTGCAGCAGTTCGATGGTCGAGATCATGCGGCGCTCGAAGGACAGGATTTCCTCGATGTCGGCACGATTGATGCGGCCTTCCTGAGCGACGGCATCGACCAGCCCGCGCTGTTTGACCAGTTGTGCCGAGGTGGCACGCACCAGCGCAAGCCCCTCATTGACGCCTTCACGCTCGGCCTTGGTATGGCCGTGGTAGAGGCGTGCCAGCTTGTCGAGATTGTCGGCCAGCAGGAAGCGGAACACGTCTGTCGCCTTCTGGGGCAGCAGCACCATGCTGACCACGATGCTGATCAGGGTCCCCAGCACCACATTGAAGACACGCCACAGCCCGATGCCGAGATCATGATTGCCATCACCGATCACCATCAGCAGGGTGACGCAGAACAGCAACGAGCTGTAGCCATAGCGGTTGCTGAAGGTGGCATTCAGTGCCAGGGCGATGCCGACGATGCTCCAGAAGGGCACCACGCCCGGCAGCGGCTCGGCAACCAGAATCAATATCAGACCCCACAGGCCGCCAAGCAGAGTGCCGACCAGTCGTTGCCAGCCCTTATCGATGACACCGCCGACGTGAGGCAGGTTGCCCATGACCATCACGGTGCTGACCAATGCCCAGGAACTGTGCGGCAGGCTGAACAGCTCGATGATGGAAAAGCACAGCGTCAGGGCGACGGTCACGCGCAGGATGTGCAGGCGCTGGCGGTGCAGGTAGGTGAAGTAAGGGTTGTGCGAGAACCATTTCATCGGGCGTATCTCACTGTGCTTGTCATGAGGAAGAGGCTACCCGAGGGCGAAAGGGGTCAGTCATCGTGACCGAGAATGAGGTGAACATCTGGAGCGACAGGGTCCCGTTGCTGGAGAAGATGAGGTGATGGACGACATTGATGGAGATGCAGTGGAGGCGTGGTATCTCCACTGCGCTGCTGATCCAGTCTCGAGGTGCTTCAAGGCTGCGGTGGCGCAGGACCATGGTGATTCAAGACTGCCGTGGTTCAAGGCTGCTGCCTCTCACGCGGCAGATATTACCCCAGACGCCGGCGATGGCAGGCGTCTGGTAGCCTCAAGTGCCTGTGAGGGTGTCAGGCGAGCTCTTTCAAGGCATTGACGATATCTTCGGGTTCCGAGCGTGTCCGGTAATCGACATCGACGTGACGCCAGCTCACGGTTCTGTCTTGTGCGATGACGAACGTCGCCGGGATAGGCAATACACTGCCATCACCGTTGTTGATGGCATCCAGATCGAGTTCACGGTCCACGCGCATGTGTTCCATCAGATAGTCCGGCACCTTCCAGGCGACGCCATAGCGAGAGGCGACCTCTGCGTCCTGGTCTGACAACACGTGGAACTGCATCTCATCGATCTCGGTGGCGGAGAGAGAGTCATCCGGCACCTGTGGGCTGATGGCGACCAACTGTGCGCCGTGAGCGCGAATGTCATCGAGTCGCTCATTCAGGGCTCTCAGTTGCAAGCTGCAGTAGGGGCACCAGTCACCACGATAGAAGGTGACCACGACCGGGCCTGATTCGAGCAATTCCTCGAGAGACACTGACTGGCCTGCGGCGTTGGGCAGCGCGAACCCGGGTGCCTTCTCGCCCACGGGGAGAGCATTCGCACCCTGTTGCAAAGCCTTGGCGTTTTCGATGATCTCATCGACATTCTTCATGAAATCAGGCTTGGCCTGGCGCCCAGCTTCAACCTTCGCTTCAGTCTGCTCTTTCAGGCTTTTCATGCTGTCCTCGCTAAGGTGGTAGTGGGCCGCTGGAAAGGGCCAGCCATAGGCCCTCGTACGCTCGGTAGTGTAACCGAGGCCCCGTCTTGCGTAACAGAGGATTGGTGACAGGCCATCTCGCAAGCGTGCGCTCTCGCCGTTGCAGGGCGGGTGATGACGGAGCCCGGCGATGAATGTGTAATTGTTATTGATAATCACTACCATCAAGCGGCTTGATTGGTATCCTGTGCGTCCCCAAGTGATCATCAGGGGATTGAAGCTGGCGATCAGGTCATTGATCAATTATTGCCAGCCGCCCATCAGTGACGCCAGCCAGGTGCGACGTCATATGCAACAGCACAGGGAGACAAGCATGAGCAGCCAGACCCGCCGTGAACGCGACAGCATGGGGGAACTCGAAGTGCCGGCCAGCGCACTCTATGGTGCCCAGACTCAGCGAGCGGTCGACAACTTCCCCGTCAGTGGCCAGCCGTTGCCTGCTGCCTTCATTCGCGCCGTAACGCGCATCAAGCTGGCCGCCGCCGAGGTCAACCGTGACCTGGAGCTGCTGGATGACGTGCGTGCCGAGGCGATCATCAAGGCGGCGCGTCAGATCATCGACGGTGAGCATGCCGATCAATTTCCGGTCGATGTCTTCCAGACCGGTTCCGGCACCTCGACCAACATGAACGTCAACGAGGTGCTGACGCAGCTTGCCAACCAGCATCTGGGCGACAAGGACGTGACCGTCGGCGCCAATGACCACGTCAACATGGGGCAGTCGAGCAATGATGTCATCCCGACGGCCATTCATCTGTCCGCTGTCATTGCTGTCTCTGACACCCTGTTGCCGGCACTGCGTCATCTGCATGACGTGATCGCTCGCAAGGCCTCTGAGGTAGACGACGTCGTCAAGACCGGCCGCACTCACCTGATGGATGCGATGCCGATTCGCATGAGTCAGGAGCTGGGCGCCTGGCAGGCACAGGTCGGGCAGGCCATCGAGCGCATCGAGCAGGTACTGCCGCGCCTCGAGCGCCTCGCCCAAGGCGGCACTGCCGTGGGCAGTGGCATCAATGCGCATCCGGAATTCGCCGAGCGCATCGCCGACCGCCTCTCGCACCAGACCGGCCATGCCTTCCGCCCGGCCGAGAGCTTCTTCGCGGCGCTGTCCTCTCAGGACACGGCAGTCGAGCTTTCCGGCCATCTGCGTACCTACGCCGTGGCGATGATGAAGATCAGCAACGACCTGCGCTGGATGAATTCCGGCCCGCTGGCAGGGCTGGGCGAGATCGAGCTTGAGGCTCTGCAGCCGGGCAGCTCCATCATGCCGGGCAAGGTCAATCCGGTGATTCCCGAGGCGGCCGCCCAGGTGGCGGCGCAGGTGATGGGCAATGACGCCACCATCGGCATCGCCGGGCAGAGCGGCAACTTCCAGCTCAATGTCATGCTGCCGCTGATCGCCAACAACCTGCTGTCCTCGATCACCTTGAGTGCCAACGTCAGCCGCCTGCTGGCGGACAAGGCTATTGCCACCTTCAACGTGCGCCAGGACAACATCGAGGCACCGCTGGCCAAGAACCCGATTCTGGTCACGGCGCTCAATCCGGTGATCGGTTACAACGAGGCGGCGCGAGTAGCCAAGGTGGCCTATCAGGCCGGGCGTCCGATTCTGGATGTGGCCGAGGAAGAGACTGATCTGTCTCGCGAGGAGCTGGAGCGTCTGCTCGACCCGGCCAAGCTGACGGCGGGCGGTATCCAGTAAGTCGGTATTCCATAAACAAAAAGCCCGCCCCTCCTTGCCGGAGGGGCGGGCTTTTTTCGCTGCTGGCTCAGCCAGTTTTCATCAGGCGGCGCGCGCCAGCAGGCGTTCCTTGAGGTAGTGGCCGATGCGCGTCTTCTGCTCATCGCTCAGGCGCAGCGTCAGCTTGGTGCGGCGCCAGACGACATCCTGCACCTCACGCGCCCATTCGTGCTCGACCAGGTAGTCGATCTCGGCGGCGCTCAGGCCTGCGCCGAAGTCCTCGCCCAGCTCCGCCTCGCTCTTCTTGCCGTCGAGGAAGTGCAGGCACAGGCTGCCGTAGCTTGAGGCGAAGCGTCTGGCGCGTGCTTCGCCGAGGAACGGGTAGTCGCGCTGCAGCTGGCGGGTGAAGGCTGCGCGGCTCTCGATATCGCCACCGGGCAGGGCCTTCTCGTGGGTCCACGGCTCGCCCATGCTCGGCAGCAGCGGCTTGAGGTCTTCAAGTGCCGATTCGGCCAGCTTGCGGTAGGTGGTGATCTTGCCGCCGAAGATGGACAGCATCGGCGCGCCGCTGTCATCCAGGTGCAGGGTGTAATCACGTGTCATCGCGGACGGGTCGGCCGATTCGTCATCACACAGCGGGCGCACGCCGGAGAAGGTCGAGACCACGTCATCGCGGCCGAGCTTACGCTTGAAGTGATGGTTGACCACCTCGAGCATGTAGTCGGTCTCATCGCTTGAGCAGGCCACTTCTGAGGGGTCGCCCTTGTAGCGTACGTCCGTGGTGCCGATCAGGCTGAAGTCTTCCTGATAGGGCAGCACGAAGACGATGCGCTTGTCCTTGTTCTGCAGGATGAAGGCGCGGTCATCGGTGTTGATGCGCGGCACGATCAGGTGGCTGCCCTGAATCATGCGGATGCCGTAGCGCGGCGTGCGTTCGGTGGCGCCCTTGATGAAGGACTCCACCCACGGCCCGGCGGCATTCACCAATGTGCGGGCGTGACGGGTGAAGATCTCACCGCTGTCGATGTTCTCCAGTGTCAGCTCCCAATGCCCGTTCACGTCGCGTGCCCCGACGCAACGAGTGCGCGTCATGATCTCGGCGCCCTGCTCGCGTGCCTGCAGCGCATTGGTGATGACCAGACGGGCATCATCGACCCAGCAATCCGAGTATTCGAAGCCCTGATTGATCTCGCTGACCAGCGGGCTCTGCTCACCGAACTTGAGGCCCTTGGAGGCTGGCAGGGTCTCGCGCTTGCCGATGTGGTCATACAGGAACAGGCCCGCACGAATCATCCACGCCGGACGTAGATGCGGCTGGTGCGGCAGGATGAAGCGCAGCGGCCAGATGATATGCGGCGCCTTCTTGAGCAGTACCTCGCGCTCCTGCAGGGCCTCGCGCACCAGGCGGAATTCGTAGTGCTCCAGATAGCGCAGGCCGCCGTGGATCAGCTTGCTGCTGGCGGAGGAGGTCGCACTGGCGAGGTCGTTCTGCTCGCACAGGGCCACGCTCAGGCCGCGGCCGCTGGCATCGTTGGCGATACCGGCGCCATTGATGCCGCCGCCGATGATGAAGAGGTCAAGAAGTGCATCGTTGTCGCGGGACATGGGCTGCTCCTGCTCGTGCCCGGCGCTACCGGGTGGGGCGAATGAGTCTGCACCGGCAAGGTGCGCGATAATGGGTTTTCGAAAGTGAACATAGCTTAGCAAAAGTCGAACATCAAGAGGATTCTTCTGCGCTCATGACTTTCGAAAGTGATCATTTGAGCGAGTGTCAGGCAACCGAGGATTGCCTGATATTCAACCTGTTGTCTTGCCGATGTTTTTTCTCAGTCTCTGATCATGGCGTGACATTTTCATGAAGCGCTTGGTTGTCATGTTGCCGCGCGTGCGGCGCAGACGATGCCGCAGTGAATGATCAAGCGTCATGACACCTCATGCGGAGACGAAGCAGGGCAGCTGGGCATCGGGCAGACCGTAGAAGGGCGGCTCTCGTGGGCCGCGAGGGTGTATCGGTGTGAGGGGGCAAGGGGGCAAGGGGGCCAGGGAGGGGGATAATAAGTAGAAGGGCGAGAGCCGGGCCAGACTGCTCGTCGGCGTATTGCCTGGCCCCTTGATTGCGCGATGACCTGATTATGAGATGAGTCGGTTGCGAGACGACTCGTCGGCTGGATGACGCGTCCTGGCGCTCAAGCGCCGCCAGTCTCGTCAGACGACTCGTCACCGGCGACATGCAGCGCGACTTCGTGCTGACGCATCAGGGTCAGGATGCTTTCCGGGGGCTGGATATCGGTGAAGAGCGCATCGAGTTGGCTCAGGTTGCCCTGGCGCACGACCGCATTGCGCTGGAACTTGGAGTGATCCGCGATCAGGAAGACCTGGCGTGAGTTGTGGATGATCGCCTGGGCGACTCGCACTTCCTGATAGTCGAATTCCAGCAGCGAGCCATCTTCATCGATACCGCTGATGCCGATGATCCCGAAGTCGACCTTGAACTGGTTAATGAAGTCGATGGTGGCCTCGCCGATGATGCCGCCATCGCGGGAACGCACCATGCCGCCGGCCACGATGACGTTGAAATCCTCCTTGTGCTGGAGGATGGCCGCCACGTTCAGATTGTTGGTGATGACTTCAAGCCCGTGGTGATCACACAGCGCCTCGGCCACCATCTCGTTGCTGGTGCCGATGTTGATGAACAGCGAGGCGTGGTCGGGAATCTGCCTGGCCAGGGCCGCCGCCATGCGCCGCTTGGCGCCCAGGTTCAATGTCTTGCGGGTGCTGTAAGCGGTGCTGACGGTACTGGACTCAAGCCCCGCGCCCCCGTGCACGCGCTTAAGCGCACCGGCCTCGGAGAGCTGATTGAGGTCGCGACGAATGGTCTGCGGCGTGACCTCGAAGTGACTGGCCAGCTGCTCGATGGAGGCATAGCCCTGACGCGTGATCAGTTCGACAATGGCGCGATGGCGCTTTGGCTGCATCATCCTGTCCTCTTGCTCATGTCCGGTGAAAAAAACGTCTGCTCTGAACCGTCGCGGAGGCAACGTGAGCCTGAGTGCGGCTGCTGCTCGACCAGGTGCCCCGTGATGGCGATGTGGGGCGCTGTGCCATTCAGGATGTTCGTTTGGTGTTCTTTTTTAATGCATGCTCGCGGTGACACCAATGGTTGCACTGATTGACTTGGTGGGCGCAAGCCGTTGAAGTTATGCGAAATCCTGCATAACTCATTGAATAGAAAGGGTTATCGTGATCGTGTAGACAAAGGTATAGCGAATATCGGTGCTTTTCGCATTGTGACACCGATGTGAAGCCTGTACTTTCGCATTCGAACACCAAGCGCGTCTGTCAAGGCGTCGCTATGCCCGTGTAGAGGTCGGTGTCGTAAAATCAGGAGCGAGCAGCAGTATGTACGGTTTATTCAAATCCGCGGTGCACGCCACACCGCTTCACGACGCCAAGGTAGACGACACCTATAAGCGACTGAGATGGCAAATCTTTCTTGGTATCTTTTTAGGCTATGCTGGCTACTATCTGGTACGCAAGAACTTCTCTCTGGCCATGCCTTCCCTAGTGGAGCAAGGCTACTCCCGTGGTGATCTTGGTCTGGCCTTTGCCGGCGTGTCGATCGCCTATGGTATCTCCAAATTCGTGATGGGCGCTGTCTCTGACCGCTCCAACCCGCGTTATTTCCTCCCTGCTGGTCTACTAATGTCTGCCGGCATCATGTTCCTGTTCGGTTTTACTGACTGGGCAACCTCCAGCATCGGCATCATGTTCGTGCTGCTGTTCCTCAATGGGTGGGTGCAGGGCATGGGATGGCCGCCCTGTGGTCGCACCATGGTGCATTGGTGGTCACAGAGTGAGCGTGGCCAGATCGTTTCGGTGTGGAACGTGGCCCATAACGTGGGCGGCGGTCTTGTCGGTCCGCTGTTCATTCTTGGTATGGCCTGGTTCAACGACTGGCAGTCCGCATTCTATGTGCCTGCCGCGCTGGCCGTCTTCGTGGCGATCTTTGCCTTGCTGACGATGCGAGACACGCCGCAGAGTTGTGGCTTGCCTCCCATCGAGAAGCACAAGAATGACTACCCGCCGGGATACGATGAAAGCCACGAGCAGGAATTCTCCACGCGGGAGATTCTGGTCAAGTACGTGTTGAAGAATCGCATGCTCTGGTACATCGCGCTGGCGAATGTCTTCGTGTATCTGCTGCGTTACGGGGTCCTCGACTGGGCGCCGACCTACCTGCAGGAAGCCAAGAGCTTCAGCGTCGACAAGTCCTCCTGGGCATATTTCCTGTATGAGTGGGCCGGTATCCCCGGCACGCTGCTGTGTGGTTGGTTGTCCGACAAGCTGTTCCGAGGCAATCGCGGTGCGACAGGGGTGTGTTTCATGGCGCTGGTCGCCGTCTTCACCACTGTCTATTGGTTGAATCCTGCCGGTAATCCGGGAATCGACATGATGTGTCTGGTCGCCATCGGCTTCCTGATCTATGGCCCGGTCATGCTGATCGGTCTGCAGGCGCTTGAGCTGGTACCCAAGAAGGCGGCAGGGACCGCGGCTGGCTTCACCGGCCTGTTCGGTTACCTGGGCGGCTCTGTCGCTGCCAGTGCCTTGGTAGGCTATACGGTAGATGCCTATGGATGGGATGGTGGTTTCATGTTGTTGATTGGATCGTGCGTGATGGCGGTCGTCCTGTTGTCATTGACGATATTCGAGAGCACTCGCTTGTCGGTACGCACCGCCAGCTGATCCCCAGCGGAAACATGATCATTCAAATGGCCCGCTGAACGTTGCATGGGTGGGCCATCTTGTAACGGACTACCGGGAGATATTGACGATGACCAACCACATTCTGTCCATTGACCAGGGAACCACCAGCTCGCGCGCCATACTCTTCGATCGTGAAGGTGCGGTAACCGGACTGGCACAAGAGGAATTTGCGCAACACTTTCCGAACAGCGGCTGGGTCGAGCACAACGTCGATGATATTTGGGGATCGGTGAAGCGCACCGTGCGTCAGTCGCTGATCAATACCAATATCGGCGCCGAGCAGGTGGCCGCCATCGGGATCACCAATCAGCGTGAGACCACCATCGTCTGGGACCGCGAGACCGGCGTGCCGGTCTACAACGCCATCGTCTGGCAGGACCGCCGCACCCACGAATACTGCCGTGAGCTTTCCGATGCCGGTCATGGTGACATGATCCAGCAGAAGACCGGCCTGCTGATCGACCCCTATTTCTCCGCGACCAAGCTGCGCTGGATTCTCGAGAATGTCGAAGGCGTTCGCGCGCGTGCCGAGAAGGGCGAGCTGGCCTTCGGTACCGTCGACAGCTACCTGATCTGGAAGCTGACCGCTGGCAAGCGTCACGTCACCGATGCCACCAACGCATCGCGTACTTGCCTGTTCAACATCGTCGATCAGTGCTGGGACAGTGAGCTGCTGGAGCTGTTCGGCATCCCGGAATCCCTGCTGCCGCAAGTGCTGGATTCCAGTGATGATTTCGGCATCACCGATCCGCAGCTGTTCGGTGCGGCGATGCCGATTCGCGGCGTGGCCGGCGATCAACAGGCGGCGCTGGTCGGTCAGGCCTGCTTCACGCCCGGCATGAGCAAGAGCACCTACGGCACTGGCTGCTTCATGATCATGAACACCGGCGAGAAGATGGAGCTGTCGCGCAATCGTCTGCTGACCACGGTGGGTTATCGCCTCAATGGCAAGCCGACCTATGCCATGGAGGGCAGCATCTTCGTGGCGGGTGCTACCGTGCAGTGGCTGCGTGACGGTCTGAAGCTGTTCTCGGATGCCTCCGAGACCGAACCGTTGGCGCGGGCGGCCAAGGCCGACCACGGCGTCTACATGGTGCCGGCCTTCACCGGCCTGGGGGCACCGCACTGGGACCCGCAGGCGCGTGGCGCGATTCTGGGGCTGACCCGTGGCACAGGCATCACCGATATCGTGGCGGCTGGCCTGCAGTCTGTCTGTTATCAGACGCGTGACCTGCAGGAGTGCATGCTGGATGACGTGGCCATCAACTGCGCGAATCTGCGCGTGGATGGCGGCATGGTCAGCAACAACTGGGTGATGCAGTTCCTCTCCGACATGCTGGGCGTGAAGGTGGATCGTCCGCGCGTGCTGGAAACCACGGCGCTGGGCGTCGCCTATCTGGCCGGCCTTCATATCGGCTGGTATGACAGCCTGGATGAGATCAGCGAGCTGTGGCATTGCGAGCGTACCTTCGCGCCGGAAATGGCGGAAGAGCAGCGTGAGCGCCTCTACGCCGGCTGGCTGGAAGCGGTGGAAAGAGTGAAAAGCGACGGAGGCCACTGAGCATGTGGACCGATGTCATGACGGGCGAGTTTCTCGGCTGTCTGTTCCTTATCCTGTTCGGCGGTGGCGTGGTCGCAAATGTGGTGTTGTCTGACACCAAGGGCAATGGTTCCGGTTGGATCGTGATCACCACCGGCTGGGGCTTTGCCGTGATGATCGGCGTGTTCGTGGCTGTCTCGACCGGTTCGCCCCAGGCGGATCTCAACCCGGCGGTGACCCTGGCCAAGTATCTGCTCGGGGTGCATGCCACTCTCATGGATGTGGCGCGGCATGTCATCGCGCAGATGCTGGGCTGTTTCGCCGGTGCCGTGATGGTGTGGCTGGCCTATCTGCCGCATTGGAAGCGTACCAGCGATGCTGGCCTCAAACGGGCAGTGTTCTGCACGGATCCGGCAGTTGAATGTCGTCTGGGCAATATGCTCAGCGAAGTGATCGGTACCGTGGTGCTGATCTTCGGTATCGGTGCCATCGTCGGTTCAGGCACCATCAGCGCTGGCCTGCTGCCGTATCTGGTCGGCATGCTGGTGTGGGCCATCGGCCTCTCGCTGGGTGGCGCGACCGGCTATGCCATCAACCCGGCGCGTGACCTGGGGCCGCGCATCGCACACTCCTTGTTGCCGATCCACGGCAAGGGCGCCTCCGGCTGGGGCTATGCCTGGGTGCCGATCGCCGGTCCCCTGGCAGGGGCCTTGATCGCAGCCTCCATGTGGCATCTGCTGCTGTAACAAATCCTTGCCGCAATCTGCTGGTGAAGTTCCCTGCACCTGTGGCACTGTAACCAGTCTTCGCCCCGTCCCTCGACGGGGCGAAGTCATTTCGGGTCTTCGCCTTTTCTTGCCATCACTTGGCGATAGCATCACTCCATCGTCATGGGGCGCGTTCGTGCGGGCGAGAGATGGCGGTAGACGACTGACAGGGGGCAAGTGGCGGAGGTCATCAAGATGTGGACTGACGTCATGACGGGCGAGTTTCTGGGCACCACCTTCATGATTCTGCTGGGGGGTGGCGTGGTCGCCAATGCGATGCTCAGGGGCACCAAGGGAGCGGGTTCCAGCTGGCTGATGATCAATGCCGGCTGGGGATTTGCCGTGATGGTCGGGGTGCTGGTCTCGACCTCGACAGGGTCGCCCTATGGCGATCTCAATCCGGCGGTGACGATGGCGAAATACCTGTTGGGCGTGCATACCGATGAGCTCAAGGTCGCCAGGATGATGCTGGCGGAGCTGCTCGGCTGCTTCATGGGAGCGGTGCTGGTGTGGGCGGCCTATTACCCGCACTGGGAGGTGACCCGAGACCCGCTGCGCAAACGCGCGGTCTTCTGTACTGACCCGGCAGTGGCCAACAAGACGGCCAATGTCATCAGTGAGGCGATCGCGACAGTGGTACTCATCTTCGCCATCGGCAGCATGGTCAACAGTGAGCTGATCACGGATCGGGTATTGCCGTATCTCATCGGCGCGCTGGTGTGGGCCATCGGTCTGTCACTGGGTGGCCCGACCGGCAATGCGATGAATCCGGCGCGTGATCTGGCGCCGCGCTTCGCGCATTGGGTGTTGCCGATTGCCGGCAAGGGCAGTTCGGGCTGGCAGTATGCCTGGGTGCCCATCGCTGGCCCCTTGCTGGGGGCTGTATTGGCAGCTGTGCTGCGTCGGGTCTTTTTCTAGCAGTCCAGGCCCTGCAGCCAGTCATTGCCGTATCTGTGCGCTGCCAGCCAACCTTGTATCGTTCGACAAGAGCGGCTGGCGGTGCCGGGCCGGACAAGTAAATGGGTGAGTCCTTTCAGGCCTGGCCATGATGACGTGCCTCGCTTGCGTGCCTTGCGCGCCGCGAACCATGGCCGCTCTTTACCCGCGCTTTTTACCTGATCCTGGCAAGGTAGATTGGCGAGAAAATTTTTTATCATCAGGGGGTTGCATCAAAACGGGAGTTGCGTAGAATACGTCCTCGCTGACAGGGCAAAGCACTTCGCATCACACTGCTTCGCTTTTCAGCATGCTGACATAGGACCATAGCTCAGTTGGTTAGAGCGCCACGTTGACATCGTGGAGGTCGGCGGTTCAAATCCGCCTGGTCCTACCAGCATCGGCACTGATGGCAACATCACGCCACTTGATTCAGGACCATAGCTCAGTTGGTTAGAGCGCCACGTTGACATCGTGGAGGTCGGCGGTTCAAATCCGCCTGGTCCTACCAAGCCGTTCCACGGTATGTTTCAAGTGCTCTTGTGTCATCTGCCACACTTCAGGACCATAGCTCAGTTGGTTAGAGCGCCACGTTGACATCGTGGAGGTCGGCGGTTCAAATCCGCCTGGTCCTACCAGATTCCAGAAAACGCCCGGCTCATCGAGTCGGGCGTTTTCGTGTGCGTGTCATGAAAGTCTGCCGCAGGACTGGTGTGCGCCGCTCAGGCAAGCGTAGCGTCGAGGAATTCGCGTGCTTCCTTGAGAGCGGCATTGGCAGCGCTCAGCAGTGGGGCGAAACCGACGAACACATGCGGCATGTCCGGCCACAGGCTGAGCGTGACAGGTGAGCCACAATCCTGGGCCTGCGCGGCATAGCGTCGGCTGTCATCGAGCAGGATCTCCGCCTCGCCGCACTGGATCAGCGTCGGAGGCAGGTCAAACAGATTTCCCTCCAGCGGCGAGATGCGCGGATCGCTCATGTCGGTGCCGTCCTGCACATAGGCCATGCTCACGAAGGGCAGCAGATTGGGGTCGAGGATCGGGTCCACCTCGGCCTTGCGCGACAGCGAGGCGCTGCCCCAGCTGAGGTCGGTGGCGGGCGAGAAGGCGATCACTGCATCCGGCAGCCGTTCGCCTGCACTCTTGAGTGCATTCAGGGCCGCCAGTGTGAGGTTGCCGCCCGCGCTGTCACCGGCCAGCAGCAGGTGGTCCTGCGGGTATTCGTCACATAGCCAGCGCCACGCGGCCAACACGTCCTGCAGGCCGGCCGGGAAGGCGGCCTCTGGCGCGAGACGATAATCCAGGGTGTAGGTCTCGGCGCGTGCCGCACGGCCCAGACGGCTGGCCAGCGGGCGGTGACCGGCAGGTGAGCCTGCGATCCAGCTGCCACCATGTACATACAGCAGGTGACGCGGGCGCGCTGGTGCGTCATCGGGTGCCGGCAACACCTCACAGACACGCTCTCCCTCGCCGCCTGGCACCATCGCGAGGCGCGGTGTCACGCCGGTGTCGAGAATGCTGGCGTCGGCGGCGAAGTAAGCCTCAAGCAGGGTGCGCTTGGCGCCGAGGTCATTGCCGGTGCGCGCCGTGAACGCCTTGATGCGCTCGAGATGCTTGATGACCTGCTCAAGCCCGGCATGGGCGTCATCGTGATTCTGGAGAGAAGCTTCTGCATGAGGAGGTGCGGTCGCTGGCATGTTCTGCTCCTGTCAGGTCAGAGGAGTCTTCACGTTACACCTCGTCAAGGGTTACGCAAGTGGCAGGGTGGCACAACGCAAACCGCCCGCGGTGCGGGTAAGCACGGCGGGCGGCAGGGCATGAAACTGCAGGCAGGCCGACCTCTTCAGACAGGCTGACCGATTCAGACAGGAACGCTGTCGAAATCGCTGGAGGCGATGAAGATCTCGACCAGGCGCTCGATGCCGGCCTGGTCTTCCTCTTCGAAGCGCTCAGGGCTTGGGCTATCCAGATCCAGCACACCCCACAGCACTTGCTGGCCGTCCTGCTCGATGAGCACCGGAATCACCAGCTCGCTGCGCGAAGCGGCATCACAGGCAATATGGCCCGGGAAGGCGTGTACGTCCGCGACACGCTGGGTGGTGCGCTCGGTGGCGGCGGCGCCACACACGCCCTTGGTGAAGGGAATCGGGTGGCAGGCCGGCTGACCCTGGAACGGCCCCAGGTGCAGAATCTGCGGCTGACGTTGCACATAGAAGCCTGCCCAGTTGAGGTTCTCCACCGTCATGTTGATGAAGGCAGCCGTCTGAGAGGCATTGGTCAGCCAGTCTCGAGTGTCGAGAATGGCGTCCAGCTGGCGCGCCAGCAGTGAATAGTCGGGACGAGTGGTCATGAGGGCTCCTGAGGGATGGATAAGGTGGCGAGATGGCGCAAGGATGCGGTCGCGGGTCGCCTGTTTCAAGCGCGCCCTGCGTGTGCTTCTGCGCCGCGTCGGTAGCTGAACGTGATGGGGTGGTTCATCAATCAGATGCAAAAGCGCCGACCAGTGGTCGGCGCTCTGCGTTCAGGTGTCTGTCAATGACACGGGCTGAGTCTTACTTCCAGCCCGGCACCGCCGCGCCCTTGAACAGCTCTTCGGCCTTGGCTTCGACTTCCGGCGTCTGGTAGGCCTTGACCAGCTTCTGCACCTTCTCGCTGTCTTCATCACCCTGACGCACGACGATCAGGTTGACGTAGGGGGACTCGGCGCCTTCACGGATCAGCGCGTCTTCCGGCGCGAGGCCAGCCGGCTGTGCGAAGGTGTTGTTGATGAAGGCCAGGTCAACGTCCGGCAGGATGCGCGGCAGCTGGGCAGCCTCGATTTCCTTGAACTGGTAGTCATGCGGGTTCTTGGCGACGTCGATCGGGGTCGCTTCGAGATTGCTCTTGTCGGTCAGCTCGATCATGCCCAGGTCGTGCATCAGGATCAGGGAGCGGCCTTCGTTGGACGGGTCGTTCGGCAGGGCGATGGTCGCGCCGTCCGGCAGTTCGCTGATGTCCTCGTACTTCTCGGAATAGGCACCGATCGGGTACACGAAGGTCTTGCCGGCGCTGGCGAACTTGTAGCCACGCTCACGCACCATGGATTCCATGTACGGCTGGTGCTGGTAGGCATTGGCGTCCAGCGAGCCATCGGCCAGAGCGGCGTTCGGAGACACGTAGTCGGTGAACTCCGTGATCTCGACGTTCAGGTCATACTTTTCCTTGGCGATCTCGGCCGCGACCTTCATCACTTCGGTTTCCGGGCCTGCGACGGTACCCATCTTGAGGGTGTTCTCGTCGGACGCGTCGTTGCCGCAGCCTGCCAGCAGAGTGGCGCCGAGCAGAGTGGCAGCACCGGCAAGGCGCAGGGGGGAAGAAAGCGTGTTCAGCATGTTACGCATCGATGTTCTCCTTGTGATCCGACGTGACCGGCGGGGTCCGCGGGATGTTATGAGTGACGGCCATAGTGATGAGCCGTCACGATACCGAAAGCCGTAAGATTTGTAGATCGAGCGCCACTTCTAGGTCAGTCGCCGCTCATGGATCGACGCTTACTTGTGGTTCGACTTGCGCACCAGATGGTCGCCCAGGCTCTGGAAGCCCTGCACCATGACGACGAGGATGACCACCGTCACCAGCATCACCATCGGATCGAAGCGGTTGTAGCCGTAACGGATACCGAGATCCCCCAGGCCGCCGCCACCGACGGTGCCGGCCATGGCGGAATAGCTGATCAAGGTGACCACGGTGATGGTCAGGCCATTGATGATGCCGCCGCGTGCTTCCGGCAGCAGCACCTTGGTGATGATCTGCATCGGCGTGGCACCCATGGCCTGTGCGGCCTCGACCAGCCCCGGGCCGACTTCATTCAAGGCGCCTTCGATCAGACGGGCGACGAAGGGAATCGAGGCGATGGTCAGCGGCACGATGGCGGCATTGGTGCCGATCGAGCTGCCGGCGATCAGGCGTGTCAGCGGGATGATCGCCACCATCAGGATGATGAAGGGCACCGAGCGGCCGATGTTGGTGATGATGCTCAGCACGCTGTTGAGCACCGGGCGCGCGAGAATCTGGCCCGGGCGCGAGGTGTAGAGTGCCACGCCCAGCGGAATGCCGAGTGCCGCGGAGATCAGGCCTGCCACCGCGACCATGTAAAGCGTCTCGAGGGTGGAGGTGAGAACGAGTTCAAGCAGTGCGGGTGACATGGCCGAGCACCTCCACTTTCAGATCGTGGGATTCAAGATAATCGAGCGCTTGCCGGGTCTGGTGGCTGTCGCCCATCAGTTCGGCGATCATCAGACCGAGAGTGCGGTCCTGGATGGACTCCACCTTGGCCTGCAGGATGCTGACATCCACCTGGCATTCACGCGCCAGTCGCGAAATCAGCGGTGTGGACACGGCATCACCACTGAAGGCCAGGCGGACCACAGGATGGGTGTGAGGCCCTGCGCTAGCTTCGAGGCGATCGACCAGCGCGCGCGGCGGCTCCAGCTCCAGGAATTCATTGAGGAACTCGCGACCCAGTCGGGTCTGCGGCGCGGTGAAGAAATCGCCCACCGGCGCCACTTCCACCAGCTCGCCACCACTGATCAGGGCGACCTGATCACAGATGCTCTTGACCACTTCCATCTCGTGGGTGATCAGCAGGATGGTCAGGCCCAGCTTGGTATTGATGTCCTTGAGCAGCTCAAGGATGGAAGCGGTGGTCTGCGGGTCAAGCGCCGAGGTGGCCTCGTCGCACAGCAATACCTTGGGGCGGCTGGCCAGCGCACGGGCGATGGCCACGCGCTGTTTCTGACCGCCGGACAGCTGGGCAGGATACTGGCCAGCCTTGTCGCTCAAGCCGGTCAGCTCCAGCAGTGGCTCGACGCGCTGTCTGATTTCGTCTTTCGAGACGCCAGCCAGCTCCAGCGGCAGCGCCACATTGGCGAAGACCGTGCGTGAGGAGAGCAGATTGAAGTGCTGGAAGATCATGCCGATCTGATGACGAGCGCTGCGCAGGGCGGACTCGTCGAGCTCGGTCAGTTCCTGACCATCGACGACGACGCTACCGGCGGTGGGGCGTTCGAGCAGATTGACGCAGCGAATCAGGGTCGACTTGCCGGCACCGGACAGGCCGATGACGCCGGTAATGGCGCCCTGAGGTACCGTGAGGCTGGCATCCTTGAGCGCGACCACGGCCTTGTCACCACTGCCGTAAGTCTTGGAGACGTTCTTGAGTGTGATCATGGGGGTCCGAGTGGTTAAGGCACCATCCGGATTGCGGGCGAAGGTCTGTAAAGGACAGAACGTTCTGCCTGCGTCTGCGCACATGGCAGACAGCGAAGAGGGGAGCGATCCAGTGGGGAGAAAAAAGACCACCCAAGACGGGTGGCCATCAACGCTGGACACACCCTTTTAGCAGAACTTGCACCCCGTGAGACCAGCTCTCGTGGTGGGCGCCCGCAATCCGGGTACAAATCGGCGCCAAACAGATTTGAGGCGCATTCTATCAGTCACCTTGGGGGTGTCAACGACTTTGGTCTTGCGCTGGCCGTTTATTCGAACTGTCGTTCGATATGGCAATTCGGCGATACGCTCTGTAAGCCATTTCTTACAAGAATCTTGTCGTGACGAGGGTTCCAACCACCAATGACGGCTTTCCTGTCTTGACGGTCAGCCGGGCAAGACTTGCGGCCCGTACTGGCTGCTCTGTGTTCACGCAGCCCAACGGCCGGCATCGCCAGCATGTCGGCGGGAAGTCCACCATGCTAGGATTTCGGCTGGGCATGCCAGTTATCTCGCTGCTGCATGCCGTCCCTTATTCATGGCTTCTCAACAGCAAGAAGCAGCAGTGCAAGGAAAGATCACGCATGTTCACGGGTATCGTACAAGGCATGGCGGAAGTGGTGGCCATTGAAGAACGCACTGACTTTCGCACGCATCAAGTCCGATTGCCGGCGGGGTTGGAGGCGGGGCTTGAGCTGGGGGCCTCGGTGGCCCATAACGGTTGCTGTCTGACCGTGACGGCACTTGAGGGTCAACTGGCGAGTTTTGACCTGATGCGCGAGACGCTGCGTCTGACCAATCTGGGGGAGCTCGAGGTGGGCAGCGTCGTGAACGTGGAGCGAGCGGCACGCTTCGGCGACGAGATCGGCGGGCACTCCATGTCTGGTCATGTCATGGCGATGGTGACCATCGATGCCATCGAGGCCACCGCCGACAATCGTCGCATCTGGTTCCAGGCGCCGGCCGAGTTGATGCGTTTCCTGTTCGACAAGGGCTACGTGGGACTTGACGGTGTCAGCCTGACGATCGGCGAGGTGCAGGGCACACGCTTCTGCGTCAATCTGATTCCGGAAACCCTGGAGCGGACCCTGATGGGAGTCCGTGCCGTCGGTGATCAGGTCAACCTTGAAGTCGACCCGCAGACCCAGGCCATCGTCGAGACCGTTGAGCGGGTCATGGCCTCCCGTCTGGCATGAGGCTTGCAGGTCTGCAGCGGATCAACTCACTGGCATGACGCCAGAACTCGTCTGACTGGTCAGGAAATATGCCGGGAATGCTCGATTCGCTGCAGACCTTTGGGTACCATGTTGCGCCTTTCGATGCCCTGCCGCTGGCGGGGCATCGTGGTTCAGGCAGGCTGAACAGGGAAAGCTTCATTCAGCGCCCTGTGCGGCATACCTGTCCGAGCGAGTTCGTCTTGATCTGCTGATTCTGACAATCACCGACCACTGCGCCTTGCCGGACAGGCACTGCTCAAGGATAGGGGCTACCTCAATGCTGGAACGTCTTTTCAAGCTCTCCGAGCACGGTACCAATGTGCGTACCGAAGTCATCGCAGGATTTACCTCCTTCCTCGCGATGGCCTATATCATCTTTGTGGCCCCCTCGATGCTGGCCTCCACCGGCATGGATCACGGCGCCGTGTTCGTCGCGACCTGTCTGGCGGCAGCCATCGGCTGTCTGATCATGGGCCTCTATGCCAATTACCCGATCGCGCTGGCACCGGGCATGGGGCTGACGGCCTTCTTCACCTATACGGTCGCCGGTCAGATGGGCGTGCCCTGGCAGGTCGCGCTGGGCGCGGTCTTCCTGTCCGGGGTGAGCTTCTTCCTGCTCTCCGCCTTCAAGATTCGCGAATGGATCATCAATGCCATTCCCGCTTCGCTGAAGACCGGCATCGCCGCAGGCATTGGCCTGTTCATGGCGATCATCGCCCTGCAGGGCAGCGGCATCGTCGTCGACGCCCCGGGCACACTGGTCACGCTGGGGGACCTGTCCTCGCCGGCGGCCATGTATGCATTGCTTTCGTTCTTCCTGATCGTCGCACTGTCCTACCGCAAGGTGATCGGCGCGGTGATGATCGGCATACTGCTCGTCACGCTGCTGGCGACCCTGACCGGCAACAACGATTTCCATGGCTTTGCCTCGATGCCGCCGAGCATGCTGCCGACGCTGGCGGAGCTCGATATCGCTGGCGCCTTCAATCTGGGCATGGTGTCGATCATCTTTGCCTTCCTGTTCGTCGACCTGTTCGACACCTCGGGCACGCTGATCGCCGTCTCCCAGCAGGCTGGCCTGACCAATGAGCGTGGCCACCTTCCGCGTCTCGGACGGGCCTTGATGGCAGACTCCAGCGCCACCATGGTCGGCTCTGTGATGGGCACCTCGAACGTGACCAGCTACATCGAATCCGCCACCGGCGTGGCCGCCGGCGGTCGCACCGGCCTGACAGCTGTCGTCGTGGCCGGTCTGTTCCTCGTCAGCCTGTTCCTGTCGCCGCTGGCGACCTCCATTCCGGCCTTCGCCACTGCCGGTGCGCTGCTGTATGTCGCTTGCCTGATGACGGGCGGTCTGGCACGCATCGACTGGAACGACATTACTGAAGCGGCACCGGTGGTGATCGCCACCCTGGTGATGCCGCTGACCTACTCGATTGCCAACGGGATCGCGCTGGGCTTCATCAGCTACGCCGTGATCAAGCTGTTCTCCGGCCGTTATCGTGATCTGAGCCCGGGGCTGGTGATTCTCGCCATCCTGTTCGCCTGCAAATACCTGTTCCTCGACGGAGCCCTCTAATGAGCATCTACAGCGACTACATCAAGTCTGTCATCCGCACCGTGCCGGACTGGCCCCAGCCGGGTGTCAACTTCCGTGACATCACGCCGGTACTGCAGAATTCCGCCGCGTTCCGCAAGCTGATCGACTCCTTCGTGCATCGCTATCAGGAGATGGAAATCGACGCCATCGCCGCCATCGATGCGCGCGGGTTCATCATCGGTGCACCGCTGGCCTATGAACTGGGTTGCAGCTTCGTGCCGGTGCGCAAGAAAGGCAAGCTGCCGTTCAAGACCATCAGCGAGACCTACACGCTGGAATACGGTGAGTCTACCGTCGAGCTGCACTCCGATGCCTTCCGTGAAGGTGATCGCATCCTGGTGATGGATGACCTGATCGCCACCGGCGGCACCATGCTGGCGGCCTGCAAGCTGATCGAGCGCACCGGTGGTGTGGTCGTCGAGACGGCAGCGATCATCGACTTGCCGGAAATCGGCGGTTCCGCGCGCATTCGTGAAGAAGGCCACAGTGTCTTCGCGGCGTGCAGCTTCACCGAATCCGAGTAATGTCGGCTTGACGCGATGGCCCTGTCTTCTGGCAGGGCCATCGTCGTTGCTGCGGGCAACGAATCTCAGACCCTCGTCTGCGCTCTAGCGTGGCTGAGTGGATCTTCCCCTTGTGCGGTGGCGCGCCAGCCACCATGCTTTCCTTCTGTTTCGTCATTGCGAGTGACCCTCATGTCTTCCGAACGCTACCACGACCACTTCATCGTCTCCTGGGACCAGCTGCACCGTGATGTGCGCGCGCTATGTCACGACCTCAGCGGTCGTGATTTCAAGGGCATCATCGCCATCACCCGCGGTGGCCTGATTCCGGCCGGCCTGATCGCTCGCGAGCTGGGTATCCGTCACATCGATACCGTATGCATCAAGAGCTATCACGACCACATGGAGCAGGGTGGACTGGAAGTGGTCAAGGGTGTCGACCACGACGGTGACGGCTGGCTGCTGGTCGATGACCTGGTCGACACCGGCAATACCGCACGCGCGGTGCGCGACATGCTGCCCAAGGCGCATTTCGTGACCGTCTATGCCAAGCCGGAAGGGCGTCCGCTGGTCGATGGCTTCATCACCGAAGTGCCGCAGAACTGCTGGATCCAGTTCCCGTGGGACATGGGCATCGCCTACGTCGAGCCGATCGCCGAGCAGCTCAAGAAGCAAGAGAGCGATAGCTGACATGCCGTTGGAGACTGCCGCGACTGGCCGCTCCGAGGTGCTGCCTGCCGATTGGCAGGCGCATCTTGGCCAAGAGTTCCAGGCTGACTACATGCAGCGTCTGCGCGACTTTCTGCGCGCCGAGAAAGATGCCGGCAAGGTCATCTATCCGCATTCCGATGACTGGTTCCGTGCCTTCTGGCTGACGCCGCTTTCCAACGTCAAGGTCGTGATCCTCGGCCAGGACCCGTACCACGGTCCGGGCCAGGCGCACGGACTGTGCTTCTCGGTACGCCCCGGCGTACGCCCCCCGCCTTCGCTGAAGAACATCTACAAGGAACTGGCCACCGACGTCGGCTTTGAACCCGTCGATCACGGCTTCCTGGAAGGCTGGGCGAAGCAGGGTGTCCTGCTGCTCAACAGTGTGCTGACCGTCGAGCAGGGCAAGGCCGCCTCGCATCAGAAGCAGGGGTGGGAACAATTCACCGACCGCGCTATCGACGTGATCAACCAGCACTGCCAGGGTGTCGTCTTCCTGCTCTGGGGCAGTCATGCCCAGAAGAAGGCTCGCGCTGTAGACACCCAGAAGCACCTGGTGCTCCACGCGCCACACCCATCCCCCCTCGCAGCGCACCGCGGTTTCTTCGGCTCTCGCCACTTCTCGCAAGCCAACGCCTGGCTGGAAGCATGCGGGGAAGAGCCGATCGACTGGCAGCTATAATATACAATTGTGACAAGTTTCTAGGGAAAGCCGCCAAGGATGAACAAGAGTCAACAGACACTCGAGGTGGATGGGGTATTTTGTATCAGCCTCAAAGAGCGGGAAGACCGCCGGGAACATCTACAGAAAGAGTTTTTACCGCTAGGCTTGGATATCGAGTTTTATCTTGCCGAGCGTGATGTGGATAATCCTGAGCGTGGATGTTACGAGTCACATCGTACCTGCGCAGCAATGGCCATGGAGAGAGGTTATCAACGAGTCTTGATCCTTGAAGATGATGCTACTCTTGCCATGCCGGCTGAAAGTGTAATAGCACGTATCAATTGTTTCTTGAAAATACGAAACCCGGAAATTTTTTACCTTGGTGGCATGCTGGGAAGGATGTGGTTGATTCCTTTTGCGGGCGTGGTTAGAGCCAAGCTGACGGGAGGGCATGCCTATATGCTGTCTCGTAAAGGTATGAAGAAGATCATTGATAAGCCTTATTCAAAAAAAGCGGTAGATAGTTTCTACGCGACTGAATATAAGGCTTATGCCGTTTATCCTCTTTTTTGCGATCAGCTTCCAGAATCGGATGTCAAAAGTGATATCGCTGATTATCGAATTGAAACGAAAGGGGGAGGCAGCTACAAAGACGATGAATACTGGAATCTCAATTCAAGAAAGCAGGAAGTAGCGTTGCGTAGGGATATGTGGAGAACCTTATGTGGACGATGGCTTTAATGTTTTAGGAGATGGTCAATTGAAAGCATACTGGTGGCGATCGGCGAATGGTGGATGTAATTTTGGTGATGAAATCACATCTATCATTCTGGATAGACAGTTTCATATCGCTCATTCCATCTCGAATGTCGATGAGGCAGATTTGATCTCTGTTGGCAGTATTTTAAATAAGCTCGTCAACAATAAAGCGATTTCTTCACGAAATAGAAAGATTCATGTTGTAGGGTCTGGGCTTATTTCTCCATATGTCAAACATGCCTCTTTGTTCAAGCGAATGAAGCCAATGGGCAGGACATTTGGCAAATCTGTTGTTATTCATTCTGTACGTGGGTATATGACTCAGCAGGTGCTCACTTCATTGGGAGAAAAAGAATATTCTGTCGGTGATCCAGGTCTCATGCTCCCTTTGATTTATGATACAGATCCAGACAAGACTTATAGAATAGGATTTATTCCTCATATCTCGACTATTGATAGTCCGGAGTGGGAAAATGTGTGTGCTCGTGTAGGTGACAGTATAATAATAGATTTCCGCACGGATGATCTTGAATCTATTGTTACTCAGATAAAATCCTGCGAAATCATTGTAAGTCAGAGTCTACATGGCTTGATCATAGCGGATGCCTATGGAATCCCGAATTGCTGGTTCTATGATGGTCCTCTCCATTCTGGAGGTAAGTTCAAATTTTATGATTATTTCTCCTCTGTTGGCCGTAGCTTTACCCTGAGGCTTAGTTCTTTCAATGAGATAAATGCTGCCGACATCAATAGGTACGCGGATAAAATCGATCCTAATGTCATATGCAGCTTGCAGTCGGATATAGTCAAGAGTTTTGAGGAAGCCTTGCATCAAATATAAACTTGTATTGATCAATTATATTTTACTGATCCCGCTAGAAATGTAATGTGTATGTACTTGCATACTCTATGCAATATTCCTCCTTTTTCGTAGGCGAGAATGATCTTCTCGGATATCAGGAGGGGGAATGCGCAATAAAGCAGGTGGTGAGTTTCGAAGGTGTTTCAATAAGAATAAGTGTATCTTTGTCGGAGTGCCAAGAGTAGGAAGTGAATCTATCTTCTTGGCTCTGGGGGATGAGTACGTTAAGAATAGGGAGTATCATGATTACCGGTTTTATCAGAAAATAGATCCCTCTCTTTTTAATCAATATTTTAAGTTCGCTTTCGTTCGTCACCCACTGGATAGATTGTTTTCGGCTTATCAGTATTTAAGGCATTCTGGTAACCATAGTCAGAGCCACAAAGTGCTATCTGAAGAGCTACGACAATATCCAACTTTCGATGCGTTCGTCCTGAATGGCTTGACTGAAGAAAAATTCAAATCTCATTCGCTTTTTATTCCTCAGTCGCATTTCATTGTTGATGATAATGACAGGGTGATAATGGACTATGTGGGTAGATTTGAGAATTTTGAGGAAAGTTTAAGTCATGTTCTTAGTCACCTTGGCATTAAACAAGGTCGAGCGCACAACAAGCGATGGCTGACAAGCTGTTCAATAAAGTGTGGTGAGAGTACTGTCAATGTTGTTCGTGATTTTTATTCAAGAGATTTTGATAATTTCAATTACGAGTAGTCAGAACCAACACCGTCGATGATGGATCTGCCAACGCTATTCATTTCAGGATAATATATTTTGATCTTAATATGAGTAAAGTCCCTGTGTCCATGGTATTGCAAGGGCCTCGTGCGGGGCATCTCATCAGCCTCAAGAATCTGGGCGGGGCTGAGCGGACCTTCACCAACTTCTTTCGAATGGCCGCACGTGAGCGAGATCATCATGTGCTGCTGCAGACGCCCGAAATTCATCCAATGCTGCAGTCTGAATATGCGGACTTTGCCGGTCGGGTGCATGACATAAAGCGTTATTGCGGCATCAAGCTTCCTCGGCAGTTGCCTTGGCTCCGCGATACCTGCCAGGCGCGCATGCTGAATGACGAAGAGGTGCAGGCAATCGTGGTGTGGAACAAGCTGCGTAACCATCCGCTGCATTTCCCCGGTCACATCAGTCTCATTCACTACGAGCATGGCTCTGCCTGGTTCGTGGAGCCCACCTCTGATATCACGGACTATCTCTCTCGCCTCGATGGCATCATATGCAACTCCTTTGCAGCCAGTCGCATGTTGCAGTTGTCGCTTGGTATCAGTGAGTCCTTGCCATGTCGGGTGGTGCGCAATTCCATCGTACTGCCGCAGGTAGCCTCCGATCATCCGGTCGAGCGGTTCAGGATCGGTTTCGCAGGTCGTTTGACCGGACTCAAGGCGCCGGTGATCGCCATCGAGGCGTTGCGAGAGCTCAAGGCGAGTGTCCCCCATGCGGAGCTTTGGATCGCCGGCGAGGGAATATTGGAAGATGCCTTGAAGTCACTGGTCGTGAAGTGGGGGCTCGAGGAGAGTGTTCACTTCTGTGGTCTGTTGAATGACATGAGTGATTTCTATCCCTGCCTCGATGCCTTTGTGTGTCCTTCCTGGCGTGAACCTTTCGGTAATGTGGTGCAGGAAGCGCTGGCGCATGGTGTGCCTGCCATCGTCGGTAATGTGGATGGATTGCCGGAGCAGATCTCCCCGGGAGTCAATGGTGAAATTCTGTCACCAAGCAGGCCCCGCGAATCGCTGGCTATCTATGGCGAGGATTTCATTTCCGGTCCGGACAGAGTCTATAGCCCGGAGCAAGACGCCATCGTGGTCGCACAGGTGCTCGAACCGAGTGAAATCGCTCAGGTGCTGAAACAATGGGCAGCAAGCCCGCAGCAGCGTAGAGAGATGGGCGCAGCTGCGCGCGCGATCATTGCGAAAGATTTCTGCCAGCAGAAATACTGTCAGGGTATCGGCGACTTCATTGCTGAAGTGGTGGCTGGGTAATCATTGCTGGCGATATCGGCCACAGGTCAGCCACCTTCATGGCTGGCCTGTCTGCCTCGCCATTGCCCTTTGACGAGCGTACTGAAGTTTCCTTGCACTTTATTCCGGTAAGCTGAAGCCACAATGGATTTTTCGTACATTGGGGGGCTGTCACCAGTGGCTGGTGACGAACCACAAGAACAGGATTGATATGATGTGGCGAAGCAATGACTTTCCTTATCGCAAACACTTTACGCGTAACAAGTGCATCTTCATTCATATTCCCAAGGCTGCCGGAACATCAGTCCTCGCCGCCTTGGGGAAGACGAAGGAAAAAGGGCGTGATCATGTCTCCTGGCAGGTTTACAAGAAGGCCAGTTCCAGAAAATTCGCCCGTTATTACAAATTCACCTTTGTCAGAAATCCCTACGATCGTGCCCTGTCAGCGTATCGCTATATATTAAGTGGTGGCAATAAAGGCAAGCAGGATCTCGCCATTGCCAAGGAGATGGCAGAATATTCAGATTTTGATGATTTTGTCGCACGTGGCTTGTGGCAAGGCGCTTTTCGTAGTCACCTCCTGTTTCTCTCGCAATCCTCTTTTGTCATGGATGGAAACGAGACCTTGATGGTGGATTTTCTGGGGCATTTCGAGACCCTGGACAAGGATTTCCAGCAGGTTGCCAACAAGCTGGGCATCAACGGCGAGATTGCACATCGCAACAAGGGGAGTGGGGAGGCGGGGGACGGCATGACAGCGGCGACCCGCGAGAAGCTGGCCATTCTCTATGCACAGGATTTCGTCAACTTCGGTTACACGCCTTGAACGAGTGGCAGGCGGGAGGTCGCCAGTTCATTTGCGGCGCTTTCTCTGCTGTAACCTGAAGGCGAGAGCCTTAACTTGTAAGCCTGCTTCCGCTAGAATGCGTTCAATTTACCAGCCTTCCCGCTGCTATCGTCCGAGCCGGCGGGGGTAGTGCTGCGTATCGTTTGCACCATCTTCTGTCCCAAGAGGTATTTCCATGAGCGTCCATGCCATCAATCATCCACTGGTCCAGCACAAGCTCGGCCTGATGCGTGCAGCAGGCATCAGCACCAAGAGCTTCCGTGAGCTGGCCAGTGAGGTCGCCAAGCTGTTGACCTATGAGGCAACCCAGGACCTGGAGCTGGAAACTACCACCATTGATGCCTGGAGTGGCAACGAGCTGGATGTCCAGACCATCAAGGGCAAGAAAGTGACCATCGTCCCGATCCTGCGTGCCGGCCTGGGCATGCTGGATGGCGTGACGGATCTGATCCCCCCGGCACGCATCAGCGTCGTGGGCCTCTACCGTGATGAAGAGACGCTGGAGCCGGTGCCGTATTTCGAGAAGTTCGTGTCAGACCTCGACGAACGTCTGGCCATCGTGATCGACCCGATGCTGGCGACCGGCGGTTCCATGATCGCTACACTGGACATGCTCAAGGCCAAGGGCTGCCAGCAGATCAAGGTCATCGTGCTGGTCGCGGCGCCTGAGGGGATCGCCAAGGTGCAGGAATCCTACCCGGACATCGAGATCTACACCGCCTCCGTCGATGACCGCCTCGACGAGAACGGTTACATCGTGCCGGGTCTCGGCGATGCCGGTGACAAGATCTTCGGCACGCGCTGAGCGCCCGCCAGTGATGACAACGCCCTGCGCATCCGCGCGGGGCGTTTTTGTATCTGTCTGACCTGTCTGAGCAGTCAGGATCAAACGGTTGATTCCTCCGCTTGTGAAAAGAAGTGCTTCCATGTCGTCTTCATCACCGTCCTCTGAAACCTCCTCTCCCCATGAGTCGTCTGCCCATGTGTCCTTGCCGGAACAGGAAGGGTTCTCGCTGACGACTCTCATCACCGGCGCGCAGATGCTGTTCGTTGCCTTTGGCGCGCTGGTACTGGTCCCGCTGCTGACCGGACTCGACCCCAACGTTGCCCTGTTCACGGCCGGTGTCGGCACCCTGGTCTTCCAGTGCGTGACCAAGGCCAGCGTGCCGGTCTTCCTCGCCTCATCGTTTGCCTTCATTGCGCCTATCCAGAGCTCGGTCGCGAACTTCGGCATTCCTGCCACCATGGGTGGTTTGTTCGTCGCAGGACTGGTCTATGTATTGCTGGCGCAATGCATTCGCCTCAAGGGTGTCGGCATCGTGCATCGCCTGCTGCCGGCCGTGGTGGTCGGTCCGGTGATCATGGTCATCGGCCTGGCGCTGGCACCGACGGCGGTGCAGATGGCCACCGGCGAGTTCAGCGACAACATCTCGCATGGCCAGGCGCTGACATTGTCATTGGCCAGTCTTGGCGTGACGCTGGTGCTGTCGATCTTCGGGCGTGGCATGTTGCGCCTGGTGCCGATCCTCGGCGGTATCCTGACGGGATATGTACTGGGGCTGTTGATGGGAGTGATCGATCTCTCGCCGGTGCATGCGGCTGAGTGGCTGGCGCTGCCCAGCTTCACTGCACCGACCTTCGAATTTTCCGCCATTCTGTTCATGATTCCCGTCGCCATCGCGCCTGCCGTCGAGCACATCGGCGACATGGTGGCGATCGGCTCGGTGACACGGCGCGATTACCTGAAAAAGCCGGGGCTGCATCGCACGCTGCTCGGTGACGGCCTGGCGACGTCGGCGGCGTCACTGTTCGGCGGTCCGCCCAATACCACCTATTCCGAAGTGACCGGCGCGGTGATGCTGACTCGCAACTTCAATCCGCGCGTGATGACGGTCGCGGCCTGTGTCGCGATCTCGCTGGCCTTCATCGGCAAGGTCGGCGCCGTGCTGCAGACGATTCCCACGCCGGTGATGGGCGGCATCATGTGCCTGCTGTTCGGCTCGATCGCTGTGGTCGGCATGAACACGCTGGTGCGCGCGGGGGATTCACTGACCGCGCCGCGCAATCTGGTGATCGCCTCCTTGATCCTGGTGTTCGGGATCGGTGGCATGCAGGTCGGTGGTGGTCAGTTCACGCTGCAGGGCGTGAGCCTGGCCGCCATTCTGGGCATCGTGCTCAACCTGATTCTGCCGCCGGCGAAAGAGGGGGAATGATTACCATTTGATGAGTGGTGGCAGGGAACATTTCCGCGAATGACGGTTCAGATAAATGCAACTCCCGTGTGCTGAGCGACTGGCACATGGGAGTTGCATTTTTCGTTTCCCACCAGACGCCAGCTATCGTTTTCGCATGTCTTGCATGCGGCACAAAGCGGTACTGGCGGACATTCGAAGGAGTGATGCTTGCGTACCCTGGTCGTAGTGAGAAGCCTGAAAATGGGTGGCATGGAGCGAGTGGCGGTCAATCTTGCCGACAGTCTGGCCGCGAATGATCACGAGACGCATATGGTCATCTGGCGCGGTCGTGATCAGGTGCTTGAACCGCAGGATACCAGCGTTCAGCAGCACATCGTGCCGATTCAGCAGCGCGTCCAGCGCTCAGTCGGCGGCGCCCTGACGACACTGGCCTCACGTCTGGTGCTCAATCCCGTGATCCGTCGCTCCAATTTCGTGTGGGTCGGCAAGGCCGGGGGCGAGGAATTCGCTGCTTGGCTCGAGGAATTCGAGCAGGAGCACGGCAGGGTTGACCGCATCATCTTCCGTGGCCTGGGGACCTTCGAGCAGGTGTGGGGGTTCAAGGATTCCCGTGCACGTTACGTGCTGGAAAATCGCGTCAACTTTACCGGTCCGCAGTGGAAGCAGCGCATGTTTGCCCGCTGTCTGCTGGAGGACAAGCATCTGGTGGCGGTATCTGACGATGTGGCGCAAGGGGCCCGAGACATTGCTCGCCAGCATGGGGTGACACCGGCGCATATCGAGACGATCGTCAATGCCTGCCCGATCTCCCGTATACGCGAGCAGGCCGCCATGGATGAGCCGGATATCCCCGCTGAGCCCTTCATTCTCAACGTGGCGCGTCTGGTGCCGCAGAAAGACCATGCCCTGTTGCTCGAGGCTTATGCCCTGGCCAATCCGAAGGAGCCGCTGGTGATCGTGGGGGCGGGCAAATGCCGGGAAGCCCTGGAAAACCAGGCTGAGAGGCTTGGCATCGCCGAGCGGGTGATCTTCGCCGGTCAGCGTGACAACCCCTATGCCTGGATGCGTGCCGCCAAGCTGTTCGTGCTCAGCTCGCGTGTCGAGGGCATGGGTATCGTGCTGATGGAGGCGCTGGCCTGCGGCACACCGGTCGTATCGGTGGATTGCCGTGGCGGGATACGCGAGATCCTCAAGGGCGAACTGGAACACGCCATCGCGCCGCATTCCGCCGAAGGCCTCGCGCGTCGCATGAACGAATTGTTGGCAGAGGAGGGCTATCCGATTCGCGAGGAATGGTTGGCAGATTTCTGCCCGCACACCATGGTGGAGCGTTTCCTGGCCGAGCCGGCCACCAATGACCCCTGGGAGGAGGTGCGCGAGCAGACATCTGACGCTGTTGACCGCCCTCACTCCCGCGCTGCAAGAATCTAGCGACGCGCGTTACACCAACTCGGTTGAGCTGGCTTGAGTCTTGTTGGTCAGGGTCATGTCGGCCAGGTCGTGCTGGCCAGGGTCGTGCTGGCCAGGGTTGAGCAGGTAGGGCCAAGCAGCTCTCGAGCGAATGCCTGCCTAGCGACTCTGTGCGATGCATAACCACTGGCAGCTTTGGGCTTCATCAGCGCCCGAGGCTTCGTGATTGATACCTTCACCGCTAGCGAGTTCATCGCTTGCGGCTTGTGACGCCTCAGGCTTGCGCCAATGCAGTTGATAGCGCTCCCCGGCATGCAGTCGCGCAGCATCACCGCATTCGAGAAGTGCCTCCTGGCAGGCCGCCGTCGCGGGGAACTCGATGCGCAGTGCACCGTGCGTGACCAGTACCAGGCTGTCATGCGCGGCCTGCAGATAGGCGCTGCACTCCGGTGCGAGGCTGCCCAGCTCGACGTGGGGTTGTGGCGTTGTCTGCCGGGATTGATCAATGCGTCGCAGGGTGAGGCCCGGTCCACAGCCCGCGATCGGTTCATGCTCGCTGTCACGCAGGATGCGTGGCGGTTCGACGGGTATCTCATCGCTGAAGAAGTCGCTCAGCGAGATCGGAAATACCTCGAGAATCTTGTTCAGCGAGCTGACGGAGGGGCTGACCGCGTCCTGCTCGACCTGCGAGATGGTCGAATTGGTCACCTTAGCACGCTTGGCCAGTTCACGCTGAGAGAGGCCATGACGCGTGCGCAGTTCGCGCAGCCGCTTGCCCAGCGTGCGAAGCGCTGCCATTTCCTCGTCTGCCATTTTCTCGTCGTCAGTGGGCTGCGCTGCCTTGCCGGCAGTGAGAGGTTCGGGGGCAGTAGGGGAGCTATCGTGCGACATCAGTGGTGCCTGATTGAGTGAGCATGCGCGCAGGCTAGCACGCGGGCGGGAGCCGTGGCAGTGCCCCTCGCCAAGGCCAAGTGTGCTCATCTGCCGCTTGTGGCTCAAGGCGAGCGACTGCTGCCCCCGGCGCTGAGCGTCTCGAGCAGATGGCGCCCTTGATCATCCTCATGATGCCGGCGTGCGATGCACGGCAGCCATAGGCAGAAGGTGGCACCGCCACCGGGCGTATCTTCCAGCCATAGCCTGCCCCCCAGCTGGGTGATCAAGCCCGATGAGACGGATAGCCCGATGCCCGAGCCATTGGCACGCGTGGTGAAGAAGGGGGTGAAGATGCGCGACTTCAGATGCTCGGGCACGCCTGCGCCGTGGTCGATGACGCGTATCTCGACTCCCGCCACGGGGGCGAGCTCTGCTCCTGACGCTTGCACTGAGGCTGACACTGTCGCTGAGGCTGACGTATCCGGACGGCTGTCTGGCTCGCCGTTCATTTCGGCCAGCGCCGCATCACGATCACGGCTGGTGATGCACAGCGTATCCGGCGCAGGCGCCATCTCGATGGCGTTGATCAGCAGGTTGACCAGCACCTGGGTCAGTTGGGCGCGATCGGCCTCGATCAGGCGAGTCGCCGCCAGCTCATGCTGCAATTGATGGCCATGATGATCCAGCGCGTGCCTGACCAGCACCTCGACACTGTGGATCGCCTCATCGGGATGAATCTGGCTGAGGTGAGGCGCGCCGAGTGACGGCGTCAATGAGTTGCCGTCGCCAATGTCGTTGGAGGCGAGCGGGTCGCGCGCGTACTGACGCAGGTTGTCGACCAGCGCGCGAATGCGCTCGACCTGATGGATGATGGTGGCGATTTCCTCGCGCACCGGCTCGGCCTGTTCACCGAGAATCACCTCGATCAACTCGACATGACCGAGAATCACGGCAGCGGGGTTGTTGATCTCGTGGCCGATACCCGCCGTCAGTTCGCCCAGCGCTGCCAGTTTCTCGCGGGTCAGCAGGCGCGCACGCGCTTCACGCAGCAGGCGGACGTGTTCCTCCAGTGCCTGACTGCGTTCTCGCAGCGTGGCGGTCTGGGCGCTCAGATCGCGGGTGCGATCCTCCACCTGGGCTTCCAGCGTCTGGGCCGCGAGCTGTATCTCGTGGCGGTGCGCTTCCAGTCGCGCCAGCATGGCGTCGAATTCCTCGGCCAGTTCATCCAGCTCATCACCGTGCCGTTGCGCCGGCCCCAGCGAGGACAGCGGGCCTATGCGCAAGCCTTCCTGTGAGGGGGTATCACGCACGGCATGCACTACACGGCGAATCTGTCGGATCGGCTGCATCAGGCGCTCGATGCTGCTCCATACCAGCAGTACCCCCAACAGACTGACCGCGATCAGCACCAGGCTGATATGCGTCAGCGTCTCGCGATAGAGCCGCGCGTAGGGCGCCTGCGGATAGCCTGCGTAGATCATGCCGATCCGCTGACCATCCAGAGAATCCAGCGGGGCATAGGCGGCCACGAACCAGTCACGAACCACGAAGGCACGATTGATATAGCGCTCGCCATTGCCGATCACCTGACGCTTCACCTCCAGCGATGCGCGTGTGCCCAGTGCACGCTCGCCGCTGGCATCGGTGACATTGGTGGCGATACGGACATCATCGAGAAACAGGGTGATGGTGCCGGTGCCATCTTCCGGCAGGGTGCCGGGGCCATAGAGTAGATCGCGGATTTCATCGACCAGACGCGGGTCGCGATTGAGCAGGCGGCCCGCATCCAGCGCGCCCAGCAGCTTGCCCTCGCCATCGAGGATGGGCACCAGCGCCCGCAGCAGCATGCCGCGGTTTTCCTCGCGACGGGCACTGGGTTGTGCGTAGGGCGTCTGGCGCAGCGCAAGGCGCGCGCGCTCGGCAAGCGCAGGATCCAGCGTCGCCAGTGAATCGCTGGACAGCATGTCGAGGCCATCCAGGCTTTCGCCGCGCGCCAGTTGCGGAATCAGCGCGGCGACGCCGGGTGTCTGGCGCAACTGCTCGGTGGGCAACCAGCGCAGCCAGTCGGCATTGAGGGTGTCCCGCATGGTAACCAGGCGCGGCACCAGGCGTGGCAACAGCTGCGCGGTCTGCTCATCGGGTGCCACCAGCTGGCGCAGGTTGCGACGCATCGCTTCCAGGCCATCACGCAGACGCTGATGCTGGCTCTGCAGCGTGCGGCTGGCGACATCGAGATCGCTGCGCACGTTCATGTACAGCTGGCGGTCGGTATAGGCTGTGGTCCAGTAGGCGGTCAGGCCGACCAGCGCCAGCATCAGCGCCAGCAGCGGCGCCAGTGTCAGCAGCAGCAGCCTGCGCCGCAGCGAGCCGGCGAAGTAATGGCGCAGGCGCTTGATCATGCGCTGCCGTCGGCTCCGTAGGGAGTGGCAGACGCAGTGGAGGTGGCGGGTTGATCGCTCTCAGTACCGCTCCCAGCATCACTCTCAGTGCCATTCTCAGCGCCGCTGTCCTCACTGATTTGCTGCTCGGCGCGCCAGGTGGTCAGCTTGCGATCCAGTGTCTTGCGCGAGATGCCCAGTTGGCGGGCGGCGGCTGACTTGTTGTTGGCATGTCGCTCCAGCACTGCGCACAGATGGGCCTTTTCCACCGCATCCAATGACCACTCGAGCGGATAACCGCTGCTGGTGGCCTCTTCCTCGGCGGAGGTGCACGCGTCTCCGCTGTCGCCCCATGCCAGGTGGCCTGATGCCGGTTCGGCCTGCGCGTCGGCCGGCAGGGTATCGCCGGGCAGGCGGCCGAGCAGCAAGGCGCGCTCGATGACGTTCTTGAGTTCCCGCACATTGCCGGGCCAGGAATAGTGGCACAGGCGAGTGAGATCAGAGTGCTGCCAGGGCACGGCGGGGAGATTGAGTTCGCGCGACAGCTGGCGCGAGAAATGCTGGGCCAGCGCGGGGATGTCCTCCGGGCGCTCGCGCAGGGCCGGCAGCGTCAGGCTCAACACGTTGAGGCGATAGTAGAGGTCTTCGCGGAAGCGGCCCGCGGCCACCTCCGTTTCCAGTGTGCGGTGGGTGGCGGCCACGATACGCACATCGACTGCCTGTTCCTGCTCGCCGCCGACGGGGCGCACGCGGCGCGTTTCCAGCACCCGCAGCAGCTTGGCCTGCATCGCCAGGGGCATCTCGCCGATTTCATCCAGGAACAGCGTGCCGCCATCGGCGAAGCTGAACAGGCCATCTCGGCCTCGATGCGCGCCGGTGAAGGCCCCCTTGAGGTGGCCGAACAGTTCGCTCTCCAACAGCTCCGGGCTGATGGCGCCGCAGTTGACCGGCACGAAGGCACCGCGCCGACCGGACAGGCGATGCAGATCACGCGCCGCCAGCTCCTTGCCGGTGCCGGATTCCCCCAGGATCAGCACCGGTGAGGGCGCAGGGGCAACGCGTGCGATGATATGCGCCAGCTCCTGCATGGCAGGGCTCTCGCCCTTGAGGCTGGCCTCTTCCTGCTGATGGCGGGCATTGTCGCGACGGAGCAGGAAGTTTTCCCGTGTCAGCTGGCGGCGCTCGAGGCAGCGGTCCAGCGCGGCCTGCAGCTGTTCGAGACGAAACGGCTTGATGATGAAGTCACAGGCCCCGGCCCGCAGTGCGCGCACAGCGGTCTCGAGATCGGCATAGGCCGTCATGAAGATGACATCGCTGACCGATGAGGGCGCAAGGGCTTCATCCCAATCCAGGCCATCACGCCCCGGCAGGCGAATGTCGAGCAGGATGAGGTCGAAGTGCAGACGCGAGCGCAGGGCTTCGGCCTGCTCGACACTCTCGGCGCATTCGATCAGCGCGAAGCGCGAGGACAGTGCCTTCTCCAGATAGCGGCGCATGCCTGGCTCGTCATCGACGATCAGTACCGAGGCGGTGGGGAGGGGGTCGCTGCCGCTACGCCGGGTCTCACGGGGTGTGGAGGGGGCGTGGGCAGTCATGGCGTTCCTCGGGTCAACAGGGCAGTAATAATGGTCGCAGGGGAGATCATCTCTATCATGCGGGCATTGTGGCGTGCTGCTCACTGGTAATCTAGCGCTGGATGGCACATTGCTGCCTCTTTCTGCTTGCGCTTGCCACAGGCGAAGCCTTGCAGCCTTGTCAGCATGCGGCGCTGGCAGGCAGGATTGCCTGGCTGTCCCGTTGCGCTACGCAAGGCTCGGCGATGACGCGTCAATCGGGTCGTCATGGGTCAGCGGTGGTCGTGACTGGAGTTATTGTCAGTATTTTTCCTGCCCTTCCGGCAGTGCTATCCCAGCATCGCCATCCGCCCCGCCAGGGTTAGCGACAAGGATAGCGACGTCAGCAGGGCGACAGGGGTGACAGGGAGCCAGCCTGCTGGAGATGTTTCCGGTATCATCGCCGGCTGTCTTGCGTGCCAGCCCATGTATCAGCCCGATGCCAAAGCTCTGAAAGCCTCTGATGGATGGCAGGTCTTGTCACGAGAGCGCTTTCGGCATGTCGTTTGCACAGTCAGCATTCACGTTGATGTCATCAATACCGTCACGCCATAAAAAATATTCAGGGAGCATCCCCATGCTGCAACGCCATACATTGTCTTCTCGTCGCCTGCTGGCCACTCTCGCAGGCCTGTCATTCGGTGCGCTGAGCATTCTGCCGGCCCAGGCGGCCGACGACATCATTCGTCTGGCCACCACGACCAGCACCTACAACTCAGGCCTGCTCGATCACCTGCTGCCGGAGTATGAACAGGCCCACGATG
Organism: Cobetia sp. MB87; assembly: GCF_011319755.1. Classification (NCBI taxonomy): domain Bacteria; kingdom Pseudomonadati; phylum Pseudomonadota; class Gammaproteobacteria; order Oceanospirillales; family Halomonadaceae; genus Cobetia; species Cobetia sp. MB87. The sequence continues at coordinate 8,812 of NZ_VFBC01000005.1, read as the reverse complement.
TCACCATTCAGGTCATCGCGGTCGGTACCGGCAAGGCGTTGCGCATGGGGCAGGATGGCGATGTGGATCTGGTGATGACCCACGCCCCGGGTGCCGAGCGCAAGTTCGTCGATGCCGGCTACGGCATCGAGCCGCATGGCGTGATGTACAACGACTTCGTGCTGCTCGGCCCCGAGTCGGACCCGGCGGCCATTGACGGCATGCAGGATGTGGACGCGGCACTGGGCAAGATCGCCGGCGCCAATGCCGGCTTCATCTCGCGCGGCGATGATTCCGGCACCCACAAGAAGGAATTGGCCTTGTGGCAGAGTGCCGATGTCACCCCTGACTTCTCCGGCTACAAGGCCGTCGGCCAGGGCATGGGCAAGGTGCTGAGCATGGCCAGTGAACTGCAGGATTACACTTTGAGTGACCGTGGCACCTGGCTTGCGATGGAAGACAAGCTCGAGCTTGAGATTCTGGTCGAGGGCGATGCGCGCCTCTTCAACCCCTATCAGGTGATTCTGGTCAATCCGGCCAATCATGACGGACTCAATACCCGTGGTGCGCGTGAGCTGGCCGAATGGCTGATCTCCAGCGAAGGGCAGCAGGCAATCGATGATTACCGTCTCAAGGGCAAGGCGCTGTTCCATGCCAGCCACGGCGAGACCGGCTTCGATGCTCGCCAGACAGCGGACCGCGCCTCTGAGCGCACGCCGGTGAAGGCGCAGGACGTACAGGCTGAGCCGCGTTCGTGAGCTTGTGGCAAACCACGCAGGAGGCCTTGAGCCTCCTGCTGAGCATGGATGGCGCGCTGTGGGAGATCATCGGCGTGTCGTTTCGTGTCTCGCTGACGGCGATGCTGATCGCGGTGCCACCGGCACTGTTGATCGCCTTCGTGCTGGTTCGCTGCGCCTTCCCGGGGCGCTGGCTGCTGATCTCGCTGATCAATACCCTGATGGCCGTCCCCACCGTGGTGGTGGGGCTGCTGCTGTTCATCCTGTTGTCGCGCGCTGGACCGCTGGGTGATTGGCATCTGCTGTTCACCCAACCGGCGATGGTGATCGGGCAGATTCTGCTCGCCCTGCCGATTCTGGTGGTGATGCTGCATGCCGCGCTGGCGGGCGTCGACAAACGTGCCTGGGAGACAGCCTTGCAGCTGGGGGCGTCGCGCCGGGCGGCGCTCTGGCGGCTGGTGATGGAGGCCCGTTTCGGCGTGATGGCGGCGTTGGTGGCCGCATTTGGTAGAATCATCGCTGAAGTGGGTTGCGCCATGATGGTGGGTGGTAACATTGCCGGTTTCACGCGCAATATCACCACGGCCATCGCGCTGGAAACCCTCAAGGGCGAGTACGCCCAGGGGGTCGCCCTGGGCATGGTATTGCTGGTGCTGGCACTGGCGCTCAATCTGATGCTGGGGGTGTTGCGCGGTCGCGGTCAGCTGGCGGTGCAGGCCTGACCCTATGCCCCGCCGCCAGTCACGTTCTGCTCCCCCAGTCTGAAAGCCGCCTGCCAACCCGTTGAGACAAGCACACGCCAGCACTGATCGCGTCAGGCTGAATCGTCGTATGGAGTCATGATGTTCCCCCCTAGTTCTTCGTCCTCGTCTGTTCCCCCGGGCGACCCCTCCAGCCCGGTGACGGGGACTGGCTTCGCGCAAGCCTCGCCGTCTGTTGCCCGGGCACTCGCTGCCGACGCAAGCGTTGCTCCCCTGTTGCGCGTGCGTGGCCTCGAATATCGCTTGCCGTCTGCGGCGCAAGTCTCCGGCGAGGGCGTCGAGGCGCAAGGGCGCCTGTTATGGCATGTGGCGGCGCTGGATTGGGCACCGACCCCAGCGTCCGGCTGGGTGCACCTCAAGGGTGACAACGGTAGCGGCAAGACCACGCTGCTGCGCGTGCTGGCAGGCATGCAGTCAGCGACCGGCGGCAAGCTTGAATGGCAGACCCGTGACGCTCATCCGGTGCGCTACCTGCATCAGCAGCCGTATCTGTTCGACACCAGTGTGGCCGGCAATCTGGTGCTGGCGGCTCGCTGGCAACCCGACAGCGGCTCTGCCGGGCAGCAGCGTGATCAGGTCGAGGAGATGCTGCGCTGGAGCGGGCTGAGCGATCAGGCCCGTCAGCCGGCCCGCTCCCTGTCGGGTGGCGAGCGAGCGCGACTGGCATTGGCGCGCGCCTGGTTGTCGCGTCCGCCGGTGCTGTTGCTGGATGAGCCTGCCGCCAATCTGGACCAGGCCGCTGTCGAGCAGTTGGCGCTGCGACTGGAGCAGATGTGCCAGCAGGGGTGTGCGGTGATCCTCTCCTCACATCAGGACAATGCCTTGAGTCAGGGCTCGAGTGAGCGCTGGACGCTGAGCGCTGCCAGCCTGCACACTGAGCCCTCAGCGGGCTGAGTTGCCTTCAATAGCTGAGCCTTCGGCTAGGCGCCTCAAGCTTCAGAGCTGAGAAAGCCCTGTTCATCAGCCGCTTGCACTGGATGCCCTGCCAGCGGCCCTGCTGCATGATATTACCTGCGCCTTTGCGCACTCGACCGGGATACGCCTTCATGCCGAGCTCCAATCACACCTCTGACGCCATGCCACTGCCGAGCGATGCCGAGCAGCTCAAGGCCTCGCTCACGCCTGCCAATATCACCGGGGTGGTGCTGGCCGGCGGCCAGGCGCGGCGCATGGGTGGCGTCGACAAGGGGCTGGTCACGCTCAATGAGGTGCCGCTGGTGGCGCATGTACTGGCGCGGCTGACCCCTCAGGTGGGCGAGCTGCTGATCAATGCCAACCGCTCGCACTCCGAGTATGCCGCCTATGGGCATCCACTGGTCGAAGACAGCGAGCAGGGCTACCACGGTCCCCTGATGGGCATGGCCAGTGCGCTGGCGGCAGCGCGGACGCCCTGGGTGATGATGGTAGCCTGCGATGTGCCGCATCTGCCCAATGAACTGGTCGAAACGCTGAGCGTGGCGTTGATCGACCAGGCCAACGGCGATCAGCTGGAAGGCTTCAGTGTCGAGGGCGGTCACGCGGTCGATGCCGGGCCCGCGCTGCTGGCCGTGGCGGCAGACGAGTTTCGTTACCATCCGGTGATCTGTCTCATGCATCGTGGCCTGCTGCCGTCTCTGCAGGCGGCGCTGGCCGCTGGCGAGCGCAAGATCGACCGCTGGTTCGATCAGCATGTCTGGCTCAAGGTGCAGGCGGGCAGCGAGCAGGACTTCGCCAACCTCAATACCCTTGAAGAATGCCGTGAGATGGAAGCCGGCTTGCGCTGAGCGCGCTTCATTCCTGACGTTCCTAGCGTGTCATCCGTTCCCGCTTGCACGCCCAGGGTGTGTCATTGTGATGCAAGTAGTCATCGCCGGAAGCGTCTCTTCAGGAGTCTGGCGGCTTATTGTCTTTGCCTGTCAGGATTTGATGGCCTCGGGGTTGCACCTTTCACGTGTCGTGTCTGGCGGTTCTGGCGGGTATCTTGCCACTCAGCGTCGTTGCCCCCATTGAACCCTTGTTCATGTCGAGCCGTTCCCCATTGAAATGAGCGCCATGCGTGTTCACCTTCATGGCATCCGCTCAGCCCGCAGCAGTCATCGTCATCTTTTCCCTTGCGGGCGCGGGAGCGCTGCGGTGAACCCGTCGACAGGCCGCCATACGCCGGAATCACCAAGAGAACCTTCATGCCTGAGTCTTCCTCCACGACTGACCAGCGTGCTGATACCGCTGTCAGTGCTGAACATTCCTCCCCCCGCAGTGATGCTCCCACGTCGCGTGGTGATATTTCTCATGAGGTCGGGATGTCGCCCGCCTGGCAGGCACGTCTGGCGGCGTCAGCGTGTCCGCTGCTGGGCATTGCAGCCTGGAGCGGCACCGGCAAGACCACGCTGCTCGAACAGCTGCTGCCCGAGTTGAGCGCGCGCGGCCTCCGCGTCGCCGTGATCAAGCATGCGCATCATGCCTTCGATGTCGATACGCCGGGCAAGGACAGTCATCGCCTGCGAACGGCGGGTGCCGTGCCGATGCTGGTGGCGTCCGCCAGGCGCTTTGCGCTGATGATGGAGACGCCGGACCAGGCGGAGGCCGATCTGGAACAGCTGGTGGCGCAGCTCGAGGGGCTGGAGGTGGACCTGATTCTGGTCGAGGGCTTCAAGCAGTGGCCGCTGCCCAAGCTTGAACTGTACCGCGAGGCCGTAGGCAAGCCGCTGAGAGCCCCGGAGGACCCCTGGATTCATGCGCTGGCGACACCGGCGGCGCAGCTGCCGACTCGTGAGGATGTGCCGCAGGACCTCAAGCGGCTGGATCTTGACGATCCTCAGGCGCTGGCCGCCTGGATCGCCGCCTGGCCGGTGCACTGGCGTCTGGAAGGCGGCAAGCCGCGTGGCGAGGTGGGCGCATGAGCCTGTCGTGTTTCGATCCACGTTTCGGCGAGCGCATGCTGAGTGTCGATGAAGCCTTGAGCGTGCTGGGAGAGAGCCTGGCGGGCGTGATGCGCACGCCACGCAGCGAACGTGTCCCCCTGGCGCAGGCGCCCGGACGTGTGCTCGCCGAGACGGTCATCTCGCCGCTGGATGTCCCGGCACAGACCAACGCGGCGATGGACGGCATCGCGCTGGCGCGGGCTTCATTGCCAGATGCGGCGAGCGGCGAGCCTCTGAGCGATCGTGGCGAATTGAGCGTGATCGGCAGCTCGCTGGCGGGCCATCCCTGGGCGGGCCGAGCGCTTGCCGCGGGGGAGGCCATGCGCATCACGACTGGCGCGGCTCTGCCCACAGGCGCCGACACCGTCGTCATGCAGGAGCAGCTCGAGTATCACTCCGCGCAGAGCGAGGGAAGGGACGAAGGGCAGGGCGAGGGCTTGATTGAGAGCGAAGCAGGCGAGCGGGTGGTGATCGAGGGCGTGACCAGCATTCGCCGTGGCCAGAATGTGCGTCAGGCCGGAGAGGATATCGCGCGCGGCAGCCAGGTGATGGCGCTGGGCCAGTGGCTGACGCCTGCCGCCGTGGGTGTGCTGGCGTCGCTCGGACTCGCCGAGGTCGCCGTCTATCGGTCACTGACGGTGGCGGTCTTCTCCACCGGTGACGAGGTCACTGCCCCCGGCGAGACACTGCCGGCTGGCGGCATCTATGACGCCAATCGCTTCAGCCTCGTGGCGCTGCTGCGCGATCAGGGCATCGAGGTGCTGGATCTTGGCATCCTGAGCGATGACGAGGCGAGCGTGAGTGCTGCCCTGCATGATGCCGCGACGCGTGCCGACATGGTCATCACCTCCGGCGGCGTGTCGGTGGGCGAGGCCGATCATGTGCGCAGTGCCCTCGCTGCCTGTGGTGAACTCGCGCTGTGGCGCATCGCCATGCGTCCGGGGCGCCCGCTGGCGTTCGGCATGTTGCGTGCCACTCCCGCCGGCACCGAGTCGTCATCTGGCCAGGTGCCGTTCTTCGGCTTGCCGGGCAATCCGGTGGCGACCATGGTCACCTTCCTGCAGTTCGTGCTGCCCGCGCTGCGCCTGTTGTCGGGCCAGCAGCGGTTGGCGAAGGGTGAGGCGAACGCCTCCGCGACGACGCTGGCGCAGTGGCAAGCCCCGCGCCTGCAGCTGATCGCCGGCGAGACGCTGCGCTCACGTGCCGAGCGTGTCGATTATCATCGCGGGCAGATCGTGCTGGATGATCAGGGGCGGCAGGTGGTGATGACCACGGGGCGGCAGGGCTCGGGTATTCTGACCTCGATGTTGCTGGCCGAATGCCTGATCGAGATTCCCGCCGGCTGCGCTACGCTTCACGCCGGCGAGCCGGTCATGGTGCAGTGGCTGGGCAGTCGAGGCATCGTCTAGGCGATGCCCGCACAGTGGTCACGCCAGCTGATTCATGAAAAGATAGTCTGCTAATTTATTGGCCAGTCCTGTCCATCAGGGCTTGCCTGCCTGTTTCTTCAGGCTTTGGTATTTCTGAGATTGCCGCCAGTCAGGCGCACCCGATACGGATACGAGACAGCTCATGAGCCTTACTCATCTCAACGCACGCGGCGAAGCCCATATGGTGGATGTTGCGGACAAGCAGGAAACCCGCCGCGAGGCGCGAGCCAGCGCACGCGTCAGCATGCTGCCTGCCACGCTCGCACTGCTCGCCGAAGGTGGCCTGCCCAAAGGGGATGTGCTGGCGACGGCGCGTATTGCCGGTATCCAGGCGGCCAAGCGCACTCATGAGCTGATTCCGCTCTGTCATGCCTTGATGCTCTCCAAGGTGACGGTCGACTTCACGCTGGACAGCGCCAACAGCTGCGTGGAAATTCAGGTGCTGTGTCGCCTCAATGGGCGTACCGGTGTCGAGATGGAGGCGCTGACGGCGGCCTCGGTGGCGGCCTTGACGCTCTATGACATGTGCAAGGCGGTCGACAAGGGTATCGTGATCGGCGATATCCAGCTCGAGACCAAGACCGGCGGCAAGAGTGGTGACTGGCAGCGCCCGGAGGAGGCCGCCGCTGTCGAGCAGACGCCGGTTGAGCCAAGCCGGACTGAATCAAGCTGGGCCGAACCAAGCCGTGCTGCAACAGCTGAGCCTATCGAAGCGACAGCGGGACAGGCCGCTCCGGCGGCACGCGGCGATGCCACCGTGCGGGTTCTCTTCCTGGCGGAACTGCGGGAACGTCTGGACCTCGATAGCCTGGCGCTGAACCTGACGACGCTGTCCCAAGCGACGGTCGGGGGCCTGAAGCGCACCTTGGCGCTGCGTGATCCGCAGCTTGAAGCGCTCAATGACACTCGCGTGCTTTGCGCCGTCAATCAGGACATGGTGCGCGATGACCACCCACTGAATGCCGGTGATGAAGTCGCCTTCTTCCCACCGGTGACGGGGGGCTGACATGACCCAGGTCGCAAACGAAGCCGCGCAGGCCTTTTCGGTCAGCATTCAGGCCAGCGATTTTGATCTGCGTGTCGAGCAGGACGTCCTGACGCGTGGGCGCGGCGATATCGGTGCCGTGGTGTCCTTCACGGGGCTGGTGCGTGATTTCAACCAGCGACCGGATGTCGTCGCGCTGACGCTGGAACACTATCCCGGCATGACGGAGCGTAGCCTCGAACGTCTGATCACAGAGGCGCGCGAGCGCTTCCCGCTCACCGGGGTGCGCATCATTCACCGTGTCGGACGGCTCGAGCCCGGCGACAATATCGTGCTGGTACTGGTCGCCAGTGCGCATCGTCAGGCAGCCTTTGCCGGCTGTGACTTCCTGATGGACCATCTCAAGTCGCGGGCGCCTTTCTGGAAAAAGGAGCACACCGCCACAGGAGATTATTGGGTACGGGAACGCTCGAGCGATCGCGAGGCACTCGAGCGCTGGCATCCAGAGTCTGCGGTGATGGCAGAGGGTGGATCGGTAACCCCCTTTGCTGAGCAACAGAAGGCTGATGACTCATTGGCCGAGGCCAGCCGCGAAGAGCGACAATCAGCGCTGGCAACACCCAAGTTTTCGGGAGAGTCATGATGGAAACCCTGGTCGATGACTTCGGTCGTCGCATCCGCTATGTTCGCCTGTCAGTGACGGACCGCTGTGACTTTCGCTGCGTCTATTGCATGAGCGAAGAGATGACCTTTCTGCCGCGTGACGAGGTCTTGAGCCTCGAAGAGATCGCGTTGCTGGCGCGTGCCTTCGTGGAATTGGGAGTCGAGAAGATTCGCCTGACCGGCGGGGAGCCGCTGGTGCGGCGTGATATCGGCAAGCTGGTCGATGAAATCGGCGCGCTCGAGGGGCTCAAGGACTTCTCGATGACCACCAACGGCGCTGGGCTTGCCAAGCACGCCGCGCAGCTGAAGGCCGCCGGCATGTCACGGCTGAATATCAGCCTTGATTCTCTGGACCCGGAGCGCTTCAAGGCGCTGACGCGTACCGGCGACCTGGACAAGGTGATCGCCGGCATCCGTGCTGCGCGCGAGGAAGGTTTCCGCATCAAGCTCAATGCGGTAGTGCTGAAAGGGCGCAATGATCACGAAGTGGTGTCGCTGGTCGAATTTGCGCGCGAGGAAGGGCTGGACATCAGCTTCATCGAAGAGATGCCGCTGGGTCAGGTCTCGGATCACGGTCGTGAGGAGACCTTCTGCTCCAGTGATGATGTCCAGGCGCGCATCGAGACGCGTTATCCGCTGATTCCGACGCTGGAAGACAGCCTGGGGCCGGCGCGCTATTTCCGCATGGCGGACAGCGAATCACGGGTGGGATTCATCTCACCGCACAGTCATAACTTCTGCTCGACCTGCAACCGTGTTCGCGTCACGGTGGAAGGGCGGCTGTTGCTGTGTCTTGGCAATGAGCACTCGCTAGATCTGCGTGACATCATGCGTCGTCACCCGGGTGACATCGAGCCACTCAAGGCCGCGATCATCGATGCCATGCACCTCAAGCCCGAACGTCATCACTTCACGACGGATGGCGATGTCCAGATCGTTCGCTTCATGAACATGACGGGAGGCTGAGTCCTTTTTCGTCATCAGTCAGGGCGCTCATGGTGATCGAGCCATCCTGGATAACTCACAGGCGCTCACAAGAACCCCGCTATCAAGCGGGGTTTTTGTTGGTCTATCCTATGGAAACACTGCCTTGCTTTTGACAAGGCTTGTTAGTTCATATTTAGCGCTTATACTTTGCTGCATTATCACATCCAATGCGATGACTCGCAGGGATTCCAGCTCAGTGCATATGGTGGAGGTAGCGAAATGACAGCCGATTCTCTCGAAAAGATCGCTCGTAACAAGAATGTTGCTCGTGCAGCAGCGCGTCAGCTGTCCATGGAACAACTGCACAAGCTCTCCGAGGTCATCAATGAGGTGATCGAGCAGAAAGCCGAAGAAGATGAGCAGCGCCGCG
>NZ_VFBC01000001.1:0-54280 GCF_011319755.1 Cobetia sp. MB87 | reverse complement strand
TTGGTGACCTTGTCACCACTCATCGGCAAGCGCTCACACGAATTACCTGATCAAATTTTTAAAGAGCGTCGCTGTTAAGCGAGGAGGCATATTCTACCCGGAACGCTTGAGAAGTCAAGCACTTGATGATGAGTCAATCGACTGCCTCTAAGCATCAGCAAGCGGTGAGGAGCGTTGCTCGATCACCTGTACCGTAAGGAGTGCGGCGTATTCTAGCGAATCGCCCGGGATTGTCAATCGATGATTTCGAAGCGGACTTCAAAAAACATCAAATAAAACAATCACCTGCAAACCTTGATCACCGCTGGTAACGCCATGCGTCCCCGGCAGCGGATGCGTACTTTACGCAGGAATCGGTTTGATGGCAAGGGCTTTTTGGCCAGACATCCCTGTCAATTCAAACAAGCTCATGCAGGCACTGCGTGCTCCAGCATCAACTGCAGTGACTCTCTTCCCCGCCAGCGATTGCGCGACAGCTTGTAAGCACACTTCAGCGAGGCCCCCACGCCGAATGCCGGTGATTCTCCCGGCGACAGCGCACGGAACCAGATCGCCTTGAGGCGTGTACGCCCGAGCGAGAGTTCCAATGACAAGTGCGTGCCATCGGCGCCTACCGTCCTGAGGCTCTCGACCAGGAAGCTGCCCTCGAAGAGAGGCGCCTCGAACTCACGCCCGAAGGGCGCCAGACGCTCGAGCTCATCCAGCGTCTCCAGACTCAACTGCCCTTCCACCAGCTCACCATCACTGAGAATCAAGGGATTGAGCGCCTTCTCCCCCAACTGCTCCGCGGCTGCCTGTTGCAGGGCACGAGTGAAGGTATCCTTTTCCGCCAGCGGCAAGCCCACCCCGGCGGCGCCGCGATGCCCACCGAAGCGCGGCAGACACTGCGGCGCAAGATCATGGGCGCGCTGCAGCGCATCCCGCAGGTGCAATCCTTCGATGGAGCGCCCGGAGCCCGTCAACATGCCGGGCACCGCGGCTGGTGTCAGCACGACGGTCGGTCGCCCGAACTGCTGCACAAGACGCGAAGCGACGATGCCCTGCACCCCGGGATGACCATCCTCCAGGTGGACCACGATCACCTGGTGCCCTTCCCGCAAGGAGGTGAGCGCCAGGGCACGTGCCGACTCCACCATCTCGGCTTCGATCGCCTTGCGTGACTGGTTGTCCTGATCGAGCACTTCCAGTGCACGCTGCGCCGCGTCGTCTTCACGCGCCAGCATGAAATGCAGCGCGGCGTAGGGATCATCCAGACGCGAGCGGGCGTTGATGCGCGGCCCCATCTGGAAGGCCAGCGTCTCGGCATTGAAGGGCACACTATCCGCCCCGAGCCGCTCTGCCATCGCGCGCCAGCAGGGCTCCTGCATGCGGTTGATCAACGTAAGGCCCAGATTGACCACCGCGCGGTTGATCGCACTTCCTCCCAGTGACACACAGTCCGCCACCGTTCCCAGCGCCACATAGGACAGCCACGGCGACAACTTGGGTGCGTCGCTCGGCAACCTGCCCTGTTCAATCAAGATGTTGCGCGTCAAGGACATGGTCAGCCAGGCGACCATGCAACCGGCAATGGTCGCGTCGGGGTAGGCGCAGTCGTCTCGCGTCGGATTGACGGTCGCGTAGGCGGAAGCCGGCGGCCCTTCCTGAGGCAACGCGTGGTGATCCGTCACCACGACCTCTATCCCCGCCTCCTTGAGCAACGCCAGACGCGCCTCATCACTGGAGCCGCAATCCGCGGTCACGATCAATGACGGGCGCGGCGAGAGCGTCATGATGCGTTCAACCAATGGCAGACTGATGCCATAGCCATCATGGATGCGATGGCCGATCAGACTGTGCACGCGGTCGTAGGGCACATCGAACAGCTCGGTCAGCGTGCGTAGCATCACCACATGCGAGGTGATGCCATCCACGTCATAGTCGGTGAGGATGCCGATATGCTCCCCCTCGACAACGGCGCGCGCGATGCGCTCTGCCGCACGCCGGCCATCGGCCAGCCGTTCGGGATGCTCGATATGCCGGAGCGCCGGCGTGACCAGCGCCTCCAGAGGGGCCTTGCAGCTCTCCAGCGTCAGGCGCCCTGCCAGTACACGTGCCTGCAATTCGCTGAGCCCGGTCGCGATGCCCTGCTGATAGAGATGCTCGTCACGCGCGCGCGGCTGAATGACCCGCGCAATGCTGGCCGCAAGCGTGCGCTCGTCCGGACGACTCATGGGGTCTTGCGAGAATGGGGGCGACACGGGGGAAGTGACAGACATGAGAGCTCCTGACAAACGACATGGCCGTCATCTCGGCAGCGGACTGCAGACATGACGGCCATGAAAAGATGACTGCCGATCACCCCGAACGGGCCAACCGGCAGTTGCTGCAATCACCCGCGGCGATTCTCGCGCACGAAGTCCTGCACTGCCGCCAATTCCGCCGGCAGTACGCTGTAACGCTCCTCACGCTCCAGCAGGTCATGCAGATGCGGCGGGAGATCGACACCAGCAAAGCCGGCTCGCGCCACCGCTTCCGCGAACTTGGCCGGATGCGCCGTCGCCAACGTGATCATCGGCGTCGCGCTATCGGTACGGCAGACCTCAGCCGCACGATAGCCGGTTGCCGTATGCGGATCGAGAATCTCGCCGGTGCGATGGTGCGCCTCACGGATGACCTCGAGGATCGTCTCATCATCGACACTGTGGCTGGAGAACAGCTCACGCAGCCTGGCCAGCGGGGCATCCGCCAGCGCTGCCGGTTCACGCGAGAAGTGCTCGAGCAGCTCACGGATCGCCTGACCATCGCGGCCATAGGCCTCAAACAGCAGGCGCTCGAAGTTGGAGGACACCACGATATCCATCGACGGTGCCAGCGTCGCCTTCAGCTCCTGACGCGAGAAGTCATTGGAGGAGATGGTGCGATGCAGGATGTCGTTGGCGTTGGTGGCGATCACCAGCTGGCGCACCGGCAGCCCCATGCGTGAGGCCAGATAACCGGCAAAAATATTGCCGAAGTTGGCCGACGGCACCGTGAAGCTGACCTGACGTGCCGGGGCGCCCAGCGCCACACCGGCAGCCACGTAGTAGACGGTCTGGGCCATGATACGCGCCCAGTTGATCGAGTTGACCGCGACCAGGCGCGTGCCATTCAGGAAGTCCTGGTCGGCGAAGCTGGCCTTCACCATCGCCTGGGCATCATCGAAGTTGCCTTCAATGGCGATGTTGAAGACGTTGGGTGCCAGCACGGAGGTCATCTGGCGGCGCTGCACTTCGGAGACACGGTTGTGCGGATGCAGAATGAAGATATCCACATGATCGCAGGCACGGCAGCCTTCGATGGCGGCGGAGCCGGTATCACCGGAGGTCGCGCCCATGATCACCGCACGCTCACCGCGCTTGGCGAGGAAGTGATCCAGCAGGCGACCCAGCAGCTGCAGCGCGACATCCTTGAAGGCCAGCGTCGGCCCGTGGAACAGCTCCAGCAGGTAATGGTTGCTGTCGAGCTGATTGAGCGGCACGACGGCATCGTGACTGAAGGTCGCGTAGGTCTCGCGCACGATGTCACGGAAGGTCTCGTCATCGATGGCGCCATCGACGAAGGGCTTCATGACACGGAAGGCGATTTCCGCGTAGGACTCACCGGCCATCGCCGTCAGTTCGTCGGCGCTGAACTGCGGCAGGGTTTCCGGCACGTACAGGCCACCATCGCTGGCAAGCCCCGTGAGAACCACATCTTCAAAACCGAGCGCCGGCGCCTGGCCGCGCGTGGAGATATAACGCATGTCGTGTCTTCCCGTGGCTCTTGCCACCGTTATGATTCTTGCTCTTCCGGCCTGCGCCGGCTGCCCAGCGGGGCAGTGCCATCACCGTCGATAGCCCCGCCCCGTTTGCCCGCGATCAGGCGTTGTCGTCGAGATCCTCGACACGAATGCGCACCACGGAACCGGCGACATCCACCAGCGCTTCCAGCTGACGAATCGCTTCGTTCATGTGCAGTTCGCGCGCACGGTGCGTGAGCAGAATGATCGGCACCAGCTCCCCTTCGGTGGCTTCCTTCTGGATGATCGCCTCGATGGAGATGCCCTGCTCGGAGAGGATCGACGCCACACGCGCCAGCACGCCCGGGCGGTCCACTGCGTGCAGACGCAGATAGCAGGCCGTCTCGATCTCTTCCATCGGCAGGATCGGCAGGGTGTCGCCGTGCTGATTGATCTCGGCGAAGGCCAGATACGGCACGCGGTAGCGGTGGTCGGTGGCGATATCGCGCGCCACGTCGAGCAGGTCCGCGACCACGGCAGAGGCCGTCGGCTCGGCACCGGCGCCGGCACCGTAGTAAAGAGTCGGACCGACAGCGTCGCCCATCACCTCGATGGCATTCTTGACGCCATGCACGTTGGCCAGCAGACGCTCCTTGGGAATCAGCGTCGGATGCACGCGCAGCTCGAGGCCCTTGGCCGTGGCGCGAGTGATGCCCAGATGCTTGATGATGTAACCCAGGTTATCGGCCTGCTCGATGTCCTCGGCCGTGATGCGCGAGATGCCTTCGGTGTAGGCCTTGTCGAACTGCAGCGGCACGCCGAAGGCGATCGAGGCCAGGATGGTCAACTTGTGCGCGGCATCGATGCCTTCGACATCGAAGGTCGGATCGGCTTCGGCATAGCCCAGCGCCTGTGCCTCGGCCAGCACGTCCTCGAAGCTGCGACCTTCATCACGCATCGCGCTGAGGATGAAGTTGCCGGTGCCGTTGATGATGCCGGCCAGCCACTGGATACGGTTGGCACCCAGGCCTTCACGCAGCGACTTGATGACGGGAATGCCACCGGCCACTGCGGCCTCGAAGGCCACCATCACGCCCTTCTCGGCCGCGGCACGGAAGATCTCGTTGCCGTGGACGGCGATCAGCGCCTTGTTGGCGGTCACGACATGCTTGCCATTGGCGATGGCTTCCATCACCAGCTGATAGGCGACATCGTAGCCGCCGATCAGCTCGACCAGCACGTCGATCTCGGGATTGCGCGCGACCTCGAAGATGTCATGCGTGCGGCTGACGCCGGTGATATCGCAGTCAGGATTGTCGCGTCGTGCGCCGACCTGTTCGACGATGATCGGGCGTCCAGCACGACGCGCAATCTCATCGGCATTGCGAATCAGCACGTTATAAGTGCCGCCGCCTACGGTCCCTAGACCACAGATTCCTACTTTCACCGGTTTCAACGTCGCTTTCCTCTCTTGTTACGGTATCCAGCCTTGAGGGCCGCGCCACTGTCAGCGACGGCCTTGCCGATCTCACGTCGGTCTATTATCCAGACATCCTGCACGTACGTCTGTCGTGACCACGGTAGCAAGGCAGGACGCCCTGTCAACGCGCAGTCTTGTCGCCTGTGGTTCATGTGATTCGTGTGGCTCAGTCATCGATGCCCAGCATGGTGGCAAGACGCTCCACCGGCAGGTAGCCCGGCACCATCTGGCCATCCGGCATCACGATGGCCGGGGTGCCCTGCACTCCCATGCGCGTGCCCAGCTGATACTGGCTTTGCACCGGCGCATCGCAGCTGGCCGCCTGCTTGGGCAATTCGCCTTCATTCTTGATCTGGTTCATCGCCTCGGTACGATTCTCGGCGCACCACACCTGCGCCAGTTCACGCGCGCCCTGCGAGCGCATGCCACCGCGCGGGAAGGCCAGATAGCGCACCTCGATGCCACGTGCATTGAGCTCCGGCACTTCCTGGTGCAGCTTGCGGCAATACGGGCAGGTGGTATCGGTGAAGACACTGATCACCGCCTTGACCTCACCCACCGGGCGGAAGATGACCATATCATCTTCACTCACCTCGGCCAGCAGCTTGAGGCGCTCACCATTGGCCTTCTGCTCGCTGAGATTGACCAGCCCCTTGTCGCCATCATTGCGGTACATCTCACCCACGATCAGATGCTTGCCGTCGATATCGGTAAAGAAGCTCTCGCCACTGGTCAGGCGCACCTCATAAAGACCATCGATCGGGCTGGAGGCCAGTGATTCGACCGGCAGCGGCTGGCCATTGACGACGAGCTTGTCGCGCAGATCATCCAGCGCATCAGCCTGGACCAATGGCGCCACCAGCGTCAGCATGGCGCCGGCACTCATGAGGCGAATCGCACGGGACAGGGTCTGCGGACGACGGAAAGACTTGCTCATCAAACACTCCTTGGCGTCCGCGCGCAGAGGAAAGGACACTCAGCCACGCGGATGATGTTCGGCATGCAGACGCTCCAGACGCGCCTGGGCCACATGGGTATAGATCTGGGTCGTGGAAAGATCACGATGCCCCAGCAACAGCTGCACGACACGCAGGTTGGCACCGTGATTGAGCAGGTGCGTGGCGAAGGCATGGCGCAGCGTATGCGGTGACAGAGGCTTGCTGATGGCCGCAGTCACGGCGTGGCGCCGGATGCGATGCCAGAAGGTCTGTCGCGTCATGGCCTTGTCGTGTCGGCCAGGAAACAGTGCCGGGCGCGTCTGGTCGGCCATCATCGCAGGTCGGCCAACGGACAGCCAGCGTGACAACCAGTCACAGGCCTCCTCGCCCAGCGGCACCAGCCGCTCACGATCGCCCTTGCCGGTGACACGCACGACGCCCTGGCGCAGATTGAGCGCATCGACACTCAGATTGACCAGTTCGCTGATACGCAGCCCCGCCCCATAGAGCACTTCGAGCATGGTGCGGTCGCGCAGCCCGATGGGCGTCTCGAGATCCGGCGCCTCCAGCAGGCGCTCGACCTCCTCCTCATCCAGCGTGCCCGGCAGGCTGGGAATCACGCGCGGCAGGCGCACCTCATGCAGCGGGTCCGCCTCGATCATGCCTTCGGCCAGTGCCCAGCGATAGAAGCGCCGCAATGCCGACAGCAGGCGCGCCGTGGAGCGCAGCGCATGCGACTCACGCCGCGAGTCACAGAAGGCCTGCACCTGCTGCGGTGCCACGCTCAGCAACGGCACCGCGTCAGCGTTCGTCTCCGACTGATCGACCAACCAGCGCCGCCAGGCCGCGAGATCACTGCGATAGGCGCCGAGCGTATTGTCACTGGCACCCCGCTCTAGCCACAACGTATCGAGAAAGGCCTCGACCAACGCATCGTCGTCCATCATTCCCGCTTCCCCATCCTGAATGACGCGCCATCCGCGCTCGCCGTGGCCGTCATGTACCGCGGCACCGAGCCTGCGTGAGCCTCGATTCTACCGTGATGCCCTGACGATGAAATGAATCTGCTGCAAGTCACACCGGATTTCCCTGATGCACAAACACGAAGACCCCGCCATGCATCGCATGGCGGGGTCTTCGTATGGCGGAGGAGCAAGTGGCAATTCGCTCCTCCGCAGTACTGCCGAGTTCTGCAGTCAGGGAATGCGGAGCGCTTAGCCCAGCTTTTCCTTGATGCGTGCAGACTTGCCGCTACGCTCACGGAGGTAGTACAGCTTGGCCTGACGGACGTCACCACGACGCTTGACGTCGATAGCGGCAACCTGCGGGCTGTAAGTCTGGAAGGTACGCTCGACGCCCACACCGTGGGAGATCTTGCGGACGGTGAAGGCGGAGTTCAGACCGCGGTTACGCTTGCCGATCACCACGCCTTCGAAGGCCTGCAGACGCTCGCGGGTACCTTCGACGACCTTGACCTGGACGACGATGGTGTCGCCCGGTGCAAAGGCCGGGATTTCCTTGGCCATCTGCTCGTTTTCGATCGCCTGGATCAGTTTATTCTTGCTGCTCATCGCTAGCTCCAAATTCGTTAGCATCAACCCTGGGATTGATGTTCGTCATGACCCCGGCACCGCAAACGGCCTTGAACACGGGGATCGACCTTGTGTGTGACGCGCCACGGAACTCCCGCAAGATGACTCCGGGCCGTGCCGCACCTCCGCCACGGTGGCGGCCTTCTCCTGACAGCGAACCTTCGGTTCGCAGCGGTCAGGCCTTGCCTTTCCGGGCGTGCTGCGCGATGAACTCGTCGAGCAGCTTGCGCTCCTCACGAGTCAACGTGCGACTCTCCAGCAAATCCGGACGCCTGAGCCAGGTACGTCCCAGAGACTGCTGCAACCGCCAGCGCTTGATCAGGGCATGATTGCCACTGAGCAGAACATCCGGCACCCGCTTGCCGTCGATGACTTCAGGGCGGGTATAGTGCGGACAATCGAGCAGGCCATCGGTGAAGGAATCCTCCTCCGCGCTGGCTTCATGCCCGAGTACGCCCGGCACCAGGCGTGCCACCGTATCGATCAGGACCATGGCCGGCAGTTCCCCGCCAGACAGGACGTAATCGCCGATCGACCACTCCTCGTCGATCTCCTCTTCCACCACGCGCTCATCAATGCCTTCATAGCGTCCGGCCACCACGATCAGACGCTCTTGGGTCGCCAGTTCGCGGGCACCGGCCTGATCCAGCTTGCGGCCTTGCGGGGAGAGATAGATCACACGAGCGTTGTCACCGCCAGCGGCGCGGGCGTCACGAATGGCGCCACGCAGGGTCTCGACCTTCATCAACATGCCGGGACCACCGCCGTAGGGACGATCATCGACCGTACGGTGCCTGTCGGTGGCGTAGTCGCGAGGATTCCAGAAATCGACCTCGAGCAGGCCCTTGTCGACCGCTCGGCCGGTCACGCCACTGGCGGTAATCGCCGTGAACATTTCCGGAAACAGGCTCACTACACCAATCCACACAGGCGTCAGCTCTCTGTGCTTAACATCAGAATTCGGGATCCCAGTCGACGCTCATGCGCCCAGCAGTGAGATCCACATCGCGAACCACCTGATCGGGAAGGTACGGCACGAGCCGTTCCTTCTCATCGATGCTGTCGTCGTTCGGCTTTATCACCAGAACGTCGTTGGCACCGGTTTCCATCAGGGTGCTCACTTTCCCGAGGCGCTGGCCATCCAGCGTTACCACCTCGAGACCTTCCAGTTGATGCCAGTAGTACTCACCGACTTCCAGCTGCGGCAGGTGCTGCTTGGGCAGGAGAATCTCCGCCCCGGCCAGCTCCTGTGCTGCTTCGCGACTGTCGATACCTTCGAGCTGTGCCACCAGGCCCTTGCCATGGCGACGTGCCTGAGCGAGGCGGGCGGGAATTTGCTTCCCGTCCAGCTTCAGCATCCAGCCAGCGTAATCGAAGATGCCGTCAATCGGGCTGGTGTAGGAATACACCTTGAGCCAGCCTTTGACGCCATAGGGGCTGGTAAGCTTCCCCATTACCACGACATCATCGTCATGCGATGACGCTGCGGTCGGCTGCGGGTTGTTCGGTTGAGTAGGCATCCTGGAATCAAGCCTGCTGCTTGCCAGCTTCCTTGATCAGCTGAGCGACACGGTCAGAGACCTGTGCGCCCTGCTGCTGCCAGTGAGCGACGCGCTCGAGATCGACGCGCAGACGCTCTTCCTGGCCGCGAGCGACCGGGTTGAAGAAGCCGACGCGCTCGATGAAGCGGCCATCACGAGCTGTGCGGGAATCAGCCACAGCGAGGTGGTAGAAGGGACGCTTCTTGGCGCCACCACGTGCCAGACGAATGGTAACCATTGCGTAATCTGTCCTTCGTGTTGAAGTGAAAATCGTGCCACAGAACTCGTCTTCGCATGGAGGGTCCACACGAAGAGGCGACATTCTACGGAAATTGGCAAGCCTTGGAAACCTTTTTCCAAGGCCATACACACGCGTCGTAGCACGGGACGTGCCACGACGCGTAATTCCTGGTGTCAGCGCCCATGCCTCATCAGCGCTGCATCGGGCATCGGGTCAGCAATCAGCGACGCGGGAAGCGTCCGCCGCCCATGCCGCCGGGGCCACCCATACCGCCCATGCCACCCATACCACCGGGGCCGCCAGGACCACCGCCACCGCCCATCATGCCAGACATGCCACGCATCATCTTCTGCATGCCACCTTTCTTGCCGGCCTTCTTCATCATCTTGGCCATCTGCTTGTGCTGCTTGAGCAGACGATTGAGGTCCGGCACCTGAGTACCGGAACCCATGCAGATGCGGCGCTTGCGCGACCCATTGATGAGATCCGGGTTGCGACGCTCCTTGGGCGTCATGGAGTTGATCATCGCCTCGAGCTTGCCCAGCTCCTTCTCGCTGGCCTGGCTCTGGGCGACTTCCGCCAGCTGCCCCATGCCCGGCAGCTTGGACATCAGGCTACCCATGCCCCCCATGTTCTTGAGCTGCTGCAGCTGGTCACGGAAGTCCTCGAGATCGAAGCCTTCGCCTTTCTTGACCTTGCTGGCCAGCTGCTCGGCCTTGCTCTTGTCGACGGTGCGCTCGGCTTCCTCGATCAGCGACAGCATGTCGCCCATGCCGAGGATGCGCGAGGCGATACGGTCCGGGTGGAAGGGCTCGAGGGCGTCGACCTTCTCCCCCATGCCCATGAACTTGATCGGCTTGCCGGTGATGTGACGCACGGACAGGGCCGCACCGCCACGTGCATCACCGTCGGCCTTGGTCAGCACGACACCGGTCAGCGGCAAGGCTTCGTGGAAGGCCTTGGCGGTGTTGGCGGCATCCTGACCGGTCATCGCATCGACGACGAACAGTGTCTCATCGGGATTGACGCTGCGGTGCAGGGCGGCGATCTCGTCCATCATGTCGGCATCGACATGCAGACGACCGGCGGTATCGACCAGCACCACGTCGTGGAACTGGATGCGCGCGTGCTTCATCGCCGCCTCGGCGATGGCCACCGGCTGCTGGGAGGAGTCGGAGGGGAAGAAATCGACCCCGACTTCCTTGGCCAGCGTTTCCAGCTGGTCGATGGCGGCCGGACGATAGACGTCGGCCGAGACCACCAGCACCTTCTTCTTCTCGCGCTCGCGCAGGTAGCGTGCCAGCTTGGCGACGGTGGTCGTCTTGCCCGCACCCTGCAGGCCTGCCATCAGAATGACGGCCGGACTGCCCTTGAGCGTCAGGCCTTCATTGGCTTCGCCCATGATCGCTTCCAGCTCCTGCTGGACGATCTTGACGAACTGCTGGCCCGGCGACAGGCTCTTGGACACTTCCTGACCGACGGCACGTTCGCGCACTCGCTCGATGAAGGCCTTGACCACCGGCAGCGCGACATCGGCTTCAAGCAACGCCTTGCGCACTTCGCGCAGGGTGTCCTTGATGTTGTCTTCCGTCAGCTTGGCCTGGCCGGTAATCGACTTCAGCGTATGCGACAGGCGATCACTCAAACTTTGAAACATGGGCCTCTCCGGCTAGGGACGTCTGGGGTCCGCGCTGCAGGGACGAGGGCGTAAGCCACCTCGTGACCGGCGCACGGCATGACGCCCCAGCGCGTGAATGGTTATCCTGTCGCGCATTATACGCACAGGGCGGCCGTGTCTCCATGCATGCAAGACTTGCAAGTCGCCATCACTGGCGATGACATGCATGAAGCAGCGCCGACAATCGTCATGCAATGCGGAGTCTGTCGCCGCGCAGGCCTCATCGCCCGTCAGAGCACGCGACAGGACACCGCGAGTGGATGCAATCCCGGCGGCGCATTCGGTATAGTCTCTGCAGATAGACAGTGCCTCATGCGAGGCCTGATCTCCCGCTACCCTCCGGCACCTGGACAACAGCACATGCAGGCTCTGCCTTTTGCCTTTCTGGCCATCATCTTCTATCTCGGCGCCGGCCTCTGGCAGGGCCTTACCCTGACACGCCGCGTTCCGGCACGCACGCGTCTGGTGCGCAGTCTGGCGCTGATCGCCATCGCCTGCCATGCCGTGATCGTCTGGGTCACGCTCAACCACGGTGGCGCGCTGCACCTCGGACTGTTCGAGAGCGCGTCGCTGGTCAGCTGGGCCATCTGCCTGCTGCTGGTCGTCGCCAGCCTGTTCAAGCCGGTGATCGCCGGGGGCGCGGCGCTGTTCCCGGTCGCCGCCGCCTGCGTGCTCGGCGTGATGAACCTGCCGAGCGCCACCACCGAGAATCCGCTCTCCCCCGGTCTGGTCGCCCACATCTTCACCTCGGTGGCCGCATTGGCCTTCTTCAGCATCGCGGCCATGCAGGCCGGACTGCTGTCGCTGCAACAGCACGCGCTCAAGAAACGCCACACCCGCGGCATCGTCCAGGTGCTGCCGGCATTGACCAGCATGGAACGTGCGCTGTTCGAGCTGATCTGGGCCGGCATGATCCTGCTCAGCGTGTCGATCATCAGCGGCACCATCTATCTGGACAACATGTTCGCCCAGCATCTGGCGCACAAGACGGTGCTCAGTCTCGGCGCCTGGATCATCTTCGCCGTGCTGCTGTTCGGGCATCACGTACTGGGCTGGCGCGGACAGCGTGCCGCACGCTGGACACTGGGCGGCTGCCTGGTACTGGCGCTGGCCTTCTTCGGCACCAAGTTCGTGCTGCAAGTGGTATTTTCCCACTAAGCCCTGCCACCCCGACAGAGATCGCTCGCTGCGCCTGATGCATTGCAGCGAGCGTGTCAGTATCATGCGCCTAAATCCGCCACCGAGGACCCTTCACTCTTGAGCGACGACACCCCGTTGGGGCTGCTGTTCGGCCTACTGGTCATCCTGATCATCCTGTCTGCCTTCTTCTCGAGTTCCGAGACCGGCATGATGTCGATCAACCGCTACCGTCTCAGTCACCGCGCCAAGGGCGGTGAGCGCGGCGCCAAGCGTGTTACCCGCCTGCTTTCCCGCCCGGACCGCCTGATCGGCGTCATCCTGATCGGCAACAACTTCGTCAACAACCTGGCCGCCTCGCTGGCGACCATCATCGCGATCCATTACTTCGGTGATGTCTCGGGCCCGGCCGTCTCGACCGCCGTGCTGACCATCGTGGTGCTGATCTTTGCCGAAGTGACGCCCAAGACCATGGCCGCCGTGAATCCGGAACGCATCGCCTATCCGGCCTCGCTGGTGCTGGAACCGTTGCTCAAGCTGCTCTACCCGCTGGTCTGGCTGGTCAATGGCATCTCCAATGGCCTGCTGCGCCTGTTCGGCGTGCGCGATGTCAGCGGCGGCGCCGACAGCCTGACCCGCGACGAGCTGCGCACCGTGGTCCACGAAGCCGGCAGCATGATCCCGCGGCGCCACCAGGGCATGCTGCTGTCGATTCTCGATCTCGAGAACGTCACCGTCGATGACATCATGGTGCCGCGTCAGGAGATCTTCGGTATCGACCTGGACGATGATCTCGACATCATCCTCAGCCATATCCGCGCCAGTCAGCACACGCGGGTGCCGGTCTACAAGGGTGACATCAACAACATCATCGGCATCCTGCACCTGCGCAACGCGGCGCGCTTCCTGTCGCTGGACGAGGTCACCAAGGCCTCCATCATCCAGGAAGCCCGCGAGCCCTACTTCATCCCGGAATCCACGCCGCTGCATACCCAGCTGCTCAATTTCCAGAAGCAGAAGCGTCGCATCGGCATCGTGGTCGACGAGTATGGCGATGTGCAGGGGCTGGCGACGCTGGAGGACATCCTCGAGGAGATCGTCGGCGAGTTCACCACTGATGTCGCCGGTACGCATCAGGAGATCCACCCGCAGGACAACGGCAGCTACGTGATCGAGGGCACCGCCAACATCCGCGAGATCAACAAGGCCATCGGCTGGCAGCTGCCGACTGACGGTCCCAAGACGCTCAACGGCCTGATTCTGGAACATCTGGAATCCTTCCCCGATGCCCCGGCCAGTCTCGCCATCGGCACTACGCGCATCGAGATCCAGCAGGTGAAGGACAACCAGATCACCTCGGCACGCTGCTGGCAGGCGGCTCGCACCACGCGCAGCTGACACGCCATGCGCGTTGCCACGCAGCACGGCACTCTCGACGACAGGCCCGCCAATTGGCGGGCCTGTCGCGTCTGGGGCACGCCAACTCGTCCAGGTGCTCATTTACAGGTGCTCAGACACAACCGCTCAGGTGCAAGAACCAGCTGCAATACGGTGTTGCAGACCACGACACGCAAGCGGCCCGAACCCACGCTATGCTGTGCGCGTTCGCGCTGCCCGCCAGCGCCAGACGCCACGGACCTGCGCCAGAGCAGGCTGAATCACCGCTCCCCCAGCAATGCCCCACAACCTTCGAATGGCCCTCATGACTTCAGCTTCCGCCCCAACGGCGACCCCCGCCCTGCATCGACAACCTCACTTCACCGTGCTGCTGGCCCTGATGGTGGCGCTCGCCCCGCTATCGATGGATGCCTTCCTGCCCGCGATCCCCGCCATGGCCGCGGAATTCGGTGTCGATCACTCCCGCCTCGGCCTGACCATCACCTTCTTTCTGGCCGGCTACGCCTTCGGTCAGCTGAGTGGTGGCCCGTTGTCGGACAGCCTGGGCCGTCGCCCGATCGCGCTGGGCGGCATCGTGCTGTTCTTGATCGCGAGTCTCGGCTGCGCCATGACGCACAGCCTGGAATGGCTGATGGTCTTCCGTGTCCTGCAGGGGATCGCGACCGGCATGACCGGCGGCGTCTCTCGCACCGTGGTGCGCGATGTCGCGACCGGCAAGGACGCCGCGCGCCTGATGACCAACGTCATGATGGTGCTGATGGCAGCACCGCTGGTCGCCCCCAGCCTCGGCGCTCTCATCCTGGCGCTGAGCACCTGGCAGATGGTCTTCATCGGCCTGGCCGTCTATGGCGTGATCGCCGGAGTCGCCATTCGCCAGTGGCTACCGGAGACCCTGCCTGCCAGCGAGCGTTCACCGCTCAGCCTGCGCGGCGCATTGGCCAGCTATCGCAGGGTGCTGACCACGCGCGGCGTGCCCGGGCACCTGATGCTGCTGCTGTGCGGCCCCGGCATCATGTTCACCTTCCTGACCAACGCGAGCTATCTCTATCAGGGCGTGCTGGGGCTGACCCCCGGTGAGTTCGCGCTGGCCTTCGGCGCCAATGTCGTCGCCATGCTGATCGGCAACCGTCTCAACCACTTCGGCCTCAAGCATCTGCGCACGCGCAAGCTGGTTCAGATGGCGCTGTACATGCAGGGGATCGGCATCACCTGGCTGATCTCGCTGGTCATCACCGACAACGTCCAGGTCGCCACACTGATTCCGGGCATCCTGTTCGTGCTGGGCGCCGGCGGCATGATCACGCCCAACGTGATGGCCGACTACCAGTCGCTGTTCACACGTGGCCACGGCGCTGCCAATGCCATCTCCGGCACGGTGCTGTATCTCGGCGGCGGCCTCTATGGCGCCCTGGCCAGCCTGTGGCTGAGCGGCGATGACATGCTGGCGGTGCCGCTGGTCATGTTGGGCGCCTGGACCATCGGCGTCTTCGGCTTCTGGGTCACGCGCCACACCGCGCCCTCCGAGCAGTCCAGCGACTGACGCGACGCCGCGCTCGACGCCAGTGACCATCCACTGGTCGCCAGAACGTAAAATGCCGCCCCTGCCTGACGATCGTGTCGGCATGGGCGGCATTTTCATGCAGCGCTGAAAAGAGTAAGGGACCAGCGGTTAGCGGGAGCGCGCCAGGCGTGTCGCCTTGCGATGCAGATCACGCACGGCCTCTTCGAGCTCCACCGCCTTGGTGCCGGCAGGGTCGAAGGTACGCCCGACACACAGCTCTACCCGCCCGCGCAGGCGTCGCGGAAACTTGGCGAAGGCAGGCCCGCCGCCGTGGGAGAACCAGGACCCCCACAGCCCCCCCAGTGCCATCGGAATCACCGGCACCGGGTCACGCGCCAGAATCAGCTCCAGCCCGCGCCGGAAGCGCCCCACCTCACCGTCACGCGTCAGCTTGCCCTCGGGGAATATCATCACGACTTCTCCCTCGCGCAGCGCCTTGCCGACTTCCTCCAGCGAACGGCGCACCCCTGCCGGGTCCTTGCGTGAGGAATCCACCGGAATCGCCCCGGCGATGCGGAAGAACCATTTCAGCCACGGCGAGTGATAGATCTCGGCATCCATCAGGAAACGCAGCGGCCGCGGACTGGCCCCGCCCAGAATCAGCGCATCCATGAAGCTGACGTGATTGCACACCACCAGCGCCGCCCCTTCCGCCGGTATCCGCCAGCGGCCCTTGAGGTGCAGGCGATACATCAGGTGGATGAGGATAAAGATATTGAGGCGCAGGAAGGGCCGCGGGTCACGCAGCATGCAGACCACCGCGATCAGCCCGCTGATCAGGGACAGCAACAGCAGGAAGTCCGGAATATCACGCCCCATCACGCCCAGCACCAGAATGCCGGCACCGGCCGACAGCACCATCAGCAGCGCATTGAGCACGTTGTTGGCGGCGATCATGCGTGCGCGGTGATCTTCAGGACTGCGGATCTGCAGCAGAGTGTAAAGCGGCACGATATAGAGGCCGCCGCCGAAACCGATGACACCGAGATCCAACCACATGCGCCAGAAACCGGCGATGCCCAGCAGCTCGATCAGCGGCGTGGCCATCTGTGCCTCGGCCAGCGCCGGGCGCAGGGCAAGGTCCAGCCCGCCAGCGAAGATGATCAGCGCGCCGAAGGGCACCAGCCCCGTCTCGAGACGCCCGCGCGAGACTCGCTCGCAGGCCAGCGATCCCAGCCCGATGCCGATGGCGAAGGCCGCCAGCAAGGCAGAGGTCGCCCCTTCGGCCCCATGCACGATATCGCGCGCATAGGCCGGCAATTGCGTCAGATAGCTGGCGCCGAGGAACCAGAAGGCACTGATGCCCAGCAGCGCCCAGCGTAACCGGCGATTGCTCAGCCCTTCACGCATCACCGCGATGCTGCCGGAGAGCGGACGCCACGGTACGGGGCCGGGCGAAGCGGAGGGTGCCGGCGGAATCCTGCCGGCGGCCATCACGCCAAGAAGGGACAGCGAGACCAGCGACGCGGAGAGCGCCCAGCGTGCCAGGTCGCCGCCCAGCGCCATCAGGGCCGCGGCGGCAAGGGTACCGATCAGGATGGCGAGGAAGGTGCCCAGCTCGACCCAGGCATTGCCGCTGACCAGCTCATCCGGTTTGAGGTGCTGGGGCAGGATGGCGTACTTGACCGGCCCGAAGAGCGCCGACTGGGTGCCCATCATGAACAGCAGCGCCAGCAGCAACTCCCAGGCTTCGAAGATCAAGGCGCCGGCCGCCACGCTCATGGTAGCCAGCTCCAGCCACTTGAGCCGCACGATCAGGCGCTGCTTGTCGAGGCGATCAGCCAAGAGGCCGCCCCAGGCGGAGAACAGCAGGAAAGGCAGGATGAACAGACCGGCCGCCAGGTTGTTGACGATACCGGTGTCCCAGCCCCGCTGCTCGATGACCACGAAGGTCATCAGCAGCAGCAAGGCGTTCTTGAACAGATTGTCATTGAAGGCCCCGAGGGCCTGGGTCCAGAAGAAGGGTGCGAAGCGGGGTCGCCGGAGCAGTTCTCGACTCATTTGCCAGCTTCCGTGGCATCCCCCGCACACGCAGCCTCGCTGCGTACCTTGAGCCCCGCCAACATGGTGTCCAGCAACTGATCGAGCAGCTCCGTCACTTCCAGTGGCTGCCCCTGCCAGAGTCCCAGACGCTCGTTCATGCCCAGCTGCACCAGACCGTGCACGCTGCCCCACAGCGTGCGCGCCATGCGCTTGGCCTCGACGGACTCGACGCGTGGGGCGTACTCGACCAAAGCCACCTCCACACGCTCGAACAGCCCTTCGATCATCGCGTTCTGACGCTGGTCCAGCTCCCCTTCCTGGGCGAGCGGGAAGTCGAACAGCAGCTGCCAGCGGTAAGGGTCGCGCTGGGCGAAACCCCAGTAGGCGCGCGCCAGGGCCTTGAGGCGCTCCGAAGGACTCGGCGTCTCCTGTCCGGCTATCGCATCGCGCAGCCTGTCCAGCGTCGCCAGATTGACGTGCTGGAGCAGGTTGCCGAAGCTGCCATAGAGCTTGAGCAGGGTGCTGGGCGCACAACCGACTTCGCGAGCCAGGTTGCGCAGAGACAGGGCGTGAACGGGCTGCGCTTTGAGCCATTCATCGCAGGTCTCCATTACCCGCGCATGCAGCGCTTCCGGTGCATGCTGACGTGGACGGGCCATCGAATTCCTCTGATGCTTGAGATGCGTTACCGCGTAGCGAATCTGACGCGGTGTGTGTTCGGACAGCACGGGTGGGCAAAGGGTTGCGACGCCTTGCGGGCATCTCTTGGAGCACCCCGTATCGGTCATTGAATCGAACAGTGTTTCCGTCCAGCATATCGAGACTGAGCACAAACGCAAGCACCACCAAGGTGTGGCATGCTGGCATCCGTGGCGTGCAGCGCGATCCACACCCCATATCAGGCAGCAGCTGCCGCTGCATGTTCCCTTCGCCTCATCGCCTCAAAGGATTCCCGTGGCCGGTCGTCTGTATATCCCCCCCTACCCCGCTGACCTGCCCCCCGACGAACTGTTCGGGTCGCTGGCGACTCCCGCGCTCGAACGCCAGTTGCGCAGCGAACTGCTGGTCAGTGCCAATCGCGCCCCGCGCATGCCTGCCTCGATGCTGCGTCTGGAAGGCCCTCGCCTGGGACTGGTGCCGGCACTCTGGGGCCTGACACCCAGCTGGCTGGAGATCATGGATCACGCCCCCCACGTGGCACGTGCAGAGTCGCTGGAAACGCGACGCATGTTCCGCGAGTCGTTCATCAGCCAGCGGGCACTGATCCCCGTCGGCGGTGTCTATGTGTGGAAGGAACAACCGCGCATGAAGCAGCCGTTTCTGGTCACGCACCCGACCCGCGCCCCGCTGTTGCTGGCTGCCCTGTGGACGCGCCACTTCAGCGCCCCCCTGATGGAGGGACTGCCCCCCGAGGGTCGCGACAGCTTCGCGCTGATCAGTGTCGAGTGTGCCGGGGTCACGTCACGCCTGACCGATCGCATGCCCGCCGTGATCGCGCCGCATCAGGTACGCGACTGGCTGAATGCCGAGACGCCGCTGGAGACGGTACGCAGCATGCTGACGCCGAATGCCAGCCTGGCTGCCTTTCCGGTCGCACGGCTCGTCAACGACCCCGAGCATCAGGAGTGGAGCGTCGCCCACCCCACCGGCCCGATGCTGACCTGAATCCGCCTGCGCCGACGGCACGTATCGAGAATGGCGGCACTGCATCGCGCGCATGTTCGCCCAATGAGAACCATCACCGAGTCAGCGCCACCTGCCCGAGCAGCGGTGGCATGAATCAGGAGAGAAGATGTCACTGCCTTCAGGATTTCGCCCTCTTGCACTGAGCACGGCCATTGCCGCCATCATCATGAGTGGCCTGGCACCAGCCATCAGCCATGCCGATGCCCGCCCGGGTTCTGCACCCGCATCGTCCCTCGCACCGGCTGCCAACTCAGCCTCAAGCGCGGTGCCCGCCAGAGCCGAGCAGACCAGCCCCGTCATCAAGAGCGAGAATGATCAACGGCTCTATCGCAGCCTGACCCTCGACAACGGGCTCAAGGTCCTGCTGGTCAGTGATGCCAAGGCCGACAAGGCCGCCGCCGCCGTCGATGTCGAAGTCGGCAGCGCCCAGGATCCCGACGACGTCCCGGGGCTGGCGCACTTCCTGGAACACATGCTGTTCCTCGGCACCGATCGCTATCCGGATCCGGATGCCTACCAGGACTTCATCACCAAGCATGGCGGCCAGCACAACGCCTTCACCGCCAGCCAGGACACCAACTACTTCTTCGATATCGATCCGGATGCCTTCGAGGAGGCACTGCCGCGCTTTGCGCGCTTCTTCGTCGCCCCGCAGTTCAACGCCGACTACGTGGATCGCGAGCGCCATGCGGTCAATTCCGAGTATCAGGCACGCCTGCAGGACGATGGCCGGCGCATCTACGAGGCTGTCGAAGCGGCCCTCAACCCGGAACACCCCTTCAACCGCTTCAGTGTCGGCAGCCTCGAGACCCTCAAGGACACCGAGGCCGGTAGCCTGCGCCAACGGCTGGTCGATTTCTATCAGGCTCACTACGGCGCCAATGTGATGCGCTTGTCACTGGTCGGGCCGCAGTCGCTGGAAACGCTCGAACAGCTGGCCCGTGACAACTTCAGTGATGTGCCCGACCGTGGACTGTCGCGCCCCGAGATCACCACGCCCCTGGCCAGCGGTGACGAGCTGCCGGCACGCCTCGAGGTCAAGGCGCTCAAGCAGGAGCGCAAGCTGTCGTTCATGTTCCCCATCGACGATCCGATCGCCCACTACCGCTCACAGCCGGTCAGCTACCTGGCCAACCTGATCGGCCATGAGGGCGAAGGCAGTCTGCTGGCGGTGCTCAAGGACAAGGGCTGGGCAGATGGCCTCTCGGCCGGCGGTGGCCTCAGTGATGGCGAGCATGCCCTGCTCAGCGTCGACATCAGCCTGACCCCGGAGGGCGCGCAGCATCAGACACAGATCCGTGCCGCGCTGTTCGACTACCTGGCCCTGATCCGCGCTGAGGGCATCAACGACTGGCGCTATACCGAGCAGGCGCAGCTGGGCGAGCAGAGCTTCCGCTTCCAGCAGCGCAGCTCGCCGGTCAATCTGGCCAGCAATCTGGCGATGATGATGACGCGCTACCCGATCGAGGACGTGCTGGCGGCGCCCTACCTGATGCATGACTTCGACCCGGACCTGATCCAGGACACCCTCGCTCGCCTGACACCCGACAACCTGCTGGAGGTCTACTCCGGCCCGCAGGTGGAGGGGGATCAACAGGGCGAGTGGTTCAAGGCGCCCTACACCCTGACGCGCCTGACGGCGGATGCCGCTGCTCAGACAGCCGGCGACGACACCCTGGCCAGCCAGCTAGCGCTGCCCAGTCCCAACCCCTATCTGGCCAAGGACTTCCGCGTACTCGACCTGCCCGACGCCAAGCCAAGCCAGTTGATCGACGAGACCGGTGCCGAGCTCTGGTATCAGGGCGATGCGAGCTTCGGCGTGCCGAAGGCCGAATGGCGCTTCGGCCTGCTCAATCCCGACGTCAGTCGCTCGGTGGATGATCAGGCCATGAGTCAGGTGCTGGCGGCGTGGCTGAATGACAGCCTCAACGCGCGTCTGTATCCGGCACGTCTGGCCGGGCAGGATGCGCTGGTCTATGCCCATGGGCGTGGCATCACGCTGCAGTTCAGTGGCTGGCGGGATGGTCAGCAGCCGGAAATGCGCGAAGTGCTCGACCAGCTGGTGAATGGCGAGATGGCCCCCGCCACCCTGGAGCGCATCACTCAACGCCTGCGTCGCAGCCTGCAGAACCGCGTTCAGGCACCGCTCTACACGCGCCTGGGTCGCAGCCTCAGCGAAACGCTGGTCGGCCTGCCGAGCACCGCCGAGCAACAACTGGCGGCCCTGGACAAGATCGACGCCCAGTCACTGGACAGCTTCCGCAAGCGCTTCCTTGCCAAGCTGCACGTGCAGGCGATGGTGACCGGCAACCTGACCGCCGACCAGGCCCGCGAGACCGGCCAGCTGGTGATCAACGGGCTTGCGCCGCGCATCACGCGCGAGGCGGTGCCAGACCTGGAAGTGCGTCAGGTCACACAGCACACGGTGCTGCGCCCGGACAGCACACGCGGCGATGCCGGCGCCCTGCGCTACCTGCAGGGCAAGGACCGTACGCTGCAGACCCAGGCACGCATCGCGGTGCTGGGCCAGCTGCTCGAAGCGCCCTTCTACAGCCAGCTGCGCACCGAGGAGCAACTCGGCTATATCGTCTCCGCACGCTATTCGCCCATGCTCGATGCGCCGGGGCTAAGCCTGCTGGTGCAGTCGCCGTCCAAGGACAGCAAGACGCTGTTTTCGCGCATGGATGCCTTCCTCACCCGCTTCGACAGCCGCGTGCAGTCGCTGGATGAGGCGGCGCTTGCCAACTACCGTGACGCCGTCGTCGACAGCCTGACCCAGAAGCCCCGCAAGCTGTCCGAGTTGGCAGCGCGCAACTGGAGCGAGCTGAGCTTCGGCTGGACAGGCTTCGACCGTCGCCAGCAACTGGTCGCGGCCGTCGAGCAGGTCAGCGCGCAGGATATCCGCGCCATCTGGCAGCAGCTGAATGACTCCAGCGCGCTGGAACTGGCCTTCGACCCCGGCACGCCCAGCGACTTCGACCAGCGCCTCACGGAACTGGACCTGCCGCCGCTGCCCGAGGCGCCGCGCGCCGAGACAGGCGCGACCCTGGCGGCACCCTCAGCCGAGGCCAGCGGCAATGCTCAGCATTGAGTCTCGACAGCCCGCCAGCGGCTTGACGGGCAAACAAGGCGCTGGCCCTCACCGGACGGACGCCTGAAATGACAAGACCCCGACGAGGTGCAGTTCAATCACCGCGTCGGGGTCTTGTTCATTACGGCCTTGCCGGCAAGCACAACGGGCCGGCTAGCCCGTCATCAGCCGAAGGCCTGCGGCGGCATGATGCCCTCCACGTACATCGCCAGTTCTTCGAGAATCTGCACGCGGTCCGGGTCCTGTTCGCTCTGGGCCAGCCGCTGGATCTCGCTGACGAAGCCCTTCACGGTCAGGCTCGCGACCTGCTCATCGTTCATGCGCTCCCAGCGCCACTGCTCCCAGCGTTCGCGCTCGGCGGAGTTGAGCGTGTAGCCGTAGCTGCGCGCACGATAGCGGAACAGCATCTCCTCGAGCCGACCATCCTGGAAGGCAAACGGCGTATCGTCCAGCGCCTCGGGATGGGTGGCGCGTACCCGCTCCATCTCCTTGCGGTCCGCGGGCGAGAAGAAGCCACCGGAGTAGAGCATCAGGTCCGGATCGGCCGGACCGGCCGGCGGCGCCTCGGCAAATACCTGCGCCACCTTCACGCCGACACCGGCGTTGTCCTTCAGCCACTTCCAGTGCACGCGACATTGGGCGGGGTCGATCTTGAAGCGTGCGGCGATCTCGCCGTACTCGCCCTCATGCGGCCCGGACACATCCTTGAGCGCATTGGCCGGCAGCAGTACCGGACTCTTGTTGAGATGGATGACCTTGAGCGGAATCCGCTCCTCGCCTTCCGCGAGGTCATCGGCACTGGCGAAGACACGGGCATGAATCTCTTCCGGTGACAGCTCCATCAACGGCGCCGGATCTACCGAGAGATCATAGACGATCACGCCATTGGCATTCGAAGGATGCTCCGCCAGCGGTACCACCAGTGCGCCACAGGCCCGCGAGGCCGGATAGCGACGCGAGATGTGCAGCATCGGCTTGCGTGCACCGATATCCAGCAGGCTAGCGACATGGCGCTTGTTGCGCAGCTTGAGCAGATAATCGAACAGCCGTGCATTGCGCGACTTGAGCAGGCGTGCCAGCGCGATGGTGGCGCGCACATCCACCAGCGCGTCATGCGCGCCGGCGTGCTCGATACCATTGGCCGCCGTCAGGTGCTCCAGACGGAAGCTGGGTGCACCATCTTCTCGCCTGGGCCATTCGATGCCTTCCGGGCGCAGGGCATGGAAGGCGCGCACGACATCGATCAGGTCCCAGCGCGAATTGCCGTTCTGCCACTCGCGTCCGTAGGGATCGAGGAAGTTGCGGTAGAACAGATGACGGCTGACTTCATCATCGAAGCGCAGGCTGTTGTAGCCCAGCGTGCAGGTCCCCGGCACGCTCATCTCGTCATTGATGCGCCCGGCGAACTCGGCCTCAGGAATGCCGCGACGCTCGGCCTGCTGCGGGGTGATGCCGGTGATCAGGCACGCCATCGGCTGGGGCAGGAAGTCATCGGCCGGCTTGCAATAGAGGGTCAGCGGCTCGCCGATCTCATTGAAGTCAGCATCGGTACGGATAGCCGCGAACTGCGATGGACGGTCACGGCGCGGGTCGGCGCCGAAGGTCTCGTAGTCGTGCCACAGGAAGGTGGGCTCTGCCACAGGATGTCTCCACGCGGGCGGTCGAAAAATGAACGTGCCAGAGCACCGTCTCCAGCAAGGCTGGCACGGTGCTCTGGCAGGCAATGGGCATGGGCTGGGTCGGGGCGTCGCGGGCGGTGCACGCTCGGCAACGCCTCAGGTGGCAGGCACCCGACGCCCCGCGAACTCAGGCCTCGCCGGGGCGCGGCAGAGTGACGTTGAGTTCCAGCACCGAGCAGTCGTCTTCGCGGTCCAGTGAGATGTTGATGGCATCCTGGTCGACCTGCACATACTTGCGAATCACCTCGAGCAGCTCACGCTCCAGCATCGGCATGTAATCCGGCTGATCACGCTGACTGCGCTGGTGCGCGACGATGATCTGCAGCCGCTCCTTGGCGACATTGGCGGTCTTCTTGCGCTCTCGCTTCAGAAAATCCAGTAATTTCACTTGCGCCCCCCTCCAAACATTCTGGCCAGCAGACCGCGCTTCTCGACTTCATGGAAACGCAGCTGCACTTCCTCGCCCAACAGGCGGGACACGCAATCCACGTACGCCTGGCCGGCATCGCTCTTCTGGTCATGCGTGACCGGCACACCCTGGTTGGACGCACGCAGCACGGCGTCGGATTCCGGAATCAGGCCGATCAGCGGGATCGACAGGATTTCCTGGATATCGGTCAGGTTGAGCATGTCACCGCCGGTGACGCGCGCCGGATGGTAACGGGTGATCAGCAGGTGTTCTCGCACCGGGGTGTCGCCATTCTCGGCGCGACGTGTCTTGGAAGACAGCAGGCCGATGATGCGGTCGGAGTCACGTACCGAGCTGACTTCCGGATTGGTCACCACCACGGCCTCGTCAGCGAAGTACATCGCCAGCTGGGCACCACGCTCGATACCGGCCGGCGAGTCACAGATGACGTAGTCGAACTCCTCGCGCAGCGCGTCGAGCACCTTCTCGACGCCTTCCAGCGTCAGCGCGTCCTTGTCACGGGTCTGGGAGGCCGGAAGGATGTGCAGGTTGTCGATGCGCTTGTCGCGGATCAGGGCCTGCTTGAGATTGGCTTCGCCCTGGATGACGTTGACCAGGTCATAGACCACACGGCGCTCGCAGCCCATGATCAGGTCCAGGTTACGCAGGCCCACATCGAAATCGATCACTACGGTCTTGTTGCCGCGCAAAGCCAGTCCGGTGGCAATGGCGGCGGCGCTGGTCGTCTTGCCGACTCCGCCCTTGCCTGACGTCACTACGATAATCTTGGCCAAAGGTATCTTCCTTGCTGAGAGTCCCTCGCCGAGCGAGGATCACCTGTAAATATTGGATATCGTTCAGAACACAGTGCTGGGGTCAGCCGAGTCGTGCGATACAGAGTTGGTCGTGTTCAAGCACGACTTCGACGTTGGCACCCAGCAGGCGGTTGTCGATGTCATCGAGCCGCTTGTAGGTTCCGGCCACCGAGAGCAGCTCGGCGTGCAGTTCCTTGCAGTAGATGCTGGCGTTGCGATCGCCATGGATACCGGCCAGCGCGCGGCCACGCAGAGCGCCATAGATATGCACGCTGCCGGCGGCCAGGATCTCGGCGCCGGCATTCACCGCACCGATGATGACCAGATCGCCCTCCGGTGCGCTGACCTGCTGGCCCGAGCGCACCGTACCGCGATACACCTTGCTGGCATGGGCTGGCTCCGCTTTCTCGGCCGCGCTGTCCGCGACTGTGTCGGCAGGCTCGGCGACCGGCTCAGCGGCCACCGGCGGCACGGACTCGAGGGAGCGCCCGCGATTCTCCTGCGGCGGGAACCACCCCAGCCCCAACGCCCAGGCGGACTGACGCACCGGATCTCCACCGCCACGCACCGCGACCGGCAGCAGCTTGTGGCCACGGCAGACGGCACAGATGCGCTCCAGCGCCAGATGCGGCTCGTCGAGCTTCTCGACGCTCAGCACCACCGGCGTATGTTGAAAGAAGGCCGGCGACTGGCTGAGCTTGCTGGCCAGCTGAGCACGGATCTGCTCCGGATCACCGCTGACCAGCTCCATGACCGTCATCGGCAGCATGCCGCCCTTGAAGGTGAAGGCCTGAGGGGCCCTGTCCGTACTGAGACTCATGACCTGACTCCGGTTGCGTAATGAGTGTCGAAGCCCTCCGACACTCCTGATGATGCCCGTGCTGTTCACGGCATCCTCAAGGCGCCCCTCGATGGGAAAGGCCACCTGAATAACATAGCTCGCCGTCGCACACGGCACAGCGACTGCTTGATAGGCGCCGAGCATGAATGACAGACACTGAATGGCATAGCGGTAACGTACAAAACTATGTGAGCGAACACAGTGCTGCAACTGATGATACGGCCAGCAGCAGGCACTGTCAGGTGTCGCGAGCCTACGACGTGGCTCACTTGTCGACCTGTCACCCGCCGCCGGTCGCCCTGCACGCCGCCGCGCGCGTGCAATAAGGCACATCGATCGACATGCGATACCACACAACAGGGGGCTGTGACTGGTAAGATAGCGGGGTGACGAAATTCATGCGCCGTCACTCCGCCCACTCCGTCGTGCCCACCCGATTGCACCCGCCGAGTGTGCGGCCAATTGTTGCGCCCCTCTATTTTTGCCTGGATAACCGCTCTCTCATGACCGGACTGCTCTCCCGCCTCACTGGCCGCCTGTTCACTCCTCGCTGGCAACACGCCAACCCTGCCATTCGCTCCGCTGCCACTGACCAGCTTGATCCGGAGATTCCAGACCAGCGCAAGATCCTGGAAACCCTGATTCTCGAAGATGATGCCCTGGAAGTCCGCCATGCCGCCCTGACGCGCATGCAATCTCCCGAGCGTCTGCTGCCACTGCTCGACCGTGCCGATGGCCTGGTACGCGAGCGCCTGATCGAACTCTTGAGCGGCGGCCAGGATGCGCCCTCTCTGTTGAGCCGTGAACAGCTGGTCGCGCGCCTGGACGATCGCGAGCTGCTGTCCGCCGTGGCGGCTCGCGGCGACAACCAGCAACTGCGCCTGACGGCACTGAGCCGTCTGGAAGATGAAGAGGCGCTGATCCACCAGGCCTGCCACAACACCATCGCTGCCGTGCGTCATGCCGCTGCCGCCCGTATCACCAGCCAGGCCGGTCTCGAGCGTCTGGTACGTGATGCCAAGCGTGATCGTCACGTGCAGCGTCAGGCGCGCGACACCCTCGCTCAGCGTCGTGCCGATGCCCAGCAGGCCGATGCGCTGGCCGCCAGCCGCGACAACCTGCTGCGCCAGATGGAAAAGCTGCCGCGTCAGGCATGGGAAGACAGCGTGCCCTCGCGTTACCGCTCGCTGCTGCGCGAGTGGGAGCGTCTGCCGGCCGCGGACTACGACATCCAGCAGCGCTTCGAAGAGGCACGTCAGCAGGCGCACAAGGTCATCAGCGACCATGAGGCCCGCGAGGAAGCCATTCGCGCCCATGAGCGTCTGAGCGCCAACCTCAATACGCACCTGGAAGAGATTCTCAGCGCCGTGGACCAGGCGAGGGAAGACCTCTACAGCCGCGACTGCGTCAATGATCACGACTTCGCCAGCCTGCAGGCCCAACGCCGCCTGCAGGGAGAGCGCTGGCGCGAGCTGACCGACCAGTTCTCGGCCCCGGCCGAACTGCTCGAACGTCAGCAGCGCCTGCAACAGCAGCTGCAGGATGCACTCGACGCCTGGCATCGCCATCAGCTGTGCCAGGGCGAGCTGGATGCCGCGCTGATCGACAATGACATCGACCAGCTGCGTCGCCTGGAAAGCGAAGTGGCCTGGCCTGCGGGTCTGCCGCAGACCGCCAGCCTGAGCGCTGTGCGTCAGGCGATCAGCGCGGCACAGCCGGAAGAGCCGACAGAGGCGGCGCAAGAGCAAGACGCGGTCGATGGCAGCCCTGCGCCAGACGCCGAGTCGGCTGATGCCTCCCGCGAGGCCGACAGCACTGCGCGCAAGGCGAGCCTGGACCTGGACGCGCTGGATGCCGAACTGGCACGCCTGGAAGCGGATCTCGACGCCGGCAAGCTCAAGCCGGCCAGCCGTCTGCATCGCTCGCTGCGCGATCGCACCGAAGGCCAGCTCGACAATGCCCGCCAGACACGCCTGCGCCAGCTGGGCGCGCGTGTCGCGGAACTCCGTGACTGGCAGAACTTCGTCGCGGCGCCCAAGCGCGAGCAGCTGCTCGAGGCCATCACCACCCTGAGCGAGCGCGAAGACATCAGCGATGAGCAGCGTGACCGCCAGCATCAGCAGCTGATTCAGCAATGGCGTGAGCTGGGTGATGCGGCCGCCAGCCGCGATGCCAGCCAGGCCTTCCGCACCGCCTCTGACGCCATCAAGCTGCGCCTGCGGGATTACCGTGAATCGCGCAAGCAGCTGCGTGAACACAATCTGGCCATGCGCGAAGCGCTCTGCGAGCAACTCGAATCGCTCAACGGCCACGCCATGGATGATGCCGACCCCGACTCCCTGCGCCAGATCCGTGATCGCGCCCGTGAGGAATGGCGTCGCCACACGCCGGTGCCCGCGGGCCCCGGTCGCCAGCTGTCGCATCGCTTCGGTGAGGCGCTGACCGCATTGCAGGGGCTGATCGACAGCCGTGCAGGCCAGATCGCCGCCGCCAAGCAGGCACTGGTCGACGCCGTCGAGGCGCTGGCCAATGAGGACTCGCCGGCACGTGCCCGCGCCGAACAGGCCAAGGCACTGCAGAGTCGCTGGCGCGAGATGGGCCGCGCGCCCAAGGGCGAAGAACAACGCCTGTGGGCCGCCTTCCGCGCGGCGTGCGATCGTATCTTCGCCGCACGCGATCAGGACCGCGAAGACCGCGACAGCCGCGAGCAGGCCCGCCTGGATCAGTGGCAGGCGCTGATCGAGCGCCTCGACAACTGGGAGCCGGAGACGCTGGAAGACGCTGCCCTGCTCGATGACGCCCTGAAGGAAGCCGACACCCTCGGCCCGCTTCCGCGTGGCAAGCGGGGCGACGGCATGCGTCGTCGCTGGACCGGCATTCTCAAGCGTCGCGAGCAGCGTCTGGATGAACTGCACGCCCTGCAATTGCGCGAGGAATGGCAGCAATGGCGTGATCTGCTCGAGCAGCACGCCGTGGCGGATGCCAGCGCGCGCAACGGCGACGTGCAGGATGTCGAGCTGCCGAACACCTCGGCCTTCGACGACAACAGCCGTCAGGCCAATGCGGCGCGCAACCAGATGCGCCAGGCCCTGCCGAGCAACTGCAGCGCTGCCAACGAGCGCCTGGCCGAGCTGCGTGTTCACCTGGCCATTCTGTTCGAGGCCCCGCTGGGCAGCGAAGATGAATCACGTCGCCTGACCGTGCAGGTCGCGCGCATCAACCAGCAGCTGGGTGAGCGTATGGAGCGTGAAGAAGAGCTGGATGAGGTGCTGGATGCGCTGCTCGCCAACGGTCCGCTGGACTGGGACGCCTGGCAGACCGAGCTGCCACGCTTCGATGCGCTGTTCAATCACTGAGCCAGCACGCCTGAACGAGTAACGACGCGCTCGCAAGACTGAAGCCATGGCAACGAAAAGCCCCCGCCTCTCTCGAGACGGGGGCTTTTTCATTCTCTCGCCAGGCGGGGCCGGGTGCCAACCCTGCTCTGGCTCGCGCTATGACAGAGCATCAGCCCATGAACTGGCCGCCATTGATGTCCAGGTTGGCACCGGTGATGAAGCCGGATTTCTCGTCGGCCAGGAAGGCAACCGCGCGTGCGATCTCATCCGGCTGACCGTAGCGCTTGACCGGGATGGTCTCGCGGATCGATTCACGGATCTCTTCGGGGATCTTCATGATCATGTCGGTGGCGATATAGCCCGGCGACAGGGTGTTGACGGTGATGCCCTTGGTCGCGGTTTCCTGCGCCAGTGCCATGGTCAGGCCATGCATGCCCGCCTTGGCGGCCGAGTAGTTGACCTGACCGAACTGGCCCTTGCGGCCATTGATGGAGGAGATGTTCACGATGCGGCCGTACTTGTGCTCCAGCATGTCATTGATGACGGCACGGCAGGTATTGAAGACACTGTCGAGGTTGCAGTTGATGACTTCGCGCCACTGCTCATAGCTCATCTTGCGCATGGAGGTATCACGCGTGATGCCGGCGCAGTTGACCAGTACCGCGATCGGACCGAAGCGCTCGCGGATTTCGTTGACGCCTGCCTGACAGGCTTCGAAGTTGTCCAGCTCGATGCCGGACAGTGCGATGTTCTCGAACCCGGCAGCGCGCTGTTCCGTCAGCCACCCCTCTGCCTTTTCCTTGTTCCTGTAACCCGCAATTACCTGATACCCCTGGTTCGCCAGCTCGCGGCAGATGGCGGAACCAATGCCACCGGTACCACCGGTAACCCATGCGACGGGTGCTGTTTGAGTCATCTTATTGTGTCTCCCTAATCCTGGAACGTCCTGTGTCCTTGGCTTGGGCACAGCTTGGCGAATCTGCGGACACCCCCGCCCTGAGAAAACGAGAATGCCTGCAACGACAACAATGACCCGCGTCTCTAACAGCCTGATGACAATCGTGCACTCTGTGACGCCTGCCATCCGCCTGCGCGAGGCGCGTCCTCCTCAGTATGGACAGGATGCAGCGGGAATGTATGTAGCAGATCTCTCACACAAGATGCCGATAATCGCTCGAGGCACGCAGACGGGTTGGTGACGACTCACCGGGCACGAGAAGTTTGCGCCAATTACGGGATAACGGTTGACGCAGCACTGTATATCCTTATACTACGCCCCACGTTGATGCGGGGTGGAGCAGTCTGGTAGCTCGTCGGGCTCATAACCCGAAGGTCATCGGTTCAAATCCGGTCCCCGCTACCACTGACAAGTCGTTGCCCATCAGGCAATTGCCGGTCAGACACCAACGTGATGTTGCGGGATGGAGCAGTCTGGTAGCTCGTCGGGCTCATAACCCGAAGGTCATCGGTTCAAATCCGGTTCCCGCTACCAACCTCTGATGCGTCAGAGTTGGAGCAAAGGCAGTACCCAGTGTTGCGGGGTGGAGCAGTCTGGTAGCTCGTCGGGCTCATAACCCGAAGGTCATCGGTTCAAATCCGGTCCCCGCTACCAAGAATTCGAAAGGCCTGATGCCATGCATCAGGCCTTTTTCGTATACGTGAAATTCCTGTGCGAGGATATCGCTGAGGCCAGCGCCCGGACCTCGCTTGTCCCTTTCTCAACGCCCATCACCTTCCCACTCATCACGTCAGCCCCAAGGGAGTGCCTGCATGCGTCACTGGCTGGTCAAGACCGAACCCGATGCCTTCTCGCTGGATGACCTGCGCCGCGAATCACCGGCGCTATGGGATGGCGTGCGCAACTATCAGGCGCGCAACTTCCTGCGCGAGATGCAGCTCGGTGATGTCGTGCTCATCCAGCACTCCAGCTGCAAGGTACCTGCAGTGGTCGGACTGGCTGTCGTCAGCGAACTCGCCCTGCCCGACCCGACGGCCAGTGACCCCGAGCACAAGGGCTTCGACCCACGTCAGGTGGCGGACATCGATGCCGACAAGCCTCCACGCTGGGTCGCCCCGCGTCTGAGCTACCTTCGCCCGCTGCGCAACTCCCTGCCCATCGCGCGCCTGAAGGCCCGGCCCGAGCTGGCGGACAGCCACCTGGTGCGCCGTGCACGCCTGTCCGTGATGCCGCTCAGCGAGAGCGAAGCTGCCTGCATCGCCAGCCTGGCCGGCGACACCCTGCTGCCATGAACCGACGCGTCCGGGGCGCGCACGTGAGGAAGTGTCCGGCAGCGCCTTGAACTCCACTGCGACGGGCCGCATCATCAGGCCAACCGGCTCGCGCGCGAGCCTTGAATCGCAGACAGAATTTCGGGGCATGCACCATGATCATCGATCCCAATACCGGCCAGCCACTGACCGGCAATGACACCACCGCCGCCCAGCCACAAGGGGTGGTCGGCGGCGATGCCGCCAGTGCACCTCGCCAGGCAGAAGACGCCAACACCTACATCATCGATGTGGACATGAGCAATCTTCAGCAGGTACTGGAAGCCTCACAGCAAGTGCCGGTACTGCTGGATTGCTGGTCGCCGCAGAGCGAACATTGCCTCGTCCTGACACCGATCCTCGAGAAGCTGGCACGTGAATATGCGGGCGGCTTCATCCTGGCCAAGCTGAACGCCGAGGAGCAGCAGGACATCGCCGCCCAACTGGGCGTGCGCTCGGTGCCGGACGTCAAGCTGGTCATCCAGGGCGGCCTGGCAGGCAACTTCACCGGCGCGCGTCCGGAAGCCGAGATTCGCCAGTTCCTCGAGCAGCACAAGGTCCAACCGGCGGCAGGGGCAGGCCCCAGCCTTTCAGAGCAGGCAGCTACTGCGCTGGAAAGCGGTGACCTCGTCACCGCCAAGGCGCTGTATCAGCAACTGGCGCAGGAATCCCCCGACACACCGGAATACCGCATCCACCTCGCCTCGGTGCTGGTCGCCGAGGGCAATGGTGAAGAAGCCCGTCAGCTGCTGGACTCCCTCAAGCCGGAAGACCGTGACGGCGCCCAGGCGCGTGGCGTACGTGCGCGCATCGACTTCATCGCCGAGGCTCCCTCTCCCGAAGAGGTGCAGGCGATGATCGAGCGGGACGACAGCGAAGCCCGCTACCAGCGCGCCATGCGCGATCTGGCGGATGGCCACTACGAACTGGCGCTGGATGCCCTGATCAGTCTGGTGAAGACCGACCGCCAGTACGGCGAGGATCTGGCACGCAAGACGCTGCTGCGTGTCTTCGATGCTCTCGGCGCCACCCATGAGTTGACCGTGCGCTTCCGCCGCCAGCTGTTCGCTCTGATGTACTGATCGTGCTGATGAGTGTCTCGTACTGCTGACAGTCTTGATGAGCTGAACTGCCACGCAGACGACAAGGCCCCGCCTCCGGTAAAGGAAGCGGGGCCTTGTCATCGAGGGCCAGCCGTCGCGCCGATTCAAGGGCTAACGACGGCTCCAGCCCTTGAGAAGCGAGGGGCGAGCACGCGATTCGCGCACGCTGGGCGGAAAGTCCACCTCAAGCTCCTGGCCCGCAGACTTCATGGCGTCTGGCGCAGACGGGGTGGCAGATGACGCCGCAGGTGCACGACAGCGGGAAGATGGCGGCGATGAACGCGCCAGGCGCAGGCTCCCGCCCTGACAACACCATTCACGACAGGCCGTCACGCCTGCATCCCTGCTTGCTGGCCGCCCCTGTCGCGGCGTCTCTGCCACCTCATGTCTCATCGTCGCATCTCCTGATGACAAGCCCCTCCCGATGAGCGGCCTGTCTTCAGAGTTGACGATAATGATTCTCAATTCAAGTTTGCAATGAGAGATAGCTGCCAACGAAACGCCCCAGGCTGACCCAGATCAACTCCGGCTCTCTTTAGCAACCTCAACCTTTCTGCAGGCGCTCGTCCATCTGCTGCAGCGCCTGCTCCAGCTGGACACGCGTGGTGGCGTAGTTCAAGCGCACGAAGCCCGGCCAGCCAAAGTCGGCACCATCGGAAAGCGCGACATCGCATTCCTCGAGCAGGGTCTGCTGCGGAGACTCTCCAAGCCCTGCCTTGCGCATATCGAGCCAGGCCAGATAGGTGGCCTGCGGGCGCGACATGCTGACGCCGTCCCAGCGTGCCACATGGCTTTCCAGCAGATCGAGATTGTCACGCAGCACGCTCAGCAACTCCTGACGCCACGGCTCACCCTCGCGCCACGCCGCTTCGGTCGCGGCCATGCCCAGCACATTGGTATCGGGCATCAA
This sequence comes from Cobetia sp. MB87, assembly GCF_011319755.1. Lineage (NCBI taxonomy): Bacteria > Pseudomonadati > Pseudomonadota > Gammaproteobacteria > Oceanospirillales > Halomonadaceae > Cobetia > Cobetia sp. MB87. Next base: position 20,852 of record NZ_VFBC01000001.1, on the reverse strand, counting down.
GCCATTGGCGGCGCCGGTGAAGCGTGCACGCAGCTTGGGATCGGTGATCACCGCGCAGGCGAACGTAAGCCCGGCGGTGTTGAAGGTCTTGGAGGGCGCCCACAGGGTCACGCAGCGCGCCGCCAGTCGCTCGCTCAGGCTGGCCAGCGGAATATGGCGGGCCGTCGGGTCCACGACCAGATCAGCATGCAGCTCGTCGGAGACCACCAGCAGATCGTGACGCTCGACCAGCTCCGCCAGCGCCTCGAGCTCTTCCTCGCGCCAGACGCGGCCGGTAGGATTGTGCGGGTGACACCATAGCAGCAGCTCGGTCTCGGGCGTGATGGCCGCTTCCAGGGCCTCCAGATCCAGACGCCAGGGGCCGCCTTGCGTCTCGGGCTCAGCAAGCGGTGCCATCTGCGCCAGTCGCCCGGTCTTCTGGGCCACCTTGAGGAAGGGCGGGTAGATCGGGGTCGTCGTGACCACACCCGCGCCGGGAGAGGTCAATGCCAGACTGGCCAGGTGCAAGGCCGGCACCACGCCCGGCAGCCAGACGATGGCGTCACGCGGCACCTCCCAGCCATAATGCTCGCGACTCCAGTCACACAGGCTGTCATCGAGGCTCTCCGACGGCTTGGCATAGCCGTAGACCGGATGTGCCACTCGCTCGGCCAGCGCTCGCGTCACGGCGGGCGGGGCGCTGAAGTCCATGTCGGCAATCCAGAGGGGCATGACGTCCGAGGCGTAGCGATCCCACTTCTGGGAGGGATACTGGCGTCGATCGAGCGGGGTGATGAAATCGAATGGCAAGATGAAGTCTCCCTGTGGCGGGCAAATTTGGCAGGCAACGCGAGCAGTGCGCTCGACTCACGCCGCCCAAGGGCGGCAAGAAGAATACCTGTGGACCAACTACAGCATAAGGCTTTGTGCATGTCTGAAGACACCTTTTACCCACAGGCCCAGCGCGGGCTGCCCGGTCTGTTGCGCGCCTGGCTGACCCATGGCCGCGGCGACAGCGAGCGTCTCGCCGTGCTGCTGGCCGATACCGCGCGCGTTGCAAGTCTAGGCCAGCCCGCCAGCAATCCCGATGGCGAGACGCTGGAGCAGTGGGCCGCAGAGGGCGGTGCGCCGCTATGGGCACCCAAGGCAGCGCTTTTCCTGTTGATGCAGATGCCGGCACGCCCGGTGCCGCAGGGGCCGGAGGACGCCTGCGCCTGGGCCTATTGCTGGTTGCGCATGCGCGAACACGACAGTCCCACGGCCGCTCTGATGGCATTACCGGAACATCTGCGCCAGCCGCTGGCCTGGCCCATCGAAGCCGCCTGGCAAGACCTGACGCACCAGCGGCTCATCTAGCCGCGCTCGATTGTCGAGCGTCCGCAGCGCTGATGGTGAGCAGCGCTGCGTTTCTCTCTTCTCTACTCTGCTCACCTCCCTCACCTCCCTCACCTCCCTCACCGCCCTCTCTTCTACTCTGCTTACCCTCTATAGCCCGCTCTATTCTCCTGTCCGCTTCCGCCCATTCCTGCCCGCTGTGCTCTATCTCTGCCCGCACCCTCCTTGCCGGCCCTTCTCCTTGCGGCTCCTTCTCCTTGCCCCTGCGTCACTCCCGGGTCACATCCTCTTCACGCCCGCTCATCCGCTGCGACTGACAGCGACTCTGGCGGTGACCCTGCTGACATTCTCAAAGGGCAGATCGTCCCGCTCTCGGCATCGCTGACAGTCATGGGTAGCAGTCTTCTCAGCGAATCTTCTCACCACCAGCTAATGGCGTAGTGGAAACCTGAAACTCGTCAACGCCTAACTGACGTCATTTCGTTTAATCATCGTTTTGTGAAGCGATACGCCCGAAGGGATTTCTTGTGTGAGCGAGGAGTAAAGTTCTTTCAACCGCAACGAAACGGTAATTCAACAAGAATCCGCTGGCGCGACACGACGACCAGCAAGCTTCAGGAGAAGCTCAATGACCACCTCCCTGATTGTCGGACTGGATGGAACCCCGGGCGGCGACAGTGCCATTGCCTATGCCAAGCGCGTCGCCTCTCTGGTGGGCGCGGAAACCAGGATCATTCTCTGCTACGTGGTCGAATGGTCGCCCTACAGCTTCAACACGCCGGAGGAGAACGCCCAGCGTGCCAGCCGCCGCGAGAGCGAGATAAAGCTGGCCCGCGAGCGTGTGCTGACGCCTGCCATCAGCGAGCTGGAAAAGGAGGGCTATCAGGTCGAGGGGCGTGTTCGCCACGGCGATGCCGCCGAGATTCTCAGCCTGCTGGCGCGTGAGGTGAATGCCGAGCAGATCATCGTCGGCCGCAAGGGGGAAAGTGTCCGCTCACGCATCTTCGGCAGCGTGACCGCCCATCTGATTCAAGAGGCCTCGGTGCCCGTCACCATCGTTCCCTGAGACAGGCGCCTCCCGCACCAGCCGCCTGCAGAGATTCGCACCCGACAATAACGACAATTCGCTTTTCGAGGTTACCTCTCATGAGTCGATTCCGCTCCCTGGCCCCCTGGGCTGCCGCGATGGCAGCCCTCATGGCCGCTAGCTCCGCCCGTGCCGAAGGCATGGACCAGGCCATCAGTGACATCGTCGGACCGATCGTCAACCCGATCGTCTCGACCATCTTCTATTCCGTGCCGGTGGCCGGCACCCAGTTCCCGCTGATCGTCGGCTGGCTGATCATCGCGGCGGTCGTCTTCACGCTCTATTTCGGCTTCGTGCAGTTCCGCCTGTTCGGCCATGCCGTGCGCCTGGTCAAGGGTGACTACACCGACCCGAAGGATGAAGGCGAGGTATCCCACTTCCAGGCACTGGCCACGGCGCTATCCGGCACGGTTGGCCTGGGCAACATCGCCGGTGTCGCGGTCGCCGTCTCGCTGGGCGGCCCGGGCGCGACCTTCTGGATGATTCTGGCCGGTCTGCTCGGCATGGCCTCCAAGTTCTGTGAATGTACCCTTGGCGTGAAGTACCGCAACGTCAACGCGGATGGCTCCATCTCCGGCGGCCCGATGTACTACCTGTCCAAGGGCTTCGCGGAAAATGGCAAGGCGGGGCTGGGCAAGGTTCTGGCGGTGTTCTTCGCCATCTGCGCCATCGGCGGCTCCATCGGCGGCGGCAACATGTTCCAGGCCAACCAGTCCTATCAGCAGGCCGTCAACGTCACCGGCGGTGATGCCAGCTTCCTGGTCGGCTACGGCTGGCTGTTCGGTCTCGTGATGGCCGCCATCGTCGGCATGGTCATCATTGGCGGCATTAAGTCCATCGCACGTGTCACCGAGAAGCTGGTGCCGATGATGGCTGTCATCTACGTGATCGCGGCGATCATCATCCTCGGCTTCAACTTCAGCGCGATTCCGGCTGCCTTCGGCGCCATCATCGAAGGTGCCTTCGCACCGGTCGCGGTCGGCGGCGGTATCGTCGGCGTGCTGATCCAGGGCTTCAAGCGTGCTGCCTTCTCCAATGAAGCCGGTATCGGCTCCGCGGCCATCGCCCACTCTGCCGTCAAGACCTCTCAGCCGGCGACCGAAGGCATCGTCGCCCTGCTCGAACCCTTCATCGATACCGTCGTCATCTGCACCATGACCGCGCTGGTCATCGTCATCACCGGTGCCTACCAGGTCGAAGGTCTCGGCGGCGTCCAGCTGACCTCCTACGCCTTCGAGACCGCCTTCCCGTGGTTCCCGTATGTGCTGGCGCTGGCGGTGCTAATGTTCGCCTTCTCCACCATGCTGTCCTGGTCCTACTACGGCCTGAAGGCCTGGACCTACCTGTTCGGTGAGGGCAAGGGTGCCGAGATCGTCTACAAACTGATCTTCCTCGCCTTCGTGGTCATCGGCTCCTCCATGAGCCTCGGCCCGGTCATCGACTTCTCCGACGCCATGATCTTCGCCATGTCCATCGCCAACATCATCGGCCTCTACTACCTGATGCCGGTCGTGAAGCGTGAGCTGGCCCAGTACCTGGCCAAGCTGAAGTCCGGCGAGATCGCACCGGTCGACAAGGAGGCCAAACGCCAGAACGCGTGATCCCCATCACGCCCAGGCGGGTCTGACACAGCCGTCAGCCGCCGCATGACTCAAGGCCCCTGCCCATCGGCAGGGGCTTTTTCGTTGTCGATCGTGCAATTCCGTGCATTGGACGACTGAAACCACTCAAGTCGGATTGCCGCAACGCAGTGCAATGGGTAGGGTGTGGCGCTCACTGGCCACACTGGCCGGAACCCGTATCAATGAGGACGTCTCATGCTCGCTTCCATGCATGCCATGGTGCTGCGCAATCCCGGCCCGGATGCCGACTTCGTGGCGACCGAATGCCCGCTACCCACTCCCGGTCCCGGCCAGGTGCGCATTCGTGTCGCCGCCTCCAGCGTCAATCCACTCGATCTCAAGCTGGCCAGCGGTCAGGTGCCTCTCCTGCCGCCAGCACCCTGCGTGCTGCACGGCGACGTGGCCGGTGTGATCGATGCCGTCGGGGATGACGTGCTGACCTTCTCGCCCGGCGACGAGGTGCTCGGCTTTGCCGGCGGTGTCGCCGCTCATCCGGGCGCGCTGGCGGATTACATGCTCGCCGATGAACGCCTGATCACCCGCAAGCCGCGCCGCCTGAGCTTCATGGAAGCCGCCGCGTTGCCGGCAGTGTTCATCACCGCCTGGCAGGCACTGGTAGAGCGTGGCCGGCTGGAAGCGGGGCAACGCGTGCTGATCCACGGCGGCGCCGGTGGCGTCGGCCATGTGGCATTGCAGATCGCCCGTTGCATCGGCGCGGAAGTCGCCACGACCGTCTCCACGGATGACAAGGCCCGGGCAGCACGCGACTGCGGCGCGGACCACGTCATTCGCTATCGCGAGGAAGCGGTGGCCGATTACGTGGCCCGACTGACGGGTGGCGAGGGCTTCGATCTGGTCTTCGATTGCGTGGGCGGCGACAACCTGGCCGCCAGCTTCGCGGCCAGCAAGCTGGGCGGGCGCATCGTGACCATCAATGCGCGCACCACGGTGGATCTCTCGCCGCTGCACGCCGGCAGCCGCAGTCTGGAAGTGCTGTCGATCCTGCTGCCGCTCAGCGCCGGCATCGGGCATGAACAGCAGCGCCAGGCGTTGGGCAAGCTGGTGGAACTGGTCGAGGAAGGCGAATTCAAGGTGCGTCTCGATGAGCGTCAGTTCGACTTCAGCGAGGTCGCCGAGGCCCATCGTCATCAGGCCTCCGGCAAGGCGGTGGGCAAGATCTCGCTGGTGCGTCGTCAATTCTGGGACGCCGCCCAATGAGTGCAGCGCTTCAGGGTGAGCTGGGCCTGCAACTGCTCAAGCTGCTGATCTCGGTGGCGGTGGTGATCGGGCTATCATTGATCGCGGAGCGCCTCTCGACGCGCATGGCCGGGCTGCTGTCCGGCTACCCGCTCGGCACGGCCATCACGCTGGGCTTCATCGGCGTGGAGATTTCTCCCGAGTTCGCCGGCCAGAGCGCCGTCTATACCCTGGCCGGCTTCTCATCGACTCTCGCCCTCGGTGTCGGCTACTGGCTATGCGGCCGCGCCGAAGGGCTACGTGGCGTCATCAATGGCACCCTGGGCGGCCTGCTGGGCTGGCTGGCGGCCAGCGTGGCGCTGGCACAGTTCGAGTTCACCCGCGTCAGCGGCGTGATCGTGACGCTGATCGCCATCGTGCTGTGTATGCGCCTCTATCGCGGCGTACCGGAGAGCATGGCGCGCAAGTCGCCCTTCTCCTGGGTCTCGCTGCTGGCGCGCGCCGGACTGGCCGCCGGCATCGTGTTCGGCATCACCGCGCTGGCCCACCTGCTACCGCCTTCATGGGCAGGCCTGGTCGCGGCCTTCCCGGTCACCATGTACCCGCTGCTGGTGATTCTGCATCTCACCCAGGGGCCAGTGGCCGTCGCCACCGTCATCAAGCACTATCCGGCCGGCCTCGGCTCGCTGCTGTGTTATGCGCTGGTGGTCTCGCTCAGCTATCCGAGCATGGGCGTCGGTCTGGGGACCCTCCTCGGCTTTGTGGTCGCAACGGCATGGCTGGGCGTGTTCACGCCGTTGCAACGTCGACTAGCCTCACGACGTACAGCCAGCGCCTGAGCTTCCTGATAGGCTGAAATGCCGCATGGATGCCCAGGAGCGATGACATGTACTTCAAGACGCTGGAACCGGCCTTCTTCGACACCGATGCCCTCGGGCACGTCAACAACACGCGCCTGCCGGCCTGGTTCGAGTGGGCGCGCAATGACCTGTTCCGCCTCTTCGTACCGGACCTCGACCCGCGCAAGTGGCCGCTGATCATGGCGCGCATCGAGGTCGACTTCCTCGCCGAGCTGCAATATGGCCAGCCGGTGGAGATTCGCACCTGGCTGTCGCGCCTCGGCGGCAGCTCCTTCACCGTGACCCAGGAAGCCTGGCAAAGCGGCGTCTGCGGCGCGCGCGGCCACTGCGTGCTGGTGCAGTTCGATCATCATGCCAAGCAATCCCTGCCCATCGAGGGCGAGCTGCGCGCGACCCTGGTCAGCCATGTGCACGAACACACCGACAGCGCCGAACTGGATGTCCCGGCTCTGCGCGAGGCCGCCCGGGCACTCGGGACGCACAGCGCAGTCTCCGAGGGGAGCGTGCCTGCATGACGCCTGCGCTCAAGCTGCTCAAGGGCAAGCCGCACCGCACACTCGAATATGCGCACGACCCGCGTGCACCCGCCTACGGGGAAGAGGCCGCCCGCACGCTGGGGCTTGAACCCGCCCAGGTCTTCAAGACCCTCGTCTGCCAGCTGGAAGGCGGCAATGCACGTCAGCCGCTGGTGGTCGCCGTAGTGCCGGTCAGCGGCACGCTCGACCTCAAGGCACTGGCACGCGCCTGTGGCGCCCGCAAGGCGGCGCTGGCCGCGCATGAGGCCGCCGAGCGTGCCACCGGCTATGTGGTCGGCGGCATCAGTCCGCTGGGGCAGAAGAAGCGCCTGCCATTGTGGGTCGATGACAGCGCCGCGACACAGGCGGAAATCTTCATCAGCGGTGGCCGCCGAGGACTGGAGATAGCGCTCGCCCCCGCGTTACTGTGTGAGCTGGGCAATGGCCAGTTCGCCCCGCTGGCCCGTGACGACTGACGGCCACGGGCGTGGCATCCAAGGGCAGGCACTTCCTGGCAGACCTTGCACGATGGACTCTCCATGACGACCACCCGCCCCAGCACCGCGTCAGCGAGGAGGCCCGATGGGCATTCGCTACAGCAAGTGGATCTACCCGGACATGACCGAGCTGCATGCGCAGGTCGAGGCGGCGCTGGAGCAATGGTTCAGTGAGCGCTTTGCCGACTACCCACACATCAGCTTGCCGGGCCTTGACCCCTACGATTATGATGGCTGGTTCAATCGTCTGGCCCCGGAGCTGATGGCGCGCGGCAGTGACTACTGCGAGCGCGAGTGGCATGGCTATGTGCCAAGCCCCCAACAGCTCAACCAGGCGTTCTTCCGGGCCGTCTCCCGGTCCAACAAGTGTGTGCTGGAGCCTGACTGCAAGCATGGTGATCCTGACCAATCATAGTCCCGACGCGCGGGAGCTCGAGATCATCGAGCGCCAGCTCGGGCGCAAGCCGCGCGGCATCCAGGCCGTGGCCGCCACCGATGGCGAAGGCACCCCGCTGGTGCTGCGCATGCATTCGCTGGTGGATGGCAAGCCCTTCCCGACCCTCTACTGGCTGTGCGACGAACGCCTCAAGATCTCGCTGTCACGTATCGAGGCCGAAGGCGTCATCAAGGAACTGGAAGAGAGCCTCAAGACCGATGAGGACCTGCTGGCGCGCTATCGTGCCAGTCATGAGGCCTATGTCGCCGAACGCTGGAGCTTCATGAGCGAGGCCGAGCGCAGCGCCATCGAGTCCCAGGGCTTCGCCGAGCTGATGCGCGAACGTGGCGTCGGCGGTATCCGTGACTGGAATCAGGTGCGCTGCCTGCACACCCAGTACGCCCAGCATCTCGCCTACGCCGAGGGCAACGCCATCGGTCACTGGGTCGATGCCCATTACGACGTGCTGTCCGAGCTGCCCTGAGCCCTGACGACGATCGACCCGACGCCGTCGGCTTGAAGGCAGAAGACGAAGAAGCCCGCCAATTGGCGGGCTTCTTGCGTTGGGACGAGAGTCAGGCCTACAGCGAGTGCGCGAAGACCAGCGCGATGCACAGCGGGCAGATCAGGCGCACGTACCACGGCCAGATCTTCCAGAACAGGCTGGACTCGATGTCCGGCGCCCCGCTCTGGATCTCCTTGAGCAGCGCATGACGCGACATCGCCCAGCCGACCAGCAGGCACATCACCAGCGCGACCAGCGGCTGGCTGTACTGGGTAGTCAACATGATCACCAGACCGAACAGCGCCCCGAAGTTGGCGGCGATGGTCAGGCTGATGGCCATGATGGCGGCCCCGACAGCCAGGGTAGCGGCGCGTCGACCCAGCCAGCCACGCTCGACCACGAAGGACACCGGCACTTCCAGCATCGAGATGGACGAGGTGATGCCCGCCACGCTCATCAGCGCGAAGAATGCCACCATCAAGATGTCACCTGCCCCGCCCATCTGGCCGAACAGCGCCGGCAGCGTGTCGAACAGCAGGGTGTCCGAGCTCTTGAGCAGGCCATCGGCATCGAAGATCTCGACGCCCAGATGACGCGCGGCATACATGGCCGGAATCACCAGCAGGCCGGCGAGGAAGGCGATGCCGACATCGATCAGCGTCACCAGCACGCCCAGACGCGGCAGGTTCTGCTCCGGCCCCAGATAGGAGCCGTAGATCAGCATCGCGCCCACGCCGAGCGACAGCGAGAAGAACGCCTGGCCCATCGCGCTCAGCATCAGATCGGCATCGAAGATGCGGTCCCACTGCGGCGTCAGGTAGACACTCAGGCCTTCATCGGCGCCCGGCAGAGTCAAAACGTAGCCGATCAATCCGACCAGCAGCATCAGCAACAGCGGCATCAGACGCGTGGACCATTTCTCGATCCCGCCGCGCACGCCACCGACCACGATTGCCATCGTCAGCGCGAGGAAGACCGCCGTCAGCGAGACATTGCGCGTGAAATCGAAGGTGGTCAGCCAACTGGACGCGGAGGCCATGCCCAGTGCATCAGCGACCGGCGCGGCGGTATACCCCAGCAACCAGCCCGCGACGATGGCATAGAAGGCCAGGATCAGGCTGGCGGTCAGCATGCCCACCCAGCCCGCCAGCGCGCCGAAGCGCTTGGTGATGCCTCGACCGAGACTCATGCTGGTGACGATATTGGCCTGACCATGGCGGCCGATGACCAGCTCGGCCATCAAGGCCGGCCATGCCAGCAGGAAGGCCAGCACCAGATACATCACCACGAAGGCCCCGCCTCCGTTGTTGGCCGTCTGGGACGGGAAGCCCCATACGTTGCCAAGTCCTACTGCCGAACCAGCGGCGGCCATCAAGAAGCCCAGCCGACTGGCAAAGCGTCCGCGCACCTGCGCCATCTGCCTCTCCTGCCTTGTTGTTCCGCGTCCGTCGAAGACGACGACGCGATGAGTTGGGGTGCATCCCGGTGCAAGCTCACGGGGCGCCAGCGCCCGCCAGCCGTCGCCTGCGGGGGCGGCAAGGGTAGCAGAGCAGGCCCGCGAATGCAGGCGTCAACGCCGAAAGTCAGCACGTGCCAGCGTTGGCCACGAGGCAATGCCGAGTTCCTCACCGGCGTCATAGCGTCGCCGCACAACTCGCGTAGGATAGGCAGGACATGACATCAAGGCACGGCAGCCAGCAGTGAGCGCCGCCGAGAAACATTCAGGAGAGCAACATGCATCGCATCTGCGTCTATCTGGGCTCCCGCGAGGGCGTCTCCCCACAGCATCGTCAACTGGCCGAAGCACTGGGCCGCGCCATCGCCGAGCGAGGCTGGGGACTGGTCTATGGTGGCGCGCGCGCCGGGCTGATGGGCGCACTGGCGGATGCCGCGCTGGCGGCGGGTGGCGAGGTGATCGGGGTGATCCCTCAGGTGCTGGTCCGCAACGAGAAGGCGCATACCGGCCTCACGCGCTTGATCGAGGTGGCCGACATGCATGAGCGCAAGGCACAGATGGCCGCGCTGGCGGATGCCTTCGTGACGTTACCGGGCGGAATCGGCACCCTGGAGGAATTGTTCGAGACCTGGACCTGGCAGTACCTGCGCTTTCACGCCAAGCCGATTGCGGTCCTCGACAGTGACGGCTTCTACGCCCCCCTGCTCGAGTTTCTGGATCGCACCGTCGAGGCGGGCTTCCTCGATGCGGACACTCGCGCGCGCCTGATCAGCGAGCGCGAGATCACGCCCCTGCTGGAGCGTCTGGCGCCCGAGACCTGAGACCTGAGACCTGACAGGCTGTCGCGTCACTCCCCATCAAGCGCATGACGCCAGCGCCATGGGGAGTGACGATGCAAGTGGCCATCTCAGCTCAGCGCGCTCTTTCAGCAGTGTACCGCCTCACCAACAATCTCAACGGCGCCGCCTGAGGCGGCCTGTTGCTGAACGAGGCTACCGATATAGCGCGCCCGCTTGCTGGCGGTAACCTGCTCGACATCGATCATCACCAGGCCGTCGATGCAGTAACCGAAATCGGCGTCGACACTGAAATCGAGGAAGCGGGTGCCACCGGGCTCGGTGACCTCGGCGTACTGCTTGTAGAGCGTCGGTACCGTCACGCCCATCGCATCCAGCTGGGCACGCAGGCGGCGGAAATCGCCATCGGCGTCCTGACCATCGAACAGCCGCTCCGCTTCATGGGCGGCGCTGCCCGGCACGCTCTGGGCGACCGGCGCCCGCGCACGCGCCAGCCCCTCATCATCCCCGTAATAGTGACGGTAGTAGCTGACGATCAACGCCCTGGCGGCCTCCGGATAGCTGTTGGAGAGCGTGACCGGGCCGAACAGCCAGCGAATCTCGGGATGACAGCGCAGATAGGCACCCAGCCCCTGCCACAGGTAATCGAGGCTGCGCCGCCCCCAGTAACGCGGCTGCACGAAGCTGCGCCCCAGCTCCAGGCCGTCCTGCATGCGCTCGAACATCTCCGGCGTGAAGCGGAACAGGGTCGGACTGTAGAGCCCCTTCTCGCCATGTGCCGCCATGATCTTGCGTACCTCACCGATGCGGTAGGCGCCGGCGATCTCGAGATCCGCGTCATCCCACAGCACCAGATGCCGGTAGTGGGCGTCATAGCGATCGATATCGCGCCGCTCGCCGGTGCCCTCGCCGACCCGGCGGAAACTGATCTCGCGCAACCGGCCGATCTCGCGCATCACGCTGGAACCGGGGAAGGCGTCGAACAGATAGATCTTCTTGCCATCGCGGGTCTCGCCCAGCAGCTCACAGGGTGTCAGTTCCTCACGCAGCGCCTGGCGCTCCTCCGGATGACCGATGGCCTTCTCGGTCACGAACAGGCCGCGCTTGCCACGCCCGATGCGATACAAGTGCTTGCGCAGCAGGCGTGTCTTGGCATTGGTACTCAGGGCATCACTGTCGAGGCGCGCCAGCGGGATCAGCTCGCCGATGCGCAGCTTGAGCTGACGCTCGCGCTGACGAAACATCTCATGCGCCAGCAGAGGCGTGCCGAAACTGCGGTTGATCGACGACAGCGCATAGAAGAGCGTCGAGTTGCGACCGCTGACGTGGATAGGCAGCACCGGCGCGTTGGTCTTGCGTGCGAAATGCAGGAAGCCCGACAGCCACTTGCCATCACGCGGCCCGGTCGGGCCTGCACGCGAGACCTCGCCGGCGGGGAAGATGATCACGGCCTCTTCATTCATCAGCGCATCGCAGATCTGACCACTGCTCCTGCGATAACCGCGGCGACTGAGGTTGTCCAGCGGCAGCAGCAAGGGCGCCAGCGGCTCGACCTTCATCAGGATGTCATTGGCGACGATCTTGACGTCGCGGCGCACCTCGCCGACCAGCTTGAGCAGCGCGAGGCCATCCAGTGATCCCAGCGGATGGTTGGCGACGATGACGACCCGCCCGTAGGCAGGGATGTTCTCGCGCTCCCGCGAGGACACCGAGTAGCCGAAGGAGAAGTGATCGAGCACGCGGTCAATGAAGTCGAAGCCGCGCTGGTCCGAGTTCTCGCCGAGGAAGGCATTGATCTCACCCTCGTGGACCAGGCGCCGCAACAAGGCCAGCGCCGGACGACGGATCAAGGGATGGCGTCTGGCAAAGGCAGGATACTTGGCAGCGATGACGCGGGCAGTATCGATCATGCTCTCTCCTTGGCCGCACGGAGTGCGGTACGCGATGTCTGTATCATGGGGCTTGATATCACGTCAGCATCACGCCACTTCATGACAGGTGCATCACAGTCCCCGTACAGTGAGATGACAGAGATCCGTCTGCGTACGACGCGGTCACAGCAAGGCAGCAGGTCTGCCCAGCCAAGGAGAGAGCGAATGTATGCGATAGCCGTCGAGAACGAGGCACTGGTCTGGCAGGAAACGGAGGCTCCCGAAGGCATCGCCTCGGACGAAGTGCGAATCCAGGTGGCCTGGGCCGGCGTCAACCGCGCTGACCTGATGCAGCGTGCAGGCCAGTATCCGCCGCCGGCCGGGGAAAGCGAGATTCTTGGCCTCGAGGTTAGCGGAACCATCCTCGAGGTCGGCCGCCACGTGGAGCGCTTCCAGGTGGGAGATCCGGTCTGCGCCTTGCTGGCCGGTGGCGGCTATGCCGAGGAGGTGGTGATCAATGCCCTGCAGGTGTTGCCGGTGCCGGAGGGCTACAGCCTGAGAGACGCCGCCGCCCTGCCGGAGATGTTCGCCACCGCCTGGTTGAACCTGTTCATCGAGGGCAATCTCAAGCACAAGGAGCGCGTGCTGCTGCATGCCGGCGCCAGTGGCATCGGTACCACCGCCATCCAGCTATGCGGGCTGTTCGGACATCCTTGCTTCGTGACGGTCGGCAGCCAGGAGAAGCTCGACACCTGCCTGCGCCTCGGCGCGGATGCCGGCTGGAATCGCCACGATGGCAGCTTCGTCGAGGCCGTGAACGACTGGGGCGGCGCCGACATGATTCTCGACCCGGTGGGCGGCGGCTATCTGGCCGACAATCAGCAGGTGCTGAAACAGGATGGCCGCATGGTATTGATCGGCCTGATGGGTGGGCGCATGGATGAGCTGGATCTGGGCCGCATGCTGATGAAGCGTCAGCGCCTGATCGGCTCGACCCTGCGTTCACGCTCCCCCGAGGGCAAGGGCATGGTGCTGGATGCGCTCTACGTGCATGTGTGGCCACGCCTGGCGCGGGGCGAGCTGCGCCCGCATATCGACAAGAGCTGGCCAATCCAGCAGGCCGATGCCGCGCATGCCTATGTGCAGGACAACGCCAGCACAGGCAAGGTGCTGCTGGCGGTGACCGGCGCCTGAGCCTCGTCATGGCACTGATGACATCAGCAGCATAAAAATCGGCAGCATGAAAAAAGCGGCAGCCCAGTGGGCTGCCGCTTTTTTGGCTTTATAGGCGCCATCTCGTGCTCGCTGCTCCGCTTGACGCCCCCCGCCTGACAGCAGTGACACTCATGCCGCCAGACGTAGGCCCCGAGGCATCTGGCGCAGGCTTACTCGCTGCGACCGATCGCCTGGGCCTTCTGCCAGGTGAGTTGCAGCAGACGGGCGTCGTCTCCGGCGCGATGACGCTGGATGCCGCCCTCGGCGATCACCGCTTCCTTGAGCTCCGCCCAGCAATTCAGCTGCTCCTCATCAAGCAGCCGTCTGAGCGCTTCGAGTCGAAAGCGCGGCAGCATGCCGGCATGATAGAACAACAGCGAGAGCCAGGTATTGTCGTAGCCCCAGCTGTCGCTGTAAGCGATTCCCGCCTCCCCCAGCTCATCATTGACCCACTGCGCCACCTCACGCACTGGTCGCCCTTCGCGTGCCAGCCGTGCCCGTGAGATGCCGTGCAACAGCTCCGCCTTCGGGTCCCAATGCACCCACTCATCAAGAGGCTGTATCAGGAAGGCGCAACTGCTGCCGTCGGCACGCGCCAGCCCGATCTCGATCGGATAGCTACCACGGCCAAAGCCGGAGGCTTCAATATCGAGCAGAATAGGCAGCGTCACACGAATCTCCCAAGGTATCTCAGGCAGACAGGGCCCGGGCGAGAAGAGGTTGAATGTCTTCAGGTTACGGGAATTGCCCCCTGCTTGGCGAGTCCTGAGCGCGACGCTGTCAACGCAGACATCAGGTCGATCTGCTCCATCACGCTCACATCACGTTCAGAGACACACGCAGGAGGGCCGGAGACGACAACGCCCTCACGAAGAGGGCGTTATCAGTGGCAGCAAGGGCAGGACATCAGCTCAGTGCAGGTTTGCCTCACCACCCGTGCGGGCGTGGGCTTCCCACTGCTCGGCCTTGTGCGGGCAGACCGCCAGACCGAGGGAGCCTTCACGATAGGCACGCGCCAGACGCTGGGCTGCGAGAGCATGGCGGCACTCGGCGGCACGTGCGTACCAGGTCACGGCCTTGGCCGGATCGCTCTGATACTGGGCACAGCCATACTCATAGATACGCGCCGCCTGATACTGGGCATGCACGTCGCCAGCCTGCGCGGCCTTGATGACGAAACGCGCACCCTTGGCCTTTTCCTGAGCGGAGTTGCCGCGCTGGAACAGCATGTGCCCGTACAAAGACAACGCACCGGTGTGACCGGCATTGGCGCAGTGATTGAACAGACGCATGGTCAGACGATGCTTCTGCTGAGAACCGGACAGCCAGGAGGCGTGGAACAGACGCTCCGCCAGGCGGTATTTCAGTCCAGTCATCAGGGTTGGGGCCTGCGGCATGACGAGTAACCTTGATACAGAATAAGAGGGGTGACGCCGTGTCCTGGCCCGATCCTGAGCCCGCGACGCTATTCTCCTTGCCAACACTGTCAGTTTGCCCTTGCGGGCGGCCTAGAAAGACTGCTCCCCTGACAGCGGGGCGCCAAGCATACTCGCGCAATCGGGGGGACTCAAGCCCGCCTTGTGGGTTTTTGTTACGCTGCTAATATGTGCGCCATCCTTGGGGTAAAGTACGCGCGCGAACCGCGCGCCACGCGCGTGCTGGAAGCACTCGTCCTGCCCGCTACATTGACACCTACCCGATAGGGGAATCCTGCATGCAACGTAGAGCTCTTGGCCGTACTGGCATCGACGTCAGTCTGCTATGCCTTGGCACCATGACCTTCGGCGAGCAGAACAGCGAAGCCGATGCCCACCAACAGCTGGACCGCGCGCTCGACGCTGGCATCGACTTCATCGACACCGCCGAGATGTACCCGGTGCCCCCGAATGGCGAGACCCAGGGCCGTACCGAGGAATACATCGGCAGCTGGCTGGCGGCTCGCGGCAATCGTGATCAGGTCAAGATCGCCACCAAGGTCACCGGCCCGGGCATGGATTACCTGCGCGGTGGTTCACGCCTGACGCGTGAGCAGATCATCGCCGCCTGTGACGATAACCTGCGTCGCCTGGGCACCGATTACATCGACCTCTATCAGCTGCATTGGCCGGACCGCAAGACCAACTTCTTCGGCAAGCTGGGCTACCAGCCGACCGAAGATGAAGACATGACGCCGCTGGAAGAAAGCCTCTCCGCGCTTGGCGAGCTGGTCACCGCGGGCAAGATCCGCGCCGTGGGTCTGTCCAATGAGACGCCGTGGGGCGTGATGCAGTGCCTCAATCTGGCCGAGCGCCTGAATCTGCCGCGCGTGGCCAGCGTCCAGAACCCGTACAACCTGGTCAACCGCAGCTTCGAAGTGGGCCTGGCCGAGTTTGCGCACCGCGAAGATGTCGGCCTGCTGGCCTACTCGCCGCTGGCCTTCGGCACCCTGTCCGGCAAGTACTTGGACGGCGCCCGTCCAGAAGGCGCTCGCCTGACGCTGTTCGAGCGCTTCCAGCGCTACAACGCCGAGCCGGCTCAGCACGTCATCGCCTGTTACGTGGACATCGCCCGCCGTCACGGCCTGAATCCGGCCCAGATGGCCCTCGCCTTCGTCAACACTCGCCCGTTCCTGACCAGCAACATCATCGGTGCCACGACGATGACCCAGCTGGAAAGCAACATCAAAAGCCTCGAGGTGGAGCTGAGCGAGGAAGTGCTGGCCGAGATCGAGATGATCCACAATACCGCGCCCAATCCGTGCCCCTGAACCGCCTCTGACCCGTACCGGATACACAACCCCGACAGGCCGGTCATCATGACCGGCCTGCTCGTGACCAAGGACCCCTCATGAATCCCGCTGAATTGAGCATGATCCTCATGGCTGTCGCCGCCGGTGCCATGATGCCGATTCAAGCTGGCGTCAATTCCACGCTGGCCCTGCAGACCCACAGTTCGCTCATGGCTGCCATGGTCAGCTTCGTGGTCGGCTCGATCGCGCTGGTCGCCATCGTGCTGGCCATGCGTCTACCCATGCCGGGCGTCGGCGCCCTGAAAGCGGCCCCCTGGTGGAGCTGGACCGGCGGCCTGCTGGGCGCCTTCTTCGTCGCGGCCAGCGTGATACTGGTGCCAAAGCTGGGCGCTGCCACCATGATGGCCACCTTCCTGGCCGGGCAGCTGACGGCCTCGGTGGTGCTGGACCACTTCGGCTGGGCGACCTTCCCGCAGCATGATCTTTCGCTGGGGCGCGTGGCAGGTGTATTGCTGCTGTTCGCGGGGGTCTTCCTTATCCGCCGCTATTGATGCCTCTGGCGTCACGCAGTGCAATCTATGGCCCCGATAGTCCTGACGGACTCGGGGCCATCTTGTCTGCCTGATATACTGAGACCTTTCCCTGCCAGGAGGTCTACATGCTGAGTGTGATTTCGCCCGCCAAATCGCTGGATTTCGACAGCGCCCCCGTGACCTCCCGTCATAGCCAACCCGATTTTCTCGAGCAGGCTCAACCGCTGATCGATATCCTGCGCGAGCAGTCGCCGCAGGACATCGCAAGCCTGATGAAGCTCTCCGACAAGCTGGCCGGCCTCAATGCCGCTCGCTTCCAGGAATGGCAGCCGCCCTTCACGCCGGACAACGCCA
Source organism: Cobetia sp. MB87 (assembly GCF_011319755.1). Lineage (NCBI taxonomy): Bacteria > Pseudomonadati > Pseudomonadota > Gammaproteobacteria > Oceanospirillales > Halomonadaceae > Cobetia > Cobetia sp. MB87. The sequence continues at coordinate 3,865 of NZ_VFBC01000001.1, read as the reverse complement.
AACAGGCGGTGCTGGCCTTCCAGGGGGATGTCTATCAGGGCATGGCGGCGGATTCGTTCAGCGAGGAAGATTTTGAACGCGCACAACACAAGCTGCGCATTCTCTCCGGCCTCTATGGGTTGCTGCGCCCGCTGGATCTTATCCAGCCGTACCGTCTCGAGATGGGCACGCGCCTGAGCAACCCGGCCGGCAAGGACCTCTACGCCTACTGGCGCAAGACGCTGACACCGGCACTGGAGCAGGCCGTGGAAGACAGCGGCACGCCGGTTCTGGTCAACCTGGCCTCCAATGAATACTTCAAGGCCATCGATGCCAAGGCGTTCCGCCACCGCATCGTGACGCCGGTCTTCAAGGACGAGAAGAATGGCCAGTCCAAGATCATCAGCTTCTACGCCAAGCGTGCACGCGGCCTGATGAGCGCCTGGATGCTCAAGCACGATATCGAGACAGCCGAGGACCTCAAGGACTTCGACGTGGCCGGTTATCGCTTCTCCACTGCCGCCTCTGAAGGCGATACGCTGGTCTTCACACGCAGTGAGGCCGACGCGGCACGCGCCTGATGCGTGACCGGTGGGTCACTTGACACTTCATCCGCCCAGCCCCGGGAAAGCCAGGTATTCTGCAGCACGCGGTTTGAGGTAACGGCGATGAATATCGCCGAACAGGACGTGATCTGCACATCCAAGCCATTCATACGCCACCATCTCGGCACTGACGATACTGGCACCCGCGGCCTCGCAACGGGCCACTCCCAGCGCCGCCTCCCGCGGGCGGCGACTGGCGACGCCATCGGCAACCAGCGCCACTCGATAGCCTGCGCCACACAGAGACAGCACAGTCTGCATCACACAGACGTGCGCCTCGGCACCACATACCACCAACTGGTCGCAGCCACTCTGCTCCAATGCCTTGCGAAAGTCCTGCGCATCCAGCGCACTGAAACTGCGCTTGGTGAAGCAACGGGTGCGCTCGCTCAGCAGATGCGTCATCGGGGCACTTGTGCCCAACTTGTCGGGGCAGTGCTCGGTCAGCCAGACGGGAATTTCCAGCGCCTGAGCGATGCCTCCCAGCCAGACGGCGCTGTTGATGGCCTCTGTTCCGCCACTCAGAACCGGCATCAGGCGTGCCTGGAAATCGATCAGCAACAGCAATGAGCGCCTCGCCATCAGGTGTTGCGTCTTTTCGTCGTCCATTGGTCCTCCTACGACGATTCTAGGGCTAGAATGGGGCCTCCACTTACACGCTAGCGCATCCAAGGAGATCCCACATGCGCCATCTGTTCATCATGCTGATGGTCGGCTTGCTCGGCTTCGGTCTGAGCGTCGAACACGCAGAGGCCAAGCGCCTCGGCGGCGGCAAGAGTTTCGGTAGCTACTCACGATCCGCTGACAGCGGAAAATCCTCCAGCTCACTGTTTGGCAGCAACAAGGCCACCAGCAACAGCACTGCAGCGAAGTCCAAGCCCTCCAGCGGCTTGTCCAAGTTTGCCGGACCTCTGGCAGGCCTGTTGGCAGGCGGTCTGCTGGCATCGCTGTTCTTCGGCGGCGCCTTCGATGGTCTGCGCATGACAGACTTCCTGATCATCGCGGTGATCGCCTTCATCGCATTCAAGTTCCTCAGCGCGCGCAAGAAGGCCGCCATGGCGAGCGGTGGGCCGGCAGGTAGCGGTGGTGGTTCCTCTACACGCCACGATGACCAGCCGCGCAATGTGCAGGCGCGTGAAGCGCATCAGCCGCAAGGCGAGTCGCTGGCTCCGGCTGGTGGTATCGGGGCAGGCCTGACGGGCGGTGCTCCGACCAGCGAACCGGCCTGGTTCGACAAGGAGCAGTTCCTCGGCGGCGCCAAGGAACACTTCATGACGCTGCAGCGCGCCTGGGACAACAATGACCTGCCGCGCATTCAGGAGTACGTCACGCCAGAGCTCTACAACCTGCTGCGTGAAGAGCGCGCTCAGCAACCGGCCAACAACCGTACCGAGATCGTGCGTCTGTTTGCTGAACTGGGCAGCGTGCAGGAAATTGGCAAGCAGGCGGAAGCGACCGTTCTGTTCCACGGCGTGCTGGATGAAAATGGCGAGCAGAACGAGTTCAACGAGACCTGGCACCTGGTCCGTGAGCTGCGAGATGGCGCCGACTGGCACATCCAGGGTATCGAGCAGAACAGCTAAGACGTTCCTTGCTCACTGACGTGGCCTTCACTTCATGAAGGCCACGTCAGATGCAAAAGCGGCCGGATGATCACTCATCCGGCCGCTTTTTTGTGTCCCGCTGCAGAAGATCTACCATGGCTTCACAACAGTTCGCCGAAGACCACCAAGGCTCCGCCTCGAATGACAGACATAAAAAAAACCGGCCACTGGGGAAGTGACCGGCGGATAGGCTGCTCGACTGCAAGGCAGGAGCGCCAGATCGCAAAAAGTCTGCTGATGGGATAGCACAGACAAGTTTCTAAGCAAGGGAACGTCGAAACTCACATACTCAGAGTCACCAATAGAGCTTTAGTTCAGCCTGATCGTAAAAAACATGAGCAACCCTGAGGTGCAGTACCCGCGACGCCTGATCAACTCCACCATCAGCCGGCTGTACCCTTGGTTTCAGCAAGGCTTGCCTACTCCTGGAAACTCCTCTGCTCGACAACCCCTTGTGGATAATTCAGGCGCCACTCCCATATCCCGGTTGTCCACAGGCGGATCCCTACACGCCTCCCTTCCTCAGCAGGGCGCCTTGCGCCTCAATGCACTGCCACAGACAGCACCGCCTCTATAGCAAGGCAACAGGGACGGTTCGAGACAAGCGCCCGACGAGCTTTTCATGACTGTCGTGGAGCTGCCATCCGCGATTCTTGCAGGGAGAAACACTACCCTAGGGACGCGTGACCTTTTCTCATCGCGTGTAACACGCCCAGCTCAGCATTCTTTGCTCAGTGCAGCTTCTGTCTCGTACATGACTCTCTCTGTACACGGCTTTTTCTGAGTACCACTTTTCCCGCGCACCCCTTTTTCCTGCGTACAAAGAGAACCGCCCCTGCAGCTGGGCTGCAGGGGCGGTTCAGTATAAGTGCCTGACGATGACCTACTCTCACATGGAGAAACTCCACACTACCATCGGCGCTAAGCGGTTTCACTTCCGAGTTCGGCATGGGATCGGGTGGTTCACGCTCGCTATGGTCGTCAGGCGAAACGGTGGCATCTTGCGATGCCTGAGTCCCGAGGCTTGTGACCTCGCGACTCGCAATATGAATCATGCTGACCGATATGTCGTCGATCCTGTCGCAATCCCGGCGTTTGCCTGCGCAAACCCCTTGGGTGTTATATGGTCAAGCCTCACGGGCAATTAGTACTGGTTAGCTCAACACATTGCTGTGCTTCCACACCCAGCCTATCAACCTTGTAGTCTTCAAGGGCCCTTCAGGAGGCGCAAGGCCTCAGGGAAGTCTCATCTTGAAGGGGGCTTCCCGCTTAGATGCTTTCAGCGGTTATCCCGTCCGAACGTAGCTACCGGGCAATGCCATTGGCATGACAACCCGAACACCAGAGGTTCGTCCACTCCGGTCCTCTCGTACTAGGAGCAGCTCTTCTCAAACTTCCGACGCCCACGGCAGATAGGGACCGAACTGTCTCACGACGTTCTAAACCCAGCTCGCGTACCACTTTAAATGGCGAACAGCCATACCCTTGGGACCGACTTCAGCCCCAGGATGTGATGAGCCGACATCGAGGTGCCAAACACCGCCGTCGATGTGAACTCTTGGGCGGTATCAGCCTGTTATCCCCGGAGTACCTTTTATCCGTTGAGCGATGGCCCTTCCATACAGAACCACCGGATCACTAGAACCTACTTTCGTACCTGCTCGACGTGTCTGTCTC